>CAZENF010000001.1:0-303837 GCA_964513645.1 uncultured Candidatus Saccharibacteria bacterium
GAGAAGACAGAACCTATCAGCTCTTCGAATCTGGTGGCAGGAGGATTGGAGGAGGAGGAACTGCCGGCTGAAGATGCTTGAGAGTCGGAGCCGAGAATGGTTACGTAGCCCTGATATTTTGCCCACCCTGTCGGACCCCCGACGGCGAGAGTGTATACACCGGGAGTAAAGTAACCGGGGACAGTCATATTTACATTTGTATCGTCAGAGCTTAGAGAACCGCTAAAAGTCGCGACCTGATTATTCCGGTCAGTCAGAGCGATAGCCGAGCCGAGATTAGCGCCCGATATTTCAAGTTCGTCACCAACAAATAAAACCGTTTTGTTAAGACCATAAATTACCGGACCATTATCGCTGGCCGCGGCTGCCCCGATAGTATTACTCAAAACATTAAAACCAAGAGAGTTTGAGGTTTTTATTTTTACCGAATAAGAACCGGGACTGAAGGAAATAGGTATTTGTAAACTGACAGAAGTGTTGAATGAATCGATATTCCCTGTAACGGTCCGGATCGTTCCGGAAGAATCAGTAAAGTCAACTGCATTTGAAAGATTAGAGCCGTAGATAATGAGATAAGTGCCGACCCAACCGCTTGAAGGAGAAATGTTATAAATAAAAACCGGAGCAGATATCAGTGTTGGAGTCTGAGCGCGGGCGAAGTTAGTTGCCGGATAAAGATATATTAGGTTTGAAAAGGCCGAAAAAAATGAAAGTGAAAAAACCAAAAACAACGCCCAGTGGAGATGTCCATGGCGCGGATGAGAGTGCCATTTCCGATACCAGTCAAAATTTTGTTGGAGATTTGAATGGATGTTACCCATTTATGAAACTTAGGGTCCCCAATGACGTCATTATATAATGTAAGACCCTAATAGTCATCAGATAATATCAACATTATTTGATTTTTTGTTCAGAATAATTGGATTTTTATATAACAGCGGGTTATGATAATAAAATAATGCGATTTTTTATCCCAATCGTTCTTTTTTCTTTTATCATTGCGGTGCCAGCCGTATCCTTTGCTTCGACTCAAGATGAGATAAACAGCCGACAAAAGCAGATCGAGATGATACAGCAGCAGATAGAACAATATCAGTCACAAATAGAACAAAGCCAGTCCCAGTCAAAAACCCTACAATCTGAAATAAATAATCTAAACGCCCAGATAAACCAGCTGACCCTTGAAATAAAGAGTTTATCCTTATCAATCGATAATACGAATTCAGATATCAACGATACTGAAAATAAAATATCTGATGCAACCGACAAACTTAATAAGCATAAAGCGGCTCTGGGCCAATATCTTCAGATCGCTTATGAAAATGATCAAAAAAACCTGACCCAAGTCCTTCTTAAAAATGCTACTCTGTCTGATTTTTTCATTGACATCGATAATATCCGGACCAATCAGGATAATTTACAGCTGACAATCAATGACATCAAAAACTTAAAGACTGACCTCCAGACTAAACAGGAAGATCTTCAGAACAAAAAAACAGACCTGGAACAGATGAAGCATTTCCAGGAAGTGGCAAAAGGTTCTCTGAACGATACTAAATCTTCCAAAAACCAACTCTTGACCGAAACCAAAGGCCAAGAAGCTAAATTCCAAAAATTAGTCCAAAAATCCCAGGCGGATATTGAAGCGATAAAGAATGAAATAACTTATCTGGAACAAAACGGGGTTACCGCGGAGGAAGCCGTTAAATATGGCCAATTGGCGGCTATTGCCACCGGAATAAGGCCGGCATTTTTGATAGGAATTCTCGAAATAGAATCAGGTCTCGGTAAAAATGTTGGAAAAGGGAATTGGATGGATGATATGTATCAGTGTTATCTGCGCCTGCATAAACCGAGCCGGGCAGAAACGGAAAAAAATGCTTTCCTGACGATCGTCGGGGAACTTGGTCTTGACCCGAACACGGTTAAAGTTTCAGCCGAACCGAATTACGGTTGCGGCGGCGCTCTCGGGCCGGCCCAATTTTTACCTTCGATATGGCTTGCTTATCAAGACCAGGTTTCCCGCCTGACCGGACACAATCCTGCGAATCCTTGGAATATTGAAGATGCCTTTATGGCTTCGGCTATTAAATTGGCCGCGGGCGGCGCCACTACAAAAGACTGGACCGGTGAAACGAAAGCGGCTAAAGCTTATATCGCCGGAAATCCTTCCTGTACTTCAAGTATTTGCAACTATTATGCCCGGGCAGTATTGAACAAAGCTACGGAGATAGAAGCCAATCTATAGTTTCATCAAATTTGACAGTTATGACCGTAAGCTCTATGGTTTCTTTATTGTTTTTTAAAAATTATAGTAGAATGGTGAAAGAAATGGTCAAAACCTATAAAAAGATATTTTGGCTCGTATTTCTTCTGGTTATTCTAAGTTTGTTTTACGTCAGAGTAAAAGCCGGGGAACTTCTACCAAGCCGAATAATTGATTTTGCCGGAGCAAATACCGTTCAGCCGGTCCAGGCTAAAGAATGCAACATTATGGACAGTATCGAGACCGGAAAGAAACTTCTTATCGCTTCCGTGCCTCTTAAGTTTGTTGAACGAACCCAAACTCAAAAGCTTAAAAAAGGCCAAAGAACCACTTATCAGCTGATAAGAAGACAGGTTGAATTGGCGATTTTGGACAAGAACAATTGCGATGTTTTTACCGAAAGATATTGGTTGAACGAAGATGACGTAAATTCGGCCAATTCTTTAAGACGAACCTATCAGGATAATCCGGGCAACATCCCTTATTTTATGCCGGCTGATTCCCAGAACGATTATACGGTTCTGGTCAATTGGTGGAATAACCATAATTCAGACCTCGGTATCGTTAAAGCCGGGACTCAAGAGTTTGGGCGTTATGTGGTGGTTACGAATAAATTTCTTATTTCAAATGACGACCTTGCTTATCCGGAAGATCGTACAGGTCAAAGATATTCGGATGTGGTCTATGTTCCTTATTCTGACGGTATCCATAGTCAGGAGATGGTAACCGCTGGTAAAACTTTTCTTAATGACAAAGTTGCCGAAGCTTACCGCGAACTTGATGAAAGCGGCGTGAATTCTCACGCCTATTCAAGTTCAAACGTTACCGATATTATTTCTCAAACTTTCATCAAAACACTTTTTCTTACCGAACAAACCGATCCCGCTCGGATCTTTGCCTCGGATGATAACGGTCGGCGTCTGGCTGAAAGGGTTTTTGTCAGACTTGGTGCGAATAAGGACAAAACGTTCCGCTATACTTATTCCAAAACCGGCGCGCTTGGTCTCGGTCAGATAATGCCGGGAACCTATGAAGGTATCAGAAGGGGGAATTCCGATGCCGGTTTGATAAGGGATATTGATATCGGAAGAGTTGATGTGGTAAACGGTATTAAAGCTTCGGTTCTGGTCGTCGATTCCAAACTTGCCGAGATATTGGGTATGGTAAACCGTTCAACGGCAAACGCCAAAAATATCTTTAATTCTAAAAATGATAATCAGATTGAAGAGGTTGTGGCCGCGGCTTATAACGGAGGTTCGAGCAAATATAAACCTTTAAGCGGAACTATAAGTCTGGCAATCAGGGAAACGGTTGATTTTGTAAGAAAATTCAAGATGATAAGAGACCTTGGTCTATTCCAATAAAACTGGCAAAACGCCAGTTTTTTGTTATAATACACAATTAATGAAGGGTCAAACAAATAGAAAAATATATGTGGCGATGTCGGGAGGTGTAGATTCATCCGTAGCTGCGGCGCTCCTTAAGGAACAAGGTTATGATGTGACCGGTGTTTTTATGAAACCCTGGCAGCCAAAAAATACTGTTTGTCTTTGGCAGAAAGACCGGGAGGATGCTCTGCGGGCGGCCTCGGTTTTAGGTATTCCTTTTTTGACCTGGGATTTTTCGAAGGAATACAAAAAAGAAGTTACCGATTACATGATAAAAGAATATAGGTCCGGCCGGACGCCGAATCCTGATGTGATGTGCAATAAAGAAATAAAATTCGGCCTGTTTTTAAAGAAAGCCCTTAAAAACGGCGCCAACCTCATTGCTACTGGCCATTATGTCAGACAAAAGAAAGGAAATTCCGGGTTGTGGCAAGCCATCGACAAGAACAAGGATCAGTCTTATTTTCTCTGGACTTTGACTCCGAAACAAATTAGATATTGTTTATTTCCTATCGGCGAATATGTTAAGCCGGAGGTCAGAAAAATGGCAAAAAAATATGGCCTGCCTAATCATGATAAAAAAGACAGTCAGGGTGTTTGTTTTATCGGCCCGTTAGATATGAAAAGTTTTCTGAAAAATTATATCAGACCCAAACCTGGTAAGATAATTGAGAACGGAAAAGTTATCGGAAAACACGACGGAGTTTGTTATTATACCATCGGCCAAAGACACGGCCTCGATATTAAGAACGGCCAAGGTCCTTATTATGTGACCAAAAAAGACATTAAAAAAAATACAGTCTATGTGGGAAAAGATATTGATTTGAAGAACCGAGTTGCCAGAGTTGCCGATATCAACTGGTTAAAAAAAATAAAACTTCCGACGAATATCGAGGTTAAAATAAGATACCGAACCAGAACTGAAAAAGCTTCTCTAAATAAAAAAGGTGAATTGAAGTTTAAAAAACCTATCCGGGCGATCACTCCAGGTCAGTCAGCAGTTTTCTATAGAGGCGAAGAACTTTTGGGCGGAGGAATATTAAAATAACTTAGCCCAGAGTTTCAAATAAACTGTCTCCGGTCATTTCTTCCGGCTGTGGGATACCCATTATCTGAAGGATGGTTGGAGCGACGTCGCCCAGAACTCCTTTGGTCTGACCAAATGAACTCTTAAGCTCTTCTTCGGTCCGGTGACGTTCGTATTCTTTGACGATAACGTAGAAAGGGACGGGATTTAAATTGTGGCGCGATTCTTCTTCACCGCTCCGGTAAATAAGAGACTCGGCGTTGCCATGATCAGCGGTTATTATCATCACCCCTTCTTTTTGAAAAACCGCCTCTCTTAATTTCCCGATGCACTCATCTATCGTTTCAACCCCTGTTACGGTATGGTCGAGCTTGCCGGTATGGGCAACTAAGTCAGCATTGGCATAGTTAATGATAATAAAATCATAAATATCCTGGTTCAGTTCCTCGATAATTTTGACCGTTATTTCTCTGGCCATCATCTGCGGTTCTGTTTCAGGATGCCTTTCTGATTTTATGAACGTATCAGTCTCATTGTTAAAGGGTTGGTTTTTAAGGCCGTTAAAAAAATAAGTCGCATGGGCGTATTTATCACTTTCAGCAACATGGAGTTGTTTTTTACCATAATTGGACAGGACTTCCGCTAAGCAATTTTTAATTTCCGGAGCCGGATAGGCGACCAGCAAGTCGGGACTTTCTATGTAAGGAACCATGGCTACTACGGTCAGATTTGAAAATATTTTTCTTTGGAAAAACTCAAAATTCTTTTCAACAAAACTTCGAGTTATCTGGCGCATACTGTCTTCTCTGATGTTAAAAAAAACAAGGGAATCATTCTCGGTTATTGACCCTGATTTGTCGATAACGAGAGGTGGGATCTTATTGTCATGAATGTCTTGGGCATAAAATTCATCGAGTTTTTTACCCGGGTCATCGGTTAATTCCCCTTCGGCATTCACCAGTAGGTCATAAGCTTTTTTGGTCAGGTCCCAGCCGTTGTTTCTTTCCATCGGCAAAGACCGGCCGACGATGGTCGCAATTTTGGCGTCGGGATAGTTTTTTAACTGGTCCTGAAGTTTCAGTAAAAGAAGATGCCCTTCTTTCAGGCCCGAATCAACTCCATCGGTAAAAAGATGGATTTTTATGTTTTTCAGGCCGTTACGGCTGGCCAGTTCCACCAATGCTCCGATATGATTAAAATATGCATGGACAGAGCCGGAAGTTAAAAGGCCGGCAATATGGAATTTAGAATTGTTCTGTTTGGCGTGCTCGACGGCTTTCAGAAGAGCTTGATTCTTGAAAAATTCACCGGTTTCGATGTCTTTGTTTATCCGGCTTAAATATTGGGTAACTATCCTGCCGGCTCCCAAGTTCAAATGACCGACTTCGCTGTTGCCGGCTTCACCCCAGGTCATGCCCACGGCCTGGCCCGAAGCCTGAAGGAGCAACGACGGATAATTTGCGTTTATAAAATCTATATTTGGCTTTTTTGCGTTCAAAATCGCATTTCCGACGCTTTGCGGCGAATAACCCCAGCCGTCCAAAATTGTAAGTACAACTGGTCGCATATGATTAAGTATACGCTATAAATTGGTAAGTAGTAAATCAAGTATTGCATCAAAAAACAAGGTCTGATACAATAATTATGTTGGTTAGTTTTAATATTAGTTTAGTCTTCCATAACGCAACTTATGCTTAGTATTATATCCATCTCTGAACCAATGTTTCTAAGAAGCCTCTAATTCTGGGCTAACGTTGCGTTAGTTCGATGCACTCAACTTTTCAAAAATATGTTCCCAAGTTTAGGTCCGCTTATCGCGGCAGTTTCGGCATTGATACCCGGTATCATAATTGGTTATCTCGCACGGCACGTTATAACAAGTAGGCGGGTAACACAGGCCGAATCAAAGGCCCAAGATATCCTCTCGGATTCAAAGTCAAAAGCTCAAGACATACTTCTCGAGGCAAAAAATAAGGCGATCGAAGCCCTCGAGGATGTAAAAAAAGAAGAAAAAGAACGAAATGCCCAGCTATCAAGGATAGAGAATTTGCTTACTAAAAAAGAGAACGAACTCGAAACCAAAGCCAAGGAATTAAAGTCGGAAAAAGAAGTCCTCCTCTCAAAGGCCCAGGACTTGGCCAATTTAAAGGTTGAAATGGAGAAAAACCGCCAGAAGCAGATAACCGAACTTGAAAGGGTGGCCGGTCTTAACCGAGAAACAGCAAAATCAGAACTTTTCCTGAAAGTCGAAGAAGATTCTAAGGACGAACTTTATAAGAGAATGGTAAAACTTGAACAGGAAAACAAAGAGGAATTGGATAAAAGAGCCAAAGAGATCTTAGCCATATCGGTTCAGCGTTATGCCGCTTCTCAAATCGCGGATGCGGTGACGACCGTGGTTAGTCTGCCCTCGGATGAGATAAAAGGTAAAATAATCGGAAAAGAAGGACGCAATATCAAAACCATCGAACGCCTGACCGGGGTGGATATAATTATCGACGATACTCCAGAGACTTTGGTCATTTCAGGATTTGATCCGGTCAGGAGACAGATCGCGAGATTGGCTCTTGAAAAACTTATCGCTGACGGACGTATTCATCCGGCCAAGATAGAAGAAATGGTTGAAAAAGCGAAGAGTGAAATAAACGAAAAAATAAAAGAAGCGGGGGAGGCGGCCGTGTTCGAAACCGGTATCGGAGCGGTTGACCCGCGTCTTACTTATTTCCTCGGCCGCCTGGCTTTCAGAACCAGTTTTGGCCAGAATGTTCTGCTTCACTCAATCGAAATGTCCCATCTCGCCGGAATGATGGCGGCAGAGCTTGGGGCCGATGTCAGCGTGGCCAGAAAAGGCGCACTTTTCCATGATATCGGTAAAGCAGTTGACCATGAGGTCCAAGGAACGCATGTCGAGATCGGACGCAAAATTCTCCAGAAGTTCGGCATGGATGACAAGGTCATCAAAGCAATGGAAGCTCATCATGAGGAATATCCATACGCAACGGTTGAATCCCGAATCGTCCAAGCAGCGGATGCGATTTCGGGTGCCCGACCGGGAGCCAGAAAAGATACTGTTGAGATATATCTAAAACGTCTTGAAGAACTCGAGAGGATATCCAATTCGTTTGAAGGTGTGGAGAAATCTTATGCTGTTCAGGCGGGCAGGGAATTACGTATATTTGTCACTCCTACCGCAATTGATGACCTCGGCGCTCTCAAAATGGCCAAGGATATTGCCAAAAAGATAGAAGATGAAATGAAATACCCCGGGGAGATCAAAGTTAATGTTATCCGCGAAACGAGGGCGGTCGAGTATGCCAGGTAGTAAAAGTTCTAATTATCTTTGAGCTTTTTAGTATAAGCTGATAATGATTTTAAGTTATTTTGTGAAAAAAACCGAGATATTTTGATGTTTATCAACAGGGGTGTTGCAATTTCCGCATAAAACCTCGATAATTGAAGGGTTGGTTAAATTGTAAGGTCGATACAATTAAAATAAATATCTTAATGACGCAGCTGGTTTGACTGAATTCAAGGCAAAAGCCAGGACCGAACTGAGCCATAGTATAACTATGGTGAAGGAGGACCGGAGCTTTTAACGAAGAAGTCAGTCAAAAGTTTACTGCTTAATTGCCGAAGGCAATAGCAGAGCGCCCAGCCAGTTATAATCATGCCAGTAAAAAAAGGACAATTAGTCCAAATGTTAGCTGAAAGAATGAACGTTCCGAAGAAACAGTCTTTGGAATGGCTTGAGGCTTTTATTGATGAAATTACCAAAGCTCTTCGCAAAGGAGAGAAGGTAAATATCACCGGTTTCGGCATTTTCAAAATTGCCAACCGCAAAGCCCGCGAAGGCATCAACCCGAAGACCGGCGAAAAGATCCATATTGCCGCTTCGAAGAAGCCCAGATTCACTCCAGGCAAAGTTCTCAAAGAAGCTGTTAAGTAGGATAATATTCCTGCCTGCCGGCAGGCAGGTTGGCTCTCTAACCTGTTGGAATATTATTAACACTATTGTAAAAACCCCCGCTTTCGGGGGTTTTTACGTTTTTGACAGTGATTGTTGAATATTGTATAAAGACGGTAACAAAAGATCCTTAACAAGGATTTTATATGCAGGAATGGGCGATCTGTATGCCCGGTACTTTTTCAAGATTAGCACCTCATGTTGGGGCGCTTCATGCCTTACTTACGGCTTATCAGGAGGGCAAACTTCTAAAAGAACCCGCATATATATGTACCAGTTCTGTGGCAGGAATTCCGGCTTCAATTGCTGTTCAACGTTCCGAAGAAAAGTTTTTAGAGATCGAGCATATTCTCTTAAATTTAAGAAAAAAACATTTTGTCAGTCTCCATCCTGATCTCAAAAAAAGAGCGGCAATAGATTTTGTTTCCATGCTTGGCCTGATCATCAGCGCTCACGCCACCGGTAAGATCCAGGACCCTGTTAAAAGATATCTGGCCCTTCTTTCGATGGTGCCCGTAGCTCTTAAAATATCCGAAAAAGCCGTAAAAGATATATTTAACTGTAAATCATTTCTAACTTATGACAACGATCTTTTTCCGCTTCTGATGAGTTCTTTTGATTTTGACGCCATTTTTAATTCACCGATAAAAATAGAAATGCCGTCCGTTAATCTGAATAAAGCCGGCTGGAGACTCGACCAGATACTTTCCAGTCCGCCATTATATCTTGACGGTTGGCACAACGAGGGCTGGGTCAGCGTTACCAATTTCAAGCCGGAAGACAAAGATCTCGAACCGGATATAAGAAACCGGAAATATGTCCGCAAACTTATCAACGGTCTCCGTGTCTACGGCCATTTTGCTCCTGGCCGCCATGAAAACGATGATCCGATCGCCGATACGGCGGCTCTAAGCAATATGCCGATTCATTTTGCCATTAAACAAGGTTATACCAATATTGTTGTTTTGCATTACAATTCAACAACTGAAGCCCCGATTAATAAACCATTACGAAATTGGGTTGAAACTCTTAACCGCGAAGTTGACCTGAATGTTTCCGAGAATAGCAGAAAAACGGAACTCGGTTATTTAAGGGTCAATAATGACCTCAAAGAGCTGGATAAACAGAACAGGGACCTTGAAAAACTCGAAGAAATGATAAAGCGGCAAGGGGTTTTACTTGACGATTCTGTCCGTGAAACTGTCGAAAAATATATCAAAGCCACCAGAGATGCTCATTTACGGTTGTCCTATGCCCGCAAAAAGAAGATTAATCTTTATTTCGTCGATTCCGAACCGCTGCCGGATATACATTTCAGCAGTTTTAATACCGAACAATTACGAGAAGGTATCAATAAAGGCTGGCGAGCCGGTTGGAATGCCATTCCGCGTATCAACGAAATGATATCCGCTTAAATTAAAAAAGCCCATGTGGGCTTTTCTTATTTGATAATTATATTTTACCGTCTCTTTTGAGTTTGGCGATGAACTTGTTTATATCTTCTGCGGAAATTGCATAAGTAAAATTAGAGGTTTTTGATATCGTTAATCCTATAACTTTGCCGTTCCGGTTAAAAACCGGACCGCCGGAAAACCCCGGTTCGGGACTTGATCTGATGCGGTAGATTTTGGTCAATCCGCCGTCTCTGACCCCCGGAGTTTCGGTTATGATAGCTTTAATATTTCCATTGAGAACATAATTGATAAAATCCATTAACTTTATTTTTCCATCATTGTTCTTTATCTGAAAATCATTATCCGAAGCTAAGATGGGAACTCTTCCGGCTACGTAAACTTTTTCATCCAATGACACCTTGTCTTCCAGTTCAAGAGGCTGTAAAAGAAGAGGTGTTTTTGAAGATTTGAACGCAGCCATATCCCGGATAGAATAAGGGTCCCCCATGCCGATAAGTTCTATCGGAAAATCAGATGCTTTTTTATTAAGTTCGTATGTGGCAAAAAAACCATAATCATAGTGCTCGCTTACAGGTAAACCCTTACTATCAAAAGAAAATCGTAAACCATTATGTTCCATCTCTGTCATCGGTATCAGGAAAATGTGCCTGGCGCTTATGAATATTCCAGATTCTGTATAAAAACCCGTTCCGCCGCTTTTGTAAGTATCGGAGGTAAAAAATAATATTTGTCTTTTAAGCTTTATCTCTGAACTTATGGCAATAGTGCTTTTGAAGGCTTGTTTTACTTTTTCCGGCAACTGTTCGTCCGATTCGACGGTATTTTCAGAAAAAACATAATTTTGTCCGGAATTTATTGCAAGTTGCGGACCAAACAGATGGATGGACGGCACTATTCTGGTAAGAATGATTTCAATTCCTATCAAGATGAAGAAAAAACTGAATAACAAGGCCAAGTATCTTCTCTTATCCATGACGCCTGTTTTTAAAAGGACCAGTAAGGAGATAATATAATAAAATTTGTGATCGAACAAAGGATATCCAGATATTGAGAAAACTGGGATTTTTGTTATAATTTTTTTACGGCTAATTGTTTTTAGCGGGCCTGCCCGCCGAAGCAAAGCGCAGGCGGGATTCGTATATCGGTAATACATGAGTTTTCCAAACTCAAGAGACGGGTTCGACTCCCGTATCCCGCTCAAAATTTGTAAGCAAATTTTGAGCGAGGCTCGTCTCGGTCAAAGATCGGACGGCCCGCTCGTAACAGGAAATTATTGGTCAGAATTCCCAAATAGCCAAGTTAACATCTCAATATCAAGAGGTCCGAACCCTAATCTTGACTTTATTTTTAGTATTGATATAATCTCATCAAATAGATTAGACTTAAGGAGCTGTCCTATGAAATCAAGCTTGTTCTTTTTAGTTCTCCTCCTTGCCTCCAGTGGATGTTCACCATCGAACCAAAGGCAAGAGGTTGCCGAGTTAACCCCAGTTTCTATCAAGCTAATTAACAATGATCCTGATGTAAAAGGTGTCCAAGTTGGAGATGTCTATGTGCTTTCAGTAAGAGGTTGGGGGTTTGGTGCCCCTACTTGGCATATGGACGAAGCCTTGGAAAAGTTTGGTACTGCTAGTAAAGAATTATCAGAACAGGGACTTAGTCTCCTTCCAGAATCCGTTAAAAAAGATTCATTTATGGGCAATACTGGCGGACATTATGTTTGGATAACAGCCTCGTTTATAAAATCTAATCTCAAATCTTAGGAGCAATTAAATGCTCCTTTTTAATTTTTTTTAGCTGTCTCAGTTGATAAATTTGGAATACAGAATAAATTATTTTCTTGTATAAAATAGGTTCCCGCCTTTAGCGAGGCTCGTCCGTCCTTGGCGAGACGGCTAACGTCATATACTAATCCGCTCGTAACAGGAAATTATTGGTCAGAATTCCCAAATAGCCAAGTTAACATCTCAATATCAAGAGGTCCGAACCTGAAGTATTGACAAAATAGATTATTTGATATAGATTATACTCGCTGTTTAAAAGGAGACTATCAATGAAAGTCCTTGATCTAGGCGATGTCTTCCTTGGAAAATCAGGCGAATGTGTGGTTGAGAAAGTTGAACACCATCCAAGTACACCATATCAAGGTCAGGGTGACTCCGGGTGTGACTCAGACTCTTTGCCTTATTGGAATGTGAAAGCAAGGGTTCTAAATCCAGACGGAAGTTATAATAAAGACGGTATTTTAGAAGAGTTGCAACTTGTAAGTTACGAGTATAGCGATACCCCATCTGAACAACCGGCTGTACTTCGAACAATGTCGTTAAGGTTTATCTAATTACACGGTTACCATTAGATTTACCGCCTGCTAATCTTCCGAGGGTTCAATAGAACCCTCTTTATATTAATTAAATATTGGTACATAGGTTCGAACCTAAATAAGCGAAGATCGATTTTTTAAGTTCTAAGCCGTCCTCTTAATTGATTTTATAACATTCGGATGTTAAATCTTGACTGTATTATGGATTTTGATATAATATTCCACACAGCACCTTGCTGTCAGGGAGTAATATGACCAAAGTCGAGGTAGTTACGATATTTGGGAACGGAGAATCAGAAGATGTCTATCAAAGAAATTCATTTGGTTTACCTTCGCATCATCTCACAGATTCACTACAGAAAGAAATCAATCAACGCGAAGTGGAATTTGGCGCGATGACAAGTCTGCTAATTCTTCCGGAACTTGACCACAAAAAGAAAGGATATGTTAGGAATATAACTTGTATCGCAACTTTTGGAGATGCTCCAAGCCGCTAAATCATATAGCGGTTTTTATTTTTTTTAAAAACGCTTAGTTTTTTGCTTAAATTAATCAGATTAAATTAAAAAACCGGCTATTGCCGGTTTTTATAATGTTCAACCAATGTTTCAGTATAGATTCCTACTTTTTCAGAAAATTCTGACTTCGGCCGGACCTCGGAATATATCCGGTCGAACATTTTACGGGCCAATGGACCCGCGACCCAGCCGCCGGAAACCTGCATATCGCTGCGGCCACTAACTTTTTTCATGTATTCAGGAAGTTCGATAACTCGATAGTCGTCATGACCGAAACGAAGAGCGATGATTATATCCGGGGTTCCGCACCAGATAGACACGTCCCGTGGTCCGTCGGAAGTGCCGGTTTTACAGGCGACAGGTTGTTCAATGTTGCGCATTGATATCTTGGCAGTACCGATCTTGGCCACACCCCGCATCATTGCGAGTATTTTGGCGGAAGTTTCTTCGGAGATGACCCGTTTTTTCCCGGGGGTCCGGGCTTCAAAAATTTCATGATTATCAGCATCGCGGATCTCATTTATCAGGGTGGGTCTCATATAAATTCCGTTCCTGAAAAAAACCGCATAAGCATTCGCCAGTTCGAGCATATTCACATCGGAAGCGCCAATGGCGGTCGGCAGGAGCGGAACCAGTCCGCCTGATATTTGATAACCCGGACGGCGGAGCCAGAACTCACCGCCTGAATCTCGGACGATGCCTGGGTTGCCCCAGACGCCGAAATTTTGAGCCAATTTAATGACCGGTTTTATCTCGCCGGGCAGAGAACGAGCTAAGTTAAGGGTTGCCAAGTTGACCGAACGGATAAGCATGTAGGCGAGGTCTTGATAGCCGAAAGCGACAGGGTTATCTTCTTTGAAATTCTTAGGCGTCCAGCGTTTGCCGGGGGCCGAGCCCTTCATTGAGAAGGGACAGTTGCAGATCTTGCTGAAAAAATCATAATCAAAATATTCTATCGCCGCGGCGTAAGTGAAAGGTTTAAATCCTGACCCTGGTGAGCGGGAGGCCATGACCCGGTTATACTGGGTCAGGTTAAAATCACTTCCACCTGACAAAGCCAGAATATTTCCGGTCGGAACGTCAATGGCGATAAAGGCGCCTTCAAGTCTGTTTTCGGAGCTTATACCCTGATTCAGAAGAGTCAATTGCTTATCAAACTCTTCGGACATTATTTTTTGTATTCTCGAATCAATGGTTGTCTTAATTGCCAATCCGCCGTGATATGAGAGCTCATTCTCCGTGTGTCCTTCTGAAAGAAGGATCTCTTTAACCATTCGGTTGGAATAACCGTAGTCGCGGTTGTTAAGAGGATGAAGTTCGGCTAATTTAAGGTCTTCCGGCTCATCTCTGTTCAGATAAGACGACTCAAAATCTTCTTTTTTGAAGTAAGATTCGTCAAATTGTTGTTGGTTGATATAACCGTCATCGAGCATATGTTCAAGTACCCAGTTATATCTGTCCCAAGCTTTGCCCACTCTGATCTTTTCTTTGGTCAGCTTGGCTTTGTATTCCGGGTCGGAAAGATCCGGTTTGTGGAATATCGGACAATAAAGTAAAGGCGATTTATTCATACTCACCAGCATGACCGTTTCTTTCAGGGTCAGTTGGTCTTTACGAAGATCTTTATCCCAGTAACGCTGACTTGCTTCATTGATGCCGAAAACACCGTGGCCAAGATAAATAGAATTCAAAAGACCTTCAACTATCGCATCTTTTGAAAATCTGCGGTTAAGTTGAATGGCTATTTTAGCTTCTTTAATTTTGCGCCAAACGGTATGTTCACGGTTTTTGAAAGCGTCCACCTCGTCGGCATAAAGGATCCGGGCGAGCTGGGCACGGATGCCGCTTGCACCCGAAAGATTATGAGCTCTGACTAAGATACCGAAACCGGCTCTTAAAATTGCGCAAGAATCAAGCCCGTCAATATACAACGGATCGCATACCAGGTCTGTGGCTGAATGATTGCGGCGTTTCTCGTTGAATCTTCTGTCTTCAGCGGCGATAAATCCGTCCTTTAATACTTTGGGCATTTCAGCGCTTTTTAGCGGTGAGCGGACCTGATTAAAAAACCGGCCGATAATTTTTCCGTCCGCGGTTGAGACCGAGGAGGAAATTTCAAAACTTGATTTTTCAAGTTTTTGAAGGTCGATCTTTTTACCCCGATCATCCTTTAAATCTCCGGTATATCGGAAAACATAGTAATATGAACCCAGGCACAAAACGAGAAGTATCAGAGCCAATCCTTTCAGCGAATTCTTTATAAAACTTACTGTGAATCGGAGTATCTTGCCGATAAGGGGATAGGGCATTAAAACATTCTTTTTTCAAGGTTCAATGCGCGTTAGAATACAATAAACTTATGGTTTTTACAAATAAAAAACCGCCTTCCGGCGGATTATTTCAGTAACGAAAGCTCAACAGAAACCATATCATTGAGCATGTTGGTTAAGAGTCTTTTTCGGTTTGAATCGAGAAATCTTTGAAGGTCGTTCAGATATACTCTCTGGCAATCATAGCGGTCGTCATAGGAACCGACCTGGTCTAAGAATTTATGGTCGGTAAGTTTTGCGTACTTTTCAAGAAGCTTCTCGAGAAGAGGGTTATTGATGTGATAGCCGCCCATTGCGGAACTTACGCTCCAGGAACCGTCGCTGTGGAGCAGCAAAGCGGAAGAACCGCCTTGATAATTTGTCTTTGCTATTGCCAACTCGGTACACCCGGCTTTTTTCATTTTAGCCAAAAGGGTACGTTCTGTTTCATTGAATCTCTCACTTAGAGTTTCGTAATCCATTCGCCATCGTCCTTTGAAAACGAACCTTTATGAATTTATCATCTATTTTCACAAAGTCAAGTTAAAAAATCGGATTCTTTACTTTGGGCGGTTTTTGGAGTAAAATTAGGTAGATTTGCAAGGGTCCATCGATGAGACCCCCTCGTAGTTCAATGGATAGAACAGGAGACTTCTAAGCTCTTGATCGAGGTTCGATTCCTCGCGAGGGGACTATGAAAATATATTTAGATGATTTGAGAGAAACACCTCCTGGATGGGAGAGAGCTTATAATGTCAGAGAATTTAAGGAAATAGTTGAAAAAGCCATAACAGATGGAGAAGATATTGAGGGTGTTAGTTTTGACAATGATTTAGGAGAACCAGGGTTGGAGAATGAAGGAAGAAGCGCTTTGAAATGGCTGATGAATGAACATCCGGAGTTGATAAAAGACGGTTTTAAGGTTTTAGTGCATACTGATAACAACGAAGCGAGAGATGCAATGGCTAAAGATTACAAATTTTGGCGCGAACATGCAGATGAGCTTATCGAAGCAAAAAACCGACCGGAACCCTGGTCGGAAATAGATAAAATTAAATAAATTTCGGGATGGAGTATGACGGTAGTACGTCTGCTTTGGGAGCAGATAGACCGAGTTCGACTCTCGGCATCCCGACTAAAATATCCAGCCCTGGAGATAGATGTGAGTTGTGGGAACAGCTATGGCGAGAACGAATAAGACAACATTGAACGCCATTTTGTAAGCCATATTTCTGTTTCGTTCATAGAAAAAGAAAGCAAACAATGAGACCATAGCGATACCGAAAGCATACCAGGCAAAAATATTGTTAACTAATCTGGAAAGGTCATTTGCTTTTGCTTCTTCTTGTAATTTGAATGTCTGGGGTGCTTCAACCGGAGCGATACTTCTATCGCTTGAAACGTCTTGGGCTATTGCTATAGTCGCGCCTTTGGTTTGAGGAACAGTTGTCGGAAATGGTTTGGGAGCCGGGGTAGGTTTTAGAGATATTGCCAGAACAGAAGGTTTGCCCGCTGCGCCATAGCTTAAGTGAGGCGAGCCGAACATTTGAACGACCAAGACACCTTCTTTACCGTCGATACTAACGCCTTTTACGGCAACCCCGATATCTTGGTAACTTGCATTGAGAAGGTTTGCTTTGTGAGAAGGGGAATTGAGCCAGGCCTGAACCGTGTCTTGGGCGGTTGTAAATCCGATGGCTAAATTTTCACCGGCGGTGGAATATTTATATTGACTATCCTGTATCCAATGCCAAGGATTAATACCGGACGGACTGACATGAGCAAAATATTCGTTCTTGGCCATATCTTCAAGTTTTTCTTCAGCGGCCAGGTCGAGTTTGGGGTCAGTGTTAAGCGGTGGCAAACCGGCTATGCCGCGGGCCTGATTGGTGATAGTTATGACATCTCTTGAGTTAAATGCCGGCAAAGACTCGAGCAGTGTTGCCGATTGAAAAAGAGAATGGGGGAGGATGAGTTTAACGACTAAAAGCAGCATTAAATTCCAGAAAATTATCCGGCCACCGAGAGGATGAAGATGTCTTTTTAAGAAGTCCATCATTTAACTGATTATACCATATTTTTGGTGTATTTACTATAGTCGAAAAGTAGTGTAAAATAAGTAGGGTTTAACAATCCGAATAATGGGGACTATGGTGAAATGGTATCACAGCGCTCTGTGGAAGCGCGGTCGCGGGGTCGGAACCCGCTAGTCCCCCTGCTTTAGTTTTTTTGTGGATATCTATTTCGTGCTCATTGCATGTCTTTTAGCTATAATTATTAAAGTTATAAAAAACTATAATTATGGCTAAAAAACTAAATTTAGTATTGTTTTTGTTCGTCAGTCTTTTTGTGTTCGTGCTCATCGCTAAAGCTCAAACGACCGATACGACTGCTCCGGTTCTGACAAATTATAGAGCCGAGAACGTAAATACCGGGAGCGTGCTTATAAAATGGGACACCGACGATCCGTCGGATTCACAACTTTCATACGGCACAAGCACCGCGAATTTAAGTACTTTTTTGGGAGCTCAAAACAGGTGTGATACAGACCAACCCGGTTTTCCGTATGTAATACATCATTGCATCTACATTAACGGATTAAATCCATCGACAAACTATTACTACAAAGCCCAATCAACTAATTCCGCCAGTCTTTGGGGATATGTCATATATTATTTCTCAACAACAAGTACCGGCGGTTCTCCACCTCCGCCCTCTCCAAGCGTTACTCCTTTGCCAACACCGACTTATTATCCGAGCCCGACATATCATCCGACGGTTACGCCTTTGCCGACCACGACACATACTCCGACCCCGTATCCTACTTATCCGCCACCACCGTCAGTAACGCCGTCTACCAACCTTACTCCGACTCCGAGGCCGTCTTATACTCCTTATCCGTCGACCTATCCAACCTATACTCCTGTTCCCACAGAAAAACCTACATTTACTCCCTTACCTTCACCGGTTATAACACTTGTCCTGACATTTACACCTACTCCCACACCAATACCTTTACCGATAGTTAAGACCATTACCGGTACGATAACTTTTTCGAACGGAAATCCAGTTACAGATGCGAACGTAGGCGCTTACTCAAAGGATACCGGCCAATGGATAAGTACTTCGACGGATTCCAAAGGAAATTACACTTTAAATATCAGCGGTGGAGCGTGGGTGTTGGGAGTGTCTCCCAAGAATTCATCTATGGCCTGGAAGTCTCCAACGCCGTATCCTGAAGTTAATTTTGAAAAAAACAGCACACCGGAATCCGCAACTCAGAATGTTACCATTCCAGCTCTCGACTCGCACTTAAGTGTTACTACGGTTGATAATCAGGGCAACCCTATTCCCAGCGCCGGTATTGTTGCCGACGTAAATAGCGCCGCCACAGCCGGAACGCCTACAACTAATTCGGTCGGCGCAAACTTTACTCAAACCGACAGCCAAGGCCATGCGACAATGACGCTTAAAAGCGGGACATATTATGTCAGGGCTTTTTTGCCGGAGACGGCCGGATATATAAAACCTGTCGAGCAAAGCGTCAGTATCGGTTCGGGAGAAACCAAGGAAGTTAAACTTATCTTTATAAAGGCAAATACAGTTACTCCTCTCCTGGTTAAAGGAAAAACATCTCTGGATGACGGTAGGCCTATAGATGCTTTTGTCTGGGCCTGGTCTGAAAAAGGCCGGACAATTAGCGGCAATGCCGATTTGAACGGCGAGTTCTCTCTTCAAATTTCGCCTAATGACAATTGGCACCTTGGCGCCGGCAAATTAGTTGATGGTTTCCCTTATAAATCTTCAGAGATAGTTCTGTCTGTTACCGACCAAACCGTTTCTGCTGATCTTGTTTTAAGCCGTTTACCAGATGAGACCGTCCTGTCCTCGTCCGCCAATACAGTTTCAGTGACACAAGACAGCGTTACGCAAACAGATTCGGGTGCGAAAGTTGTTCTGCCCGCCAATTCTGTTTCTGCTTCAGGTAACGTTACGGTCCAGGTTAATCCAACCGTTGAAGTTCCGTCACAGCCGTCGGCCAGAGTCTTTGGAGCGGCTTATGATGTTAAAGTCAAAGACACATTGGGCAATAGTTTAAAACAATTTACCAAAGACGTTCAGGTTGAATTGCCTTATGACCCCGACCAATTGAAAAAACAGAATTTAAGCGAAGATAGCATTAGTCCGAGTTATTTTGACGATGCTACCGGGACTTGGGTTAAAATAAGCAATTATACGATCGATAAAACAAGAAAGGTTATAATTGCCAGGGTTAATCATTTAACTCTTTTTGCGGTTGTTTTGGCTGCTGACATTGTTCCGCCGGTTCCGCCTTCAGGAGTTAAGGCTTCCGCTTCGGGACAAGGTCAGATATCTCTTACTTGGGTTAATCCGGGCAGTGATTTTGACCATGCGACCATTTATCGTTCGGAAAATCCGGGTAGTCTCGGTAAGTTAGAGGGTTCGGTTAGCGGTTCTTCTTTCATTGACGATGCCGGACTTAAGGACGGGGTGACCTACTACTATGTCATCCGGGCAGTTGATCCGGCAAGCAATGAAACATCCAATACGACCTCTACCGCTATCAGGGCCTCGGGTAATTCTTCAAAGACGAGCAATTCAGGCGGTCTTAAGGACGGTGACATGATAAGTGCGGCCGGTTCGAATGACCCCGATGTCTATATAATTAACAGCTTCGGTTACAAGAGATTATTCCTTAACCCTGTTATCTTCGGATTCTACGGCCATTTAGGCGGATTTAATAACGTAAAAAAGATTGATTCATCTTCCCGTGATTCTTACGTAACTTCAGGTCTCTTCAGAAATTGCGAGACAAATGACCCGAAAGTTTACGGAGTTGAGACCACAGGTGAAGATACCGGCACTCTCCATTGGATAAATATTTCCGGCGACGAAGCTGTGGCCGAAGATTCGAATTTCTTCAAAAAGGTTTTCTGTATCAATAACAATGAATTTAATTGGTACAGCAAAGGCGCGACGTATACATCTCTCGGCCAAGTCCCCAATTATTCAAGAAAATAAATGCCTCCAAAAGGCGGAAAATTGAGAAACAAGATCCTTAGGATGATGTTTTTGGTCGGCTTTGTGCCGATAATTGTTCTCGGCTTGTTGTCTTTTTACAGTATCAAAACTTTCCACGCTTCAGATGTGGCCAGTATTGAAAATAATTTTATTGGTCAAAAAACTGAAGAGATCGAGGCATTTATTGATAGCATAATCAGCACTTTTAAAATAAAAGTCTCTTTAGTTAAAGTCGGTTCATTTAATGACGTAAATAAGATAGAAATTAACAGCCAATTATCTTTATTGAAACAACTGGTGGATACTTATCCCGATATCCAGGAATTATCTTTTATAGACATTAAAAATGGTTTTGAAACTTCTAAAATAAATAAAAGTTCACCCAATGGTGTAGCCCCAACAAAATTGCAAGACCAGTCTAATTCAGAAAAATTTACTACAGCTAAGACCGGCCAAGTTTACATCAGTCCCGCATATTTAACAGCTGCCGGACCGGCGATAACCGTTGCTGGCCCGGTTTATAATAGCGACAACAATGTAATAATTTCTGTCGTGGCTGGTGAAGTAAATCTTGGTAACCTCCAAAAAATAGTTGAAAGAAGCCAATTAGGAACATCGGGGTATTTATATATAGTTGCAAGAGATGGCTATCTTCTGGCCCATAGCCAATTAGATAAGCTTGGAACTTCCGGCTTAAGTAATATATATTTTGTAAGAAATGTTTTAAACAAGAACAAAGATGGGCAGACAAATAACCGTTATCAAAGTATTTGGGGTGAACAAGTTGTGGCAGCTGGAAATTATATGGACAACCTTCAGATGGGCATTATTGCTGAATGGCCGGTCAAAGAAGCAGACCTTGTTATAAATATTTTGAATAATCAGTTCTTGATCGTCTCAATATTAGTTTTGGCAGGAACGATATTTTTCAGTTTTATTCTGGCCGGAAGGATAGTTAAACCTATTAAAACCCTCGAAACCGGAACTGTCTATATCGCCGAAGGGAAATTCGACCTGCCCATAAATATCAAGACAGGGGATGAAATAGAAGAACTCGGAAATGCTTTTAACGGGATGATAGCAGGTTTAAAACGGCTTGAAGAATTGAAAAATGAATTTGTTTTCATTGCCGCTCACGACTTAAGAACTCCTGTTACGGCGATAAAAGGGTATTTATCTCTGGTCCTCGAAGGTAATTACGGTCTGATAGAACCTGAAGTTAAAGATGTTCTGGTAAAAATCACCGAGGTGAACCAAAGACTAATCCAGCTGGTCAATGACCTTCTTCAGGTGGCGAGGGCCGAAGCCGGTAGAATACCGATCAAAGTTTCTTCAATGGATGCGATTAAACCTATTGAAGAGGTTTTGACCGAACTTAAACCTCTGGCCGACGAGAAGGGTATAAAATTAACATATGATCTGTCGGTAAAACCACTGCCGGTTTTGGCCGATCACGAAAGATTCAAAGAATTAATGGTCAACCTTGTCGGAAATGCGATTAAATATACAATTGGTTCAGGCACCGTAACTATCAGTCATGATATTCAGAACAAAAACCTGATAACTAAAATAAAAGATACCGGCATGGGTATCAGCCCGGAAGATCAGAAAAGATTATTTGAAAAATTCTACAGAATAGAAAATGATAAGACCAGAAATATTCAAGGTACCGGTCTTGGTTTGTTCATCGTAAAAGAGATAATTGAAAAAATGAACGGCAGAATATGGGTTGAATCGGAAGAAGGGAAAGGTTCGATATTCAGTTTTTCTCTGCCTTTGGCCGGGTAAACAAATATGAAAAAATTCTCATTCCTTATTTTAGGCATTTTTGCGGTCGGTCTCGGTTTTTGGGCTTCTCAAATTTCCTGGTTCCATTTAAAAGCCCAGATATCTGACACCAGAATTCCTTATCCTCCATACGGCCTTCAGTCTTCGGCGGCTTACTATAATCAGATAACGGTCGGCTGGACAAGCGACCCGACGAATGATGCTCTCGGTATCAGTGTTACCGGATTTAAAATTTCACGGCGCAATGCTTACAGCGGGAATTGGACAATTCTCGGAATGGTTAATGCCGGAAGTTATACTGACCTCAATGTTACACCGGGAAATTATGACTATACCGTCAATGCGTGTAACACGAACGGTTGTTCAAATAATGCTAATTTTACAACTCTCAACCTTATTCAGGATACTCAAGCTCCTTCAGCGCCGGCGAGTATAAACCTACCTCAGAAGGAAGTGACAAGCTCGAACATTAATATATATTGGGCGGCAGGAACGGATAATATCGGTGTTAAGTATTACAATATCTACCGGAGCATTGCCGGAACAAGTTTTAAACTTCTGGCCAGCGTTTCTTCGCAATTAAGTTACGGTGATACCGCCGTGGCACCGCTTACGGATTATTTTTATTATGTTAAATCAGTTGATTATGCAAAAAATGAATCTCCGGCCTCTGATACCGTCAACGGAATAACTTTGTCTTTAAATAATAACAGTGAATATATAAGAGTTACTTCCCCTAACGGAGGCGAGTGTTATTATCTGCCGGGATTTATACATATCACCTGGACTGGAAGTAATGTAAATCAGGCGGCGGTATATTTCGGTTCGGATACTCCGATATATCTTGGACCGGCGACCTCGTATGACTATACTCTGACCGATTCGGTTTCAGTTACCAACAACGGTTATGTTAAGGTCGTGGCAATAGATAATAACGGCAATCCAGGCCAATCTGATACAAATGACCAGCCGTTCACGATCGCTTATGATTGTAAAAAAATATCTGCTTCTCCAAGTCCGGCTTCAAATTCAGGAACAGTTCCGGCGGTGCCGACTTTTTTCCGCTCATTCCTTTTGTCCGAATCAAGCAATGTAAAGTTAAGCTGGGTGGACAATTCTATGAATGAAACCGAATTCAGGATCTATAGACGCTCGTTGCCTAACGGAGCATGGGGCTTTTTGGATAAAACGACAACGAATGTAACTTCGTATACAGATATAAATGTCGCGCCTGGCAGCTATGAATATGATGTTGATGCCTGTAACAGTTCAGGCTGCTCTGTATACTCGAACCAAAGCCAGATAACAGCCATTTCTTCTTTGCCTACCGCCGGAACAGGCAAGATCTATACACCGGCTGACCTTAAAGACGGGGACATGGTCAGTGCCACTAATTTCGGTGACCCGGATATTTTTATTATCAACAATTCAGGTTATAAGAGGTTATTTTTAAACCAAGTAATATTTAATTTCTACGGGCAGCTAGGAGGATTCAGAAATGTTAAGAGTGTAGCTCTCGAAACCAGAGATTTATATAAAACCTCGGGCCTATTCCGAAATTGCGAAACAAACGACCCGAAAGTTTACGGAATAGAAATTACGGGAGAAGATACCGGGACTTTGCACTGGATCAATACCACCGGCGATAAGGCTGTTTCCGACGATCCTGATTTTTTCAAAAAAATATTTTGTATAAATAATAACGAATTTAATTGGTATAAGAAGGGCAGTGACTACACCTCGGTCGGTCAGATACCTTCGTATAACCGCTAAATTTACCTAATAAAAATATCCCCGGAAGGGGATATTTAGATTAAATGCATTATATCAGATGGCGGGGGTTTGCGGCGACCGAAACGGGTTTTCCAGGCGTTAATCCTTAATTTCAGCTCTTCTTCTCCGCTGAAACGATAATGCGTATTACATAGATCGAAGGTTTCATTTAGGTCCGGAAGGAACAGGTCGTCATCCGGGTGAAGAGAATATAGAACATCTTTTTCAAGTAATTTCCTTATCTTTAAAGATTCTAAATCAGGTATGACACCGGTTGAAAGATTTGATCCGGGACAGGCTCCAACTCCAATTCCGTTCTTTACAACATAGTCAATCAGTTTCTCATCATATGCCAGGGTGGTAGCGTGTTCCAAACGGTCCGCCCTAAGAAGGTAAGCCGCTGTTCTTAGGTTTTTCAGCAATAACGGCATGTCTTTATAAAAATCTCTTTCATCTGAAACCCATTCGCTGGCATGGCAGGATGTTTTTCTTTTTGCATCTCTGGCAATAATGAACGCCGGGCGGTGTTTTTCAGGTGGATGTTTGGCTTCATCGCAAACTAAGCTTATACCTGGAACATAATCCGGGTCGCATTCAACGGCAATACGCGCAAGCCCGATCCCTTCTTCTGGGCTGACTTCCCGGCCGATGGCAAAAAGAAGGTTAACTTCTATTTGAGGGTAATTTTCTTCGCCTCGTTTTATACCTCTGATAAGGGCTTCGATGACCTGCTTTTCAGTTAATCCTTTGCTGGTCAGATATTGCGGAGCAATTGTTGCTTCACAGTATTTAAAACCCTGACGAGCTCTTATTTCGGTATAATTTTTAGCGGCAATATAGAGAGTATCGATATCCTGTAGAACTCCGGTTGTGATCGAGAATTTTTGAACTATATCCGTATGAACGTCTGAAAACAATTTTTTTATCTGATCCCGATGATCTTGCCAAGGGTTGAAGGGATACATTTTACGACCCTCGTGTGTAAGCCGAAATAGTTGAGGTAGTATACTTAAAAGAGGAAAAGATCCGTCTAAATGATCGTGTAGAAGGATATCTATCTTCATTTACACTTCTCTTAATTTTTCTCTTATTTCGGTTAGGAGTTTATCAAAAACCTGGTCAGGATTCAATCCTGTAGTATCGAGAATTATATCGAAAGGAGCAGGATCTAAGTAGTCGATAATACCGTAAAGTGAAAAAAGACGGCTCTTTTCTTCCATCATTCTTTTCGATGAAAGCTGGATCATCTCTTTGAAGGTTTTGTTTTTATTTTCTGGTCTTAAAAGCTGGCGGCAAGTCCCTTCAACCATTGAAACAGTAAGGAGAATATTTATTTTCTTAAATTTCGGGTTATAAGGAAGAAGAGGTGCCATACGTCCCTGAACGATCAAATTATCTTTGGTCATCATCAGTTCCGTCTGCCGTTTATCTATTTCTTTTTCAAGTTCAGGTTCGGCAACTATTTTTTTATAAAACTCCTCGACGCTTAATCCGCGTTCTTTGGCTATTTTCCGGAACACATCACCGGTATAGTAATTCTCATAATTAAGAGCTTTCGCTAATTTTTCGGCCACGGTCGTTTTGCCCGAACCTGGAGGTCCGCTGACCCTGATCACTGCCATGTTGTTATTCTTTAGTTTTTATGGAACTTATGTCTAATTTATTCTCAATATCCAAAATTTTAAATATTGACAAATATAACTTTATAATGATAATTTCATGAACAAGAACAGGTGTCCGTTTCTGCATTCTGCAGATCCTGCGACTGGTTCTTTAATATCCGACCAAGAAGTGTCCCGTTAGTGGATTGCTTGGAAGTCCTCGTCAAGAGGTCTTCCGGTGTCTTCAGTTGAATATCCTTTAAAACATATTCGTCTTGAACAGTTATATAAAGCAGGATTTAATATCGCTGATTTTATATGTTTTGCCCCAAATACTCTGCGCGGACGTAAAAATGAATTGAAAAAATTCTTCAAAAAACACAGACGAATATCATGCCGAAATTTTCATTCGGATGAACGGGCACACTTTAAGTGTCCGGTAAGATATGACCAGAACGACTTTGATACGATCTTAGAATTCTGTTTGTCGAATAATGAAGGCCAGAACGAAGAGAAGGCTGCTTTTTATACTCTCTGTAATGAAGCGATAAAACTGGAGGATTCAACATGTGCCGGGAATGTGCTCATTCAAGACAAAAACTCTTTCATTGCAGAATTTTTTTATGGCAAAGGAACCCCGAGGGATATAGACCTAAAACCTTTCAATGAAATTAAATCTTACCGCAAATCAGGTTATTTACCGGCCGAAGGCGATAAGCCGTCCGATGACGTACTTAGATTCATTAAAACCGCCAAGGATTTTAAGGCATTTGCTGATAAACCTTATCTTCTTGAATTTTCGGTCTATCCTTATCCGATAGGAAAAAGACAAACCAACGTCATCTGTTGGGAATGGCGCTGGGGAGCTTAAATATTATGCCCGCATTCGTGCGGGCTTTATATTGACAAATATCGAAAATTATAGTAAAAAATACCAGCATCTTTACATGGTTTTTTATGGTCCGAACAAGACATCAGAGGAAAACGCTGGCAAGATTGATTGAAAAATTCGGCATTAATAATATTTTCAGAGCGATTGACGGCCCGTCCGGGTTCCGGAAGCGGTTGGTTGAGGTTTTAATGAAAGACCCTTATTCCAAGCCTCAAAAACAGATACTGCCCTTAAAACATATCCGTCTCCAGGAACTTTTGGATGCTGGGATTAATTGCCCCCCATTCCTTTACTGGTTGCGAGGCGAAATTAAAATCGGCGAACTTAAAGATTTTTGGAAAAAACACGGACGGATATCCCTTAGAACCGTAACTGAAGAAATAAATCTTCAGCCAACACCTAAACTTCCTGTTGCTTATGATAAGAGTGATTGGGGGTTCATCACCGGATTTTGCATCGAACATAATATTAAGTATCACACCTTAGTTAACGCAGCGCTGCCGCTTGAAGACTCTCTTCTGGCTGGAAATATTATTTTACTCGATCCGGACCATTACATTGTTTCTTATTTTGAAGGATACGGAACTCCGAGAGATGTGGATGACAAAGATTTTTCTGAACTTAAAGTTTACCTTCGGAGCTTCGGGAATCTTGTTCCTGCTTGGGCCCCTCCTCAAATAGATGAAATAATCGGTAAACTTAAAGAGTTCAAGCCGGATTTCAGACCGATTACCTTCGAATTTTCTATCTATCCTTATCCGGTTGGCGTGCTAAAAAGACATGAAGTTTTCTGGGAATGGCGTAGCGGTTGTGCTCACGATCTTTATACTATTGTGACGAGGATGCTCGAACGAGTTGATTCACATGAACTTACTTTACGGATTCCGAGACAGGTCGTAAATGTATAGAAAAATAAGTCTTAGAATCTTAAAACAATACGAAGATATAGTCATGGAATTAAAAGAAGAAAATTCTAAACTTAGATTAAGGAACAAAGAACTTGAGATAAAGAATGAAGAGTTATATTCCGAAAGGGCCGGAGCGGTGTATCAAAACCAATTCTGTCAAAAATAAAAAGGCATTCGTGCCTTTTTTAGTTTAAAAACTTATCACTTATTTCAGTGTATCGTTCTCTTATTACTCTTATAGCTCGGGTTCATTACCATTATCACGTTACCGTGCTCGTCCGGATATATTTTTTTATAAGGCCAATTATCCTGTTCAGCTTCTAATTCGCCTATTTTGAGAATACAAGCTTTGAATTCTTCCGCAAACATGGCCACTATGTTGTCGGCTGCAACATCTTCATTGAGCTTCAAATAAGTCCTCAATCTCTTGTCTAACTTGGCCGTGAATCCAGGCTTATTATGTTCAATTATCGAAAAAAGGGGATAAGGCAATTCGGACACTTCAACACTGAACGTAAGTAAAGCACGCCTAATCGTATAACCTATCCGATTGATAGATGTAACCCAGTCAAGGTCAACTTCTTTGAAAGATTTTGCCTCTATTTTTCTGCCTATGGCTTTGTGGTAATTAAACAAGGATTTCAACAGTTCTTTTGAAGGGTGGAACAATACCATTTCTACCATCTTACTCCCGTTGTAAAGATACTTTTGAGGTGAATTTAAATGATTTTTTAAGAATAGTCAAGGGTCGAATTTTTATTTGTAAAAACTCCAAATTTTGATTAATATAATTAAATGACTCATCAAGAGATACGGGAAAAATTCAAGAAATTTTTTGAATCAAAAAATCACACCTGGGTTAAATCTTCTTCGTTGTTACCTGACGACCCTTCGGTGCTTTTTACAACTGCGGGCATGCAGCAGTTCAAACCTTACTACACCGGCAAGGCGGATGCGATGAAAGATTTCGGTTCTTTAAACACCGCATCAATTCAGAAATCAATGCGGACCTCAGATATTGACGAAGTCGGAGATGAATCACATCTGACATTCTTTGAAATGTTAGGAAATTTTTCGTTCGGCGGATACTGGAAAGAAGAAGCGATTGCCTGCGCTCATCAGTTCATTACCAAAGAAATGGGTTTGACCATTGATTATGTTTCTGTGTTTGGTGGAGAAGGCCAGGTTCCGCCCGATGAAGAGTCGGAACTTTTGTGGAACGAGCTGGCTAAAAATTCAGGGACTAAAATAAGAATTGAAAAAATGGGCCGTAAAGACAACTTCTGGGGTCCGACTGGAGATGAAGGTCCTTGTGGTCCGACAACCGAGATATACGTGAATGGAGTTGAGATATGGAACGTCGTTTTTAATGAATATTACCAGCACAAAGACGGCAAACTGGAGAAACTTAAAACTGCCGGCATTGATACCGGGATGGGTCTCGAGCGATTGGCAATGGTAGTTCAGAAAAAAAAGAATATTTTTGAGACGGATCTATTGGAACCTATATTAAAAATGGCTCCCAAAGATTTAGACTTGAGAATTAAAAGAATAATAACTGACCATGCCAGATCAATTGTATTTTTATTAGGAGACGGGGTTATACCCTCTAACAAAGAGCAGGGTTACATATTGCGTAGATTAATGAGAAGAGTTATTGTTTATGAACATTTAAATTCAGACCTATTTTTAATCCAAGAAGGGATATTAAAAAAAGTTATGGAGATGTATTCACCGACTTATAAAGAATTATATAATACGGATATCATTTTTGAATTTAAAAAAGAAAGAGAAAAATTCAATAAAACCTTAAAACAAGGATTAAAAGAACTGGAAAAGTCAGAAAAAATTGATTCTAAATTAGCCTTTAAATTATATGAAAGTTTTGGATTACCCTACGAAATAATTAAAGAGGTTGGCGATAAGAAAGCCACGAAACTTACTCGTGAAGCGTTTGACGAGGAGTTCAAAAAGCATCAGGAAAAATCCCGAGCCGGAGCGGAGAAAAAGTTCGGCGGACATGGATTATTGCTTGATACGGGAGAATTAAAGGCCGGGAACGAAGAAGAGCTCAAAAAAGCTACCCGGCTTCATACAGCAACTCATTTATTACATACCGCTTTGAGGAAGGTTCTGGGAAATGAAGTTCATCAAGCCGGCTCGGATATCACAGCGGAACGGTTAAGGTTTGATTTTAATTTTCCACGCAAATTAACCCACGAAGAATTACAAAAAATAGATGACTTAGCCAATGAAGCAGTTAGAAAAGATTATAAGGTTACCAAAAGAGAAATGACCTATGAAGATGCCATAAAATCCGGTGCTTTGGCCTTCTTCAAGTTAAAATATCCACCCAAAGTGAATGTTTATACTGTCGGGCCGGATGAAGGATTTTTCAGCCGAGAACTTTGCGGCGGGCCGCATGTTTCGCATACAGCCGAGATAGGTCATATTAAAATAACCAAAGAAGAAGCAGTTTCCGCCGGAGTCAGGCGTATCAGAGCCACAGTTGATTAATTATCATTTTTGATTTATCATATCGGGCAGAACTTTGTCTTCTGATACCCCGAAAGGAAACCAATTGACCTCGAATAATCCTGATTGTGTCAGACCCACTGCACCTATCGTCCCGTGTTATATTTGCCGTAAGCCGACCAAAACTTGCCAAACCGAGGGCTTAAAATGTCCGGTACCGAACCATTCTCAAGTCAGCAGATTAAGTAATGGCAGCTGGGTCTGCTCAAATATCTGCAAAGATATTTATACCCAAAACCATACTGTCGAAATTGACGGTTACAGCCACGCCGTTTAATTAACCAGAGCTCTCTTCAAGGAGAGCTTTTTTAATTGAAGCTTTAATTAAAACCTGCTACAATGTTTGATATGAAACTACCAAATCAAAGTTTAACCTCGGACGAAATAGTAAACGAGGTCGAAGGCACACCGGAAGACCTCAATGAAGAGCGTCTTGTCGGCCCTCAAGATGAGGACGATGATGATCCGGATGATACCACTCCGGCTGAAGCAGAAGAATTGGCGGACGAAGGTGAAGAAATTATCAAACAGCAGAGGGAGAGCATCAGACGCCACGATGAAAATAAATAATGTATCAGGATTTAATTAAACAACGAAAGAGTGATTTCGACGCTGCTTTTGAGCATGCTCGGAGTGAAATTGCGGCCATTCGCACCGGCCGTGCGAATTCGGCCATGGTTGAAGATATTCAAATTGAATACATGGGCTCAAAAATGAGACTAAAAGAACTTGCGACAATAATGACGCCCGAACCTCGGATGATAACCATTCAGCCCTGGGACAAAACTGTTATTCCGGTCATCGAAAAAGCCATCCGTGACCATGGAACCGGCTTATCTCCTGCTTCAGATTCGAACGGGGTTAGAGTATCCGTTCCGTCTCTGATGGAAGAACGCCGCAAAGAAATGCTTAAGCTTCTGGGTCAAAGAGTCGAAGATGCCAGGATAAAAAGCCGCCATGTCAGAGAAGACATTCTTAAAAAAGTCCAAGCCGAAGTAAAAGCCAAGACTGCCCGTGAAGACGACCTTCGCAAAGCCAAAGACGAACTCCAGAAAGTTATGGATGATTTTAACCGGAAACTCGATGAGTTATCAAAAAAGAAAGAACAGGAATTAATGAATTAGATGATGAACAAAAACGACCCACATTTAAATAAGCTCAGTTGGGGCGTTTTTTTTATTTCATTGAGCGTTTTGTTCTTCGAGCTTTCTTTGGTCAGGTTGTTTTCGGTTGCTTTATCGCCGAGTCTGGCGTTTTTTGCGGTTACCCTTATATTTTTTGGTCTAACTCTGGGAGGGCTTACGGTTTATTTTTTGAACTCATTATTTTCAGATAAAAATTTTTATATAAAACTTGGTTATCTTGGTTCTCTGTTCGGATTTCTTCTCATCGCTTTCGTTTATATTTTTATAAACATCGATCCTTTAAGTAAGGCCGCATCTTTCAAAATGATATGGCTTGCGGCTTTACCGATAACTCTGGCCAATGTTTATTTGTCTTATATTTTTAGTGTTAAAGCTGATAAAATTGGCAAAATATATGCTTTTGATCTGTCCGGTGCGGGTATAGGCGTGATGGTATGTTTGATACTTCTAAGCCATATGAGCCCGGTGGGGGTTATTTTGATCGCCGCTTTTATTGCTTTGGGAAGTAGTTTTCTGTTCATTGAAAATAAAAAACAGGCTTATTTATTGGGGTTTATTTTATTGAGTTTCTTTATATTTTTTACTAAAAATGGTTTTCCAGATATAAAATATACGAAACGTGGTTTTGAAGAAAACACGGTTTTTTCCAAATGGAACTCTTTTTCAAGAATATCTCTGCTTAGTGAAAAAGAAAAAAGATTTCTCTATTCTCTTCCGTCACCGGATATCCAGACCGTCGGCCAGATGGGGATTGAAATTGACGCCGATGCCTACACCTCGGTCCTGAACTTTAACGGAGATCTGAATAGCGTGAATTTTCTTAAAAAAGATCTTTCGAGCTTTGCTTATCATTTAAATTCTTCGGGCAAATCCCTGATCATTGGTCCGGGCGGGGGAAGGGACGTGTTAACTGCTCTTTTGTTCAACAATAAAGTTACGGGCGTGGATATAAATCCGATAATTGTTAACAATCTTATGGAAAACCGGCTGAAAGATTTTTCTGGAGGCCTGTATTTCAGACCGAACGTGAACATTAAAGTTGCCGAGGGAAGGAGTTTTATCAAAAAAGACGGCAACAGGTACGATACAATTGAATTGTCTTTAGTTGATACTTGGGCATCCACGGCGGCAGGAAATTTAGCGATTGTTGAGGGCTATCTCTACACTTCCGAAGCGTTTGAAGATTACCTTCAACATCTTAATCAGGGTGGAGTTCTAACTATCTCGCGCTGGTCTTTAGATGGAGAAAAACTTATATCTTTATATTTTAATGCCGCGGAAAAATTAGGAATTAAAGACCCTTCAAAAAATATAATTGTCATCGGTAAAACTGACGGCCGGGTCGGTTTGTATAATTATCTTTTTAAGAAAGAACCTTTTACTAAGGAAGAAATAAACAAAGCCAGCCAGTTCGTTAAGGCAAATGGTTTCTCGAATATTTATATTCCCGGCCAGCCATTGAATAATGAATATAATTCTTTCATCCTTTCTGATAATTGGCATGATTTTGTGGAGCATTACCCCTTGAACATAGCTCCGGCAACCGACGATAAACCTTTCTTTTTCTTTACTTTGCCGGTATCCGAGCTGACCCGATTCCATTTCATTGAAACCTATCTGCCTGACGGCGGGCTTGGCCTTGCCTTTAGGTTCGCTCTTATTTTTACCGTAATCTGTGTTTTGCTGCCTTTTATGTTTTCTTTTAAAAAATTAAAAGGATTTTCCGCTGATGCGATTTGGTTTCTTTTATATTTCGGATTAATAGGGTTATCTTTCATGCTGATAGAGATATCATTAATTCAGAAATTTATCCTTTACCTGGAATATCCGATCTATTCTTACTCGGTGGTCATTGCTACTTTACTGATCTTTGCTGGCTTCGGCAGTCTCAAAGCTCAACAGAGAAATACCGGTACTAAAAATTTTACCTCGGCCGTGCTTATCTTATCAATCTTTTTTATAATCTATTCTGTATTTGGAAACCAGCTTATAAAAAATACGATATCCTTGGAAATATATAAAAAAATATTCTTAACCGTGCTGATAAATTCACTTCCAGCATATTTTATGGGTATGATGATGCCTTTGGGAATAAGAAAAATGAATGATTCGTCAATGAGTTATCTGACATCCTGGTGTTGGGCGGTGAACGGTTCAGCTTCGATCTTAGCTTCGGTCATTTCCGTATTTCTGGCATTATTATACGGATTTAACGGCGTAATTCTGATCGGAATGGCAGGATATATCCTATCCCTGCTCCCGATATTTTTTATCCGTTCACGGACCGTCGGTTAAGAGTCGAAATTTGTCCGGAATAATTATAAATGCTATATTCTAAAGAATAATGGTGACTTTTCTTATTTTTATCTTAGTCATCGGTGTCCTGGTCCTCGTTCATGAATGGGGACATTTTATTATGGCTAAAAAAACGGGAATGAAAGTCGAAGAATTCGGTTTTGGTTTTCCGCCACGTTTGTTCGGCATTCAAAAAGGCGAGACGATATACTCGATAAACTGGATACCCTTCGGAGGCTTTGTCAGAATATCGGGCGAGGACGGGGAAAGTAATGACCCAAGGAGCTTCAGCTCAAAATCAATGACAGCGAAATTAAAGGTCGTTGTGGCCGGAGTAATGATGAACCTTATTTTTGCTGTCTTCCTTCTTATCTTAGGCAACTTCCTGGGTTTAAGGATAGGTTTATTCGATGATACTACAATTGCCAAGGCGCATGATAAAAAAGTTCAAATTATCGAGATAGCTTCAGGCAGTCCGGCTGAACATGCCGGATTAAGGGTTTTAGATGAAATAGTCGGTTTTCAGGACAACGGCGCTCTTAAATCAATAACCTCAACAGCAGAGGTTCAGGATTTTACTTCAAAGAATGTCGGCCACCTGGTTGAGATGGTTATCCGCCGCGGCAGTGAGACTGTCGTCAAAGAAGTTGAAGCGAGAGCAAATCCTCCGGCTGGAGAAGGAAGTGTTGGAATCGTCATGGCCTTAACCGGAGTTGTTTCTTATCCTTGGTATGAGGCTATCTGGCGAGGAAGCTATGATGCCGCAATCCTGGTCTACAATACTATTTATGGTTACTGGCTATTACTGACAACTCTTTTTTCAAGCGGCAAGCTTATTGGCGAGGTTTCAGGGCCTGTCGGTTTGGCAACCATAACCGGACAAGCGGCACGGGTCGGATTCAGTTATTTGGTTGAGTTTGTTGCTTTGATCTCGGTCAATCTTGCCGTGCTAAATATTGTTCCTTTCCCGGCACTCGATGGCGGCAAAGCGGCGATGGTCATTATCGAGAAAATCAAAGGTTCCCCGATAGACAGAAAATTAGAAAATATTGTAAATAGTTTGGGCTTTGCGCTTTTGATTGCCTTGATGATTTATGTCACAATTAAAGATATTGCTAAGCTTTTTATGGTATGAGGTTTTCTGAATTATTTACCAAAACATTAAAAGAAGCTCCGACGGATGAAACTGCGGTCAATGCCCAGTTCTTATTGCGGGGCGGATTTGTTTTCAAAAATTCCGCCGGCATTTACTCCTATTTGCCACTTGGCTGGCTAGTTCTTTCAAAGATAGCGAAGATAATCAGAGAAGAGATGAACGCCGTCGGAGGCCAGGAACTGTTCATGTCCGCTTTAGTAGAAAAAAAATATCTTGAACCGACAAAAAGATGGGATTTGGATATCGGTTTTTTTGCCAAACCAATGAACGAACAGGAGGCAGGTTTTGTCCTTGGCTGGACCCACGAAGAAATGCTTACTTCGATCGCATCAAAATACGTCAGCTCTTATAAAGATTTGCCGTTTTCAGCTTATCAGATTCAAACCAAATTCAGACACGAGGCAAGAGCTAAATCTGGCTTACTCCGAGGCAGAGAGTTTATGATGAAAGACCTCTATAGTTTCCATACGAGCGAAGAAGACCTGATGGCTTATTATGCCAAAATTGCAAAAGCTTACCATAAAATATTTGAGCGCTGCGGATTGAAAGCTATTTATACTCTTGCGGCCGGCGGAGCATTTACCATCAGCAATACTCACGAATTTCAAGTTTTAGCGGATGTAGGTGAAGATACTATTCTGATATGTTCAAAATGTAATTATGCCGAGAACATTGAAATATCAAAACTTAAACCCGGAGACAAATGTCCTGAATGCAAAAACGCGATAGAAGAAAAAAAATCTATCGAAGTCGGCAACATCTTTCCCTTGGGAACCAAATACTCTTCGGCTTTGGGTTTGGAATTTTCCAATGAAAAAGGGGACAAGAAACCCGTCGTCATGGGTTCTTATGGTATCGGCCTCGGACGCTTAATGGCCACTGCAGTTGAGGTTAGTCATGACGACAAAGGGATAATTTGGCCCAAAAATATCGCGCCATTTAAAGTTCATCTCATCTCACTTGACGGCCGGAAAAAAGAAGCCGAAGAATTGTATAAAAAAATCAAAGACAGAGGAATTGGGATCATTTACGATGACAGGGAAGATAAAACTCCCGGAGAAAAATTTGCCGATGCTGACCTGATCGGTTGTCCATTTCGTCTGGTCATCAGTAATAAAACTATTGAAAAAGGATCGGTTGAAATCAAACATCGGAATAAAAAAGAATTTCAGCTTCTGAAACTCGACGATATCATTGACAATATAGTATAGATAGATATAATAGAGAATCCCATCTTAAGGAGATGCTGATGCGTAGGGTCTTCTGTTCATCCGTCAATACGGATACAGGTTTTAAATCCTGCGAGATTTCTGACCTGACATATCAGATGATACGAGAAAAATTTCCTTCTGACGATGAGATACGTTCTTTTTTCAATGAAGTAGGGCGGAATTATGAAAATTTCAACGAAAAATCAATGCTTGACCACCTAGTCAAGCGTGGGATCTGGATTTTATAAATTATTAAATAAGCCCCGAACGAGGGGCATTTTTATTTGTTGAACCTTAATCTTCAAATTTTTTGATTGTTGATATGATTTTTGCTATGTTAGTATATTAATAAATATGCTCGATAAACTATTCGGCATCTGGTCAAAAGATATAGGAATAGATTTGGGTACGGCTAATACCCTGGTTTATGTTAGGGGAAAAGGCATTGTCATCAACGAACCGTCAATTGTGGCCCTTAATCAAAAAACAGGAAAAATCCTGGCTATCGGCAATGAGGCCAGGAAAATGGTCGGTCGGACTCCCGGTTATATTACCGTCTCAAGACCGCTGATATCCGGCGTTGTTTCCGATTTTGAAGTAACCGAGCAGATGCTTAAATATTTTATCGACAAGGTCCATCAGGAAAGTTTTTCTTTGGTCCCACGTCCAAGAGTTGTAATCGGTGTACCTTCAGGCGTGACCGAAGTTGAAAAAAGAGCGGTTGAGGATGCTTCTTATAATGCCGGGGCCAGGGAGGTTTATCTAATTGAAGAACCTATGGCGGCGGCTATCGGCTCACGACTTCCTGTTCAGGAAGCTGTCGCGAATGTTATCGTCGATATCGGGGGAGGCACGACGGAAGTTGCCGTTATCTCAATGGGGGGTGTCATCGCTTCGCGGTCTTTGCGAGTTGCCGGCGATAAGCTTAATGAGGATATTTTAAGATATCTGCGTGAAGAAAAAAATCTTTACATCGGCGAAGCAACGGCCGAACATATAAAAATAACCTTGGGTTCAGCTTATCCGCTGGAAGAAGAACTTGAAGGCAGGGTCAGGGGACGCGACCTTGTCTCGGGATTGCCGAAAGAAATATCTCTAAGTTCAGAAGATGTCCGGGAAGCAATATCTCGCTCGGTCAGGAGTATAATTTTGGCAGTAAAAAATACGATCGAAGAAACGCCACCTGAACTTATCGCTGACCTGATAAATAAATATATTTTTCTGGCTGGCGGAGGAGCGTTATTGAGGGGTCTTGACCAGGCTATCGCCGAGGAAACAAAACTTTTTGTAAAGATCGTTGATGATCCTCTCACTGCCGTAGCTAGAGGCTGCGGATTTGTTCTTGAAAGCGTTGAACAGCTAAAAACTCTTCTGGTATCAACCGACCGCGAAGGTTACTTATAATCGCTGAGATGAAAAATGAAAAATTAATCCGGGCAGGTCTCGTTTTAGCGGCCGTGCTGCTCGTTTTTTTTATTTTTAAAACCTTGCCGTTGTTTAAAGGTACTGCAAATTTGATCGACAAGGTCCGGATATTTTCTTATGAGCGGATAAGCTTCATCGGAGATTTGGGCAAAGAGATAGCTAAATTCAGAACTCTCGAGCAGGAAAATATGAGACTGAACGAGGAGAACAGAGAGTTAACCGCTCAACTTGCCGGCAGTGCCGAACTTAAAGTTCAAAACGATTTTTTGAGAGAATCTTTAGGGATACCGGCAATAAGGGGCAGAAGTATCAATGAAGCGGGTGTTTACAATGTCCAAACCACACCCAAAGGAGAATTCGTTCTGATAAATAAGGGCGGTGGGGATGGTTTAAAAAAAGACGATATAGTGATCTCTTCTTCAGGGATATTGATCGGTATTATTGATAAAGTTTTTGATAAAAGCTCACAAGTAATGATGGTTAGCAGTTCTGATTTTAAAATTACTGTGGCAATCCTTCTTAAAACTACCTCCGGCATCGCTCAAGGAGCATTGAATGAAGGTATGACCATAGATCTCGTGTCCCAAAACGAAGATATTAATGTTGGAGATACTGTCGTCAGCAGCGGAAACGATATCTTCCCGCCGGGTTTGGTAGTAGGCAAGGTTCTGAATGTCGAATCTAATAATGCCAATCTGTTCAAAACTATAAAAGTACGTCCGGCTCTGAATGACATTAATTTGAGCCGAGTACTGATAGTAAGCCAATAAAAATGATAACCTTAACTTTTTTATTTTTACTTCTGCTTGAAAACATGTTCTTGCCGGCTCTGATAGGGCCCAAGCCGATCCTTATAACACCTCTTTTTATAATCGCTATCCTGATCTACCGGAAGGATTGGAAAATATTCATACTTCAGGCGGTTCCTTTGGTTCTTTTAGAAGAATTTTTTACCGGCATCGGTTTTGGAAGGATTTTATTGCCAATAACCTTTACCTGGCTTCTTTATGTCTGGACGGACAAATTTATTAACCTAAATGACGATTTAAAAGAAGACATCTCACCTAAAGGTCTTCTGGTTGCTTCGGCCGTCCTGGCGCTCTTTGTGTTCTTTTATTCCGGCTTATTTATATTTTCCGACAACGGATACAATGTTTTAAAAAGTTTTGTCCAATTTGAATTATTTTTTAAAAATTCTCTATTAAGTATCCTCGGCTGGTCATTGGCCATATCGATACTTTTTAAATATGTTTTTAAAAAGAAATAAAAAATATTCGATATCGTTCGACAGTGAGGACTGGGTGACGCCCGAAGAAACTCTCTTGGATTCAGGAAGCAAATATTCGGATATAGAAAAACCTATTTATCCCTCGATATTCCAGCTATTTCTGATCTTGTTCTCTTTAGGATTAGGGGTAGTTTTGATCTTTACTTTTAAAATAGCGGTTCTTGACCATGCCGGGTATGACCGTCTTGCGTCCCAGAATAAATCCGCAAATTTTCCGTTATCTCCTCCGCGGGGAATGATAACAGATCACAACGGAAAGGCACTTTTACAGAATGTTCCGGTTTTCAACTTATTGGCAATAACAAGAGAAATAAAAGATTCCTCGGACGGTGTGAGCATTATGAGCAAAATATCGGCAATACTTGGACAAGATCCGCAAACCTTCAGTACAGCCGTAAAAGAAGATATGAAAAATAACAGCACGTTTTTTGTCGCAACAGATATTACCAAAGACCAAGCGATAGCCGTCAAATATCTGCAACCTCAAGGTTTCTATGTAGTTTCAGATACAAAAAGGAACTATTTTGAAGGCCAGAAATTCTCTCAAATCTTAGGATACACAGGTAAGGTCTCAAAAGACGACCTCGGAGATCCTTATTATTACTCAACCGATCTTACCGGCCGTTTGGGTATCGAGGGTTTTTATGAAAAAGAGCTGAGAGGAGAACATGGCAGTATATTTTTTTCAAAAGACCAAGTAAATTACATCGCCAAAGAACCTCTTCCTGGCGATAATATCGTTTTAAATATTGACCATGACCTGCAAATAAAACTTTACGATGAACTGCATGCGGTTCTAAGCGAATCAGGTTTGTCGCGCGGAGCAGGAATAATCCAAGACCCGAAGACTGGAGCAGTGCTGGCCTTGGTGAGTTTTCCAGCATATGACAACAACATTTTTTCGGGCGGCGTTTCCCAGGAAGAATACAAAAATTTATTCAATAACCGGGCCAAACCTCTTTTCAACCGGATAGTAAGCGGCTTATATAACCCCGGCTCTACGATAAAACCCTTCATAGGCATGACCGCTCTTCAGGAAAAAGTAATAACTCCTTCAGATACCATAACCGACTGTGTAAGCTTAACCGTTCCTAATCCGTTCAACCCTTCAAGTCCTTATGTTTTTAAGAACTGGAGAACTGATTACGGACTTTTTAATCTACGAAGGTCGATCGCAAATTCCTGTAACATATTTTTCTTCACGGTCGGAGGAGGACATGACAAGATAAAGGGTTTGGGAGCGGATAGAATCGCTAATTATCTTAAATCCGGATTTGCCGATTCTGAATTGGGCATAGATCTTCCGGGTGAAACCAATGGCTTTATACCGACGCCGGATTGGAAATTAAAAACCAAAGGAGAACAATGGTACCTCGGCGATACCTATAACACTTCCATCGGCCAAGGAGATCTTTTGGTAACACCTTTATGGCTTAACGGCTATATTTCTGCCATTGCTAACGGCGGCACATTCTATAAACCAGAAATGGTAGGGACAATAAAAGACCAGAACGGAAGTATAATCCAAAGTTTTAAATCAACTCAATTGGGCCAACTGCCCTTTTCAAAAGACGTGATCAATATTGTCAGAGACGATATGACCGAAACGGTCAATTCCGGAACAGCCCAGATCCTTAAAGACCTTCCTGTGAAAGCCGCCGCTAAAACCGGGACCGCCGAGGTCGTAAAAGGTAAGTCTATCAACTCTCTTTTTACCGTATTTGCCCCGTACGATAATCCGCAACTGGCAATGACAATTCTAATTGAAGGTTCGGCTTCGAACCAAGGTTTAGCCATCCGAGCGGCCCATAACGTATTAAAATGGTATTTTTCGAAATGAACTTGCTCTTTATTTAGGATTATGTTATGCTTTCTCCTAACTTGCTATAATATATAAACTATGGATCCCGAACGAAGCAGTATTAACTTCAGACGGGATAATGATTAGCTCCTCCTTTTGGGGATGTGAATGTCAACCGTTTGACCTTCAAACCCTGTAAGGGCTGCTTCGTACGGGATGGACAATCAATATTTTACCCCGGAAGGGCTTGAAAAATTAAAGAAAGAGTATGAAGAACGGATGACCGTTCTCAGACCTGAAATAGCTCGACGGCTTAAGGAAGCCAAGGAAGAGGGTGATATTTCCGAGAACGCCGCTTTTGATGCGGCTAAAGAGGCTCAGGCGGTGAATGAAGGCCGTATCGAAGAGATAAAAGCCATTCTCGAGAACGTTAAAGTTGTCAAAGGCAGTTCAGGCAAAAGCACCGTCGATGTGGGTTCATCGGTCAAAGTGGAGTCAAAAAGCCATGGCACAAAAGAATTTGTGATCGTCGGCGCAGCCGAATCCGATCCTCTTAAAGGTTTTATTTCAAATGAATCACCTTTGGGCAGCGCCTTCATGGGCCACAAAAAAGGCGAGAAAATTAAGGTCAAAACTCCGAAAGGCGAAGTAGAATACAAAATACTCGATGTTAAATAAAAATCCCCCGCCTGTGGCGGGGGATTTTTTAACGTATGCCGGTCGAGCCGAAACCTTGAACACCTCTTTCTGTCGAGGACATGACATCTTCAGAGCTTAACAATACCAGTCTCGGGATGATTGCTTTCTGAAATATGACTTGGGCGATTCTCATGCCGTGTTTCAAGAGAAAAGGATGCTCATTTCTGTTAAATACCAGAACTCCGGCCTCTCCGCGATAATCAAGGTCAACCGTTCCGGGAGCATTCGTAACTGTTATACCCCATTTAGCCGCCAAACCGCTGCGCGGTGCAACCCAGTAGAACATCGGCCACTTCATTTCAGTTTTGAATCCGATACCAACCAGAACTGATTCATTCGGATCCATCTCATACGCAAGTTCATTACCATTCTCACCGGGAACTATTGTAACATGCCTCTCAACATAAGGGTTGTCGGCAGGTATGTTTTTAAAGTCAAAAAGAGTCTTTCTAAGCAAAGGATTTGAAAGGTCCATCTCCATAGGCGATACGACCGCCCTTATTGAAACATCAAATCCGATAGCACCGGAGGTTTTCATTTCAGGCATATTGCCGCCGGGCAAAAGACATATCTTAACGGGAGGTTTATTCATCTGTAATTCGCTGTTAAATAGCTGGCCATAGTATAAAAGAATGTCCCATATTTTCAATATTTACCCAAATTAGATTAATTGTTATAATTTAGAATCATGTCACTTGAAGAGATACGCAAAACTAAGATAGAAAAAATCAATAAACTCCGGAAAGCCGGCCTTGACCCGTATCCGGCTTCTTCTACTCGGACGCATAAAATAAGCCAAGTTGTTGAAAATTTTGATAACTTAACCCACGAAATCACCATCGTCGGACGGATCATGGCCAGGCGAGAACACGGCGGTTCGATGTTCTTTGACGTAAGAGACGAAAGCGGTAAATTCCAAGGATTTATCAAAGAAGACTCTGCCGGCAAAGAAGTATTTTCAAGATTTTTTGACCTGGTTGATATAGGCGATATTGTAGAATTAACCGGTCCGCTGTTTAAAACCAAGAAAGAAGAAAAAACTCTCGAGGTTAAAAAATTCAGAATATTAACCAAAGCTCTCCTGCCTTTACCTGAAAAATGGCATGGACTTCAGGATACCGAAGAACGTCTAAGAAAAAGGTATCTTGATCTGATAATGAATCCTGATGAAAAAGAACTTTTCTTCAAAAAAACCAAATTTTGGCAGTCGATCAGGGAATACCTTCTTAAAGAAGGCGGGCTTGAAGTCGAAACTCCGGTTCTGGAAATGATACCCGGTGGCGCCGATGCTGAACCGTTCATGACACATTTGAATGCCCTTAACATCGATTTATTCCTCCGTATCTCGCTTGAACTTAACTTAAAACGTCTTCTGGTCGCCGGTTATGAAAAAGTTTTTGAGATCGGACGCATATTCCGGAACGAAGGAATGGATAAAGAACATCTTCAGGATTATACTCAGATGGAAATGTATTGGGCTTATATCGATTACGATCATTTAATGAAAATAATCGAGGAACTTTACCGAACAGCGGTTAAAGCGACTTTAGGTGGTCTGACTCACAAATATCAAGATCAGGAGATCAATTGGGGTCAGAATTGGAAAAAATATGACTATTATAGCGAATTTAAAAATCATACTGGCCTTAATCTTCCTGAAACTTCGGAAAAAGACCTCAAAAATTATGCCGAAAAAGAGCATATCGACACTTCAAAACATATCGGCCGCGGACGCTTGATAGATGTAATCTTCAAGAAAAAAGTTCGCCCGAGTCTAATAGAACCTGGTTTCCTGGTACTGCCACCGGTAGATATTGAACCCTTGGCCAAGAGATGGTCTGAAGACCCGAACCGAGTTGAACGTTTTCAGGTTATGGCTGGAGGAACAGAGCTGGGTAAAGGTTTTTCCGAATTGAACGATCCACTTGATCAAAGACAAAGATTTGAAGAACAAGCTAAACTTGGAGAAGCAGGGGACAAAGAAGCTCAGCGCATGGATGAGGATTTTATTACCGCTCTCGAATACGGTATGCCTCCGGCGGCCGGATTCGGGATGTCAGAAAGATTTTTTGCCTTTTTAACAGATAAACCGGTTAGAGAAGCGGTATTTTTTCCTTTGATGAGACCCAGATAAGAGATCTTATGTTAGATATAAAATTCATACGTCAAAATAAAGATTTAGTTCAACAAAGCATCTCCGATCGGAGAATGAATGTTGACTTGGACGAATTATTTGGACTAGATGAAAAACGACGAACTTTGATAGTCAGAATAGAAGAAGGCCGGGCAACGAGAAATAAAGGTTCTCAAGATAAACCTTCGCCTGAAGAAATAGAAAAAATGAGAGCTCTTGGTAACAAGATATCTCAAATGGAAAAGGAGTTGGCCGATGTCGAGGTTGGTTTCAATGAATTACTGCTTAAAGTTCCCAACCTTATCCATCCGGACATACCCAGAGGAGCGGAAGAAGATTATCAAACCCTTGAAGAGCACGGCAAGGTACCTAAATTTGATTTCCCGGCCAAAGACCATGAATCATTGATGCTCGATCTGAATCTGATAGATTTTGAACGGGGAGCAAAAGTGGCCGGAAATAAATTTTATTTTGCCAAAAATGAGTTGGTTCTATTGAACCAGGCTCTGATAAATTATGGCATAAATATTGTAACCAAACATGGTTTTGAACTGATAGAAACCCCGGATCTGGCCAAAGATTCCATTCTTTCGGGGGTCGGATTTAATCCGCGTGGACCTGAAACACAGGTTTATTCAGTTGAAAAATCCGACCTAAGCTTAATAGGCACGGCTGAGATAACAATGGGCGGTTTTCACGCCAACGAGATACTTGATTTATCAGCCGGTCCAAAAAAATACGTCGCCTTGTCTCATTGCTACAGAACTGAAGCTGGCTCTTATGGGCGGGAATCCAAAGGCCTTTATCGAGTTCATCAATTCACAAAACTTGAAATGTTTATTTACTGTAAACCGGAAGAATCCGAAGCGATGCATAAACATATTCTTGATGTTGAGAAAGAAATAATGAACGGACTAGAACTGCCTTACAGGGTCATCGATATTGCTTCTGGCGATTTGGGTGCTCCGGCTTACAGAAAATATGATATTGAAGCTTGGATGACGATGAAGAACAATTATGGTGAGATTACCAGTACTTCCAATTGTACTGATTATCAGGCTCGTCGGCTAAATATCCGTTACAGGAAATCCGACGGTGAAACCGAACTTGTCCATACTTTGAACGGAACCGCTTTAACTTCGAGCCGTCTACCGATAGCCATATTTGAGAATAACCAAACCAAAGAAGGGAGAATTAAAATACCTGACGTCCTGCAAAAATATATGAGTATTAAAGAAATTAAAAAATAGCCGTGCACAAGACTTATTCAAAATATAGTCCTTATGGCAGCGACCTGGCGCGTAAAAAACAGCGCCGTTTTTTTGTAAAGATCGGGCTAATATCGGCTGGAGTACTAAGTTTCACCGGAGGTTTGGTTTATTTATTTTTATTTTCTAAGGCCATGATCATAACCGAAGTTAACATCAACGGTTTAAAGACCGTGACTGTCGACCAAATTAACCCGATAATTGATTCCTTAAAAAATAAAAAACTCTTTAGTTTTTTAAGATTCGGGCAAAATATTCTTTTTTTTGATTCTAATTTCTTAAGAAGTCAGATAATCAACTCCTTCCCGATAGTTAAAAACGTTGAAATAAGCAAAGAATTCCCTCATAAAATAACTGTTGACATAGAAGAACGTTCTGCGGTCGGAACATGGTGCATAGACGAAAATTGTCGTTATTTTGACGAATCGGGTATTCTTTGGGGCACTGCCGTTCGTTCGTCGGGCTCCCTTCTTCTCAACGTGGCGGATCTTACAGCCAGTAATTCGTATAACAAGATAGACAGCACCACCCTCAAACCTATACTGGACTCCGTTCAAGAATTGAATGCGTTGAATTTTAAAATAGAAAATATAGAAATAATGCCGGGCGGAATAGGAGATTTCAAAATATATATTACCAACAGCTATTATATCCTTTTGAACACTGAAAGTGACATAAGCGGTCAGATCAAAGCCCTCAAACTGCTAATTGGCAACAATCCTCCTGATTTCAAACCGAATTATATCGATCTTCGGATAGACGGAAGAATATATTACAAGTAATGAGGGTAATAAAAAACCACCCGTTGGCTAAGTACACCACATTCCATATCGGCGGACCGGCCGAATTTTTTGCTGAGGTTAAAAATACCTCTGAATTGAAAGAGGCGGCCTATCTGGCGAAGCAAAAAAACTTAAAAATAAACATAATCGGAGGAGGCAGTAATTTATTAATTTCCGACAGAGGATTAAAAGGTTTAGTTTTAAAAATGAGTATCAAAGGGGTGAGTATAAAAAACAGCATCGTCTCGGCCGGAGCGGGTGAAGAGTGGAATAAGGTGGTGGCCAGAGCTGTTTCAAAAAATTTAAGCGGTATCGAAAATTTATCTCTTATCCCGGGAACTGTCGGCGGAGCGGTCTATCAGAACATCGGCGCTTACGGTTCCGAAGTTAAAGACGTACTTAAAGAAATACGGATATTCGATATTGAAAGTGGAAAAAATAGGATACTATCTGCTAAAGATTGCAGGTTCGGATATAGAGACAGTATCTTTCAGCATAAAAAATATCAAAATTATATAATAACCGGCGCAACTTTTGTCTTGTCTAAAAAGTTCGAACCCAAAATTAATTATCCTGATCTTAAAAAATATTTTGCCAAAAGAAATAAAATATCAGTAAAAGATGTCCGAAGTGCGATAATAAAAATAAGGAGGTTTAAACTTGTTTATCCTTCGGCCAAAATAGGTACGGCAGGTTCGTTTTTCAAAAACCCCATTGTAGCTGAAATTTTTTACCAACGGTTGATAGCCGAAAACCCGGATATCAAGAGCATAAGAACAAATAAAGGTTTCAAGCTTTCCGCCGGTCAATTAATAGAAATGTCCGGTTGGAAGGGCCAGCGGATGTCAAATACCGGTGTTTCCGCAAAACATGCCCTGGTTCTAGTGAACTATACGAACGGAAAGGCCGAGGAAATACTTTCTCTGGCCGCTCTGATCACAAGATCTGTAAAACATAATTTTGGAATTAAGTTGGAACCAGAAGTTAAAATAATGGCTTAAAACCTAAGTTTTTCTGCTATTGATTTATAAATTAATCTATTGTATAATATGAATATCAGTTCTTTCCCGCTTTCCAAGCATTAAGGTTCATAGGAGGTCAGATGAATTACAGCAATCTCGGCGGAACTTTCGTTTCCGAATCAGGTGCCAGGGGAGATACAGTTCACGCATCGACGACGTTTCTGCCAGATGTCGTAGACGAAGAGCGGAGGGTTTCCGGCAAAGATCCTCTACTTCACCGCCGTCTGTCGAAACAGATCAGGAGATCCGAATACTCGGTCAGCGAACACAACCCGCGAACCGGCCGTTCGACCTACAGACCCGATGCGGCGGTCTGGCCTCTGAACTGTCGTTTCATCGAATCCGACGACGTCGCGAGCGGAATTCTCGATCCCGAGCAACTCATGATTGCCAGGGAGATCGGGCTTGAGGAGTAGTAAAATCCGTAAAGGGCTAGTACGGCAAGGCCCCCGTTCAAACGGGGGCCTCTTCATTTTTAATTATTTTTTAAATGTATTCAAAAAACCGAATATATCGCCAACTTCTTTACGTAAATTGTCTATTTTTGTGTTGAGTTCCCGGGTCATCCGGTTAAGTTCTTCGAGACGCATTTCCCAAGTCATCGGTACTGCTCCAATAGCATGCCCGCAAGGATAAGCAACAGCCGTAAAAGAAGGAGACCCGCGATATCCGCTAAAAGAGCTCGGATCATGAGCTTCGTAATGAACATTTGAGATCAACTGTTCACATTTTGGGCATTTTGCATTTTGCATGTTAGTATTAAGAGGTGGTTTAACCTTACATTGTCCCACAAAACTAAATACGCAACAAGCAAAAAGTTATCAACAAGATGAGAAAAACAATATTCTACGGAGTTATTGCATTTACGATAGTCGGCGGAACTTATTTTTATTTCACGAAGGTTGCGGCTTGTCGAAGTCCGTTGGCTTATGATATCGGGGCTTTCGATAACAGGTTCGGCGTCAATAAGGATAAATTTTTGAAAACCGCCAAAGAAGCCGAGTCTATTTGGGAAAAAAGTTCGGGCCAGGATTTGCTGGTTTACAAACCTGGAGCCGGTTTAAAAATAAACCTTATTTTTGACGAGCGTCAGGCCAATACAATAGCCGCAAATACTTCAAAAACGAACATTCAAGGCACTCGGACCGATTATGATGCTATGGTCGTGGAATATAAATCAAAATCTTCAGCTTACGATCAAGCTTTGAATAATTACAACTCAAGTGTTGCAGATTTTGAAACCCGCCTGAATGACTATAATCAACGGGTTCAGACAGCCAACAATGGAAAAGGCGCGGATTCGTCCCAATATAAACAGTTTGAGAATGAAAGAAAACAATTGGAAGCCGAGAAAGCAAGTTTAGACAACGAAAGAACCGTTCTTAATCAGTCGGCAGCAGAACTTAACTCTTTGGCCGACCAAATAAACCAGCTTGGTAACCAGCTCAATATTCAAGTCGATATATTTAACCAACGTTTTGGAGTGGCAAAAGAATTTGACCAAGGCCAGTACAACGGCAAAGCCATAAACATTTACCAATTTGATACAATAGGAGATCTGCGGCTGGTTATTGCTCACGAAATGGGCCACGCCCTCGGTCTTGGACATGTTCAAAATCCAAAATCTGTAATGTACTATCTGATGCAAAAACAAGATGTTGCAAACCCGACCTTAAGTCAGGAGGACAAAGATGCTTTAACAGCGTTGTGCACGCCTCACATACCGAAACTTCAGGAACTTTTTAATTATGTTCCTCATATGGACCAAAGTAATTAGAGTTCGGTTCCTTATCATTCCTTAGTCACTCTCTCAACATATTCACCGGTTCCGGTATTTATCCGGACGATATCTCCTTGATTAATAAAAAGAGGGGTATTTATCATAGCGCCTGTTTCTATTTTCACCTGCTTAACCCCGCCTTGAGCCGTATCACCTCTGACAGCCGGAGGCGCTTCGATAACTTTATAATCCATTTTTACCGGCAATTCGACGGTGATTATCTTATCTTCGAAAGAAACGGCTTCGAGGGTGGTATTCGGTTTTAAAAATTTGGTTGAATCTCCCAGAATATCTTGCCCGAGCTCAAAGCGTTTTGAAGGATCGTTCTCCTGACAAAACCAAAACTGGTCTCGGTGACTATAAAGGTATTTAACTTTTAATTTTTCCACATCGGCTTCTTCAAAGACGTCCGATTGGGCAAAATTTCTTTCGAGTATCTTCCCGTTTATAAGATTACGCATCCTGACCTGGACTGTCGGCCGGCGTTGCTGCATTTTTAAATGATGGGTATCCAAAACAACATAGGGCTGACCCTCGTACAGGAAAAAGGTCTTAGATTTTAGCTCGTTTACTCCTAATGACATATTAGATAAAACAACTCTGATATTATATCAAAAAGGGGTTATAATTACAAATTTTTATTTTTTAAACATAAGAGTTCCCAAAAATATCGCCCCGGCGGATAGGATTATTGTCGGACCGGGACTTATGCCGAAATAATTAGCAATAAGGATGCCCAGAAGAGAGGACAGGCCTCCGAAAATAAGGGATAATTTATTGTATTGGGCAAGGTTTACGGATACGTTTTTGGCCGCCGCCGCCGGAATAATAACCAATGAGCCTGTCAGGACCGTTCCAGCAACTTTGACACCGAGAGCAACAATGAAAGCAACGAGAAAAAGAAAAATAAAATTTATTCTGTTGATGGGGATTTTCAAGGCTTGAGCAAGTTCTTTTGAAATTATACCTAACATCAGGCGTTCCGATATTTGTTTTATAACAAGAATTATAATTATGGTCAGACTTAAGGTCAGCCAGAGATCGAACAGATTTATCTTTGAAATATCACCGAATAATGCCTCGAGAAGTTCCGGTTCAGGAGTTAAAAGAAATCCCAAAGCCAAACTTAAAGTGAACATTATCCCGACAAGGGTTTCTGAAGGAAGTTCTGTCTTTTTTTCAAGAAGCCAGATAAGATTGATGGCCAGAAAAAGCGCCGCAAAAGCTCCGAAAAAAGGATTTATTTTAAACAATAAAGCGACAGCAATCCCCGGTAAAGCAACATGTGATAACGCATCCCCGACGAGAGACATTCGGCGCAAGACCATGAATGAGCCGACATAGCCGGCGCCTAAGCCGATCAATATTCCTGTCGCCAGTTGAATAAGAAAATAATTAGTCATGATCGCCATGTTGATAGAAACCGGCTTCTCCGCCGTATAATTTGGCCAGAGAGGCGGGATCCAGAACGCTCGCAGGAATTCCGTAACATATCATCTCTTTGTTAAGACACAGAACATTGTTGGCATATTTATAAACTATATTGAGGTCATGGGATATCAGGAGGATGGTCATTTTTCTTTCATCATGAAGTTTTTTAAGAAGATTATATACCGTTTCTTCGCCGCCAAGATCAATTCCCGCGGTCGGCTCATCAAAGAGAAGAATGTCCGGATTATCAAGTAACGCCCAGGCGATAAGAACCCGTTGAAGCTGGCCTCCGGACAACCAGCCCAGACGTTGTTTAAGGACGTGCTGTTCGATATGGTATTCCGAATGGTGTTGGGATTTACCTGTCATTATGCCCAAAGAATTTAAAATATCGACTATCTCATTGATATTTTTCTTTTTAAATTTTAAAAACTCTTCAACACTCAAAGGTAACTCGTGGTCGACAGAGATCTTTTGGGGGACATAGCTGATCTTTAAATCTTTGGCCCATTCAACTTGCCCGGTGTAAGGCAAAAGGCCTAAAAGCGTCTTAAACAAAACAGATTTGCCGGCACCATTCGGCCCGATCACAGCCATAACGTCGCCCTTATTAACTGAAAAGCTAAGGTCCTTCAGAATAGGGTCGGAACCAAAAGAAACCTTTAAGTTCTCGACTTTTAAAATAGTTTCGGACATGTTAATTAAATAATATCATTATTTTTCAGGATTAGCCATCAAATAACCAACTTCTTTACTTTTTAATAAATCTATGTTATAATTTAAAACATGGAAGAAAGCTCAATAAATCCTATAAAATACGTGGTCATCTTAGGTTTAATCTTCGTTATAATTGCGGGTCTTTTTCTGTTGCCTTTGATAGCAATTAAAGCCCAGACCAACAGTTCTTTCAGTCAATCCATTGCCGGTAGCACGATCTGTTCGGCAGGTTTAGGCTGCAACCAACCGAAAACTTCTGGTCAGACCGGCCAGACTTCTCAAACCACGCAAAGTGCTTCAACTAATATTTTACCTTTTAACCTTTTTGGCGGCGGCTCTGATACCGGAAGTAAGGCCGGCGCGCCGGTCCTTACGATAGTTAATGTTGAAGGCGATACCGCCGTTTATAGGATAATTAACGGTCTTAAACACTCTATACCAACAACCCAAATATTTTACAGCTACAACCTGACCCTCGATATGGTTCAAAAGGTCACACCGGAAGAACTGGCCCAGTATCCGACTGCCCGGCTTTTCCAAGTTGAAGGAGACGACACCAAAACAGTTTACTACCTGACGGACAATGGAATGGTGAGGCCGATATTGAACGACAAGGTTTTTTACTCATATGGCGACAGGAAAGAAGATATAATCACCATAAATCAAAAAGAGTTTAATTATTATCCTCGCGATCAGTATATATTCGTTGAAAGACCGACCGTCGACCGCGAGATATATCAAATAACCGGCGGCGTGAAAAGATATCTGACTCCGGTTGCGGTCAAAAGAATGAACCTAAAAGAATCCGAGATCGCCCCGATAAACCAGACCGAATTTGATGCTTATCCTGACGGTGAATCGATAATATTCTAAACTCTATAAAACAAATTTATTAAAAAATATCACATTTTAATTTAATCCCGAAATTATAATCTTAGGCGGGGGAATAATTTTCAGCAATGGTCATCTTTTGACTGAAACCTTAAAGAAGTTAGAAGAATTTTCAGAGTCAGACAAAAATAAAATTCCTGCAATTGAGTTTGCCCAAACCGGACATAAGGTTAATCTCGGAGCGGCAAAATATGCATTTGACTCGTTGGAGCTTAAAAAATAAAAGAGGCCTGTCGGCCTCTTTTGGTTTTCTTATCTTGCGTCAAAGAACATCAATTCTTTGTGTTTTTCAAGCAATTCTTTCCTAATGATATGGGTCTTGATTATATCCTGATAGGTCAAGGCGCTGGGTCGGACACTCCTTTCCAAATTACTTTCTCGGTCTATTTTTATCAGACCGAAATGAGAGAAAGAAGCATCTCCTGGCTCCCAAGTATCGACCAAGGACCAATACTGGTAACCAAGAATGTTGACCCCATTTTCCATCGCGTCGTGGATAGCTTTTAAATGTATGACCATAAATTCTTCCCTGAACCTATCTTCCGGATCATCAATACCGTTCTCGGTGATCACTATTGGTAAACCATAATCTTTGAATTTCATTATAAGATCATACAATCCTTGCGGATAGAATTCCTTGGGTCTCAAGCCTTGAGGAAAAGTATCCGGGCCGAACCACTGGACCGCGAAGGGTTTATTGGCGGTCAGCCATGAGAGAACATAGTTCGCCAAAGAAATATGGAGCTTAAGTTTTGCCCGACCGTAATAATTCAATCCGATGAAATCCCTGTCTGTCTTCCCCGCAAAAGAATCGAGTGAAAGAGTATAAATGAGATTAAAAAAATTATCTGCCAGCTTATCCAGGTCCGAGTCTTTATCATAAGGGTAAAAAGCGCCCGGAGCGGAAGCAAAACTTACCATGATCTTGTCTCTTTGACCGGTACCGTAACCCATAACCAGATGGATAGACCGATAAGCCAGACGGTGTCCATCGAGAATGTTTGAAGCAACGCGCATCATTCTGGCAAAACCTTCCTTGTCCTGTAAATTTGAAATCCCTTTGAACGGCGGCCAACTGCCGTTTCCGTAAGGCACAATAATGCTGAACTGTGGCTCGTTAAAGGTAAGCCACCATTTAATTTTAAGAGGTATTCCGATATTTTTAGCGACAAATTCGGCATATCTTCCGTAATAGTAAGATGCGTGTTGATCTTCCCATCCGCCTTTCTCTGCGAACCATTGAGGAAGCGGAAAGTGGTTAAGACATATCATCGGCTCAATACCACGCTTTTTCATAAAAGAAAAAATTTCCCTATATTTACGGACAGCGGACATATCCCATTCTCCTTCTTCAGGTTCTATTCTTGCCCATTCAAGTGATATCCGGTGAACTTGAGTTAATTTGCGGCCCCCTGCGGTAGCCAGGTCAAAGTCTTCACGATAACGTTCGTACAGCTCATTAGCCGTTCCTGGATAGACCGGTTCTTGTTCCAAACCTTTCTTTGCTATAGAATCTTTTTTTAGAATTTCAGTTAACTTGTCCCAATTAACTTCCCAATCCGAATTCGGACTTAAACCTTGAGTTTGAAAATCAGAATAAGATGTACCAAAAAAGAAATCGTCCGGAAAAACGATATCCTCAAAGATCTTGTTTTTGGAAACCGGCTGTGGCGTTTCTTTTTTAACCTCGGTACTTTCCGAAGATAAATTCTGATGTTTTTTATTTACTTCGTTACGCCAGCCAACAAAATAGCCGGTCATAAAAATACCAATTACGAGGATGGCAAGAAAAACAAATCTCAATATAATAGCTTTGAGCATGCTCCCTCTTTGTGAAGGTACTATTCCAGCACAGAGCCGGGGAAATCTGGATGGCCGTTGAGAAATGATTTGGCATCCATTATTTTTCCGCCCTCAAGCTGGATCTGCTTGAGAATTAAATAGCATTTTTTGGTCGTTACTGCAATTAAACCGTTGTGGATTTTCATCACGGTTCCAGGCGCTTTTTGTTCTTCTTTTTCGAGGCAAAATATTTCGGTATCTAAGATGTTCAAAACCTTGCCGTTCCATTTTGTCCAGGTTCCCGGCTCCGGATTAAGAGCTCTGGTTTTATTCCAGATATCCTTAGCCGACAGATTCCAATTTATCCGGCCCGAATCACGGTTCAGAAGTTTGGTAAAAGTGGCTTCCGCATCATTTTGGACCTGAAATTTAAGTTCGGATGAGATATATTTTGGCAGAACATCAATTAAAAGTTCGGCTCCAAGTTTTGCCAAATCCTCTTCCGTCTCTTTATAATTTTGAGCAGTTGACAATTGGTAACCGATAACTGCTAAGACCGGCCCGTGGTCAATCTTTTCATCCATCTTCATTATTGTAACCCCAGTTTTTTCGTCGCCATTGAGAATTGCATTTTGGATAGGGGAGGGTCCGCGGTATTTAGGAAGGAGTGACGGATGTATGTTTATAAAACCATAATGCGGTAAATCAAGATACCGGGCCGGAATTATTTTACCGTAAGCGGCGAGAACACACATATCCGGCTCGAGATTTTTGAATTGTTTAAAGAAATCGTCATTCTTCAGATCGTGTGGTTCAAAAACAGAAATATTATTTTCTTCGGCAAGTTTCTTGACTGGACTAGGGATAGTGATTCTTTTCCTTCCGGCTGGTTTTTCGGGTTGAGTAATGACGGCCTTAACATTGTATCCGAAATTGATAAGATTTTTCAAGGTCGGAACTGCAAAGGATGAGGTACCGAAAAACAAGGTTTTAACTGGTTTATTTTGTTCTTGATTTATCATAGTTTATATGGTATAATATCAAAGGAGGTGGGAATTGGAACAGTTCATTTCATATTTGTCACTGCACGTAGTTGCGACCGGAACAGTGATCTTCTTTCTCGGGCTGATGCTCCTCGTGAGCGGTGCAATCGGATCGATGGTTCAGTTGCCCATGATTCAGAGCTGTCGCCGACACCGGCTCGCTCTCTACAAGAGCTGGTCGGGCACACTGGTCCAGATCGGCGGTTCAATCATGGTCATCGCATTTCTGATGGTCTTACTCATCACCGAATACCCCATATAAGGAGCAGCCATGTTTTTACTGACCACTGTTCTACTCGCTCTCGGATTCTTCGGCGTCCGTTGGGCCTTCCAGGTTGCCAAGAGCAACAAGGACAGGGCAACCAACGTACTCACGGCGGCCACGGGTTGCATCTTCATCCTTTGCGGGATCGCAGGTGTGATCCTCCTGGTCTACAGACCGTGACCACTTCTCTCTGACGGCCCGCGTAAAACGCGGGCCTCACTATTTTTTAAACCTGTCTTTTATCGTCAGTCCGTTCAAATGATCGGTCTCATGCTGGATAACTCTGGCCAAGAAACTCTTGGCTTTTAGTTTAACTTTCTCACCTTTCTCGCTCATAAATTTTATCCTTATTTTCTTTGAGCGTTTTATCTTGGCATAATACTCTGGAATAGAAAGACAACCTTCTTCAACCTCGTCTTTTTCTTTTGAATATTCAGTTATCTCGGGATTTATGTATACTTCGGGAGCGTTCTTGTCTTCGGCAAATTTTGGGTCAACGACAAAGATGGCCAAGTCTTTGCCGATCTGATTGGCAGCTAAACCGACGCCTTGATTTGCTTTCATGGTTTCTTTCATGGTCAAAATCAGTTCCTTAAAGGAACCTTTCTTGATATCTTCTATCGACACCTGTTTTATCTTCCTTTTTAAGATTTTATCAGGAAGTTTAGTTATCATTTATATTAAAAATTAACACTTAAGGATATCACAAAAAAATGAATATTACAAAATAGATCTTGGGTCTACGTCAATGCTCCAGTCCGAGGGTACAAAGCGGTTTATTTCATCCGGCCTTTGTTCGGGTGATATTTTTAAGATGATGTTGTTTATATATCTGTTTTTTTCTTTTTCGATGAAAGCCGGGGACGGGCCGATGAGTTTGACTTTATCTTCCGCTTTTTTCTGGTTTATAGCCATTTTTAATTTTTCGCTCAATATTCTCGCTTCATAAGCGCCCTTATTTTTATCGTAGGATAGATAAGATAATTTTATCAGTCTGACAAAGGGTGGATAACCAAAAGTTTTCCTGATGCCCAATTCCTGATCATAGAACCCTTGATAATTCCCAGAACCGATGAAATTTAAGATCCCGCTGGCCGGCTCATAGGTTTGAGCAATCACAGTTGCCGGTTCAAAATCCAGAAGTTTCTGGAATTGTATCATTAATTGCTCTTCGGCTTTAAAATCAGGTATCGACATCAGACTGTCTATACTTTGAATACCGATAAGGTCGAAGCTAAGCTCAAAACGATGACTGAATATCGCCTGCGTAGCAATGCAGATCTCAGGCTGGTTTTCTAATAAATTTTTATCCGAATCAGCGTCGAAAACAACAACTTTTTTTTGGCTTCCGGTTCTTTGGATGATATCTTCCAAAAATTCTTTTATCTTCTCACTACCTGCGAAACCGGCCGCTTTTAGTTTATAACTGTGGCAATTAGGACAACTGTCGGGGAATTTATAGGAAGACGAGCAACGACGACAAATAAGCGATTTATCCGGCAAAACATGAACCTTCAAAGGTACTGCGCACTGGGGACATTTGAAATGAAAACCGCAATTCTGGCAAAGAAGATAACTCGCATATCCTCTCCGACCAGAAAATATTAATATTTTTTTATCTTCTTTCAATTTTAACTCGATGGCTCCGGCTAATTCTCGGCTAAAAACAGAAAAATTACCACTCTTTATTTCCTGCACCATATCCTCAACCTTGAGTTCACTCTTAAAAGGAGATCTTTTGTCCTTTAGGTCAGAGGTGCCGTTTTTTGATAAAAAATAATTTACGATATCGGGAATTTGTGAAATAAAAATGATTTCAGCCGAATTTATTTCTGAAATTTTGAATACCAACTCCTTGGTATTATATTTAGGAGACATCTCCGATTTATATGCTTCATTAGACGGATCTTCCATTATTATCAGACCCAGGTCCAAAAAATTCGCAAAAAGAGCCTGTCGTGTACCGATAATTAGCTGTACCTCACCAGAAGCAATTTTGTTCCAAGCGGCATAGGTCCGGCCGGCGGGTATTTTACTGTGCAAAATTTCCGTTTTGTAATCTCCGGAAAAATATTGATATATTGTTTCAGCAATAAATATTTCGGGAACAATTATCAGGACCTGTTTTTTATCTTTCAATTTTTTCTTCATTTCCGGTTCGATGTTTTTGATAAGATCTTTGGTTCTGGATAATAAAATCATCGGCTTTATACCTTCTTGTTTTTTGTTTTTAACGGGATAGAATACGAATTCTTTTTTTAAAAAGAAAGGCGGCAGAACAGTCTTAAGACAAAGACCCAGCGGAGCAAAGTAATTTTTAGAAAGCCAGAGGGCAAGTTTGAACCGGTCATCAGATACAAGAGATGTTTCGTTAATAACCGTCGAGATCTTTTTTAGCTGAAAATTTGAACCTTTCAGAACCATTTTCTGCGATTCGACCGGCAAAGAAGAGGCAACGACCCCGTTAATTTTGCGGTTATTCATCAAAATTTCGACGACCGAACCCTTAACCAAGGGCCGGTCAAAAAAATAGCTCAATATCTGCGGGACCTGCGGTGGAAGATTTGTCAGGGGTATAACCTCGATTATTTCCATGATTATCTTTCATCTTACAGATTTGATAGTTAAAACCAAAATTGACTTTTACTAAAATAAGGTGTATAATTAAGACAAAGGAGTAAGTTATGAGATTTCTATCAGTTCTTTGTCTTCTCTCCATAACGACAGGCATCGGCGTATCAGCGGATGAACCGATAAAGCTTCGTCTGGGATCGGCGTTCGATAGCGCCACCGCCAATGCGGCCGTCATTGCCAGGATCGAGAAAGATCCTGACAACCATAAGCTTCAAGTTGCTTGCATGTCAGAAGATTTTTTTCGTTCAAGTGAAAAAGATCTTGATGGGGAAAACACGCCCTCCGAGATCCGCTTCGAGTTCAAACTCGACCGTGGAAAATACGAGTGCACAGGCACCCTGACCAGACAGGGTCAGAAGGACCTGGTCGCAACCACAGGTTTCTACATCCGATAGGAGAAAAAAGATGGAGACCGAGAACTGGCCCCCACGCGCTTAAACTATAAAAGTTATGGCGTCTGGGGGCTTTCACGTTGTTAAATCCCAATTTTTGCTATAAAATCAGGATATGATACGGACAAGAATTGCACCGAGTCCAACAGGTTTTTTGCACATCGGAACCGCGAGAACGGCTCTTTTTAACTGGCTCTATGCCAAGAAAAATGGAGGAGAATTTATTCTCCGTATCGAAGATACCGATCTCGAACGTTCAAAACCCGAATATGAAAAAGATATAATCGAAGGTCTTAAATGGCTTGGTTTGGATTGGCACGGTGAAATTTACCACCAATCGGAACGTCTCGCGATCTACGAAAAATATTTAAAAGAATTGTTAGATTCCGGCAAAGCATTCTGGTGCAATCATTCAAAAGAAGAACTCGAAGCCGAACAAAAAGAACAGACTTTAAAAAAAGAAGCGCCCAGACATATCTGCGACCACAAGGATAAGAATTTAAAAAAAGGCCAGATAATCAGATTGAATGTAAACACCAGTTCAAAAGAAAAGATATCCTTTGATGACAAGATACGAGGCACGATCGAATGGGAAACAGGGCTTTTAGGAGATTTCAGTTTAGCCAAAGACCTAAAAACGCCGCTTTATAATTTTGCGGCAGTAATAGATGACATTGAATTAAAAATAACTGACGTGATAAGAGGGGAGGATCATATTTCAAACACTCCCAAACAACTTCTTATCTACCGGGCCCTCGGTGCCCAACCTCCAAAATTTGCCCATTTACCGCTGATCCTGGGTTCAGACCGCTCAAAATTATCCAAACGAGATGGAGCAACATCAATTGTGGAATATAAAAAAGATTATTTGCCTGAAGCAATGATAAATTTCATGGGATTTTTAGGGTACACATACACCGAAGAAATATTGAGCAAAGATGACATGGCCGGCGAATTTGAATTATCAAAAGTCCACAAATCTGGAGCAATATTTGATACTAAAAAATTAAATTGGATAAACGCCCAATATATAAAGAACCTCGACGTATCTGAATTTAAAAAATTAACGAACTTGGATGATATTTCTGAAGAAGCCGTGCCTTTAATAACTGAACGGCTTGAAAAATTGACCGATATCCAAAATTTTAAATATCTATGGGAACAGCCCCCATATGATAAAGATTTACTAAAATGGGAAAAAACAAATTTAGAAAAATCTTTGGAAACTTTGGCTGAAACAAAAAAAATAATCGAAAATTTTGATTTTGAAAAGGGTAAAGCCGAGCTCCGAAAGATTTTAGACGATTTTTCGTCTAAAATAGGGGATAGAGGCCTGGTTTACTGGCCTCTCCGAGTTGCCCTAACCGGTCAGGAAAAGTCGCCCGATCCGGTTGATATTGCTTATACTCTGGGTAAAGAAAAAACCCTCGAAAGGGTTATAACGGCGATCACAAATTAATAAAAATTAACAAAAAAACCATAAAATTAATAAAAACGTGGGAAACAAAAGAGCTTATATAACCGCCCCGTAAGAAGGCCAGAGATAAGATAATACCGGCAGAACCTTGAATGAACAAATGATGCCAAGAACCGTGACCAAGTCCGAATATTGACGATGATAAAATAATCACCGCCCATAAAATATATTTATTTTCAGTAAAACGTTTAGTTAATTTTATCGGTATAAACCGGAATATAAACTCTTCGATAGCTGGGGCAATAATCACCATAACAAAAAACAAAAGTACAGGTAACTTGAAGTCTTCCGGTTCTATAACTTTGGAAGGTTCTGACAAGCCCAAATTTGATAAGATCATAAATAACACAGATATTGCAACAGATGTTCCTATCGCTATCCACCCGAACTTAATTCCGATTTTTATCTTGTCTTTTAAACTCAAATCTAACTCCTTGTAAATGAACTATTCTCCCAATTACAATATAAAACCATTTAAAAAACAAGTGGCTTTTTTATTTATCTTGTTCTTGGTCACCGGTCTTTCCTTAAATGTCATCCGTCCAGCAAATGCTACCGAAATCTCTCCAGCCGACCAGCAGAAAATTGCTGACCTTCAAAAACAAATAGACGCGCTCCAGAAAGAAGCCGATCAGTACACCGGCAATATCCAAGATGCTCAATCCAAAGCCGTATCCCTAAAGAACGAGATAAGCATTCTTCAGAATCAGATAAGCAAAATCCAGACCCAGATACAGATGACATCAAAGAATATCGACAAGACCGGGGTTGAGATACAAGGTATAGAAAATAATATTTTTGATACTCAAAAAAATATCGATTACAAAAAAACCGCCATCGGGGTAATGCTTAATTCGGTTTATCAGCAGGATGCGGACAGTCTTCTGACATTGCTTTTGAAAAACAGGAACTTGTCGGACTTCCTGAAACGCAATCAGGAAGTGGCCGATATAAATAATGCTTTGATCGATATCGTTGATACTTTAAAAAAAGACGAGACTGACCTGGAACATAACCAATCCGACCTCGAGAACAAAAAACAACAGCTCGAAGACCTTAATAAACAGCAGAAGGAACAACAAAGTTCTCTTAACCAAACCAAGACAGGCAAGAACACTTTATTAACTGAAACAAAAGGCGAGGAAGCCAAGTACCAAAAAATGCTCAAAGACGTCGAGGCCGAAAAAACATTATTCTTCACCCAATTAAAAGAGATCGAAACCAAGGTTATTCAAGGTGGATTATATATTCTTCATGTTCAAGCCCAGAATCTTCCCAAAAAAGGAACCAATATTTTCGCCTGGCCGGAAAGCGGCTACCATCTGACCCAAAGTTATGGATGTACTTCTTATGCCCGGTGCGGACGCAGTTCCGGGGCTTACGGCGGTTCGCCTCACAACGGAATTGATATGGCGGCCGGATATGGTTCACCGATTAAAGCTATTGGGGACGGTACGATAATCGCAAACGGCAAAAACGACGGTTGGGGCAACTGGGTCTCCATCCAACACCCACCTTATAACCTGGTCAGTCTGTACGCCCATATGAGCGCTTTTGAATTTCTCCAGGTCGGAACCCAGGTTAAATCCGGTGAAACCATCGGTTATGAAGGAAACACCGGTAACGCCGAAGGTTCTCATCTTCATTTGAGCATCTACAAAGACTTTTTCACTTATATAAAAGATTCCAAAGGCCAACTCTATTTTAATTATTTTGAAGGAACAATTAATCCTCTGGATTATTTGCCATAGAACCTGGACGGAATTGTGTATTTTTTTGTGTTATACTTAGGATATGAAAAAAATCCTCGTTTTAGGCGGAGGATTTGGAGGTATCCGAGTTGCAATTGATCTCAAAAACAACCTCAGAGACCAAGCAGAGATCACGGTTATCGACAAAAACAACTATCATCTTTTTATTCCAGCGATCTATGAAGTCGCGTCCGCTTACGGGATAAAAAGAGACCCTTTCGCGATTCAACTTAAAAAAACTGTCTGTTTGCCATATTCAGATATTTTTGAAGGCCAAAATATTAAATTTATGAATGCGGAGATCGCCAAAGTTGACCTTACTTCCAAAAAAGTCACGACCAATGGGGGACATGCAATGGATTTTGATTGTCTGGTTCTATCTTTGGGTTCTGAAACCTCTGATTACAACATCCCCGGTGTAAAAGAATACGCTCATCAGTTTAAATTCCTTGAAGACTCACTCTTCATAAACCAGCACTTATCCGAGATCGCCAATCAATTCTCGAACGGCCAAAGAAACGAACCTTTGAATATCCTTGTTTGCGGGGCGGGATTTACGGGAGTTGAACTGGCCGCAGAACTTGGCTGCTGCATGGATAATATCCGCAAGGCCTGCAAAATGAAAGGCCGCTGCTCTAGTATTACTTTGATCGAGGCCAGCCCACGGATGCTGCCGATGCTTTCGGAAAAAGAAAGAGGCATGATCAGAAGCCAGCTGACCAAGCTTGGTATCATTATCATGGAAAATTCTCCAATCGAAGAGATAGGACCGGATTTCATCAAACTTAAAAACGGTCAAAAAATAAAAGGAGACCTGATAATCTGGACGGCCGGCATCAAGGCCAACCGTTTTCTCGGCGCTATTCCCGGTTTGACCCTGACTCCGGCCGGAAAAGTTATGGTCAACGAAAATCTTTCAGTAAAAAATTATGACAACGTCTTCGCCATCGGCGATAATATGGAGTTCATCGACCCCAAGACCCAGAAACCCGTTCCGGCTCTGGCTTATGTTGCCATTGCCCAAGGCAAACTTGCCGCGAAAAATATATCTTCATCGGTTCTGGGTAAAAAACTATCAAAATATAAACCTTCTTATAATGTCTCCATCGTCCCGGTCGGAGGTAAGTTCGCAGTGGCCCATTTTGGCGGTGTTGTTATCGGAGGATTCATCGGCTGGATCATCAGGGGCTTAACCGACCTAAGATATTTTATGTCCATCTTGCCTTTTAAAAAAGCGATTAAAGTTTATTGGGATGAAATGACAGTTTTTACCAGAAATGACTAAAATAGGGGATAGCTGTTAATTATTTTATAACATATTATAATATTTGTGTCAATATTAAAGATTTCGGCGGGGGAGGGGCTGAAAAATTAATTTAAGCTCTGAATGATAGGATTAATAATAAAATTAATTATTTTTATAACGACCTTAGGATTATTTTCAAACCCTTACTTATCTCTTGCCGCAAATCTTAACAAATCAATAAATTTATCGGATGTAAATCCAATGCAGGCCTTGAATCAGGCAACGGCGCCACTCAACAACCTCTGGCACGCGATATCGAACCGCCTGAACAGTAACGCCCAGGATAATGGTACCCAAGGTATCCCAGGACTCTTAAAATCGAATTTAAACAGCAGTTTCAACCTTCAAGATACGTTCAATAGCATGACCTCCGGAGGCATCCTTGGGGTAGTTAAATCAGCTTTTGTTCTGGTGGCAAATATATCTATCGCAGTCCTGGAAGCGGTGATTTCGATATTAAAGTGGTTATTAGGCCTGTTCAAGTAAAACCTGGATTTTTTGAAATATTATACTTCGCATAATCTACATTGTGCGACTATCCATTTAAAACAAAACCGGCCCTTCCCTATTAAGGACCGGTTTTTAATTGGGTCTTAAAGTTTTACAATATTTCCCCCACCTCACAATATTTACGTTACAATAAATTCGCGCTATTCTCTTTTATATGTCCCCACGCCTTATCTTCGATATCGAAACTATCGGAAAAGATTTTGAATCGTTGGATGAAAAATCCAAAGAATTTATTTTGGAATTCGCGGAAACTCCCGAAGAAGAAGTGGAAAAAAAAGAGAACCTCGTTTTCTCCCCTCTTACGGGGGAGATAGTCGCTATCGGCATCCTGAATCCCGACACGGACAAGGGCGCGGTTTATTTCAGAGACGGTACAAATAAACTTCAACGAGAAATGGAAAAAAATATCCAATACGTCCCCTGTGCAACTGAAAAAGAAATTTTAAAAGAATTCTGGGACACGGCCCAGCTCTATGACCAGTTCATCACCTTCAGCGGACATAATTTTGATTGCCCATATTTAACAATCCGCTCAGCAATAAATAAAATAAGACCGACCAAAAAATTAATGGGCTACCGGTTCACCAAGGGTCAAGACCTCCACATTGATCTCTACGACCAACTTACGAATTTCGGAGCCATGAGAGAAGGACGAAAGAACCTCCATATGTGGTGCCGAGCATTCGGCATTAAAAGTTCCAAATCGGACGGCGTGACCGGAGATAATGTCGGCGAACTGTTTAAAAATAAAAAATATATTGACATCGCCCGCTATTGTGCAAATGACCTGTTCGCCACCAAAGAACTTTTCGAATATTGGGATAAATATATTAAATAAGATTATAAAGTATTCATAAAAATTTAGAACGCAGCTGGCTTGGCCAAGATTGAGGCAAAGATGAGGACCGGACTGAGCCATAGTATAACTATGGTGAAGGAGGACCGGAATCTTTAACGAAAATATTGGCCAAGAGCGTATCCGCCCTAATCTTAGGCGGAAGCGACCAGCAAGTTATAATGCAGTGGTTCAAAAACGTACAATCATTTAAAGATGCCTGCGGCTACGAGATAGACGGGATTTGGTATCCCCGTGTTACCTCCATCGTCGGCATCAAAGCTAAACCGGCTTTGTATATGTTCTATGCTTCCCTGCCCAGTTACGCCGCCGGCGAGGCGATAAAGGCCAAGTCCGCCGAGGAAGGCACCCTCATTCACGAAACCATCGAAGCAATATTACGCCACGACCCGGTTGTTATCCCTGAATCAATCAAACCAGCAATTAGCGCTTTTATGGAATTTTATTCTCAGAACGACGTAATAGCCCATAAGATCGAAGAACGGGTCGTTTCAAAAACACACCACTACGCCGGCACAATGGATGTCTTAGCCGAAGTGAACGGCAAGTTAGGCGTCCTCGACGTTAAAACCTCAATTGCCATCTACCGTGACTATTCAATGCAGACCTCGGCCTATATTGAGGCCCTGCGCGAGAATCCCAATATGCCTCCCCTCACCCGCTGGATATTCAGAGTCGACCAATCAAGACCCTGTCTCAAATGTTCAGCCACTTTGCGTGACAAAGGCGGCCGTGAGAAAATTCGGAATGAAAAACGTAAGTGTGAACATGAATGGGGACCGATGAAAGGAGAATACGAGATAAAAGAGATAACCACCTTCCCTGAAGACATCAAAGCCTTCCTCGCCTGCAAAGACCTCTGGGAATGGGAAAATAAATATTGGTTAGATAAGATATATAAATAAAAACGGCGTTATGCCGTTTTTTTACCGATAAGAAGTAATCCGTTGAAAATTTGGTATAGGTAAGCCTGATGTTCATCTTTAAAAAGTGCACCATTCGGGTTTTCACCTTCCTGAGTGATTGTCACAAGCCTGGGTTCACCATGTGAGAAAGACACCGTTTCATAAAAATTAGATTCAGCCGATATCGTGATTCTGACATCTCCAGGAGTCTTTACTTTAATATAGTTAGTACTCAGGTCCATTACAGTACAATACCCAGAATAAGCTCTGCTCGGTGGATTGATCATGGCAACAGTAACCAACTCACCGATATGAAGATTCATGTGTCCCTTCCTCACAAGAACTACCCATTATCTTACAATAAATCTTAAAAATAGCAAGAGCTTCGCTGTTATCATTTCTCGACCTGCAAAGACATGCTTCGCCGTTGTCATTTCTCGACCTACTTTTTATCTTCGTGTCTAAATCATCAAATTAACTTCAATTAGATCAAAAAATTTGAGCCTCGTCGGAAGACCTCCCCTCAAATTTGTTTGAACGATCTAATTCTCAGCTAATTTAATGATTATAGCCGCTTGAAAAAAGACGGTCTATGAAATGACAACGGCTCCACGAGTATGAAAAGTGCTTAAAAATATTTTTACGACCTAATACCTCAAGAACTTTTTGGCAGAGCTTGAAAATACTTGATATTAATAATTCATTATGGTAAAGTTTTTCAGAAATAAATATGTATTCATTTTTTAATTCGAATCTCTTTATTGGATTAGCAACAATATTCACTGGAGCAGGTGTTGTTGTTATTTACTTTACTCAGAAAAAAGACCAAAAAGTTCAGGCTGCTCGAGTTTATTAACCGAAATTAGAACAGCTGAAGTAAGAATAGAAGAAATAAGAGATAAAGTCGTTTCAGGATTAACGTCAGACTTACCATCAGTTTTTCCCACTAAGAGTTGGAAAACATATTCTCATCTTTTTGTAAGCGACTTCGATCAAGATGAGCTTAAATTGATAAGCGACTTCTATGATTACGGTGAACTAATTGAATATTTCGGTAAACGGAATAAGGATTTTTTCTGGGTTAATACTGAGGAAAGAGCCAAGATCACACAACATTTTCTTGCTCAGATTATAGATAAAGCTTATGATATGTTGCCACAAAATAGGAATACGTTCATAACAGAAAAAAGAGATTTTTTTAGTTTTTCTTTTGATAATTTTATTACCCTGTATACTCCAAAGAAAAATGACGACGTTATAAAAGATTATTTAAATAAGGTTAATAAAATAACTACATCTAGTTGCGGACTAAAGTTAAAGAAATTAGCAAAATTGAGTTAAGTTTAAATCTATTTTTATAGATTTAATTTCGCATAGCCCTCCTCATTTCGAATCCTTTGAGCCGAATCAATACAAATTCCATATATTTCTGACATTTTGCCGGGAACCGACGGGGGTGACCTGAAACGGCCCTACGGCCGCATGGTCAGGTCGGGGGTCCCCGGCGGTCGGACCTGCCTGCCCGGCAGGCAGGTAAAATTAAGAAATATATTTGAATTTGTTGATGAGGTGAACGGATAAGAAATGAGGAGGGCGGAGAGAAAAACAAAACCGAAAATTAGCGGGAGGCGCGATCGGCGCGGGTGCGGCCAACTTCGGTGAGATGTTTTTTGCGAAGACGGATGTTTTTAGGTGTAACTTCGAGATATTCGTCTTCAGCCATTATTTCAAGACCGCCTTCAAGCGTAACCTGAACCGGCGGATCAAGAAGAATATTCTCGTCAGAACCGGAGGCGCGCATGTTGGTTAATTTTTTACCTTTAATTGGATTGACCGTCATATCGTGACCCTTTGCGACATTGCCGATAACCATGCCTTCATAGACCTCAACATTCGGTCCGATATAAAGCGTGCCACGTTCCTGGAGATTGAAAAGTGAATAACCCAAAGCTTTGCCGGTTTCCATCGAAACCATTGAACCGGTCGAGTGACGTTTTATTTCGCCGACATGGGGCCTGAATTCAATTAAGCGGCTTGAGAGTATCCCCTCGCCTCTGGTATCTACCATAAACTCATTCCTGAAGCCCAGAAGGCCTCGGGTAGGTATTTCAAAGGTGAGCCGGACCTCGCCATGATGCTGTTCCATTAACGTCATTCGTCCGGAACGCTTGCCCATTTTCTGGATTACCACGCCGGATAAGTTTTCCGGCACATCGACTATCGACTCTTCGAACGGTTCCATTTTCTGGCCGTCTATTTCTTTTATAATTACCTGAGGCTGTGAAACTTGGAGTTCATATCCTTCGCGTCTCATATTTTCAAGAAGAATGGCGATATGAAGTTCTCCACGGCCGTAAACTTTATAAAATTCATTGGATGAAAAATCTACTTTAAGTCCGACATTAACCTCGAGTTCTCTTTCGAGACGTTCCCTTATCTGCCTTCCGGTCACGAACTTTCCGTCCTTGCCGGCAAAAGGCGAATCGTTGACCAAAAAGTTAAGCGATATTGTCGGTTCGTCGATTTTAATTGCCGATAATGGCTCCTGGTCAGCTGAAGCACAAACCGTCTCGCCGATATAAATATCCGGCAAACCGGCGAGCATAACGATATCCCCCGCTCCGGCTTCGAGAGCTTCTTTCCGTTCCATTCCCTGAAATGTAAAAAGTTTAGTTATCTTGCCATTTCGGGTCTCACCATTTGGTTTTTTAACAAAAACCGTATCGCCGGATCTGATCTTGCCTTCATATATTCTGCCTATACCGAGACGGCCTAAAAAATTATCATAGGCCAAATTGAAAGGCTGGAATCTAAGAGGGGCTTCAGTGTTAGATGGGGCCGGAGGAACTTCTCTGACTATCAAATCGAGCAAGGGCGTTAAGTCCTTTGATTCGTCTTTTAGATTAAGTTTGGCAACGCCTTCGCGTCCGATGGCATATATTGTTTTGAAATCAAGCTGTTCGTCGTTGGCGCCAAGGTCCATGAACAGTTCAAGAACTTTTTCATGGGTCATATCCGGATTCGCAGCCGGTTTATCTATTTTATTTATAACAAGTATCGGTTTAATTCCCAACTCGAGGGATTTTTTGAGAACGAATTTGGTCTGCGGCATCGGCCCTTCCTGGGCATCGACGATGAGCAAGACCGAATCAATCGAACGTAAAACCCGTTCAACTTCAGAGCCGAAATCAGCATGTCCCGGGGTGTCGACGATGTTTATTTTGGTGTCTTTATAGAAAAGCGAGGCATTCTTTGAGTAGATAGTGATACCGCGTTCACGTTCAAGAGCATTCACGTCCATGCTAAAATCCTCCCCGACCATTCCGGTTTGTTTCATTAAAGCGTCGGTCAGGGTCGTTTTACCGTGGTCGACGTGGGCGATTATTGCGATATTTCTTATCTCCATTTGTGTAAACTTGTACGCGCTCGGCTCATTTAATTAGAGCCGAAAGCGCCTTCGGTTTGGCCAATTTCTGCGTTAAATTCTCCGCCCAATCCTCACCATAGCTTAACTATGGCTCGGCTTGGTACTCGAATTTGCCTTGAACTTGGCTCAAACGCACAAGTTCACCGGAGATCCTAACAATAGGCTCAAATCCGAGAGTCCTCTTAAAGAGTGAGCGAAGTACTAATTATAAGGCAAAATCGGGAATAAGTCAATTTTTAGAGTGTTGCTATAAAAATAAAAGCAGGACAATGTCCTACTTGGATTTCATAAAATCAATAATTTTTTGTGCAATTTTAGTATGAGGACTGGCTATACCGTTTTGCCATCTTTTAACTGTAGACACGGCGACCTGGAATTCATCAGCAAGTTTTCTTTCAGCTCCCGGATTATCGTCTAAATATGCGGTCAAGATACTTTGCAATTCCTGGTGAATGGCTCCCATCATCAGTCTCCGGTCTTGTTAAAAACAGATACAATATATTATAAATTTTTATTTACTGCAATTCCCGGCCAGAGAATATCCCGCCGCTTCAGCTTCAGCGGCTGTATTGAACCAGATTTGGTTTGCTTGAGTTATCCTTTTCCAGGTTCCGCACCAGGTATAAAAATATTTTTTAGTCTTGGAGGATTTTGAAGCAACGACCCGCAGATCAAGGGGTTTAGGGGTTATTTTTGGTGTTGGCTGAACTGTTTCCGCCGACTGCGAAGCTACCGCTGAATCACTGCCTGGCTCAGACCAGACCGCCGCTTTATACACATCAGCACCTTCGGATATTTTAACCGAATCCGCGCCACGGGCATTAATTTTACCGAGATTGTAGCTGATAAATGAGATGAGAAGAACACAAATTCCCATGAATATCTGGTATTGATACTGTTTGACTAATTCAAATAATTTTGATAGCATAATATAGTTATTTTCTTATTGTGGGTTCCCCGCCCCATCTGGAATGACATTTATTTAACATACTATTTTCGAACTGTAAATTCGACTGCGTCTTGTCTCATAAATATCCGGCAAAATCCGGCCAAATGTGGCGGGACGCCATATTGTAGTGAAATTTTCATCACTACAAGGAGTTCGAAAATTTCAACAATATGGCGCATACAAAAGCTATCGGCTCGACTCAACTCGGTAGAGATTCGCAGCCGAAGTATTTAGGAGTTAAACTATATGACGGACAAAAAGCCCACCCGGGCAGTATTGTCATACGCCAAAGAGGAACAAAGTTCGTTCCTGGCAAAGGAGTCCGCCAGGGTTCAGATGACACTATCTATTCTGTTGTTGATGGTACAGTTAAATTCACTACTAAGAAAAAGACTCGTTACGACGGCACCAAACGTCTGGTAAAGATAGTAAATGTCCTAGCTAACTAAAAATCCCCGCGAGGGGATTTTTAGTTTAAGCTGCTTTCACAACCACCTTGAGCTCAACTTTCATACCCGGCACAAGTTCAACTTCTATCATGTGCTCACCGGATTGTTTGATATGTTCGCCGTGTTCTTTGAGGTCGATATGATTGGCTTCAACCTTTCCGCCGATAACTTTTGAGATCTCTCCCGCAACTTCTTCTTTGCCTACGGAAGCGAATAATTTGCCGGTCTTTGAGGCTTTTTTGGTGAATTCGAGCACGATATCTTTGGCCTTAGCGGCGACTTCTTTGGCTCTCGTCATAGCTATTTTTTCATCAACTTCGCCTTTTCTTTTAAGGGCCTCCGTTTCTTTGACGGTAATTTCATCGGCAAGCTTGGCCAATTTATTGGCTATCAGATAATTCCTGCCGTAACCGTCGGCAACGTTCTTGATATCCCCTGCCCGTCCGATATTTTTAACATTTTTAAGTAAGATAACTCTCATAATCTTGAAAGATTAACATAAAATATATTTTAAGGTCAATAATAAAACCCGCCAATGCGGGTTTAAATTATCCAAACCTTCTCTATTTCTCCGGCCTTATTTATGATCGCTAATTCTTCGTCTTTTTTACGAGCTTCATATATCTTGTTAAATATTTGAATGCCTTTTCGAATGATATCTGCTTTACTCACATTCATTTCTTCGGCCATTTTATCAGCCATTTCATTAACCTGACAAGAAAGACGGACCTGAAAATTAGGCATTCTTTTATCCCTTAAAAAACTACAAAATATTATATACCAAATATACTATTTTGTAAATGGAGTGCTACTAGTGCTATTTTAACAATTGAAGGGCTTTATCCAATTGTGGGTCCTTGCCCGGAGTGCCAAATTCTAAACTCGCGGTCGGATAGGTTGAGATCGGGACAACAACGTCCGGATCAATGCCAAGCTGGGTTATTGAACGGCCTTTCGGCGTCAACCATTTGGCGACGGTAACTTTCAATGAGGAGCCATTGTCGTAATTTTCAAGTTCTTGGACCGAGCCCTTGCCGAAGCTTTTTTCTCCAACTAACTGAACCGGCCGGTTATCATGCAGGGCACCTGACAAAATTTCTGAAGCCGAAGCCGAACCCCCGTTTATCAAAATTATCGTCGGGTATCCCCTAAGCGCACTATTACCGTCGCTCTTGAATTCCTGTCTTGAACCGTCCTTGAATTCTTCCATCGTTACCACCTGGCCCTTGTCGAGCATCCAACCGGCCAGATCTATTGCAGACTCAAGCAAACCGCCAGGATTATTTCTTAGATCGATGACTATACCCTTGGCTGGTGATTTTAATATTTCTTGAGCCGCATTTTCAAAATCAGTATCAACGTTCTGACTGAACTCGTAGATTTGGATATAGGCGATATTGTTGTTCATCATCTGCCATTTTAAGGCCGGAACCCTGATCTTCTCCCTGACCAAGGTCACATCACGGCTTTTCTTATCTCCTTCGCTTATGACATTCAACAAAACCTTGGTCCCGATCTGGCCACGGATCATCCCGACAACCTCATCAATAGAATAATTACTCGTTTCTTTCGAGTCAACTTTAAGGATCTTATCGCCGGCTTTTATTCCCGCTTTATAGGCCGGAGTATCTTTAATCGGAGCAATTACGGTAACATAGCCGTTCCGTTCACCCAATTCCATACCCACTCCGCCAAAAGCGCCGTTTATCTGTTCCTGAAACTTCTGACTTACGACCGGTTTAAAGAAAACCGTATAAGGATCACCGACGCTTTTAACCATGCCATCTATCGCCCCGTAAAGTAATTCTTGCATGTCGAGCTTATTCGGATCGACGTATTTTTCGTGAAGGGAATTCCAAACTTGCCAGAACAAAGAAAAATCAACGTCCTTGGGTTTGCCCTTGTCCTGATTAATTAAGGTCCGGATAATCGGTATCGAGCCCACGGCCTGAAGATTGCTGAACCAAATACCACCGCCAAAACCTGCGGCTAAAGATACAAAAATAGCAACAATTAATATTTTTCTTCCTGAAGGAGTCATTTTTATGCGGATAAATTCGGTACAGACAAACCGTGCTTCTTAAAATACCTCAAAGCATCCATGAGATGCCAGCGCGTTTCTTTTCTTAAAAAAATATCGGTCAAAATAAATCTACCTTTCGAACCACGCTTATGGTAATGATACATTTCAGAATACGGATAATAAATTACCTTATATCCATTTTCCCAGAATCGCCTGGCCCAGTCAACGTCGGTCATGTATAAAAATAGGTCTCCGTCCATCAGGCCCACATCATCAACCGCTGCACGGCTTGCCATGATAGCCGAACCCATCAGCCAGTCAACTTTGGCCGGTTTCGAAAGGTCAGAATCGTTCATCAGGAAATGTTCGAGGTATTTTTTGCCAGGCGGAACAAGGCCCAAGAAAGTTCGGCGACAAAGCATGGTTAAAGGAGTATAGAACCTGAAGCATGAATTTTGAGCCGTCCCGTCAAAATTCAAAAGCTTGGGACCAGCCAAACCAACATCTTTGTTCTTGGTCATATAATTATAAATATTTTCTATCGCGCCTTTGATCGGAATAATATCCGGATTGAGAATGAGAAAATAATCTCCCGAAGCGGCTTTAATACCCTCGTTCACACCCCGAGTGTAGCCGATATTTCCGTCAAAAGCCCACAGAATAGTATCTGGAAATTCTTTGACCACATTTCTCGTCTCGGGAGAACTAGCCGAGTCAACCACAATTATTTCATGATAAAAATCTTCGACCAAATTGTTTTTTAAAGTTTTCAAACAAAGCCGAAGAAGTGGAGGATTTTTAAAATTTATGATTATTATTGAAAGCATTATTGTAGTTATCTTATTTAACTATATCCTGAAAGAATTTTTTTATTTCCTGAAGATTGCCGGATTTGGGTGTCAAAATGTACATATCATTGAACCGGCCTTCGGCCAGAAGATTTTCCGTTGAAAGAACGTATTTTTTTATGCTGTTCGCGTTCTTGAACTGATTAGACAAATTGATCAGGTTACCAATATCCCAGACATTCAAGTCAGTGTTGATATTGGTTCTGACGGTATTAAGCACGCCTAAGGTCCTGATCGGGTCCGAAAGAATATTTAAGGCAGAGATCTTATCTTTTACCGCCATAACTATCTGCTGTTGGCGGGCGGCCCGGTCAAAGTCATTCGAAGAATATCTCGAGCGGGCATAATAAAGAGCCTGGTCTGAATTTAAATGATTCAATCCGGCTGGTAAAGAGAAAGTATAGCCCCACTGCTGGGTTTCGGAGAAAGGTTTATCCAAGGTCACATCGACCCCGCCCAACTGGTTGATTATCGATTTGAACGCCGAAAAATCTACGACCACAGCACTGTCGATGTAAACTCCGGTTATCCTTGAAAAAAGTTTTTTAACAAACGTCAGACCATCATTTCTTGCCAGGCCGACCTGATAAGCGGTATTGATCTTGTCTTTTTTGGTGCCGTAAATTTTTAAGTAAAGGTCACGAGGAATTGAGACCATCGAAGTTTTACCCGTATCCTGGTTATAACTGATAAGGATTATTGTATCTGTCAGCAAGGGTCCGGTATCGACCGGGTCCGGCTGATCAAGACCGCGCATACCCAGCACCAAGAGATCCCATCTTCCGTCATCCGCCTTAGGCATCGCATAATCAGGATCTTTTTCTATCGGAGGTTCTTTAGGCTCGGGCTGTCCTGAAAAATTAAAAATATTTGCCAGACCGTTCCAGATACTGTCCTGTTTTTGACCGGTATTGGCAACTGTTATGGAATGACTGCCTAACTCTGATCTGGGAACCAGATATATTATCGCCACTGCCGTCAAAACAAAAAACAGGACGCCTATATAGCGCTTTTTATCCGGTGAAGGTGTCTGGTTGAAAATCGGCTGTTGTTCCATTAATCAAAAAACCTGCTTATCTCCTCCGAAGACGCGACCGCCTTTCCCATAATTATACTACGTTCTTTGAACATCTTGGGTGCGCCTTTTATAAACTCGGGGATCTCGAGTAAAACTTTGGGTTCAAAAATAAGCAGATAACCGAGCATTGAAATTTCCCTTTTGAGGAGATAAGGCAAATCTTTCAGAATATTGATTATATAATCATTTTTAATGATTGTAAAGCGGATATTTTTCCATTCGAGCTGTCTTTTTCTCAAAGGTATCGCGCGTCGAATAGCCAAGAAGTCGCTTAAATTTTTCTTCAATTTCTTAGTTGTCTGCCGATCATGCCAGGCAATTACCGAAGGTGCAAAAACCTGTTTCCAGCCGTAAAGCGTCATCCGCCAGGCAAAATCAAGATCATCTCCGTACCAGAAATATTCATTATCTATGAACCGGCCATTAACCCTGCAATCATCAATCGCCTCTTTTCTTAAAAACGGAGCAGCGCCTTCAACTCCGAATATTTCTTTCAAATTATCATACTGACCCTTATCCTCCTCACCGTGACCGATATTGATCACCCGGCGTGAATGGAATACCTTGAAACCACACGTATCCAAGACATTTGTTAATTGGGTTTTGTCATTTGATATTTCAAACCTATATATTTTAGCCTCGAGAGCACCTATCTTGGCATCTTTCTCCATTATCTCAACCGAGTTTTTAATAAAATCTTTATCCAAAATGACGTCTACGGCCATAGTTAGGACGTATTTTCCGGACGAATGTTTCAAGAGCTCCTCCTGTCCCGGCCACATACCCAGATTTTGCCTGCCTTCGATAAAATTAAAAGCGGCAAAATTGGAATCTCCAATCTCCCCGGCCTCGCCAAAGGCTTGCCGAGGGCGGGCCAATTTCCAATTTCCAATTAAAGACTTTGTCTTGTCCGTTGAACCGTTGTCCAGAATATTTAACTCGATAAATTCATGCGGATATGTCTGGGCCAAAATCCCAGCCAAACAATGGCGAATGTATTTTTCACCGTTAAGGACAACGAGGTTAATTGATACTTTACCGTCGGACATTATTTTTATCTTTATTCACAAAAATCAAAGAGATAACCGTTACAAAAAGTAAAAATGAACGCTCGTCAAAAAGCGCCACATCCGTCAGACAATAAAGCAAAACCCAGGGAACAAAAATTAATATCCCGGCAAAATATACAGATAGAAAAGAGTCTTTTTCTGTTGTGAAATTTATATATGCTTTTTTCAATAATAACCACAAAAACCATAAAGAAACGATAAGCGCCAGGATTCCCATCTCGGCCGCAATGTGCAGATAAATATTATGCGCAGATGAGCCGGCTTTGGATAGTTCCAGATTCTGATTCAGAACAACAGGAAAATTTCCGATTCCAACTCCGAGAACAGGATGTTTGATAATAGATTTTAGACTCGCTTTCCATATCAGTACCCTTTGGGCATTCGAGGTCTCACCGAAATCAACAATTGATTTGATGCGGTTGCCCAACAGTCCCCAGTCTCCTTTTGAAAGCAAGAATTGAGGAGAAATAAATATCGGATAAGCAACCGCAAAAAGCATGAAGAAAATTATCAGATATAAGGAAACATATTTAAAAATATTTTTATGTCGGATATCGGTTTTACATTCATTCAAAAGATAAATTATCCCGCCGATAAAAAGCAGAACTCCCGCGCCAGCGGCCCAAATTCCTCTGGTTCCGGTCAGAATTGCGATCAGAAATATCGCCGGTATCCAGAGAACGAACATCTTTGCCCGGATCTTTATCATTTTTTTCAGATTATCGGCCGATTCAGCGACCTTATACAATGACATCGCAAAAACCGAGACCAATCCCAACAATATGAATTGCGGGAAAGAATGTGAATCCGGGAATAGAGAAAAAACTCTCAACGATAACTGTGGACCGTAATACGCCAGCCAGGTATTTCCGACATGAACTGCAATATAACACCATTCCGAACCAAATTGTCTGCACTGTATCCCCTCACCCCACAAACGCATGAACTGATAAACATCAATAAAATAAGTTGAAATAACCTGGATAAAACCGACTATGGTTACGACAATAACCGGAATGGAAATGCTCCGGATAAGTCTTTTGGTAAATTCGATATTTTTAGCCGACAGATCGTGAACAACAAATCCTATCAGAGAAAGATTCACAAAATAAATTATTCTTTTTAGCGCAGTTCCTTTATCACCGGCAACTATAACAGACATTATGGCGAGCAAAAGCAATGCCATCAGGACAACCGAGGGTTTTTTGTAATTAATACCTTTGAACCATTTTAAAATACTTGAAACCCGGTAATTAAGGCCTCCGGCAAAAAACCATTTTAAAAATATAACGACTGATAAAATTCTCCAGATATTAAAATTATCAAAATTAGCGGTTAGAGGCAGGGCCAGAAAGAGTGGGATGGACATCACAAAAAATACCGTTCCATCTTCAAGCGAAGCCGATAAGGCATACATCGCCAAAGCAGCTCCCAAATACAAAGCTGCCATCCGCGGCAAAACACCGGTTATTATCAAAGCAAATAAAACCAACTCCGCACAAAAAAATAAATTAAAAAATTTAAATTTCATTATCGATATGTATCAGGGCCGTCCGGATAGCTTCTTTAGTATATTCCTTCCGGTTCAGGCGTCCTTTGGTCATTATTCCCACCAGACCTTCGGCTGAACCGACTTTTTTATTTTTGGTCAGTCCGGCTTTAAAAGCGGCGTCATTCATATCCAACCCCTCATCAAGCATATATTGAGTCACTTTTTTAGGCGCTTCCCAGGCCGAGGAAAGGCCCAAATGAAATTCTTTTCCGTCAAAAATAGCACAAACACAAACATCCATGAATCCGGTCTTGGTCCGAGGAACCTGCATTAGGCCCGACTCTATTCCAAAACTATATGAACAGTCTTTAAAGGCATTTTTGGCTCTGCCCATTGCCCCGCTAATAGTTTCATCAAGAGACTTTGGCTGTTCCGCCACTCCGGAAGAAGCGTCCATACCAGTAACTTCGGCATCCCTAAGATGCTGATAATCTTTCAGTATTTCTTTTAGGGCATCGATTTTTATTAAATTTGTCGAACCTACGTTAATTTTCATTTGAGTTCTTTAAAAAATTTCCCGGCAAAATTATGCCAGCTGTATTTTCGGGCAAATTCGGGTCCGGATGTTTTTATTTTTTCAATCTTATCTTTGTCGGTCAAAGTTATTCGGATTGCGTCGGCAATATTTTTCACTTCCGCATCTTTGCTGAAAAAAGCGTATTCGCCGAATATCTCCCGGCTCAAGTCGTTATCAATTACCAGCGGGGGGGCGCCGAAGGATAAAGCTTCAACCGGAGGTAAGCCGAACGCTTCATTGTCAGATACATACACCAGGGCCTTAGCGCCGGCATAAAGTTTATCAATTTCCTGTCTTTTTTCAATATAGTCATAATGAATAATACGTTCACTGCCTAACTTTTGGTTCATTTCTTTTATTAACTTTTCAATCACTAACGGACTGTATTTATCCCGGCCAACCATTATTAATTTGAGTCCAGGAAATTCAGAAGCGATCTTTTCGAAGGCAAGTATCGTTTCTCTGGCATGCCTCCGGGGAAACATTTGACCGACATATAAAATATAATTTCCAATTTCCAATCTCCAATTTCCAATTTTTGAAACAGATTCTCCAACCCCCAGATAAGAAACAAAAATTCTTGATGGATCAATCCCATATAATTTTACCAGCTCCTTTTTTGAAAATTCCGAAATGGCAAGGATCTTAGTAGATTTAATTGCCGCCCAGTTGGTAAATAAGCGGTATGCCAACCGATAACGGAATGGAAGATTTCCGCTTTTATATTCATAAAAAACATCGTTGGTTAGCATTACCACCGATTTTCTCAAATATAGAGGCGGGAGCATATAAGCCGGGAAGAACATCCAGTCCAAACCGTCTGCCATCGCACGTAATGGCATCAGAATGTGATAAAAAATATTAAAAGAAGGGAAACCAAGCACCCGCTTAACAAAAATAGAGTCTTTCAGAACCTCGTCGTCGGGTATATTTTTTTTGAAATACAAATAAAATTTATATTTTCCACGCCATTCGGGGTTTGCGGCATACTCTTTGAGTAAATTTAAAGTTACCGCGCCGACTCCCCAGCGTGACTTTGGGTCTTCTAAATTTTCACATTCAATTCCTATCTTATACATTTATTTTGCCCATTCTATTTTTATAAAAATCAACGACTCCGGACAATATCGCGAATGATTCTTCTCTTTTATAATTTAAGATTATTTTTACAAACTGTTTTTTTATTATCCAAAAACTCCACGGCCAGAGAAATAGTTTGATATGCCATGGCCCATTCTTCCGGTTGAAATACAAAGCATTCCGGAAATGATAACGAAGAAGCAGAGGACTTCCTAATTTTTTCGTCGTTCCAGAAACCTCATGATAAGCTTTAGGTTTTTCCAAAAAATCAACCGATATTCCTTTGTTTTTTGCTCTCAAGCAAAAATCAGCATCTTCAAAATATAAAAAATATTTTTCATCCAAAAAACCTATTTTCTCAAAAACATCCTTATGGATAAGCATCCCGCCTCCAATAGCATAGCCGTCGACCGGACCCGGATTATAAATATGCCCGAGAGTTGGTTTTAGCCACTCTATTTTACCGGCATAGGCAGTATGTGGCCCTTCATCCAAAGGTATGCCAAGAATGCCTGTTTTTGAGCCCAAAACTGACCTTAGAGAAGAGATGAAATCCTTTTCTACCCAAGCATCATTATTCAACAATAAAACCCATTCCGAGCCATTTTTTAAGGCTTCGCGAATCCCGGTATTGTTGCCGCCAGAAAATCCAAAATTTTCTTTATTCTCTACCAAAACTGCTCCAGAACCGATATTTTTCTTTAAATTATCGAGGTCATTTTTCTCGGAGGAATTATCTACAACAATAACTGAAAAATCATTATCTGTCTGTGCTTTCAATGTTCTTAAAAGATTCAGAGTACTTTCAGAACCGTTATAATTGATGGTTATGATCGTTAATCGCATTATTAAATTTTATTAAAAAAACCGGGCAGATTCAATTGGCCCGGTTAGCTTTATTTTTTGCCAATTCAGGATATTTTTTAATGTATGCGTCGACCAGTCTTTTTATTGATTCCTTGTCATTATCCTCGACAACTAACATCAATTTTTCTGATTGAGGCGGCTCTTCTAACTCAAGCCCGGAATCAGGACAATCCCAAATTTCATTAAAAAATTCCTTACCATTACGTGTTCTAAGGAACAAGCGGCACCGATGAACGGTCATATGGACCCAAAACAAAAGTTTTATAAATTATAGTAACTTATAAAGAGTTTGTAAATCTTAAAATTTTATCTTTAAATTCTTTTTTCGAGAACTTAAGAGTGCTGTTTTTGATAAAAATTGGGTCGTATTTTTCATAATTTTCATTGAGGCGACGAATGCCGTCGGCCAGGGCTTCCGGAATAGCGTCATCAAAAAATTCACCGGTCGCGCCTTCAATGACCGTCTCGCAAGCCCCGCCTTTTCGCAAAGCTAAGATCGGCTTGCCATATGACATCGCCTCTACGGACGTAATACCGAAATCTTCTTCCTGGGGCATTATAAAAGCCCGACAGTTCTGATAATAATACTTGAGTTTCTCATCATCAATAAATCCCAATAATTTAACATTCCTCGCTATCATTTTTTTAAGCCTGCCTTTCTCGGGCCCTTCACCAATAATGAACAAAGGTAGGTTTAATTTATTAAAAGCTTCGACCACTACATCTATGTTTTTGTGGGGGTAGAGGCGGGAAACAACGAGATAGTATCCCAAATCATCCAGAGATGATCTGAAATCTCCGGTAAAATTTACCGGAGGATAGATCACTCGGGAATCTTTTTGATAATATTTTTTAATGCGTTCCTGAACATGTTCCGAAATAGCGACGAATTCTGTTACCCGTTCAGATGCCTGCCGGTCCCAGATACGCAAAAAATGCTGTGCCAGAGAATAAAGGGCCGGCCTGGATGAGTACCTGAAAGAATCCGCGTGAAGGTCCCAAAGCTGGCGGGTCGGACTGTAGCAGTAGCAGATATGTTTTGTTTTGGGTTTCAGGACCAAACCTTTGGAAAATATCGCCGAGGAAGAAATGACCAGATCAAAATCTGACATATCAAAAGACTCCACTGCCGCCGGCATGAGAGGTAAAAGGTATTTATAGTTACGGGTAATCCCGGGTATTTTCTGTAAAAAACTTGTTCTTATAACCGCAGCCGGAAAATATTCTTCGGTAAATTTTTTATTCTGAAATAAAGTATATATCGGCGCCTCGGGAAATATTTTATGCAATTCCAAAAGCACACGTTCCGCTCCGCTTAAATTATTCATCCAGTCGTGGACTAAGGCAATTTTCATAAACAAAGTATAAATAAAATATTATTTTTATCAAAATACTGAACTTTACTTCACTTGACTTTATTTATTAATGTGGTTATTATTAGGAAATCGTTCCTTACTAAGAGGTGAAATGTCGACTTTTCGTGGAAAACCTTTGTGTGAATTAACAGCTGAAGATTTGTGTGATGTTCCTATTTCGCTCCTTGTTGGGATGTTGAAATTCCATTACTACCACAACGGTGCAAGGAATTTGGTTGATCAAAGAAAACTCGTAGTTGCCGAGGCAAGAAAGCGCAAGTTCGAACATTGGATATTAAATAATTTTGACCCGCCAAGATGTGATTGCGGTGGTCCAGGTCTTTACATAGTCGGTAAAGTAACATATTGCCGAAAGTGTAAACCCAAGGCAATTGAACATTTAAAAAAGGCGGTCACCAACCTAAGGGAACTAAGGTCAAAACATATTGATGAAGAGCTTAACGATATCGACAAAAAACTTCGCCGGAAAAAATCATTAAAAAATAGCGCGAGAAGAATAAATGGTAAAAAATGCTAGTGACTGGCACTGATTAATATCAGTGCTTTTTAATATACGGACTGTCTTTCAATAAATTCAAGACAAAACCTATCTCTTCGCTACCACGTTCTTTTTGTAAACCTCAAGATTCTCAAGAACCGTTCCGGTACCCCGGGCAACACAAAAAAGCGGGTCATCCGCAATATAGGCCGGGACACCGGTCACACGGGTAATAAGAGTAGCGATATTTTTGAGCATCGCGCCGCCGCCCGAAATTGTTATTCCCCTGTCCATTATATCGGCACAGAGTTCGGGCGGAGTTACTTCGAGAACGCTTTTTACTATCTGGACTATTTCACGAAGCTGTTCCGACAACGCTTCGGTAATCTCATTTGAACCTATCTCAATGGTCCGAGGATAACCGGTCGCAAGGTCGCGGCCTTTGATGCTTATTTTTTCTTCTTCCGGCTGTTTGATGGCGCTGCCGATGGATATTTTCATCTGTTCGGCTGTTCTTTCACCGATCGCGAGACCGTGATTTTTTTTAATATAATCGACGATGGCCTGATCGAGTTTGTTGCCGCCTATCCTTACCGAATTCCAACTGACAATACCGCCAAGAGAGATCACCGCCAGTTCCGTCGTTCCTCCTCCAATGTTCAATATCATGTTGCCGGTAGGACTGTTGATGGGAATTTTCGCTCCGATCGCGGCTAAAACCGGCTCCTTAACCAGATAGACTGCTCTCGCTCCGGCATTTAAGGTTGCTTCGGTAACCGCTCTTTTTTCAGTTGAAGTTATGCCGGCCGGAACGGATATCAGAACCTCCGGTTTAACAAAACTCATCAGGCCGATACCTTTTTTAATGAAATATTTAAGCATCGCTCCGGTAACACGATAATCTGCAATCGCGCCGTCAACCAAAGGCCTTGAGACAATGATACTGTCCGGGGTCCGGCCTATCATTTCTTTGGCTAAGTTTCCGACCGCAAGAAGTTTATTATCCAGAACCGAAATCGCCACCACCGAAGGCTCATTTATGACTATTCCTTTTTTAGGAATAAATACGACTGTGTTAGTCGTACCTAAGTCTATACCGATCTTTGCCATTATATATTGCCGGCCGCTCTCGCCTTAAGATTTGGCGAGCAAGCTCTTGGCCAACTTCTTCGTTAAAATCTCCGCTTGCTCGTCATCATACTTATAGTATGTTTCCTCGCAATGCTCGATTTTGCCTTGAATTTAGCCAAGCCGGCTGCGTTCTAAATTTTTCAGATTATATTCTTGCAATATCTGCTCCTATTTTTTGCAAACGTTCTTCGATTTTTTCATAACCGCGATCGATCTGATAAACATTTTCTATTACTGAACGCCCTTTCGCGCATAAAGCGGCGATGATATACGCCATACCTGCCCGGATATCGGGACTTTCTATTTCGCGGCCTCTTAATTCTGCCGGACCCTTTATCTCTATCCTGTGCGGGTCCAGACTCAAAACATTTCCACCCATTCTTTTTAATTCTTCGGTCCAATTTAATCTGCCTTCATAGACAGTCTCGTGAACGAGAGCCTGCCCTTCTGCCTGTGTTAATAGCACACATAAAGGTGCTTGTAAATCTGTGGGAAATCCCGGATATTCCCTGGTTCTGATACTGACCGAACTTAATTTTGAAGACGAAACAGAGATGGAATTTTTACTTATTTTGAATTTATTACCGGTTTTTTGGAGCAAACTTAGAAGAGAGTCGAGGTGTTCCGGTTCACAATTTTTAACGGTTATTGGACTTCCCAATAAAGCCCCCAGAATGACAAAACTTCCCGCTTCGATCCTATCAGGTATTGTAGTGTGATTGCCGCCTTTTAAAGTTTTAACTCCTTGAATAGTCATATTGTGTGTTCCGGCGCCTGATATTTTTGCGCCGCAACGGTTCAAAAACCCGGCCAGACTTTCAACTTCCGGTTCAGAGGCACAATTTTTAAGTATTGTTGTACCTTCCGCCAAAGAAGCTGCCATCATCATCGCCTCCGTACCTGTAACACTGATACTGCCAAAAACAAATTTAGCACCTTTTAATTTTTTGGCACTGACAGAATAATTATTGTTTTTATACCCGACTTTTGCTCCCAAAGCCCGGTATCCGTCTAAAAAAACATCTATTGGCCGCTCACCGATAACACAACCCCCGGGATGAGGAAAGTCAACCTTGCCGGTTCTGGCCAAGAGCGGTGCCGTCAAAAGTATCGAAGCCCTTAATTTTTTTGCTATTTCGGGCTGAATGGACGTATTTATTATTTTATCAGCCCTTATCTTATATTTTGAATCTTCGGGATGTTCTATATTCACCCCCAAATTAGCAATGAGTTCGGACATTCTTCTGATATCCTCTATTTCAGGGACATTACCTACGCTGACGGTTTTTGAAGTCAATAAAGAAGCGGCGAGAATAACCAACGAATCGTTCTTCGCTCCCTTAACTTCAATAGTGCCTTTTAATTTTTTTCCTCCATTGATGATAAATTTAGGCATAACGTTATTAATATTATGGTTTTTAAAACATAAAGACAAGTTAGTTGATAAATCCTCCAAACGTGTTATAAATTAACAATGACAAAGGCGACAAAAAGAACGTTTTTTTATTCTGCGGTGGCGGTTTTTTTGTTATTGAGCTATATCATCGTCCTCTACGCCCTTGGCTATAAGTATAGTTTTTCTGAAGGTAAATTCTTAAGAACGGGTGCGATATCCATGAAGGCAAATACTGGGGCAAATATTTACCTCGACAATAAACTGGACGGCTCAACTTCATTTTTTAATAATAGTTATAGCATCAACGGGCTTCTGCCCAAAAATTACAAGCTAAAAGTAGAAAAAGAAAATTATTTCACCTGGTCAAAAACCGTGACGGTTGAGGAGGGTCTGGTGACGGATTTTCCAAGTATCTTTCTGATACCGACCAGCGGCGATGAAAAAGATAAACTCATCCAAAATATTCAGCAGTTGTTAGCGGAGCTTTCACCGACACCTTCACCAAAACCCAAAGCGATTCCGCCGGCGATTAAACCCAAGCTAAGTCCTTCGCCTTCTCCAGAAAAAACAGAGATGTTCTATCTTGATCCGAAAACAAAAAACCTTTACCAAAATACTTCGGATAATCCTAAACTTATCGCCTCTGCCGTCAAAGATTTTCAATTGTCCGAAAGTAAAAAGAAGATCTTCTGGCGGACTTCGAACAGTATCTGGGTTAAATGGCTCGATGATACAAATTACCAACCTCTCCACAAAAACGGCGATAAGAGCTTAATAGTTAATTTTTCCGCACCGATAGAGAGTGCGTCCTGGTTCAAGGATGAGGACCATATCGTGGCGGAATTTGAAAGGCAGGACCTGAAAGGTAGGCCTTATGCTTCATATAAGATAATGGAAATAGATACGAGGGGCGGGTTAAATATAGTGGAGATATAATTTTCTTGGCAAAAAAATATTCCCCTTCCGGGGAATATTTTTTATCTCTTTGACCAGGCCGGTCCTTTTCTTGCTTTTTTGAGACCGTACTTGCGACGCTCCTTAACTCTCGAATCACGGGTAAGAAACCGGGCTTTTTTGAGTTTCTTTCTGAAATTTTGGTCGAATAGGACCAATGTTCTCGAAAGGCCGTGTTTTATGGCATCGGCCTGACCGGATAATCCGCCGCCGTTAACTCTGACGGTGGCCTTAAAACGGTTTACAGAACGTAATTTTTTTAAAGGTGATTCTACGATCGATTGTAAAATTTTGTCGGAGAAATATTCGCGGTAATCTTTGTCGTTAACTCTGATCAGAGCATGTTCTCCATCGACGGCATCGGTCGATTTTTTTGTAAAAAGGCGGACAATGGCCACTGATTCCTTGCGGCGCCCGACTGATTGAAAATATTTTTCCTTCTTCTGGTTTTTTTCATCTTCTCCTTCTTTTTTAACATCCTCTTCTCCCGCTTTTGTTAGGACTTCCGGCTCTTCGTTCTCTTCAGGCAAAGTAAGGCCGGCCTGTTTCAAGGTTTCTTCGGCGGCTTTAGGTTTTTCTTTTACTTTTTTAACCGCTTTTTTGGATTTGGCTGTCGGCTTGGAAGGCATGATTAATTAAATTTCAAATTTTTTATTATTTTATCACGGGTCCGGTTGATAGGAAGCATACGGTAAACCATCCTACGAAGAACTTCTTGCGGCTTTTTATCCCAAAGCTCTTCGAGACCCCTGGCTTTAATTCCGCCGTGATAGCCTGAATAGTGGTAATATTTTTTCTGGCTTAGTTTATTACCGGTAAATTTAGCATTTTTCAAATTTTTAACAAGGACCTCATGTTCAGGTAATTTGTTGGGGGTATAAGAAGCTATCCCTTTACCGCGTAAAAGATGGGCAGTTTTGCTGGCTAATCGTCCCAATGATTGATTTGTAGCATCGAGGGTGTATTTCATAATTATTCAGTAAATTCTATCTGGGCCATTTCCGCGCCATCGCTTGTCCGACGACCAAGGCGAAAAACCTTAGTATAACCGCCGTTCCGGTCTTTAAATTTAGGACCGATATGGTTCATAAGTTTTTGAGCGGCTGTTTCTCCGATATCCTGCTTTATCTCTCTTTTGGCCGCGAGGCTGCTTTTCTTGGATTTGGTGACCAGTTTATCAGCAAAACCGGAAAGTGATTTGGCTTTGGCCAAAGTGGTCCTTATTTTGCCATGTTCAATTAGAGCCGTAGCTAAAGCTTTATAAAGCGCTTTGCGCTGATTTCTTGCTCTGGCAAATTTTCTTTTATTACCGCGGCGCATATTGTTTATTTAGATTTCTTTTTCGTTTTTATTTCTTTGGCTTCTTTTTTCTTTGCTACAGGTTTTTCTTTCGATTCTGGAACTTCGACGTCTGAAACCGTCTTGAAATGGTCTACTAATATTCCTGCGGCGCTTTTAAGCGCTTGTTCAGGTTCAATCGAGCCGTCTGTCTCTACTTCCATGACTATTTTGTTATAATCGATCCTTTCGCCGACACGCATGCTTTCTATCGAAAAATTCACCATTTTAACCGGAGAGTACACCGCATCAATGGCGATAACTCCAATAGGAAGTTTATCTTTCCTTCTTTGTTCAACCGGAACGTAGCCGACGCCTTTTTCAATCTCAAGTTCCATGTTCATCGAAGCTTTCTTGTCGGTCAAAGTAGCGATGTGCTGGTCTTCGTTAATAAGCTCTATATCGGAGGTGAGCTTGATGTCCTTACCGGTAAGTTTTTTCTCGCCGCTGGCTTCTAAAATAACTTTAACCGGACCTTCTCCATGAAGTTTAAATCTTAATTTCTTAACGTTTAAGATGACCTCTATCACGTCTTCGAGAACTCCGGGAATAGTTGAAAATTCATGTTCGACTCCTTTTATCTTGATTGAAACGACGGCGGAGCCGGACAAAGACGATAAGAGAACCCGTCTTAATGGGTTTGCAATAGTAGCTCCGTATCCGGGCATCAACGGCGATATTTCAAAAACAACTTTACTGCCTTCTTTCGATACGACCTTAATTTTTTCTGGTAATTGTAACATTGATATTGGTTATTAGTTCTCTGCCGTTAGTACCCTCCGAGTTCTAATGGCCGGGACCTAAAAAACTTTTTACCTTGAATAAAATTCAATTATTGATTGCAAATCCTCCGTTCTGACACCGCTTTCTTCAAGAACCGGATGATTTTTTACTTTTGCAGTCATTTTTTCCTTATTTATCTCGATCCAACTCGGCGCTTCGTAACCTTTAAACCATTGCGGCATAAGATTTGAAAAATAAGGCGAAGTCCTGCTGGCTTCCCTAATTCCTATCTCATCCCCGAGAGAAACCTGATATGACGGAATACTTGCCCTCTTGCCGTTAACAGTTATGTGGCCGTGGTTGACCAATTGGCGGGCTTGATCTCTGGATTGGGCGAAACCGCTCCGATAGACGATATTATCGAGTCTGTATTCGAGTTTATTAAGTATTGCGGTATATGGTTCTTTTCGTGAAGCGACAGCGCTTTTAATGTAATTTTTGAATTGTTTTTCGAGTAAACGGTAAATATTTTTAACCTTCTGCTTGGATTTCAATTGAAGAGCGAATTCCGAAGGTTTTCTTCCTCTGCTTTGTCCATGCATTCCTGGCGGATAAGGTCTTTTGACCATAGCCGATTTTTGCGAATGCGAACGCTCACCTTTCAGAAAAAGCTTTTCTCCTATCCTTCTTTCGATTTTTTCTCTTGGGCCTGTGTAACGAGCCATGGAAATATATTAATTAAAATTTTATACTCTCCTTGGTTTCTTCCGCCTCACTCCGTTATGAGCGATCGGCGTGGAATCCATGATTGAAGTTATGTTGAGTCCGCTTCCGGCCAGTCCTCTGACTGCCGCTTCCCTGCCTGGACCGATACCTTTAACAACGACTCTGATGTTGGCTAAATTGAATTTTTTTGATTTCTCAACGCAATCCTTAGCAACCAAATTAGCCGCATATGGGGTTGATTTCTTGGTCCCTTTGAAACCTAACTTACCGGAAGATGACCAGGCAATAACCTCACCCTTCGGATCAGTAATACAAACCAGGGTGTTGTTGTATGAAACATTCACATAAGCCACTCCGTTCAAAACCTGTTTTTTTGAGGTTTTTTTCGCAGACGAAGAGATTGCTTCTTCGGAAGCAGTAGCTTGGTCGCCTTGAGTTGTAATTATACGCTTTTTACCCATTTTGCATCGAGGGACCCATTAGGTCGCCCGCGAGGGGTCCCATTGTGGTTTTGCTCCTTATGCTTTCGAGAAACACAATGGGGACACGCGTAGGCGACCAAGAGGGTCGATGTTATGTTTTTTCGGCTGAAGGTTTTCTACCCGAACCCATGGTCTTTCTGACATTGCCACGAATGGTTCTGGAATTAGTCTTGCTACGACCATGAACAGGGAGACGTCTCGCGTGTCTTAAACCACGCCACGCCCCGACTTCCTTGAGGCGTTTTATGTTCTGGCTTACCTCACGTCTCAAATCACCTTCAACTTTATAATTTCTTTCGAGAATCTTCTGAATCTTGTTCAGTTCCTCGTTGGTCAAGTCTTTGGTCATCTTGTCCGGATTTATATTGGCCGAACGAAGGATTACACGACTGACAGATAAACCCACCCCATAGATATAAGGCAGGGAGTAAGCTATCTTTTTATTGTCCGGAATTGTTATACCAAGGATTCTGGCCATAATGTTTAACCTTGTCTTTGTTTATGCTTGGGATTCTTGCAGATACAATACAGACGGCCTTTCCGTCTGACTAATTTGCAATTATTGCACATTTTTTTTACAGAAGCCCGTACTTTCATCCCGTACAAAGTAGCCCTTACAGGGCTTGAAGGTCAAATGTTTGACTTTCAAATCCATGCGAGAACTCACCACATCCCGTCCAAGTATTTGCTACTTTGTTCGGGATTCACACATATTTAAAACCTATAACCTTCGAATTATCCTTCCTCTTTTACCGTCAGGACTAAGTTCCAAGGACACCTTATCTCCCAGCATTACCTTTATATAATTAAGACGCATTTTGCCCGAAAGATAGCACAGGACACCCCGCCCATCTTCAAGCTGGACCTTAAAATTGGTATCCGGCAGTGCTTCAATAACGATTCCGTTTACTTTTTCTTTGGTCTGGTTCTGGTTCACTCTAAATTTTTGCAAAAATAAACCTACATCCTTCAAGAAAGCGCGAGTGGCTGTTAAAGCCCTATAACCGCTTAAAAATTGCGGCCGCTTTCTTTAAAAATACTTATAAACCTTAGTTTATTTTCAACTTATGCATATTACCAAAATTGAGATTAAAAGTCAATTCCCGTAATCTACGGTCAATTTTATCCGGCTGCGGTCGGTCGGAACCTTAAAAACCCAGAAAGGCGATAGAATAACCCTGGCCGAAGTTACTCCGTCAACTCCTTTTATATATTCCTTGATGCCATCTGAATTTTTACCCATCAGATCCGAAATTATTTTTTCCTGATCTACTGTCTGATAAACATTACCTTTAACCGCAACCGTAAAAGTCATTACCTTCTGATCTTTATCAAAATTAACATTATCAAATTTTATATCCAGTTTATCTGGAAATACTGTCACTTGGTTTGCATTTTGAATTATCCTTGTTATGAGATCGTCAAAATCAGATTGTTTGAATCCGACAGTGTTAAGCGTAGCCGTGCCAGAAACAGTAAAGGTATCAGCCGCTTGATCTACCTGTGCGCTTGAAACAATATCGCCCATTTCCGGTGCGACATTGTCCAGGATCTTTAACTGGGCCGCCTGGCCTTTAAGGTCATTCTTAATATCTTCTGCCAGTTTTTTCTGAACAGCATCTTTGGCTTTTGCATAATCATCCTGGGTAACTACCTTGGCTTTTCCGATTATACCGCCGACCATCGCTTTATCTGCCTGGCCGTAAATTTTACCGTACCGGTCCATGTCCCCTTTTTCTTTAAAAGCCGGCATCGTAAATTTCCCGGGACTTATATTATACGTATCACCCGCCTTATCGGCTATAACTTCAACGTCGATAGTTCCCGGTATTATCTTTCCGTTGACGACCTTTGTTCCGGGAACGGTAACGTTCTTTAATGTCCTGAATATCAGGCCATTGGAATTTTCGAAACGTGTCGTGGCAATAAGTATCTGGTATGTGGTTCCGTACTCATTGTAGATTGTGATTGTGCCGCGCGCTTTTTGTGCTACATCTTTCTCGCCGGTCGAAGGAAAAGTCTGGTCTTCTTTTTTACTTAGAGAAAAAAGTTGGCCGGGTATTCTTTTCAAAGCCGGGTCGACGGAAGAATAAGAATCCGAAACGCTTATTTTTATTCCGGAAAAATCAACCGGAGAAACTTTGGGTTTAATTATCAATTCTGCCTTGCCCATTGAAACATAAAGCACGAAGCCAAAAATTATAACCACCCCTAATCCGTAAAGATAGAGCGTTTTTTTGGATAAATTAGAAACCCATTTACCGACCGGAAATCCTGGCAACTTGTAACCTTCGGTCGGACCGGCATATATCTTTTGAGGAACTTCGCGCCCCAGAGGTTCTTGAGGAGTCGGCATAGCACGCACGGGAGGAGACTCACGTCTTGATTGCCAAACATTTTGTATCTCATTCATTGCCGACCTTTCAAGCATTTTGCTTTTTACCGACTGCGAGCGCCTGAACTCGCGTCTAACTTCAACATCAAACGGTTGTTCTGCAGTCTCATCAACCTTAACACTCACTGGGTCTTCTTTTTCAGGCTGGATAATATCGTCCATTGATTTTGAAACCTTAGCCGCCGCAAGCACTGCGCTTTCTTCGGGATCAAGTTCCGGCGTTTCAGACGAACCATAATCAACTTCATCATAAGAAGGGCTTTTAAAACCTTCAGAATCATCTTCGTTCCGCATCTCATCTCTGGCAGTATTTGTTTCTTGATATTGGTCGTCCTTATCTTCTTCCTCGACATCTTCCTCGACATCTTCCTCGACATCTTCCTCGACATCTTCATCGGCTTCTTCTTCATCATCACTCTCACTGGTTAGAATTCCAAAATTATAACTCGAAGCCATGGCATTTATCTCCGGATTTTCGCTTAAGATAAGGACGGCCTTATCTAATTCTTCGGAAACATCGGCTAAAAGAGAGAAATTATCTTCTTTGGCAAAAGCTTTCGGTCTTTTGGGCAAAACAAAAATGACCTCATCGGCCTGAGCTTTCTTGAAAATCTCGAGTATATCACTGAACTTATCGTCCCGGAGGACGTTGATTATCTTTGTCCCCGCCATTACCTTTCAATCTTACCACGATTTAGCTAAAAGCAAATCAACAGCTTCTTTTTTACCCTTAGTATCCATCAATTTAGCCCTGAACTCCTTGGCTCCGGGATAATTATTGATATATATCTTAAAAAATCTCTTCATAACATCAAAGTTCTTTCCTTCGGGCCAAAGTTTATCAAAATTATTGATATGCTTTAGCAATATCTTTACCCTCTCTTCCGGTTCGGCAACATCTCGGCCCGAGAAAAACCACGGATTTTGGAATATTCCCCTGCCAACCATAATTCCGTCGAGACCGTATTGTTCGGCTTTTTGCTTTAGATCTTCCATGTTAACGACATCTCCGTTCCCGATAAATATTTTTCCTGAATTTCTAACGGTATCTAAAATTTTACCCAATTCATCCCAATGAGCCGGAACTTTGGACATTTCCTTGCGAGTCCGAGCATGAATTGATAAAGCTGTTATATCCGTATCGATAAGATGTTTCGGCCAATCAGGTTCAATCCTGTTGTAGCCAAGACGAGTTTTAACAGATACCGGAAGCGGACCCGCTCCACGAATAGTTTCTTTGATAACCTTCTTTGCCAACTCCGGATCTTTTATCATCATCGCTCCGGCACCTTGTTTTTCCACCGACTTATCCGGACAACCCATGTTTATGTCTATTCCGTCAAAACCAAGTTCTTGGGCTAATTGGGCGCAGCGATACATGTTTTCAGGCACGGCTGAAAAGAACTGGACTACAATCGGCCTTTCGTTCTTTTCAAAATATAGTTCACCCCTGAATTTTTCTTTTCCAACCGCACATATCCCGTCGGCTGAAATAAATTCCGTGAAAAAAACATCCGGTCTCCCGGTTTCGATAATTATCTGCCTGAAGGCCCAATCGGTCACATTTGCCATCGGCGCCAGGACCGTAAAGGGCTTTTTTAACTTCTGCCAGAAATTATTCGTGGTCATAGCAGAATTATATCCCTATCTCCGACCGGATGTCCAAAATCTCTGCGCATTTTGGCACCCTATCCCCTCGGCATTTCGAAGATCCGTTGTTAAGTCCGTGCTTATTTGTTACCGAAAATTATTCGTCAAAGCTCTAATTTTCGAACAAATGGGCACGACCGCCTTACGGCGCCTTATTGATGAGCCGAAATGCCTGCGGGAAATTCGGACTTAGAGATATAATTCTGCTATTTTGTTTAGCTATTTTAGTAAAAACATAGAATTTAACAGGAAAAAGCTAATCTTGTAATTACCCATAAAGCATGGTATAATGATAGCAAAGGATGGGGCTGAAATGGAAAAAATCTACAATTACCCCGTATTCGGAACACAGGGCGGAGGACTGGTTCGAGAAGTCAGCCAGAATCTGTATCGCTACGTCTTCATCGAGAAGCCCGATTGTCCAGGACTGGACGTCGGCGACTTCATGCCTGAGCAGTGGGACATAATTCCCGCCAATCAGTCAGCTCGCGACCAGCTATTCGATGAGCAATTTGGCCCAAACGCCAACTAACCTCGTGTAAGACAGAGACCTCGAGTCTCGTGTCTGGCACGGGGTTTTCTGTTTGATAAACAACCAATAATTAAGCGAGGGGGACTGGCCATCTGAGACACTGGAGACCCCGAAATTGGACGATGGTATAATGTAGGCCGATAGGCCACCATCGGACAATTTCCGGGCGATTGTAGCTGAGGTCGGATAACTCACGGAGGAGTTATCCGACCGGAGGCGTGTCGGAAGATGGCTGGTCTCTTGAGCAATTATAAATTCAATAAAAAATTCTCAAGCGCCAGCCGATGATTGTATTGAGGCTGGGAGATGAGGCCTTGAAGCGAAAGCAGGTCTTTAATTATTTTTTCATTCTTGGGCGATGCGGCAATATGAGCGGAAACCCAGCCGAGCCAATATTCAACCGTCGGGCGGTAGTTCTCGGATTCATTTAATTTTTTAGCGTAATCCATTCTCTCATATACACCCGAATTCAATAATTTACGCAGGTCGTCAATTGCTTTTCTCGCATTATCTATCCCTTTCTCATTTATTAATTTTTCCATTAGGCCTATCCGGCCGCCGGCAAGTTTAAGTAAAAAATCTTTATCTTCTTGATTCACTTTTTTTCTGTCCAAATATAATCCCGCCTCTTTATCATTTGTGCAATTAAAAATAACTTTTTCGCACCTTGAAACTATTGTCGGCAATATCAGGCCCGGCAATGAACTGACAAGGATGATAACAGAGAAACCGGGCGGCTCTTCGAGAAGTTTCAAAAGCGCATTCGACGCCTCGCCTGTCATATTATGAACATCATCAATAAGAGCCATTTTGTAAGGCCCTTGAGGTTTGAGTTTGAAGAAGGATTTTAATTTTCTTATCTCGGTGATGGATATTTTGTGTTCTTCCTCTGAATCCGGACCAAGCTTGATAAAATCAGGTTCACTCGACAATTCACGGCCATTAAGTGAGCGCAAGAACTCGAGAGCAAAAGTCCTTTTGCCCGTCATTTCCGGACCGGTAAATAAATAGGCATGGGCAAGGTTGCCATTGGTCATGACATTATGAAAATATTTCTTCTGACGATTGTGACCGGTTATGTTTCCCATTATTGATTAAATTTTTTGAAGACCTAAGAGCACAGCTGCTATTTTTTGTGCCGCATCCGGAGTGGCAAAGAAGCGTATCTTCTCACTAATCCTCATGTAATTTTCCGGATTAAGAATATGGTTCAGCTCGCGCATCATACTTTCACGATTAAAACCTTTTTCTTCTATCATTGCGGCTCCGTACAAACTGAACTCAAAAGCATTAAGATACTGATGATTTGCCGAAGACTGTGCAATGGGTATGATTATTGCCGGCTTGCCAAGTTGGGCTATTTCAAAAAGAGCTCCGGCACCTCCACGGGAAATAACAATATCCGATAACGAGTAGGCCATCGCAAGCTGATGTTCATTTAGAAAAGGATCAAATCTGTAATATTTTCCGACCGGTTCCGAATATAGAGTCGTGCTTTCTTTCAATATTGTATTAAGAGTTGTTTTGACCGCCTGATACTGGTTTTCACCACATTGATGAATAACGTTAAATTTTTCAACCATCACGATAACACTCGAAAGAACGACATCATTTATAAGTTTAGCCCCCTGGCTTCCACCGAGCACTAATATTGTCGGTCTTGGTTCAGAAAGTTCAAAAAACCTCCTCGCTTCGTCCTTATTGCCCTGGATAAGGGATTTTCTGACCGGATTACCAGCAAAAACAACCGTTTTGCCTTCAAAATATTTTTCCGCGGTTTTAAACGAAACAAAAACCATTTTAGCCATCCGGCCAAGAATCGAATTAGCCAGACCCGGAACCGAGTCAGATTCATGAACATAGACCGGAATGAAATAAAGTCTGGCAACTAAGACCGGCCCGAATGAATCATATCCGCCTTTCGAAAAAACTGCGTCCGGCATGAACAAAAAAATATAAAAAAGAGACTGGATAACGCTTAGGGGGATTTTAATGATATCGATCACTGTGAGGATGCTGAAATAGCGCCTTAATTTTCCAGCGCTTATTTGCCTGAAAGGTATGCCGTCGTCTTGGGCCGCCCGGCGGATAAAACTTCCATCGCCGAGCATCATTAATTTAAGACTGATATTGTTTTGGGTCGCCTGTTGTTTTAATTCTCTGGCCACGGCAATAAGCGGATATGCATGTCCGCCCGAACCCCCGCCCACAAGTAATATGCGTTTTTCTTCCATTGCTTTTAAGGTTTCAGGACATCTTTGTCCTTTCCGTTAACCGTTACCTTAACATCATCAATGCCGGGAAATTGTTTCAGTGTTTCGGATATTTGAGAACGAAGAGCTTCAATCTTGCATGAACCGGCAACACCGGTATTAAATTTATCATTAAAATCAACCGTGGCAACCTTGTTCTCGATAGTAATATGTTCTAATTTGGAATCCTTATTAAGAAGGGTAAAATAGCCGTTATCTTTTTCATATCCAACCGGACCTTTTAAAAGTTCAGAAATGGCCAGATAAGAATACTCGGCCAAAGCCGTTCTTTTATTTTCCGAGAGACGGCTGACTGCCCTTTCAACCGGATAGGTCCTGCCGCAATTCGTCATCAAAGGATCCTGGATACTGTTGGGGAAAAATATTCGAACTGTGGAATATTCAAGTACAATAGGCGGTTTGGGGGCAATGATTTCCTGATTAGCGTTTTTGAGAAAATAAACTCCCAGAGTTGTGAAAACAAGTATGCCGAGGGCGAAAGAGATCAGTGCGATTTGGTATCTTTTCACCTATTAATTATAGCACCACTCCTTCTTGAGCTAAAATTCTCTTTTTCTTGTCAGAACCGCTGTTGAAGCCGCCGGCCGTACCGTCCGAACGGATGACACGGTGACAATAAACCTTGGAATTTCGGTTTTTATTCAGAATATTTCCCACTGCCCGATAAGCTTTCGGCCTTCCGGCAAGTTTGGCAACTTGTTTGTAGGTTAAAGTTTTACCTCTCGGTATTTTGGACGCTATTTCATAAACTTTTTGGGCAAATCCAGAAGGTATTGACATAATTAGAGTTTTACGGGACTTTTTTTTACTTAATTCCTGTTCCAGGTTTAACTTCCGATTCGAGTGCAAGCAAAACCGGGCCTGTTTCATTCGAAGCCGCAAGAAGCATGCCCTGGGATTCAAAACCCATAAGTTTTCTCGGTTCGAGATTGGCAACAACAACTATCTGTTTGCCGACGAGAATCTCCGGTTCGTAGGCCTTTCCTATACCTGCAACTAATTGACGCTTGCCCAATTCCCCCACATCTATCTGTAGTTTGACCAACTTATCCGAACCTTCAACCCTGACCGCTTCTAATATTTTTGCGGTTCTAAGTTCAATTTTTGAAAAATCTTCGTATTTTATGGTCTCGCTCATTTTATATATTTCTTAAACTCCGACCAAGATTTAAGTTTTGTATAATTATCGGCCTTGTCAAAAGCATTGAAAGGATCAAAAAGATACCTGTTGGGAACATCCGACAAAACATTAATGACTTTGAGCTCATCGTCAATGTAATGAGTAAGGCCTAATTTTATGGCCTGGTTATTTTTATCTCTGGGCTCATTCACAAAGAAAGAGTTATTTCCATGGAAGTGTTTAGGCCACAATTTATGCTTCTTCAGTATATTTATCGCCACTTCGGGTATTTTTCTTCTGGATATCAGAAAATATGGTATCTTCTTTTCATCAAGCGCGCTCAAGGTGGCCTTAATACCTTTCATCAACGGGACGGAAAGGGCGATCTCTGAATTGTCATAAAGAAGTTTTTGAATCTCCTCCCAGACGATATGAGGCATCATTGTTTTAAGTATCTCGGAAGGAGTATGCCCCAATTTAAGGTCAAATCCGAACCTTTTAGCAAGTTTTAATTTGACGTCGTAGTTATCCAAAATAACCCCGTCCATATCAAAACCGATTATTTTTTTGTCCGGCTTGCTCTTAGTCATAGTATTCTATATATTAGAGCAGATATTGAACTTTTACAAATCGGTGAGAGACCGGATGTCTAAAAATAAAGACACCGAGCAAATTCTCGAACAAAAAGCCAAGAACATTCTTGAATACCTTAAGAGCAACCTCCGTTACGACAATGGTTTCTTGCCTAGACCTTTCATGATCGAATTCACCGGCCCTCCTTCAGCCGGCAAAACTACGACCATTAAAGAACTTTATGATTTTTTGAGGCCTTTGGGCTTCCGAGTCTGGCGACCCCAAGAAGGTGCCGAAAATATCCAGGACATTCCAAGAACAACCCCAATGTACAACATCGCCACTGCGATCTATTCTCTTGAAAAAATAATCCACGAGAGTTTCAGACATACTTACGATATAATCTTGTTCGACAGAGCTTTATTTGATGCTTATTGTTGGATGGAATACTGGCTCGAAAAAGAAAAATTGTCTTTAAATGAAAAAGGTCTGTTGCAGTCCTATTTTACTTTTGATTTTTTTACTAAAAACCTGGACCTTGTTTATTTTATGATCTGCGATTCACAAGTCGCGATCGAAAGAGAGATGCGAGTTGCTTTGAGCCGCAGACCGAGAGAAACAACCACTCCGGCGAGCATTGAAAGCAAGGTCAAACTTTGGCAAAAAGTTTACAAACTCCTCCACCCTGTCCATCCCAATGTTAGATTGGTTAACACAACTGAAATGAATGAACAGGAAATGATCGAATTTGTTGCAAACGATGTTCTGACAGTTCTTGAAGCCAAGTCAAAACGCCTCTAAGGGCGTTTTTTATTGAGATTCGGATTGGAAAGCGTTGCTCAAACATTGTACCAACTGATCGGTCGGGGTCCAACCGCATTGCCCATCAGGTTGGCGTTCGCATTTTGCCGTTTTATAACAGGCGTATTCCGGCTTCACTTCACAGGTAGTGGTAACATCCTGATCCGAACATATCTGACCGGAGCAACCGGTAATTTTACACCCGCCGGAAGTCGTCGAACCGGAAAGCCAGTTGTTCAGATCAAAAGTCACTGGAACCTTCAGTTCAGCGTCATTTTGAGCTAACCCTGAAGGATTATCCCTTTTAAGGACCAAGAATCCGCCGGTTGTGGAGGGTTTCTTAAATTCAAGCAATGCCTGGAAAGAAACAAAATTGTCGGTCATCCAGTCGCCTTGAGCTTTGGCAGGTACTGAACCCAATAAATTCATGTTTGAATCATATATTTGGACCGGGAACGAGGCCTCGAAATACCAATTACCTCTCGCTTGGCCGCTGACATTGACCGGACTCTTGATAAGTTCGGCCGGGCCTGGTTTTTCAAGTTTTATCATATCCGAAACATCTTTACCTGTCGGACTCGGAGTAGGAGAAAATTGGGTTATATTCGTTGAATTATTCGATGAACGAAGCACAAATAAAGCAGCGACAACCAGAAATACGACCAAGGTAATTATTATTTTATTTTTCATAGATTATTGAGAATTAAAACCAACCTGAAACCTTATAAAAATTATATTTCCGTTATTATCCTGGAAAGGTGTATCAATTGCCGGGGTAAATATTCCATCCCCACTGTCTTCATGAACCATTGCGTATAAGTACTCGCCACTTATTATCGGGTGGATAAGACCGATAAGAAATTTATCGGATTTTCCTGGTAAAAGCAGTCTGCTGTTACCGATTATCTTGCTAATATTACCACGGCTATCCTCTTCATAAATTACAACAAAACCCGCTTTTGTTAAAGATGCGGAATTCACAACAACGGACGACCCTGGTCTTTGGACAGAAACATAAACATAGTTAGCTGGCAATTCTACAGGCTGGGAATTAATGGCGGTCTGTCCCGGAAGAAGCAATGTTTTGCCGGCAAAAAAATTCTGATATATCAAGAGTCCACCGAGAATTATAAAAAGTGTGATGAGCAGAACTATCTTCATTTTTTGAGAAGCTTATATATTTCTTCGGATGTTTTTTGATCGATAAGCTGGACATCTGTGTTCTCTATCAAAGAAACTATATCCGGCCTTGACGATATCCTGACCCCTCTGACTGTTTTGGGTACGGAGTTAAGATCGGCTTTTAAACTTGAAAAGGCAATGACTGGGGTTACAATAAAATCACGACTAAGATTTTTCTTAAGAAATTGAGCCAAACTGTATGATTTCTCGAGCGAACCTGTTATCAGGCCCTTCAAAACCTTCTCATTCTGAACCAATTCTTCTCCGTTAAAACTTATCATCCCACCGCTGTCTTTAATGTTCACCAGCCAGACCCCGGAAGAACCGATCGCAATGTAATCAGCTTTGACATTGTTGGACAAAGAAACCTTCGAAGCTAGCTGGAAACCTTCGGATAATTTATGAATATCGATCGAAAAATTAAGATTGTCGGTCATAAGCTGAATAGCGTGGCCGGTGCTCAAGATTATTTCTATCAGAACATCAAGAATTATAAAGAATATTCCCAACCAGATAAAACGGGTTAGGGTTGTATAGCCCGTCAGGTCATAAAAAGGCCAAAGCCAGTTGGCCAATGCCGCCCCGACCACAGCCGCCATCCCAATAAAGTACCAGAATAATTTTTTGAAATAACCGGCCATTACAATTTTTTCTTTACTTCCATTTCATAATCACTGAAACCGGCAGAAACCTCCGAAACATCAAACTTTCTTTTGATCAGGTCTTTCGATCTTTTGGAGAGCAAAAATTCAAAGGTCATTTTAACCAGCTCTTCAGGTTCCACCCTGCGGCCGGTCAAAAGGGTCCAATATTCCCGGTTAACGTTTACTAGATATTCAGTCAAACCGTCCCCATGACCAAGTTCAACCAAAAAGGTCCAGCCGTTCGCACTCTGGCCTTCTTCGGTAACCTTCATTTCATCGTAATCTTCAGCAAATTCGGACATCTTTTGAAACACCCGGTATTAAGCCGGGATGCTTACTCACATTATATCAATTTCCCCCTCCAATGAGAATCTATGTATGAGGCCGCTTCGCTTAATCTTAAGGATGTCGTACCGTTGCCGGTGCGGATAAAAAACTCTTCATTGACATCGTTTTGGAGGTAAGCAGGCTTTGAGGAAGGAAGGATCCTGACCAGACAACAATCCTTATTCCCGGCCCGGGTAAATTTAAGCTGGACAAACTGACGGTATTCAGGCCCGATCATAGAGTGAAAAACATTCGTAAAGTGATTCTCGAATCCGTCCGGGTTCTGTTTGGGCAATGAGCCATAATCATCTTCTAGACCGACAACGTTTCCTGAATCATTAACTCCTAATATCAGCTGCCCTCCGTTCGAGTTCATAAAAGCAACGATCGTTTTCATGACCGATCTCTCAAGATTCTTATTGACCTTGTTTTGCTTAAGATCCCATCTGAAGGAACTCTTGAATTCAAGCCGTTCGTGTTCACCACTGGAGATGATATCCTCGACTGTCATGTTATCTTTTTTATTGAGCGGATTCTCGGATGTATCCCTTAATTTACCCAGAAGTTCGACATAGTAACGAGGTTCGGGAATATTCTTTATCTGAAAATCTTTGATATTGCCACCGTGAAGGCTGACCGTTCCGTACTTGGTAAGTTTGGCCAAAGGGCCCTGGCTGTAGCTGATTGAACTGACATCTTTCATAGCCAAAACCGTTCTTTTCCTGAAAATAATTCCCCGGGCATGAACTATTTTATCGGGCTTAATATCGTAATATTCCTTATACCAGCGGAAGAAAATATAAAACACCATCGAGGTTTCAAAAATAAATATCCCCGCTGCTTCGGCAATATGAAAAGAAAGCAGTCTGGCAATCGGTAAACCACGGTATATTTTGACATAGTCCCCCATTACCGCAACAATGAAAAAAGCGGCAACAGCCGCCACCTGAAGCACAATAAAATTCTTGACTATAACTACCGGGCTTTTCTTTATCAAAATCGATGAATTGAAGCCGGTCTCATTCATAGATGTATTATGTATTTTTTTTAACGGAAGACAAGGGCAATAATCAACGCTAACCTTGACCGGAACAAAATTTAATATTATCATATAGACGGCGTTCCTTAACTAAGGAGACGACATGGCTTCAGTCATCATTGAAGGCGGCAATGATCCGATAATTGCCAAAACCTGGAAAGATACGGTAAGAGTCAGACTGCTTCATGATATTTATTCTTACTGCGGTCATGTTGGCGACCTAACAAACATAGACGTTCAGCCCAAAAGATTTATTTCAAAAGATTCGGGTGATGAAGTAACCGTGGGAGATGTCAGGGCAATTCTGATAGAAATGTACGAGGAGGGCCTTATCACGGGAATCCGTTTCAAATGTAACTGTTGTGCGCACCAAAAATTCCCGCCTAAGGAAGTTTTAGACCACGTTCTTGAATTCAAATTGACCCAAAAAGGCTTTGACCGTACGCCGGAACATATTTTCCCATAGCGCCAGAAGGCGCTTTTTATTTGTGATATTCTATTTTGTATATCAATCCGGTCTTGTCATCAGAGACATAAAGGGCGTTTTTGTAAAATTTAAGGTCGACCGGACGGCCAAGAGCGCCCGCTCCGGTAAGCCAGCCGGCTACAAAATCTTCGGTTCCGGTATAATTACCGCTGCCACCTAATTTAATCCTTGCAAGTTTATAACCGGTCGGAACCGAGCGATTCCACGAACCATGATAGGCAACGATCAGGTTACCAAGATATTCTTTAGGCCAGCCGGAATCTTCCGGAACAAAAGCGAGTCCCAAGGGTGCGGAATGGGCCTGAAGGTCAATATGCGAAGGCTCTTTATCCAGACAAGGGTCACGAATATATTGATTTTTATCAAAATTGCTGTCATGGATATTTTGGCCGTAACAGATCGGCCAGCCGTAGTTTTTGCCTTCTTTGATTATATTTATTTCATCTGGTGGTAAATTGTCGCCCAAGTAATCTCGGCCCATTTCAGTCGCCCACATTTGTCCGGTTTTCGGTTGCCAGGTAAAAAACACAGAGTTCCTCAATCCTGAAGCGTAAAGTTTAAAATCACTCCCATCCCGGTTCATTGAATATATCGAAGCCCGCCTCGGATCTTTTTCATTACAAACATTGCAGGATGAACCGGTTGAAACATACAGTTTTTTATCCGGCCCAAATCCGATGGTTCTCGTAAAATGATCACTGCCATAAGGTAAATCAACTAATTTAACCGGCTTGCCTTCCGAATAAACAGAAATATTGGAAACCTTATCTTCTTCCGCAAAATAAAGAAGGGTCTTGTTGTCCGGGCTAAAAGCAAGTCCGTGCGGTTTTCTTAAATTCTTAAGTACTTCTTCCTGATGGTCGACTTTTCCGTTTTTTATCTCGATCAGCGATATTTTTCCTTGAGATGTTTGGCTGACCCAAAGATTCCCAAAAGTATCGAACTCCATCACTCTCGCCCCGGGTAAATTTTTGGCAAAAACCGAAATCGAAAAACCTTCAGGAAGTTTCAGAGGTAAGGATGTACGGTTTTCGGCCGGCGACGGAGAACTTAATTCTTCAGCAATATCCCCAGGTGGAGGCAGTATTACCGGCCCGACGCCTCTTAAATTTTTGTAATAAAAAACTCCGACTCCGAATAACAATACGCTAATCAATACGGATATCAGGCCAATGGCCAAAATTTTTATCGACATATCAGGAAAAAGAATATTTTTTATAAAACGCTCTTTTTATAAGCTCAACGCTAATTAAATATGCAACAACGATAGCAACTATCGCGAGAAGCGGTCCGGCTTTTAAGAAATGGAATTTAAAAATACTCCCGACAGGAGTCACACATAACAGCCAACCAATCACAACCGCGGACAAGGTGCTGATAAGAAGGACCTTGCTCGGCTTGCTTTGAATGAAAGGTATTTTTTTACTTCGAATTATATGAACCACGAGGGTTTGAGTGGCTAAAGACTCGAGGAACCAGCCGGTTTGGAAATTAGCATCCATCAGATGAAAAACTGACAGCAGGATTATAAAAGTAATCAAATCAAAGAAAGAACTGGCTGGACCAAAAATTATCATGAATTTTTTAATGAAGCCGATGTCCCATTTCTTGGGTTTTTTAATATCTTCATCATCAACATAGTCGTAAGGAATAACAAACTGAGAGCTATCGTATAGTAAATTGTTTAGAAGTATCTGCACTGGAAGCATCGGCAGAAAAGGAATGAACAAAGAAGCTCCGGCCATTGAGAACATGTTGCCGAAGTTGGAACTTAGCGTCATCATCAGATATTTAAGCGTATTCGCAAAAGTCTTGCGGCCCTCGATTACACCATTGACCAGCTCGTGCAAACTCTTGTGTATCAGGATCAGATCGGCTGATTCCTTGGCCACGTCAACAGCATTATTAACCGATATCCCGACATCCGCTGCCTTGAGGGAAGGAGCATCATTGATACCATCGCCCAAATAACCTACAACGTGTTTATCTTTCTTTAAGAGTTCAATTATTCTTACCTTTTGATCTGGCGAAACTCTTGAAAAGATCGTGGTATTTTCGGCTTTTATCCTAAGCTCATCATCGCTAAATTTATCTATTTCTTGGCCGGTAAGTATTCCTTTGATCTTGAGGCCGATCTCATTTGCGATCTTGGAACTTACCAGATGGTTATCGCCAGTAACGATCTTAATTTCTATTCCATATTCCTCGAGTTTCCTTAATGTTTCGGCAACTGTTTTTTTAGGCGGATCAAGGAAAGAAATGAAACCTACAAAAGACATCCTCTCTTCTTCGTCTTTTTTATATATTTCTTTGTGGTCAGTAAGTTTTTTAACCGCCACGCCCAGAACCCTGAATCCATCCCGGCTTAGCCTTTCATATTCTTCATGGACTTCTTTCTTGGAAGACGCGTCGGCTTTTTTATCGCTTTTCCAAAAATCGGTACAAATATTCAATATTTCTTCAGGCGCACCCTTAGATATCAAGAACCGATGCCCATTGCCTTCGGCAACAATAGAATTCCTTTTTCTATTGTAATCAAAAGGTATTTCGTCGATCTTAGTATAATCGCGACGGTCTATTTCTTTAAATTTAATGACGGCGTCATTCAATGGGTTGGCAAAACCGCTCTGATATAAGCTGTTTATGTAGGCATAGAAAAAAACATCTTCTGATTCTTTACCAAAGCCATCGGAATATTTGACAAGAACAATCTTATCTTCGGTCAATGTACCGGTTTTATCAGTACAAAGAATATCCATTCCTCCGAAACTTTGTATCGCCGAAAGTTTTTTAACTATCACGCCTTCTTTTGACATTATCATCGAGCCGCGTGAAAGGTTCAGGGCAATTATCATCGGCAGCAATTCAGGGGTCAATCCGACGGCCAAAGCGGCGGCGAAAAGAAAAGATTCAAGAATGCTGTGCCGGCCCAAGGTATTTACCAAAAAAACAAAAATAACCAAAGCAAAGGTAATTTTCATTATCAAATAGCTGAAATCCTTGATACCCCGATCAAAATCTGTGGGCTCTTCTTTTTTGACTATCATATCCGCTATTTTACCGAATTTAGTGTTCCGTCCGGTCGAGCTAATTATCATCAGAGCATTTCCAGTAACCACACTCGAACCCATATAAGAATCCGAACCGGGCTCCTTCTCAATTGGAAAAGATTCACCGGTCAAGACTGATTCATTAACAAAAAAATCTTTGGCTTGGATTATTTTACCGTCAGCAGGTAAAAGATCCCCTGGAGAGAGCGAGACTACATCTCCTGGAACTATCGTAGCTAAAGGCAATTCGTGAAGCCGATTATCCCTTACTACGGTTGCCGTTATCTTTACCCGTTCCTTGAGAGCCTCAGCCGCCTTTTGCGATTTATAAGTATTTATAAAATCCAAGGTCACACTCATGATAACTATCGAGATAATTAACAAAGGATCCAGCCTGGCTCCGAAAGAACCCGAAATAAGCGCGGCAAAAATTAAAATAAAAATAAGCGGGTTCTTGAAAAGAAGCAGAAAATTAACAACGATAGAAAGCTGTTTCTTGTAAACTATCTCGTTCGGGCCGTATTTGCGTAAAAGCTTCTTTGCTTCGGTATGAGATAAACTCTTGTAGCCGTCCGGTATCGTTATAGCCTGGTTGTGATTAAGCTTAGCCATAGTTTTCGTTTAAATTATATAACAAAAAACGAAAAAGACCGAACTATTCGAGTTCGGTCCGGACTTCCTTCCTTGTTCTTTCTTTTTCCTTATGCCGACGATATTTGCCGCCTTTAAGGGTTTTGTGAGGTCCGCCGGTTTGCATAAGAACCGGGAGCCTGACTTTCAGGTAGAGAGGTTTGTCTTTTTTAACCATATCTCCTGGATTATAACAAATCCCACCAAAATTTTCACGAATTGAAAACTTTGGTGGGAGGCCAAGGAAGAATTCACTTGGCTTGGGTAGTTTTTCCTGGAACATTCCTACCTCTGGCCTGTTTCGGCTTGTCGCCGTCCCGCAGCTGGGGGTTGCGGAATTTTTCGTCGGACACAGCAGGCTCCGACTAGATGAAACGGCGCTATCCCTTTTTGGGAGCAGGTTTACCGCCGCAGGGTGTAGAGATCATACGCTTTTGGAAAGCGCACTGTTGGCGGTCAATTTCCGCCTTCTCACGCCCTGACCAAGTGTACCCCTTTTTTCGGAGCAACATGGTTGCTTCATCGGCCAAGTCCTTATTAGACTTTGCCATAAACACATCATCATATTAACACATTTTTAACATAAAGTAAAGAACCGGTAAAAACCCGGTACTTTTATATTAGTACATTAGAGACCGTTAACGTCGCTTTCCGAGAACTTAAATTCATTATTAACATCGCCTAAATTAACGCTGTTAATGGCATTATTGGTAACAGCATCCTGATGCGCATCCTGATCATTTTGTGTTTGTGGTGCTTGAACTACTGGTTCAGGTGCTTGTTGACCGATATACCACCAGGCACCGAAACCGGCAAAGGCGATAAGAACCAATACTATCCAAAACCACAGATTTCTTTTTTTCATCGGTGTTGAAGGCATTAACGGGGCCGGCCCGTTTGGCTGGCTGCCCGAAGGGACACCCGCTTCTGGGTTTTGAGTTTGTGGAGTTATGTTTATATTGTCCATATTTTTTATTTTAAATAATTAATAATTAAGGGGTTACGGCCGGCACCGGAGATTCAGACGGTTCCGGAGTCGGACCTGGCAGATCAGCATTATTTCCATGAACTCTTGCAAAAGCAACTGCCACAGCATGAACGGAATCTCTTGCAGCTTTAACCTTTTCACGGACAGTTTTAAGGTCGTTCTTTAACAACTCCATTGTTGTTTTGACACTGCTTCGAAGATTGGCGGCGGTTGTAACGTTTATGTTATATGTTTTGGCCGCCTGGGCGGTAACCGCATCTCTGGCGTCCATTATTGCCTGGTGGGCGGAACTAATAGCCGTCCTGATAGAAGAGACGTCAATGCCTTTTTCTTGGGCAGAATCCACTCTCGTCGTAATTCCATTCAAAACATCATCCATCTGGTCCAGGGCGGAAACGAAAAGATCGGTCATTTTTTGATTTATAGAATCGAATCTCTGGTCCAGATCTTCAACAGTTTTTTGTTTTCTTTGGTCTTTAATTTTTAGAAGAGCGGTCTTTAGTGCGGCTCTTTTGGCGTCTATTTTTGTTTTAAGAGTATCTCTTTCAGACTGTATCTGTTTTTCAAAATTCATCCGCATCTGCTGAATATCATCTTTGGTCATTTCACGTAATTCCTTTATCGGCCTGATGGAAGGCAAAGGACTCGGGGTTGCTGATGTTTGTCCAAGCACTGGCAAAGCAAGGCTTAACCCGAGCAAAGAAATTGCCGAATATTTGAGATAGTTATTCATAATCCTTAATTATAACTTACCACGGATTGCGGGAATATATAAAATTGTTGATAACTGAATAAGTTCCGACAACCGCCGCCGTTTCGGCGCGTAAAACGAGTTTCCCAAGATTTATTACTTTAAAGCCGCCATTTTTTGCCAACTCTATTTCGGAACCTGTCCAGCCGCCTTCAGGACCTATCCAGATGCCAAAATTGCTCTGTTCTCGGATTTTTGGATTATCATAATTTTCTCCTGACGGGTCAAAGAAAAAATTTATTTTTGATGCCAAAAGAACCGCTTTTCCAAAATCCATGGGCTCGTGAATTAATGGTACAATCCCCCGTCCTGATTGTTCTGCCGCCTCTCTGGCTATTTTTTGTAGACGATCGTGTCGGAGATTAAGTTTGACGGTCCGATCTGTAATTACAGGCGCAATTTCAGAGATACCAAGTTCGGTCGTTTTCTGGACGACCCATTCAACGTTTTCATTTTTCAAAACCGCACAATATAAAACAAACTTCCCTTTCGGTTCTTTATCATTCTTATAGACCTTCAGAATGTTGAAGCCGATGAATTCTTTATTTAATTCTGTGATTTCCGCCTCTGCTTCGTTCAAATTTCCGTCAGACAATATAACAATTTCACCGGTGCTTAAACGTAAAACTTTAACGATCTGTCCGATAAGTTCAGGTTCGGATACTTTAATCCCGCCGGGTCTAAGTTTAAAATTCCCTATAAAATGGTGTAATTTCATATGATAAACAATATAACTCTTATGTGGATTAATTCCAATTGCTAAGATAGCGAGAAGTAGTATATTTACATTATAATCAAATACGAAATACGAAATAAGAAATCATAAAAATTAGGGCTTCTATGTTCGGATTTCGAATTTCTTAAAAATGCCAAAAAAAATGAAGACCGGATCGGCAATTGGTCTTGGTGCAGGAATTGCCGCCGCCGCGGTCGGTGCGGCGTTGGGAGCTTACCTTCTCACCGGAGACAGAGCGGCCAAAACTAAAAAAGTTTTGAAAAGCTGGGTCTTGAAAGCAAAAGGCGAGGTGCTTGAACAGCTCGAGAACCTTGAAGAAATAACCGAAGAGGGTTATGACAAGATCGTCGATGAAGTTGCCAGAAAATATTCCAAAATGGCCGGAGTATCAAAAGCAGAAGTTGAAGAAATGGCAGACGGACTCAAGAAAAATTGGAGAGCTGTCAGTAAGACCGTAACAAAAAAAGTTAAGAAGTTGGCAAAATAAAAAAGAAACCCCGCATCTGCGGGGTTTTTAATTATCTTCAATCTGTCATCAGTCATATTTTCAGACATCTCATCCTACCGATTATATCTCGAAATTCAAAATTAGAAATCACCCTGCTAAGATTGTTGCCGAATTATTCTCACCTATTTCGAGAAAACCTGAATTTATATCAAAATCAAAAGCATCGCCGTTTTGTTTGATAACAACAGCCGTTCCTTTAAGAAGTGAGGTTATCAGGGGTCTGTGATTATCGAGAACGGTTATCTCGCCGGAACTTGTCTTCAAATTAAGCGATGAGATTTCGCCTTCGAATTTTATACCTTGTAACGAGATGATGGATAATTTCATTCCAAACTTCCTTTCATATAGAATAAATCTTCCGATTTGTCGTCGTGCTTACCGTCAATTATGGATTTAAAATCTTTTACTGTTTGTTCGATCGTAACGAACTTACCTTCACGGCCGGTGAATTGAGAAGCGACGGCAAAAGGCTGGGATAAGAATTTCTGGATGCGCCGAGCTCGGTTAACAATCAGTTTGTCCTCATCAGATAATTCTTCAAGTCCAAGAATGGCAATTATATCTTGAAGCTCTTTATAGCGCTGAAGTATCTGCTGAACCTGACGGGCAACCTGGTAATGCTCCTCGCCGACTATTTTTGGATCCAATGCGCTTGAGGTCGAAGCCAAAGGATCAACTGCAGGATAAATTCCGATTTCGGTCAAAGGACGTGACAAGACGATGGTTGAATCGAGGTGAGCAAAAGTTGCGGCTGGGGCGGGGTCGGTAATATCGTCTGCTGGAACATATATCGCCTGAACCGAGGTGATCGAACCATCCTTGGTAGAAGTGATGCGTTCCTGTAAATTACCCATTTCACTTGCCAAAGTCGGCTGATAACCCACGGCCGAAGGTACCCGGCCCAGTAAGGTCGAGACCTCGGAACCGGCTTGTGAAAAACGGAAAATATTGTCGATGAATAGAAGTGTGTCTTTTCGTTCCTCATCCCTGAAATATTCAGCCATGGTCAGGCCAGATAAGGCCACCCGCAAACGGGCGCCGGGAACTTCATTCATTTGTCCGAAAACCATGGCCGTTTTATTAATAACCCCGGATTCTTTCATTTCATTGTATAAGTCATTTCCTTCACGCGTCCTCTCGCCCACTCCGGCAAAAACCGAAACGCCGCCTGAATTTTCCGCAACATTATGGATAAGTTCCATGAGAAGAACGGTTTTGCCAACACCGGCACCGCCGAACATGCCTATCTTTCCGCCTTTGATGAACGGGGCTAAAAGATCAATGACCTTAATCCCAGTCCCGAAAACTTCTGTCTTAACTGATTGCTGGTCGAGTTTGGGCGCCGGTCGATGTATCGGCCAACGTTTTTTAAAATTACCGCCTTTGGCATCAATGCGTTCGCCCAAAACATTAAAAAGTTTGCCCAAAACCTCGGGTCCGACCGGAACACTTATCGGCGCGCCGGTATCCGTCACTTCCTGGCCACGAGACAATCCGTCAGTCGAGGAGAGAGAAACGGCCCGAACTTTGCCTGGTTCAAGATGTTTAGCCACCTCGAGAACTATTTTCCCATCATCAGTATCGATACTTAACGCGTTCAAAAGCGCCGGCATATGGTTTTCCGGAAATTCAGCATCAATGACCGGCCCAATGATTTGTAAGATTTTACCTTTTGTCATTGCAAAGTATTTATCGCTGATGTTATTTCTATCAGCTCTTTAGTGATTCCTGCCTGCCTTGCTTTATTGTAAGCCAAATTCAAGTCCTCGGAAAGTTCAGCTGCGTTATCAGAAGCCGTTTTCATCGCCACCATCCGGGCTGAATGTTCCGAAGCATTTGCCTCGAGAACTATATGATATATCTGCATTCTGACGAGGTGGCTAACTAAACTTTCGACTATTTCTTGAGGTGACGGTTCGAGGATATACTCAACGTGATGCGGAATGTTTTTTTCTGTCTTAACTTCACGGAGCTCGGAAAAACGCCCGTGTTTAGGAATGGTTTCGTCCAGTGCTTCTTCTATTTTAGACAGATCCACCGGCAATATCTGTCGGATAAGGACCTCCTGTTTAATGGTCGAGTGGAAATGAGTTGAAATAGTGATGACCTTATCCCATTTTTTATTGACAAAACCCAAAGAAATTATTTCAGCAAAAGGATCGGTCTCATCCGGCCGGACAAAATCACCGAATCCATAAAAACCTTTTATCATATCGAGTTTTTTCTTGTGGGCATACACCGCGGCCTTTTTACCGACTGCAATAACCGAAATTTTATCTTTATTATTTTCCGATAAAAATTTGTCGGTTGCCTTCAGGACTTGAGAATTGAACGCTCCAGCTAAGCCACGATCAGATGTTACTACGATGACAACGGTTTTTTTAACTTCTCTGACTTCCATTAACCGAGTTCTCAAAGGACTCGGCAAATATTCATCAAGGGTTGATAACAATTGAAGTGCCTTAAAAGCATACGGCCGAGACCTCAAAGCCACTTCTTGGCTTTTTCTCATCTTGGTCGCCGCCACAACCTCCATCGCCTTGGTAATTTGCCCGATGTTCTTAATGGCTTTTATCTTGTTTTTTATTTCGATAATGGACATACTACACCCTTTTTAATTCAGCCAAGGAATTCTTTAACTTCTTCTCCGTCTCGTCATCCAATAAATTAGTTTCTTTAATTCTTTTCAAAACGTCACCGTGAAGTTTCTCAATATTATCAAGTATTTTTGTTGAAACCTTGCTCACATTCTCAACTTTTACGTCATCAAGATATCCGTTCGTCGCCATATATATCTCGACGACCTGCTTTTCAAATGGTATCGGCTCGTTGTCGACTTGTTTTAAAATTTCGGTCAGACGCTGGCCGCGAGCAATCTGTTTTTTCGTATTTTCATCAAGATCTGAAGCAAATTGAACGAAGGCCTGAAGTTCCCGGAATTGAGCCAGATCAAGACGCAATTTACCGGCAACCTTTTTCATCGCTTTGGTTTGGGCGGAAGAACCGACACGGGAAACAGATAATCCCGCATTTACTGCCGGACGCAGGCCTTTATAGAAAAGGTCGGATTCAAGATATATCTGACCGTCGGTGATAGAAATAACATTCGTCGGAATATAGGCCGAAACATCCCCCAACTGCGTCTCAATTATCGGCAAAGCGGTTAAGGAACCGCCTCCATTGTCTTTGTTCATCTTAGCTGCTCTTTCAAGTAATCGAGCATGGAGATAAAAAATATCGCCCGGATAAGCTTCACGCCCCGGCGGACGGCGCAAAAGCAATGACAATTGACGGTAAGAATCAGCATGTTTAGACAGGTCATCATACACCACAAGAGCATCCTCGCCTTTATCCATAAAATATTCCCCTATCGCACAACCGGCGAACGGAGCCAGATACTGAAGAGAGGCGGGAGAAGAGGCCGGAGCAGAAACAATTATTGAATATTTTAAAGCGCCTTTATCTTCAAGGGTTTTGATGAGTTTGGCTATTTTTGAATTTTTTTGGCCAATAGCAACGTACACGCAAACAACTTGGCGTCTTCCTGAATCGCGGCCCTGATTTATTATCGCATCCAAAACTATTGCCGTTTTTCCGGTTTGACGATCACCGATGATTAGTTCTCTCTGGCCTCGCCCGATAGGTATCATAGAATCGATAGATTTGATGCCCGTATGTAAAGGTGTCGTCACTGGTTCCCTGGCAACAACCGAAGGAGCTTTGCGTTCAAGCGGATAATCTTTAGCTTTTTTAGGATCTGAAAAAATCACTCCCTTGCCATCGAGCGGGTTGCCCAAAGGATCCACGACTCGTCCTAAGAGTTCCGGCCCAGCCTTAATAGATACCACGTTTCCGGTTTGTTTTACTCGGTCGCCGACGTTGACTTTTTGGGCGTCGCCAAGAATAACAACGCCGATAAAACTTTCTTCGAGATTGAACGCAATCCCCGCCACATCGCCTTTTGTGGTTTCTATATTTAAAAGTTCCTGGCTAAGGGCTCTCGAAAGACCCGAGATCTTCGCAATTCCATCCCCAACCTCGGTCACTATACCGACATGTTCAAATTCGGCCTTATTTTTGTAGCCGGAAATTTCTTTCTTAAGTTTTTCTATTATCTCATAAGACATGTTTGATTTAAGCAAATGGCTATATTCTTTCGCTACCGTTCGCTCGCCCAACGAGCTCGCTCACTGCCTTTCGTCGGTCGCTCTCTCGCTTCGCTCGAACCATGCCCGCTTCCCTCCTCGAAGCGCGCGAGAAGAACATAGCTATTTGCTTAACTAATTTTATTTAAATAATTTTTTAAGCTTATTGTTCAAAGAATTGTCCAACTCCTGATCGCCATTGATCGTCACCCTGACTCCGGCGACCAAGGAAGGGTTTAGTTTAAATTCAACACGGTCTTTTTTTGAAAAATTTTTCTTAATATTATCTATCTGGGAAACGCTCGCTTCTCTCGCTAATTCAACGATTACCCAATTTCCGCCGTTCAAACTAACGGCCTTTCTTTGAATTTTATTTAATATCTCGTCTTTGTGGGAAATATCGCCGTTTTTTTTCAGTAATTTTATAAAATTAGGAACAATGGACGCTCTCTCGACAGCCGGAATTTCATCTAACACATCCAGAAAAGCATCAACGTAATTGTTTATTAAATATTTCATTTTATTTGACTAATTCTATCCTATCTGTTAATATAATTTTGCAACGTTTGGAAGTCGACTTCTGGCCGTTGAAGTGGGTATTGAGTGGTTGGACCTTTTTTGTCCTTCCCAGTCCAAAAGGACCAATACCCGCCTTTTTTATACTTTCAATACCTTGACCGCCTGCTCAATTAATTTATCATCTATCTGCTCCGGCTTCATTTCAACTGTCCTGATAATTGCATCACGTACTAATTTTTTAGCTTCTTCCGAAACACGGGCCATTTCTTCTTTTTCTTTTCTCTCTGCTATCAGCATCGCTTCCCGCAAAGCATCTTGGGCCTTTTTGTCAGCTTGATTGATTATTTCCTGTGCACGTACGGAAGCATTTTTTTCAGCGTAAGAAATTATCGAAACGGCCTGCGAGTCGGCATCCTGAATTTTTTCCCCGGCTCTTTTTTCGGCATCTAATATAACTTCTTTAGCCATTTCGCCGCCTTTAATGCCAAGCTCTATCTTCTTACGACGTTCCTCAACCATTTTCATTAAAGGTTTGTAAACGAATTGGGTAAGGACGATGAGTAATATGACAAAATTCACCCCTTGAGCAATGAGGAGTTTTGAGTCAATTCCCAATTGGCTTGTCAGTTGTTCCACTTCGTTTTAAACGAATTTAAGGATAAGCGCGACAACTAAACAGTATATGGCTATCGCTTCAGCAAATGCCAAAGCCAATATCATTGCGGTCTGGATCTTCGGCGCCGCTTCCGGATTGCGACCGATTGATTCAGCCGCCTTTGAGGCAATTCGTCCGATAGCTAAAGCCGGTCCCAAAACACCCAAACCCATAGTGATGGCAATTGCAAGAAATTTGACTGCTTCTTCTGACATAAAATTTAATATTGGAACAAATAAAGGGTTTAGCAAAAAAACTAAATAATTTTTATTTGATCTAAAAAATACTATCCCCAGAATCTGAAAACCAATATTATTTTAATGTTCTTCGACCTCGTGCCGAACTGACATTCCTAAGAATACCAGCGTCAGCATCGAAAAAATAAATGCCTGTATAAAACCGACGAAAACTTCCAGGAACAAGAACGGCAACGGCAGAAAATACGGCCCGAGAAAACCAATTATGATCAGTAGCACTTCGCCCGCAAACACATTACCGAACAACCTGAAGGAGAATGATATAATTTTAACAAATTCAGAGATTAGCTCAAGCAAGCCGACAAAGGTATAAACAGGATTTTTAAAATTAAAGAATTTCCCGACGTGCTGCTTGAACCCGATTGCCATTCCTCCAAGGAAATTGACCGAAAAAACCGAAATTATCGCCAAAGCGAGGGTAAAATTAAGATCGCTCGATGGTGCCCGGAAAAGTGGCATCAGAACGGTCCTCGTACCTTCACTGCCAGTTATCGTATGGCGAATGCCAAAAGAACCACTACCCGGAAGAAGTCCGAACCAGTTAGACACCAGAACAAACAAAAATATTGTTGCGACGAGAGGAAAATATTTTTCGGACTCCCGGCGAGAACCCAGAACATTGTCCATCAGCTTGAATATTTCCTCCATCAAAAGTTCAAAAATACTCTGAATCTTGCCCGGTACGGATTTGATATTTTCTTTGAGCCAGAAGGCCAGCAGAACAAAAAAACCTACCAATATCAATGACAATAGGTAGGAATTAGTGAAATTAAAACCACCCAAGTGGAATAATGTCTCCGCTTTGATGGAAATTTCCTGCATCTATTCTATTTTACCAAGCCACTGCCACAAATCAAATAGTTTAAATCCCCTTCCGGAGGTTTACTTGAGCAACTTGAGCATTTCCGGCCATGGTCGAGTGTTTATAATGTCGTTTTTCTTGGCCCAGCCGCGGCGAGCTTGGGCAATACCATATTCAAGATACTGGGAATGCTTAACCGAATGAGAGTCAGAATCTATTGAAAATTTAACCCCCATGTCGATGCCTTTACGGATATATTCGTCTTTTAGGTCGAGTCGGTCAGGAAAAGCGTCTATCTCCATAACAGTTTTGGTTCGTTTGGCAGCTTTTAAAAGTTCCTCAACGCTGACCTTATAAGCTTCGCGTTTGTTAATTATCCTACCGGTAGGATGGAAAATAATATCCACATTTGGATTTTCCATCGCTTTGATTATCCTCGCTGTTTGTTCTTTTTCGGATAAATTGAACATAGAATGAACGGCCACTCCGACGACGTCTAATTTGGAGAGGGTTTCATCATTTATATCAAGCGAACCGTCCTTCATGATATTAACCTCGGCTCCTTTTAATATTTTAAAGCCTGGAACTTGTTTCTGAACCTTATCAATTTCTTCCATCTGTTTTAAAAGTTTCTTTTCATCGCTTCCTCCGGTCATAGCCAAGGATTTTGTATGGTCAGTAATGCAGATATACTCGAGACCGGATTTTTTTGCCGCCTCGGCCATTTCTTTTATGGAATTCTCGCCATCGGTCCAATCGGTTTGAACCTGGAGGTCGCCCTTAAGGTCGCCATATTCGACCAGTTTGGGAAGTTTTCCTGTCTTAGCCGCTTCAAGCTCTCCATGATTTGTCCTTATTTCAGGCGGCATTACTTCAAAACCGAGTTTTTTATATATTTCTTCTTCCGTTCTGCCAGCGATAAATTTTTTACCTTTCAATAATCCATATTCGTTGAGCTTATAGCCTTGTCTAACGGCCATTTCCCGCAGTTGGACGTTGTGATATTTATCGCCAGTAAAATATTGCCAGGCCGCTCCAAATGATTCAGGAGCGACGACAAGGAGATCAGCATCGATACCCATATTCAACCGGACTGAAGATTTTGTCGGTCCGCGGCCATGAACGGCCTCAACTTCCGGCATTGAAACAAAAAAATCCATAACCTTTTCAGGTTTAGATGAGATAACCAGTATATCCAGGTCTCCGACTGTTTCCTGCATTCTTCTGATTGAGCCGGAAAATTCGGCTGTTTTTACGCCATCAATTTTTTTAATTCTTTCGAGAATATTACGGAAAGCCGGCATGGCAAACCCAAGAACAAGCCGGCCACTTGAAGTTTTAACAAAATCTATGCCTTTTAGTATCTTTTGTTCGGATTTATCGCCAAGGCCTTTGATATTTCTTATCTTCCCGGCCTTGGCCGCCTCTTCGAGCTGTTTGAGGTTTTTGATACCTAATTTTTTATATAAAAGCTGGATAGTTTTAGGGCCAATGCCTTCAACAGAACGTAAACCTTCAATATCAACCGGGAGTTCTTTTTTTAATTTCTCGTAATCCTTTATGTGATGAGTTTTGATATATTCTTCTATTCTTTCAGCAATTCCCTGACCGATGCCAGGGATATCTTCAAGGGCTTTCAGACTTCCTTCTTTATAAATATCCCGCAGATCTTCCTGCAAAGATTCTATGGCATAAGCAACTTTTTCGAATGCCTGGGGCTTGAAAGCTACGCCTTTAATTTCAAGGAAGACCGCCATCTCGCGGAAAATTTTGGATAGTTCATGATTGATCATTCCTATATTACTTTGCCCGGTTCTGGCTTAACCTGACCCTGCTTGACCTTTGCCCTTAGGTCGTTGAAGATCTTGAGCTGTTCGATCCCACCGAAGATTGCAAAAATACCGCCGAGCATGAAAACAGTTTTAAATCCAAATTTTTCCGCAATAATACCTCCTACCGCAGCCGCACCCGCTGTCGCAATACCGATTCCGACCGACTCAAAAGACCATTCCAAATTCTCTTGTTCCTTATCCAAGTGACGCGAAAAAATAGCATTCCAAGGCGGAACTATCAGAGCCAAAGCCACTCCGGCCACAACCTCGATCATATAAATATGAATGACTTTACTGGCAAAAAGATACATAAAAGGAACCGAGGCAAACAAAAAGTTACCTGAAATGAGAGAAATAAAATCATCATACTCACCATGATTCTTATCCAGATATCTTGCTATCGGGACCTCGAAAATTATTTTTACTATCTGACCGATGGCCGCACCGAAACCAACAACTCTTATATCCGCGCCCTGTATCTGCTGGGTAATGAATATCGCGAAGATCGGGCCGAACAAACTTAAACCCGCGTTCAGGTAAAAATCCGAGACTATCATTGTTTTGATCACGTGATTGACCTTCATTACTATCCATATTACCAAAACAAAAAAACACTGCCAAGCAGTGTTTGTAATTTATAAATGATAAAAGTCTTTAGAGGTGCGGAAAACCGAATCCGGACGCATCGTCATCGCCGACCGGGGCAAGGTCATGGCTATAATTGGTCTGAAGCAAGAGTCGAGTCGCAGTATCCGGCGAAGGATCGTTCCTTTGCCAAAGTTTAGCGGCCAAACCTGCAACATGCGGCGTAGCCATCGAAGTACCCGATAAAACCATATAACTTCCGTCCTTCCAGGTTGATTCGATCCCCAGACCGGGAGCGGCATATTCAATGTCTTTTTCTTCCACTACGTAAGGTTTGTCGGTAGAATTTATCCCACGTGAACTCCAGTCAGGTATCTTAAGGTCGGGATCAAATGCCCCCACGCTGATAACATTCGGATCTGCCGCAGGATAATCAATACTGCCCTGATAAGGCCCGTCGTTACCGGCAGCGGCGACAATCAGGACATGTTTTCCGACAGCATATGAAACAGCGTCAGTTATCATAGAATTTGGGGTATCGCTTCCTAAACTCATATTAATTACGTTGGCACCGTTGTCAGCCGCGGTTTTAATGGCCGTGGCAATATCATCAGCCCAGCATGAACCGTTGGCACCGCAAACTTTATAGGCAAAAAGGTTAACTTCGGGTGCTACTCCGTAGATGCCAAGGCCATCAGCTCCGCCGTCAGCGGCAATAATTCCGGAAACGTGGGTACCATGGCCGTTCTTATCATCACATTGATTATTTACGACCGGTTTCGGTGAAGTAAAGTCTTTACACTGGGTAATCCGACTTTTAAGATCCGGATGAGTGCCTGTGATGCCGGTGTCCAAAACTGCGACATTAACTCCGGCTCCTCCGGATGTTTTTGTAAGGGCCGGATCATTGTTATAAATATCTTTTATTCCCCAAGGAATTTGGCTGCTCGGGGTGGGACGAGGCAAAGGCGTGACCGATGGAGAGACTGAAGGCAAGGGAGAGCCGGACGGCAGTGGGGTAATAGACGGAGAAGGTGCTGGTGAAGGTTTGTTCTTTCCATTGTTGGAAATATCTATTCCGGTCGAGGCAACCGACAAAGGGTCAACATTATCAAGAATATTGAGTTTCAAAACCGGTACAACTTCAATACCGAAAACGTGGGCAACTTTTATCTGCCAAGGGAAAAGGTCGGTTGTAAAACTGTCCTTGAAATCATTATGTACACCAAAAGATCTCTTCCAGAAAACTGAGTTAGTTTTGATCAAATAGCGGGAATCATCAGTGGCACCATAAGCAAACGAAGCCGCCCCTAAGATAAAGGAAAATACAAGAAAATTAGCTAATTTCCTAGTCTTTATGTTCATTGTTATAACTTCAAATATAGCAAATCCGGCAACTTTTATCAATAGTTATCAACAATGAATTTGGTCAATCTTTAAGAAGGTCCCGCCTTTGGAGTACCGCCATCCTTTCCGTTTCCGTTTGACATCAACTTATCGAAGCCGCTCTTTATCTTATCACCCAACTGTTTCATCTGTTCGGCCGGAAGAATGGCTCTGACAAAGGCCGAACCCAGTAGCCATTTAAGGATATAGACCACTGCTATCGCGCCACCCAGAAAAAGAAGGATGTAGGTTACGTCCTTAAGATATACAACGAAGAACCGGTAACTTTGGCCGAAGAAATATCCGACAGAGAGAGTTATGGCAACCCACCCGACCGTACCGATGAAATTATACCAGCTGAATTTTTTAAAATCGTATTTTAAGGAACCGGCGAAAAGTAAGGTCGCAATCGTAAGAGAAAATGTGAATTTGGTTATAATTATCGCCCTGCCGCTGTAACGCTCAAAGTAGCTTTCTACGGCATTGATGACTTTTTCGCTGCGTGGCTTTGAGCGGAGCCACTTGTCTATCGGTTTTGCTCCTACAAAATAACCGACAAAATACCAAATATAGCTGTTTATGGTTTCGCCCGCAAGAAATATGAAAAATATGGGCAGAAAAGCAACCGCACCGGTCGAAATAAGGAAACCGCCCAATATCATGGTGTTCATTCCTTCAACAGATGAACCGATGAACAAAAAAAGATATTTATACTGGATAATTACCGGAAAATGAATTTTTATAAACTCGAGGAAATGCTCCATTCTTTTAAGGATTATTTATATTTTTTCAAAATTTTAAAATCTTCTTTAAGCGCATCTTTCATATTACTGTTATAGACGGCCACCGCCGGATGATATAAAGGTATTATCGATATTTTCCCGTAATTCGTTTCAGCTTCAAGTTCCTTTCCGTGCAAACGGCTGATAGATTCAAGTTTCGGACCCAAACCAAATTTGTTCATGATATAAACCATCGAGAAACGACCTAAGGTTGCGATGACCTGGGGTTGAATAATGTTTATCTGGCGATCGAGATAAGATGAGTAAGATTCGATCTCATCCGGCAAAGGGTCCCGGTTCATCGGTGGACGATCTTTGACGATATTGGTTATATAAACTTTTTTCCTCTCAATATCGATGCTTTCCAGAAGTTCGTCAAGAATTTTCCCGGCAGCCCCGCAGAATGGCCTGCCGGTCTCGGCTTCATTGCGGCCAGGTGCTTCGCCGATAAACATTAACTTTGCATAATGATCTCCCTCGCCTATAACGGGAAAAACATGATTCTTTATCCGCTCATGGTATAAAGGAAGTTCTTTGTCCGCAAGAACCTCTTCCTTTATTTTCCTTAGCAATTCCGTCCGGTCATTTTTTAATTCAGTATCCATTTAAAGTTAGACAACATTTGATAGTTTAACCAATAAAAAATTAAAATAAAAGACCCCTTCTGGGGTCAGTGTGTCGGAAATGACACAAAAGTTTTAGTCTTGGGCATATTTTCGTAACTTTCCTGGCAACCCTTGCAGCGCATCGCGAAAGGTATTGCTTCAAGACGATTTTCAGCTATCTCCTCGCCGCAGTCAAAACAAAAACCGTAAGTGCCTTTATCCAAACTTTCGATCGAAACATTTACTCTCTTGAGCCATTCCCGGTCGCGCTCCAGGTTTGAAACACTCAAGTCCTGCTCGCTGTTAGCTTTGGCAACGTCGGCCAGATCGTTCGCTCCCGGTTCCCTCGTACCGGCCGAAAGAATATGTTTACGGCTCGAATATATCCGGGTTTCTATCTTATTTCTCCAATCCAATAGAATATTTCTTAACCGGCTTACCCGATCTACTGAATTGGTTAAATCGGTAGAACTTGCCATCCGACCGCCTTTCCGCCGTTGTTGTTAACGACAATCAATATTATAGACTTCATTAAAAATAAGTCAATTATAAAGGGGCAACCGATGTTGCCCCTTTTCTCGGGATTTTTAGCCCCGGAAGTAGTTACCGAGCTTGCCCTTGTGCTTGTGGCGGGTGTTGTGGCGCCGCGCCGCCTGCCGTGCCGCATGGCCATGGCCCTGCTTCGCACTGCCATGGCGGTGAAGCTCCCGCTTCAATCTGTTCTCTCTCTTCCTGGCCATTGGGCTGCCTCCTAAACAAAGTATTAACAATTTCTTTCTAAATTATATCACTATTTTTAATATGTGTCAATAATCCGGCCGAGAACCAGAACACTATCCTCCCCTGCTGAAGGGTCATTAAAAAATGGTCGAAAAAGCCAATGAACAAAACAGAGATGAAAAAAAACAGAACCGAAAGCTGGTAAGATTTACTAAGCTTTGTCTTCAGGATAAAATCTTTTAACAAAAAATATAAAAATAAAATGAATGCCGTCAGACCTAAAAGACCGGTTTCTGAATAGATGAGCAGGTATATGTTATGGACCGGCTGATAAGCATAATTAGGAAGCATCGGCTGTTTTTCCATCAGCCAGTTCACGAAATTACCAGCACCTACGCCAAGAAAATTAATTCCCCCTCCAGTCATTAAAGCCACTTTGTTGTAAAAACCCCTTAGTTCTACGGCCTGATCATCCGGGTTTATAGTTGAACGGGTTATTATAGCTTTGAAATAAATTGAACCGAAAAGGAGAATAACCACAAAACCCGCAATAAGAATGGCTTTTATACGTTGCCGGCTTTCATCGGTCCCAAATATTATTCGGTAATGTTTTCTTGATAAAATTATTATGCCACGAATACAAAAAGTGATGAACCAGATAAAAATAACGACCCTCGAAAAGGTCGCAAAAAACCCAAAAAGGATAACGCCGTAGGACAAAATAAAAAATTTATCCCAGTTGTCTGATAAGGGGCTGTGCTCTACATGAATCTTCGAATATAAATAAACAAAATAAAACGCAAAAATGGATAAGAACAGAGAACCAGCCAGAACGTTCGGATGCGGAGTTGTGCCATAAGCACGTATGAATTTATCCCCGTTTTGAAGATAGAATGAAGCCACCCCGGCAAGTTCTTTGTTCAGAACGCTTTCACCCAGATATTTAAGCCCCAGGCTTGATTGTTTGAACAACTGGGTCATTGCGATCAAGGCTTGGAAAACTCCTCCGGATAATATTGCCAAGAATGTTTTATATAAATCGAATTTGGCTAAAGCGTATCTCGAGATATAAAAATAAAAAACAACAAATTCAACTAATTTAAACCATTGATACCAACTAACCGTAATGTTGGTCGAATTTTTTATAGAAATAAGAGAGATGGTCAAAAAAATAACAAGCCAGGGGTCAGACGTTTTAAGCTTTGATTTTAAAAATTCAAACTTGTTCGGAGGTTGGAATTTAGGATTTGTGTTTTTTTGATAAGAGTTTAAAAACCAAAAAATAAATAAAACGGCCAGTAATATATCCGTCAGATAAACACTGACCGATAGCCATTCATTAAAACGCCAATCCGAATACCATAAGATCTTCCTGGTCTCAAAAGGAATACAAAACAAAAAAACATAAAAAAGACATTTTTCGAGTTTCAGAAACATGGCTTTAACCTTTCGCTACCGTTCGTATTCCCAGCGAGAATCCTCACTGCCTTCGTCGGTCGCTCCCTTGTCCTTCGGACAAGAACCATGCCCGCTTCCCTCCTCAAAGCGCGCGAGAAGGTTAAAGCCATGTTTCTTAATTATCTTCGCTAAATTATATCTTAATTATTAAGGTTTTGTTGTATTGACAAATTAATAATTTAATAGTATAATACGGGGTAGTACGTTGGAATCCTGCTCATAGGACAGCCGGTACGGGAAAGCGGTAGTTTGTTTAAGACAAAATAAAAAAGTTGAAAAACAATCTCCCGTAGACCGAATCCAGGTTGAACACAGCCCTCGCCGCAATCTCGCGGCCGGCAATCTTCTGCTAAGGCAGAGGAGGTGTCCCATGAGCTTGACCCTGTTCCGCGCTGATGTGATCGAGGTTCTTGTGAAAATGGAACTGGCACCCTACCAGTTCCACCTCACGGGTTCCCGGTTCTTCGGCCGCGCTACCCCTGGTTCGGATTGGGACTTCTTCGTGGAATTCAATCCGGACCTGGAGGGCTGGCTGATCTGTAACGGATTCTACCAAGAATCTTCTACAGACTACGCTTCAGCAGACATCTCTGAGGTTTGGAAGCATGTATCGTTCCCGATACATGTCCAAGTCATCAGCGATGCCCGCTTGAAAGCGGACGTCCAGAATCACCTGCAGAACTATTCGCACACGCTCTATGGTGTGCCGAAAGAGTACCGCAAGGCGATCTGGAACCTTGCCTTTGACCTGTTTCAAACAGGCCAAAGACAAGCCGCCGAGCTTTTCTAAAGCTCCGCACAGAGAAGTTTCACACTTCGTCTGGTGCGGAGCTTCTTTGTTTTAATCAACACTGAAAATATGTATACCAGATTCACGCAGAATTTATCTGACCCAGAACGTATATCCTACCCCGCCGAGAAATATTAACGCAAGAATATAAAGGAGCCAGACCGGAACCGACAAACTATATTCCGGCAGACGGTCTCCATGAGATTTGGCTTTTATAAAAAGCAAAATTATAATGAATGCTTCGAGGCCTATCGCCACGCCTCCGGCTAAACCGATAACATCAATAAAACTCCTCAATCCGCCTAAGAACAAAAGAAATGGGGGCAAAATAACCAGAGCCCAGGATAATTTTTTATTAAAACCGTAATCAAGTTTAAATATCTGGAAAAGGCCGGTACCGAGCATGAGATAAGAGGTACTGACCGCCAAAACACCGAACAATGAACTCAAAAAAATTATTTTTCCGCCGATAAAATCTACCAGCCCGGTGATTGCATCCGGCGATGTCCCCTGTCCCGATACTCCAAAAACAGTAAAAGCAAACAGGAAATATAGAAGCCCGACCAATAAAACCCCGGTAAAAATAGATCTCTTAAACCGTCTTTCATCGCCACCTAAAAGCTGTCTCTGGATAGGGATGGCCGGCAAACCTCCGAAAGCAAAAAGAAAAACACCGTAAGGAAAGAACCACATGCTTGGGTTTGTGCCGATAAAATTAGAAAAATTTATTTTAGAAAAACCAAATCCGAAAATAAGAAAAATTACGGCGATAAAAAGTATGGATATCCCCAGTTCAACCCAGGCAACAGTCCGCAATCCGAAAAATACCAGCAAAGAAGCGGCGACAAAGAACCAAATGCTCAAGCTTTGAGCTGAAGCATAGGTAAAAGGAGCTAGGACGGTCGTCAAAAATTCGCCCGAAATTATTATATAAGCTAAGAGAGCGGCATAAGTATTGAGTAGGATAGAGAAAAATATCACCCGTTTCCAGGTATTTCCCAGGTAAAGTTCAGTATAACCCACTAGTTGGTGGGACTGATGGGTTCGCAAAATTATCTCACCGTAAATGAGATTCAGAAGAAGAGTTACCGCTCCGATCGCTACCAAAAATAAAAGACCGATACCAAAACCGGACTTTGCAAAAGCAAAAGGTATGCCGAATATCCCGACACCAACCATGGTCCCGATCAGGATAGCCGTGGCATGGAGAAATTTCTTGTCTTTAAGAAATGAAGCCACGTTTAATAGATTATCACTTTTCGGAGTTGGAGTCGAAGTGATGAACACCGTCTTTAAGTTCACCAAAGATGCCCTCTCCTTTGTAGCGCATTTCGCGGGTAAGATATTTTTCAACCAGCCAAAGGCCGGCCAAAATAACATAAACAATGACGGTCGTTGCGATCGCTTCCTGATATAATCCCAAACCTGCCGCAATCCCGATTGCCGCCACAACCCAAAGACTCGCCGCCGTAGTTGTGCCTTCGATCTTGTTATCCCGACGGATTATCGTTCCGGCACCGATAAAACCGATACCGACCACGATATTTGCGATCAGGTGGTAGTCAAATCCGGAAGTACCGTTAACCGAAGGAAGAATATCGAACAGTCTCAATGAAATGACAGAAAGCAGTGCCGCCCCAACCGCAACCAGACTGTGAGTTCTCAAACCGGCGACCTTACCGGACCTTTCTCTTTCAAAACCGACCATTCCGCCCAAAATAGCCGCAGCTATAAGACGGTAAGTGGTCTCCCAATCAACCGCGGAGAATAAATTACCAAGTAGTGCCATTAAATTAATCTTAGAACAGAAAAAACCTTAAAACAAATGATTTATGCACATTGGCCGTGATTTGATTTGAATAAAAAAAACTATATAATTAACTGGCTCATTGATAATTCAGGAGGCAAAGTGAATATCGTGAAAGTGAGGCGTTATCTTTGTATCATCTGTAAAAATACTCCCGTATTTGAAAGGATAACCGAGCATACATGCGAAGGTGAAATACCAGACCAGAGTAATTGCGACCTTAGCACTTATAGCGATCATCGGATAGTCGGCGGAAAGCTCCTGTCTAATCGCCCGATCGTACCTTGGGAAATTGTTTTGCCCAATTTTGGCCACTCTGAAGCAGCAACCTCGCCCGGAGGAATTTGCCATTTCTGCCTTGCCACGGATGAGATCGTCGCTAAACTGGTCAAAGACGGACATATCCGCTTTGTGACATTAGAGAACTAAGCCCTTACGGGCTTTTTTGTTATGAGTTTGCAGAAAATATCACGCCCTATTTTAAAGCCACCTTGAGAACTTCTTCCATCGTCTTGGCAAAATAAAACTTAACATCTTTTTGGATCTCTTTGGGGATGTCGTCCATGTCTTTTTTGTTATCAAGCGGTAAAATAGCAATTGTCAGGCCGGAACGGTGGGCGGCAAGAATTTTTTCCTTAACTCCCCCTATTTCAAGAACCTTACCACGGAGTGTTACCTCCCCGGTCATGCACACTTCTTTTTTGACGGGCTTTTTAAGAAAGAGAGAGACTAAGGCCGTGGTCATGGCGATTCCGGCCGAAGGACCATCCTTAGGAATGGCTCCGGAGGGAACGTGGACATGGATATCGTCCTTTGTGAAATCTTCTTTTACGCCGTAACCAGAAGCATATGCTCTGGCGAAACTCAAAGCTGCCTGGGCCGATTCTTTCATTACTTTGCCCAGTTGGCCGGTCAATATCAGTTTGCCCTTACCCGGCATTTTTGCAGCTTCAATTGAAAAAACTTCACCTCCAACCGGAGTCCAACCCAAACCGGTAACAACTCCAACCTCATCTTTTTTCTCGGCCAGTTGGTGAGAAAATTTCGACGGACCGAGATATTTGTGAATTATTTCTTTGGTTATCGAAACCTGTTTATGCGATCTTGATTCTACGATTTTTCTCGTAACTTTTCTGATTATCGACGCCAGTTGGCGCTCAAGGTCTCTGACCCCGGCTTCACGGGTGTGTTTCTGGATAATGTCTGACAGAGCGGAGTCCACAAAAATAAGATCTTTTTTGCCAAGACCATGGTCCTTGAAAAGTTTGGGTATTAGGAAATTTTTAGCAATATTGAATTTTTCTACCTCGGTATAACCCGGGAAATAGATTATTTCTAAACGGTCACGCAAGGCGGGCGGAATGGTTTCAAGGGTGTTTGCGGTCGTAATAAACATTACTTCCGAAAGGTCAAAAGGTACCTCAAGGTAGTGGTCGGAAAAAGAATTGTTCTGCTGGGGATCGAGCGCTTCCAGCAAAGCCGCCGAAGGGTCCCCACGGAAATCCATGCCAAGTTTATCTATTTCATCCAGCATAAAGACAGGATTTTTGACACCTGCAGTATGAATACCTTGGATTATCCGGCCGGGTAAAGCTCCGACATATGTCCGACGGTGGCCCCGTATCTCGGCTTCATCGCGCAGACCGCCGAGTGATACCCGGACAAATTTGCGCGCCAGAGATTTTGCAATCGACTGGCCGATGGAAGTTTTTCCGGTTCCGGGCGGACCGACAAAACATAGTATCGGGCCCTTTAACTTGCCGACCTGTTTCTGAACGGCCAAATATTCGAGAATCCGTTCTTTAACCTTAGGCAAACCGTAGTGGTCCTGGTTCAGAATTTTTTCGGCTTCTTTCAGGTCTATCTTTTCTTTTGTTTTCTTTGACCATGGAATATCAACCAGCCAATCGAGGTAAGTCCTTAGGTAGGAGGCCTCAGGATTGAAAGGCGGCATTTTGCCGAGGCGATTAAGTTCTTTGTATGCTTTTTCTTTGACATCTTTGGGCATGCCGGCGGCTTCGATCTTGGTCCGCAAAGCATTCATGTCATCTTTCTCGTCATCTACCCCCAACTCTTTCTCGATGCTTTTTAGTTGTTCTCGGAGGAAAAGTTCCTTCTGCATCTTGCCTATTTGTTTCTTGGTTTCTTTGGCGACGGTTTTCTCCGCTTCAAGTATCTCTATTTCCCGGGTCAAAAATAAACTTAATTTTTTCAAAGCTTCGTAAGGGTCCTCGGTCTCGAGAATGCTTTGCTGGTCCTGAAGTTCGAGACTCAAGTTAACCGTGATCAAGCTTATAACCTGTTCGACATCCCTCAACTGGGACATCATATAGATCACCTCTGGCGAAACGGCGGGAAAAGATTTCATTTCTGATATGTTCCGGAACTGGTCGATAACCAGACGGGTAAGAGCTTTGCTCTCCAAATTCTCGAAATGGACTTCCGGCGGAACTGATGGCCGGACCCGGACATTAAAATAAGGATCTTCGCTTGTAAATTCCGAGATTTTGCCGCGAACCAAACCTTCAACATCTATTTTTGATGAGCCGTCGGGAAGTTTAAAAACAGATACGACACGGCCGATAGTTCCCGCTTTAAATAGGTCTTCCACCCTGACATTATCTTCGATATTTTTTTGAGTAACAAAAAAAACGAGCCGGTCACGGTTCATTGCGCTGTCGAGAGCCCCGATGGATTTGGGCCGCTGGACAATCAGAGGAATTACCACCTTTGGGAATAAGACCGTATTTTTTAAAGCGATAAGAGGTAACTCTTCCGGTATTAGAATATTATTGAGTTTGAAAGACATTATGTTTAATCGCCGACGTGATCCTCAACCTTAACATCTTTCCTATCTTTGTCAATAATAGCGGTCAGCTGTTTTACCAGATCTTTAGGGTCATCTGAAAAAATAAGGTTACCTTTGCCGTGATGATGGGGATCTTTTATCTTAGCCAACAAGCTATATATCTGGTCAGCCGTACCGCAGGTTCCGGTTAAAACTCCGATCGGCTTATCATCTTCAAGGGCAATAGTAAACTCATTCAATGTACCAAATCCGCCGCACACAACCACAACCGCATCCGCCGCCTTAGTCAGGATGAGGTTACGGCCGGAATAATCAAAGCCAGAATAAATTATAAAATCGAAATAATCCGTCGGCAGACGATAACTCTTAACATGGGCAGCATAGGTTGCTGCCGGCGAGATACCTATCGACATTCCGCCTTCTTCTTTAGCGCCTTTGGCTGACAAATGTGGGATGCCGGTTGTTGCGCCGGTGATCAAAATCCCATCTTGTCGGACAATCTCACGTCCAAGCTCTTCGGCCTTTTTTTCAGCATCGGCACAGCAATAAGTCGTATTCGCCGCACCAGAAACAACAAATTTGTATTTCATAGTAATTCTATTTTACAAAAAAAAATTTAAGCAAGCAAGGAGTAAATAAAAAGCGGGCGATATTATCGCGCCGCAAGTATGGATCTAATCTGCTTAAGTTCACCCGTTTTTCGAAAATCAAGCGGATCCAACGCTGCCATCATACCGGGATCATGTTTGGCTAGGACCGGATTTTGGTGATATCTCAAAGCCCATATGCCTTTCTGATTTTCTTTGAACTTAGGCGCTTTATACCAGTCATGATCGACGCTGGCCGGAAAATATACGTTCAAAATGGCTTTTTCATACACATTAACCGACAAGCCGCTAAGAACTTTATCAACTTCCACCCTGGCAACATACCAGTCCGGATTGTGTTCGGATACAGCGGAATGAAAGATGTTTGGTTTGAAAACTTCAATAACTTTGCCGACTACAACTGCATCAGCTTCAAGAAGACGTTTTTCGGATCTCGAATGTTCGGTTTGAGCAAAAATATTTAAAGATAGGACACTCATCAAGCTAAGTGTAACCGCCAATCTCATTAGCTGTCCTTTCAAGGTTCAAAGTACCCGAATCCTAAACTAATATTGTAATCCAGTCAAACAGTCTGGCAGCCGCTATAACTCAAACCCTTCCCCCATTTCCGGCACTATTGCTTCAACCCCTATCTTGCTTTGTATCTTTTGGCGCAGTACAGAACTTGAGTGATATTCGCCGTGAGTAATGAAAACTTTTTTAAGCGTACCGTCTTGTTTTGCCTTATCTATCCAACCGAGCATCATTGCCTGATCGGCGTGAGCTGAATAACCCTCAATCACCCTGACCTGGCAATTCACCGGCACTGAATGACCGAGTATCTTAACTTCTTTCTTACCATCGAGTATCTGTCTGCCGGGCGAACCTTCCACTTGATAACCGACAAATAAAATCGTCGATTTCGGGTCGGGGAGATATTCCCTTTCATGGAACAAAATCCTTCCCCCTAATGACATGCCGGAACCGGCGATTATAACCTTGGGACCCTTAACACCGTTTATCATCTTGGATTCCTGGGATGAAAAAGTAAGCTGAAGGCCTGGAAAATTAAATATATCATCCCCGGACCGAATATCATGAAGGATCTGATTATTAAAATACTGTTCGTAATTTTTATAGACCTTGGTAAGTTTTATCGCTAACGGCGAATCCAGAAATATCGGAATCCTTGGAAAATGTTCATGTTCTATGAACTCGTTCAACTGATAAAGAAGTTCCTGGGTCCGCTCTATGGCGAAGCTCGGAATCACAACCGTCCCTCCCCGTCGCACGGTTTCGCTGACAATTTCCTTTAATTTTTCTTTCTTATCGGTATTGTCGTCATGAAGTCGGTCACCGTAAGTTGATTCGGCAACAAGGTAATTGGCCTGATTCGGCATATCAAAGTGTTTTAAAAGTGGGGTCGGATAATTGCCGAGGTCTCCCGAAAAATATATTGTCTTGGTTTGTCCTTCATCCGACCAATTAATTTCTATCACCGCCGAGCCCAAGATATGCCCGGCTTCATGGAAGGTTGCCCTTACCCCATTGCCAAGCTCTATTTCCTGTCCATACTCAATTCCTCGGCCAAGTAAAAAAACCTGATGAAGGTCGCCGGAAGTAAATAAAGGTTCGTGGCCGTCTCTATGTGCTTCCTCTTTTATAAGGTCAAGATTGTCTTCCAAAGCAATAACAGAAAGGTCGATGGTCGGTTTAGTGGCTAACAATTTACCCCGGAAACCATGTTTATATAATTTGGGTAACCGGCCGGAATGATCGGCATGGCTATGAGTCAAAAGAACATAATCTATCTCTTTGGGGTCATAGGCGAAATCGCTGTAATTAAGGGTTTCGGCAAATTTCGAACCCTGAAACAGGCCACAATCAACCAAGATCTTTAATCCGTTCTTTTCGAGAATAAAATTTGAACCGGTCACCTGTTGGACACCGCCATGGAAAGATATTTTCATATTATTTAAACTAATTGGCTGAGCAAATATCCAATTATCGTCAGGGTTGCGATCGGAGGAAGCGCCGCCATCGGCTTTCTTTCCTTCTGGTTAATGAATATCAGGTGAGTAACAAAAAGACCCAGTAAAACAAAGACCGATACGAACATGGCTCGGCTGATGGAGGTCATAGCGACGGAACTTACCATTATCAATGGCAGACCGATATCGCCCGAGCCGAGGATCATAAATTTTTCGCCGACCATCTGTTGAGCTTCGCCGCTATGATAGAAAAAATCCTTGAACTCAAAAGGAATTATAAATCCGAATATCGCTCCGCTTTCAACCATACCTTTGGCCAGATAGACCATATGTTTGGTCCAGTAAACAGAGATAATATCGTAAAAAGAAAGTATCACCAGCAGAAAAATAACCATTTGGGGTGAGAGGGTCACCCCGACCACACTGCCGATACCTGCGATACCTAAAGCCACGGCCAGGTCGTGTATCATCACATTTTTACCGTAAATAAAAATAAATACCGTGGCCAAAGCAAATACAAGGTCAAACGGAGACGGGAAAACAGAGGCAAAAATGGCCTGTGAACCGGAAAAGACCACGAGCAGCAAAAAAAACCTCAAAGACACCGCGCCCAATCTTTTAAATTTTAAAAGGATAAGAGATAATAGGGCGAACATCGCCAAAAAAACTATTATACTGCTCCAGGAGAAAATTTGCTTAGGTTCGGTAACGCTCTGCGGCATGAAGCGGTAATGGTATGCCGAAAAAATACCCATTAACAGGGTCAGGCCAAAAAGAACAGATTCTTTCCAAAATAATTTAAAACGGATTAACAATTTAATTATCTTACGATGATCGTGCCTGCCTCGTCGGAATTGGAACTGTTATGATAACCGAAGGTTCCTTTTTCGGAAAAAGTATATGAAAAATAACTGCCCTGTGGAATGTTGCCAACGCTGTCGAACATCGGAACCTGGCTACCGGTCTGAGAATCAGAAACGATCCTGATACCGAAGAAACCGTCATTTTTGAACCTGACCGTATCGCCGTCATGGATCCTTAAGTTCGTAGGACTAAAAACGCCACCTTTATAGGAAATAGTATAGACTCTCGGCTCTCTAACATCTGTCGGTAACGGGGTCTGGATATTCGAGGTCAAATCCTGTGGTTTGCTCAAGACTTTCACCGAAAGCCCTCCGAGGGACATCAGGACTATTATCAGCAGCCAAAAGACCGCCGGATTATGATGACGATTAGGGTGATTGTTGTCAGTCCTTAGCTCCATATTATATAGAGCCATTTTATCAAAAATTTTATAAAAAGAAAAATCCTCTTAATAAGTTAAGAGGAATAGAAATCATTGGCATTTAAAATAGCCGCCATCTTTGACTTAATACCTTGAACGCTACCGCCTTCGCCAAAAAGTGTTTTAAAAGCCCAGAGCTGATAGCCGGTGGCTGTATTACCCTCAAAAAAATCCTGAAGATTACCATTATCGAACAGTTCTTCCTGATCAAGCAGTTTTGATCCGAAGACCATAAAAAGCATCATCATTTTAAGAAGGTTCTCTGCGGTTACCAGATCTTCTCCGCCGAAAGTCCTTGACCACAGACTCTCAAGCTGGGCAGTCCTGACCATTTTTCCAATTTTAGCAAACTTGCTTTTTTGAAAATCATTTTTCTGTTTTTCCTTGCCTCCTTCAAGATCGCAACCCTCTATCCACCATTGATGGATATGTTCTTTGTCAGTCTCAAATATCGATGAATGGATCCGATCAAGAATGTTCCAGACTTCGTCTATTCTAAGGTTCCAGAACAAAATGTGATAGGTACGGTGGGACCTTTTGATGTAAGGAAAAACGAGGCGGTTATTATTTTCTTTTTCTTCTTTGCTAAACGACTTGGGTAAACGGCTGGTAGGTATTGGGTGATGGAGATCGGTACCTGGAAAACGACGACCATACTTTTTACGAAGAATTAACGAATCAAAGCGATCCGTCAAACTTGCCTCTTTTAACGAACGAGCTAACGGAGGGAAGATAACAAATTGACGAAAAATGGTCAATCAAAAATTTTTCAATTGGGCAAGAGTTCGCGGACGATTTTTTTGTCCGACCAACGGACTTTTTTGTTCCCAGCTATGGCCATTGTGGTTTCCGAACCCTTACCGGTAATTATTACGGTGTCGCCTTCAGCCGCTTTACCCAAGGCATTCCTGATTGCCGCTTTCCGGTTGAGAATCCTGACGACATTAACATTATTATTCGCAAAACCCAAGGCAACTTGGTCCAGAATTTCATCAGGATCCTCATCATAAGGGTCTTCATCAGTCAGAACAATATCGTCGCAGTATTGAGAAGCAATGCGGCCGAACTCCGGCCTTTTCCACTTATCACGCCCGCCACCGGCCGCCCCCAGAACACATATCAATCTTTTGTCCGCCAGTTTTAAGGTCTGATAAACCGCCCTCAAAGAATCGGGAGTATGGGCATAATCAATGACAACATTGAATGGTTCACGTTGGATAAATTCCATCCGGCCGGGAATAAATTCCATCTGTTCAAGTATTGATTTAGCTGACGGCAGGTCAAATCCGTACATCGCACCGACCGCCAAAGCCGCCAAAAAATTCATAATATTGAACTGCCCGGCCAAATGAGTGTTAAAATTGGTCCCGTAAATCTCAAAAGACGCTCCTTGCCCAGATAGTTTAATTTTACCGGCAACAATGTCACCTTTGGTAAGCCCGTAATATATTTTATGATTGGCCGGAAAATCACCGAACAATTCAGCGTATTTATCTTCCGCATTCACCACATGGATATTTTTGGTCACCTGGAAAAGCTCCTGCTTGGCTCTGTAATAATTCTCAAAAGAACCGTGGCTCTCGATATGTTCCCGGTGAAGATTGGTAAAAACCGCACAGTCGAAATCTATGCCTAAGTGCCTTTTTTGTTTGATACCTTCAGAGGTAACTTCCAGAACAAAATATTCGCAGCCCTCCTTGACCGCCTCGGCCATTAATTTTTGGAGACGGAACCGGCCCGGCATTGTCATTTTTAAATTGTTCGGCCATTCTTTATCTTTTATTTTAAAGCCAAGCGAACCGCAGGCCGCAACCGGCCGGCCATGTCCCTCGAGAAGTTTTGTTATCAGATAAACTACCGTTGATTTGCCCTTAGTACCAGTAACTCCGATGACCTTTAATTTTCTGGACGGAAAACCATAAAATACCGCGCCTGAATAAGCTAACGCAGTGTGATAATAAGGTTGAAAAAAATTAAAAACTGACTTCGGTATCAGCTTCTTGACTTTAAATAGGAGTTTGTCTAAAATGCTTTCCTGTATCATGTTTTTCAGGAATATAGCATAAATTTAGACTTTTTCACAGATATTGACAGATATATCTATTTATGATAAAATACTAAGACGGTAAAGTTCTTTATATGCAATAAGCGTTGTGGGTTCAGAAAGGGCCTACTAAGAAGCAATTAGCTCTTTACATACAGGCCCTTTCCGAGCCCCTAGCACGCAAGTAAATTAAGGCGGCGGCGAAGCAGTAGATGCACGCGGCTGCCACCTCCGCTGGGGGCTCGCTCAGTGATGCGGCCAAGGGCCCTTCACCTCTATGTCGTATGGGATACGTGTTTATCCCCCAAGCTCGTCCGCCGCCCTAAATAGGCGGACAAAGGTAATTTCCCCCGGCAAATGTTCGGGGCCAAAAAGGAGCTTTTGCATGAGAGGTATAAGCCCCTTGATGGCAGGGAGCCATCGCGGATAGCTGGGATCCGAACACCCCAGACAAGGGAGGGCTCAAGCCCTCCCACCTTCATCCATAGTCTCAAAAATTTTGAGGATATAGACGAGGGTTGAGAGATGTGTGCGCATAGACGTAAAGTCGGCGACCGAAAGTACGCCCGAGAACGCTTTGCCCCTTCTCTCCCCTCACCTTTCCTGATCCCGGCAAGTGACCGGGGTAGGATAATCAAATACATCGGTAAGGCACACAAGGAGCAACGATGCGCTCCTTCGGTGGAACGCCGGGTTGAACACCCGGCTTTTTATTACAAAAATTTTCTTGCGACCAAGTAAGATAAATACCACACCCACGATATCGGCATATCAAATGAACCGGGATATTCTTTTAAATCCCCTCCCCAGCCGAACTTGAACCGAGTTACGCCCGGCCATCGCTTAGCATCAACTCCCCAAAAATCATAATGTCTAATTCCATGCTTCCTCAGCCATTTAATTATTTCCCAATGCAGAGCATAGGGCGCCATCATTGCCCGATATTCATAATCTGAAGCACCGTGAAGATAATATCCGGTATCTTGGTATATCAGTACTATCGCGCCGGCGACCGGCTTGCCGTCATGTTCGGCCAAAATAATATCGGTTTTTATTTCTCCCTTTTCTTTCAAAAAATTCAATAACTTTTCATAATAATTTTTTGAATGAGAGGAGAATTTATCACGCTCGGTGGTTTTCTGAAGTAATTTCCAAAATTCATCCACATTTCCACCTGATCTTGTTTTTATCCCGTGTTTTTCGGCAACTTTAATATTGTAACGTGTCTTTGAATGCATCTTGACCAATAATTCATCTTCCGAACGGTCGAGACCGAGAACAACGGTCAGGTAGGGCTGGATCTGTTTTGACGAACGCTTAAAACCCCGCCGATAGATGAGCTCCGTCACCATATCAGACAAAGGTTCTATTTTTGCAAATATCGCACCTTCCTCGTAACTCAAATCTTTTAAATATTTCAAAAATATCCCAAGTTCATTCTTAACTCCGCCCTTAATATGTTCGAAATCTATTTCCGGGCCATGCGGAATATAAAGCATGCTTTTACCGAGCGGCAGTCCGAGCTTTATGATATTGGCCACAATCTTACCGTCGTCAAAGCGCCAGGTCTTGTGCCCGGCTTCTTTTTGAAAATCGAGCCATTCTTTTGTCTGTAAAAACGACTTCATTTTTTATCACTACCGACTACCCGGCTTATCGCAACAAAACCATATCCCCAAAGTATCGGCAGCCAAATCGGCATTATTCCAAGCAAGCTATAGCGGTTAAAAACTTCGACATTGGACAAGATAAAAATAAATTCAAAAAACATCATCAGAACCATTCCGCCGAAAAATATTCCCCATTCTCCAGGATATTTTTTAAATTTAAAAATAGAAAAAATTATAAGGATATATACCGTCGCAAGCCAGTAATCATTCTGTATCACCGGCACCAATGCCACCATAAAAATTATGGGGATGGCATTCAAAATTATTTTATATAATTTGGACATCCGATAAATATGGCTGTGTGTAATTTTATTTATATTCACCGATAATCACTTTGGGTTTAATCCCTGATGCTCTGCATATCATGAGCCGAGTATTTCCGCTTACCAGATGCAAAATTCCGTCTTTTTTAATAATAGTTGGAATTTCTATCCCATGGCCGTTCTCAAATACCCTCAAAAGTTTTTTAAAATCACGTTTATTTTCAGAAGCTAATTCGCTGTTTGATTCATCTATCGCCTGTCTGGCATCTTCGAAATGTCCAGGTCTCACGTTGTGATATGAATCCGTATTCTCGAGTGATGCCCAAAGTTCTTCTGTTAATTCAGTGGTCTCGGATTTATTTATAATATCGATGACGTGATCCACATTTTCTTTTGAAGGTTCTAAACCAAGAAAACCGATAACCACTCTTTCTATTTCACCTCTTTCAGATTCCATATCTGGCCGAACCCAGTTAACTTCAGCTATTTGTTCAATTATATCAGTCTCTATTTTTTCCATAAAAATAAAATGTGAGATAGTTGGTTATATTTATTTTAAAACCAGCGAAGCTCTTTTATTTCGTAGACCGTCTTTTTTCGAGCGGCTAAATGCTTAAATTAATTAAAAATTAAGTTATTCAACAAATTTGAGGGGAGGTCTTCCGACGAGGCTCAAATTTGTTAGCTTAATTGAGATTAATTTAAACATTTAGCCATGAAGATAAAAAGTAGGTCGAAAAATGAAAGGGCAAAGCAATTAAAATAAATATCCCAAACTATCTCTTCCCCAATATCTTTAACGCCTCCCTTACCCTTTCCTCCAAAGTTTTACCTTTTGATTCTTTCAAAGCCTCCTTGGCCTGATATTGAGTATAGCCAAGAGCCAGAAGTGCTTCGACGGCCTGACCCTCCTGACCCAAATCAACGCCTTTCATGTCGCCGATATCAAGAAAATCTATCTTATTCTTAAGCTCAAGCACCAAACGCTGGACGGTTTTGGGACCAAGTCCGGAAACTTTTTTTAAGTAATCTGCGTCTTCGTTCACGACTGCAGCTTTTAAATGTTTGGGTTCAACGACTGACAGAATATTCATCGCACCTTTTGGACCAATGCCGGAGACCGAGGTCAACAAATGGAATAGGTCCAAATCCTCTGATTTATCGAATCCGTACATATCAAAAGTCCCTTCACGCATATTGAGTTGCGAATGAGTAAACAGCTTAACTTTGCCATTGACATCCTCCCTGGTTTTTGATAGAATATTCACTAACTTGGGAGAGACTATTACCCTGTACCCTATACCACCGGCACTCAAAACGACCTGTTTTTCACCCAAATGTTCAATTTTACCTTCGAGAAAACTGATCATATATATAAGACTAACAAATGTTTAAACTAAGTTCAAAATTCCCCGCCTACGCTAAAGCTTCGGCAGGCAGCAGGCATCCTAAATAAAAATGTTCAAATTAACTTCAAAATACAAAGCTACCGGCGACCAGCCGGATGCAATCGCCAAACTGACCAAAGGATTAAAGGCCGGTAAAAAAGACCAGGTGCTTTTAGGTGTGACCGGCTCGGGCAAAACTTTCACCATGGCCCAGGTCATAGCCAATCACGGCAAACCAACCCTAATTATTTCTCATAACAAAACTCTGGCCGCTCAGCTTTATAAAGAATTCAAAGAATTTTTCCCGAAGAATGCCGTTCATTATTTCGTCTCATATTACGACTACTACCAACCCGAGGCATATATCCCGCATACCGACACTTATATTGAAAAGGATTCAAAGATAAATGAAGAACTTGACCGCTTGCGTCATGCTACAACTCAGGCTCTCATGAGCCGTGATGATGTAATTATAATCGCCTCAGTCTCCTGTATCTATAACCTCGGCTCGCCGGAAGAATACAAGAATATGGGTCTTAATATTTTTGAAGGCCAAAAGATAAAAGCCGATGAGTTCATCCGCGGACTTATCCGTTTACAATATGCTCAAGATATCGAATTAAAACGGGGCTGTTTCCGCAAAACCCGGAACGAAGTAGAACTAATGGGCCCGGATGGACAGAATATTTTCAAGGTTACTTTCGGTTCAAATAAATTACTTGGCGGCCAGGATAAGATAATAAAAATAATGCACGCCGGCATCACGGATCCGGAAGTGCTTGAAACGAACGAACCGGTTTTTGATAAAATAATTGAAACCACTATCCTGCCGGCTAAATACTGGCTAACCTCGGACAACAAACTCGGCGTTGCTATCGAGAACATTAAAGGCGAGCTCCAGCAACATATGAAAGTTCTAAAGAAACAAAAGAAAGCCCAGGAAGCAGGCCGTTTATATGAAAAAACAATGCATGATATAGATATGATGAAACGGACTGGCTACTGTCACGGGATTGAGAACTATTCACGCCATATTGATTTTAGAAAACCTGGCGAACCGCCTTATACCCTTATTGATTTCTTCATTTCCAAAGGTGAGTTTTTGACAATTATTGACGAATCCCACATCTCTCTCCCACAGGTCAGAGGCATGTTCCACGGCGACCATTCACGCAAAAGCACTTTGGTTAATTACGGTTTCCGCCTGCCTTCGGCTCTCGACAACCGTCCGCTCAAATTCCCTGAATTCAACAAACGCATTCAGAAAATAATTTATGTTTCCGCCACTCCAGGCAAATACGAACTTGAAAAAGCCGGCAAGACCAACATCGCTGAACAGCTGATACGCCCGACCGGCCTTCTCGACCCGACCATTGAGATTCAGCCGACCAAGAACCAGATTGAACATCTAAAAGAAGAGATTCAAAAACGCATCACCAAAAAAGAAAGAATAATCGTAACGACTTTGACCAAAAGAATGGCCGAAGATCTTTCCGAATTCTTAGCGGATGCAGGGATTAAGGTTAATTATCTTCACTCCGAGATTAAAACCCTCGAGCGCCTTAAAATACTAAAAGATTTCCGTCTCGGTCATTATGACGTTATCGTCGGCGTTAATTTGCTACGAGAAGGACTCGACTTGCCGGAGGTCTCGTTGATTGCAATTCTTGATGCCGATAAAGAAGGCTTCCTAAGAAACACTACGACCCTTATCCAGACGATGGGCCGGGCCGCCAGGCACATTAACGGCCATGTAATTTTATATGCCGATAAGATGACAAATTCTATTAAATCTGCGGTTCATGAAACGAACCGCCGCAGGGAAAAGCAGGAAAAACACAATCAGGAGAACAATATTACGCCGAAAAGCATCAAAAAAGACATCGGCAATTTCGACCTGCCGATATCCAACAACGGTCTTAACAAAACTAAGCGCTGGGGCCAGGACGAAGAAGACATGGTCTATGTTTTCGGTAACGGTTCAAAAGGTAAAATAATCGGCCAGTTGACCAAAATGATGGAACGAGCAGCCAGAAAAATGGAATATGCCAGAGCTTTAGCTTTGCGTGAACAAATAAGAAAAATTAAGAGCGATACCGTATAATTAAAAACGGGAGTTTATTCCCGTTATTTGAACAAAAAACCCATAATTGCTAAGGATGCTCCGATAAATCTCAAAATAAATCCGGCTTTAGACTTGTTATCAAAATTAAATACAAACAAAGCCACGCCGATTCCTATCAAAGCATTCAGAAAGAGACCCATTGTAACCTCGCGTGTTTAAGAATCTACTTTTTTATTTCTAAATGATATCTGGATTTCAGAAAATCAATCAAAACGCCCTGTTGCATTTCGGCAAGATTGAATATCCTTACGAAAACCCAGTCTTGTCCGTTGCGCTGAAACAAATAAGCTTGCATATCGGAAGTTAAAATATCGCCATTATCTTGCCATTGCCCGCCTTCCACAAAAAAAGTCCCAAGCCATAAATTTCCGTTATCTCTACGAAATATATTTACGGTATATCTTTTCAAATTTTCAATATCAGTCCGCTGATAGGTATTGCCGGCTACTTCAAAAGTTTTGCCGTCATTGTCGCCGGTCATTGTCCATGAATTTGTTAAAGGCCAGTTGCTATAATCCGGAAATGACGGAAAAGGCTGAGCCGGTTGAGAACTGGCCTGAACAGAAAATGTCAGCAACAATAAAAGTACTGAAAAGCAAATAAACGCCAGGTTTTTTGACTTCACAATTTTCCTCAAACTTTTTAAGGCACCTTGCATAATATAATAAAATATATTAATATATACAAGTTATGCCTATAACTAAATCAGCCCAAAAAGCGTTAAGACAATCCAAGAAAAGAAGGATAGCCAACCTTCAAAGAGCCAATACTTATAAAGCTGAATTTAAGAAGCTCAAAAAAATGTCCTCTGAAGGGCAGTTGAAGGACGCTCAGAAACAGCTGGCCGAAGTTTATAAATCGATAGACAAAGCAGCTAAAACAGGAGTAATTAAGAAAAACAAGGCCTCTCGTCTCAAATCAGCCGCCTCGAAACTCTTAGCCAAACAATAACAAAACAAAAAAGCCCGGCCGGGGCTGTTTTGTTATCAGGCCTTCCTGGCAACGTTGAATACTATGCCCATCCCGGCGAGAAGCACCATCATCGCAGTTCCACCATAACTGACGAAAGGCAGTGGAACTCCGGTCAAAGGGGCAAGACCGGAAACCGCCGCAATATTTAGAAAGGCTTGGCCCAGTATCCAGGTCGCCATACCCATCACCAAAAGTTTGCCGAACTTGTCCTTGAGACTGTTGGCGGTATAACCCATCATCAGTCCGAACAGAACAAATAACCCTATCAATCCAGCCGCTCCGATGAAACCAAGTTCTTCCACTACCACCGCAAAAATAGAATCGTGGATAACCTCGGGCAAAAAGCCGAATTTTTGAGTGCTCTTTCCGTAACCGACCCCAAACATCCCGCCCGAACCTATCGCGATCATCGACTGGTTGAGCTGATAAGAAATCCCTTTCGGATCCAAGGACGGATCAAGATATGTTTTAATCCGGTTCAGCCGATAAGGTTCGACGGTTATTATCAGAACAAAAATTCCCAATATCACCGCACCGATAAGAAAAAGGTGTTTCAAATTAGAACCAGCAAAAAAATAAATAGAGATTGAGATCAGGGTTACAACGATCAGAGTGCCAATGTCCGGTTGAAGAGCCAGAACACCGGCAACAAAGATAAGCAGAACAAAGAACGGCGCCATACCGAAAGCCCAGTTTTTTGTTCTTTCATCGCGGTTACTGAACCAGGCGGCCAGATATACTATCAAAGCCAATTTGAGAGCTTCCGAGGGTTGAAAAGAAAAACCGGCGATGCTAAGCCAGCGAGTTGCACCTTTAAGACCCTGGCCCAAATGAGGAGCAAAAACAGCCAGAAGCATAAAAAGCGCACCTAAGAGTATCAAAAAAGATATTTTTTTCAAAAATTTGTAATCTATCTTCCGGAAAATGAACATTAAAATAAGCCCCGGCAAAACACCTAAGAGAAGCTGCCGGTTTAAATAATAGTATGGGGAACCAAAATTTTTCTGGCCCTCAACAAGTCCGGCAGACGACAAAACAACCAACCCAAAGATCAGCAGTATCATCGTCATTCCAAAAAGCACTTTGGACATTACTTAATTTTATTACATTCTGCTTGTATTTCCAAACAAAACTTGACATATCTGGATAAAATTATGTATAATCTATAATCTTTGTTCGTTGACAATGGGGGCTAAGTTAGTGGAAAACAGCCAAGAATCTGCTAAAAAGAACATCTCGACCAATATGAAGCGGGTAGTCCCCTATCTGTCCGAATATAAATTCAAGATAACCATAATCATTCTCGGCTCACTGTTGTTTGCCCTTATTCGTCTGATAGACCCATACATTTACCGGATAGTAATGGATGATGTCCTGGTTAAGGCCTATACGGGCAACCTGTCATTAGGTCCCGCCATCCGAACCGTAGCCATCGCCTGTTCCGTGATATTTTTTCTGCGCATAGTCACCAGTTCTGTTTTTGGATTTTACTCCTATCTAAGTCTCGAGGTCGGCAATCGCATCGAAATGAAGATGTTCAGAGATGCCTTGGCCCATCTTCAATCGCTTGATATGAGTTTTCACCATAACCAGAATTCGGGCGAGGTTCTGGCTAAAGTTGAGCGAGGTATCGGCGGACTTCAAAGGGTCATGCACGATAACCTGTCCAAATTTTTTCTACCAGGTACGATAAACGTAACCTGTCTGTTGGTCTGGATATTTTACCAGAACTGGAAAATGGCCGTTGCGGCGACATTCTTCATTCCCTTCCATATCTATTTCTCTTTGGGAAAAGCGAAGCCGATATACGAAGAGCAGTCAAAGATAAACAAGGCCGAAGAAAAAATATATCACCGGGCCTATGAAGGAATTTATAACGTCGAAGCGGTAGTTTCTTTCAACGCTTCGCGGCACGAATTAAGTCTTTTTGATAAAGAGAGGATACCGGCCTTTTATTCTCAGCTCCGGATCGCCAAGTGGTGGCGGCTTTTGGGTTTTTCGGCTTCTTTTTTTGAAGTTCTCGGACGAACGGCGATAATAATCGTCGGAACCTACTTGACCATTCAAAAGAAGGCCACGCCAGGCGAAATTCTGATGTTCCTCGCCTATATCACAATGCTTTATCAGCCGCTTCTCGACATGATCACCACTTACTTGAGCATGCAGCAGGACCTTTCGAAAGTGCACCGGTTTTTCGATCTCTTGGACACAAAACCAAAAGTCACCGAGATATCTAATCCGATAGATATGTCTCCACTTAGGCATTCGATCGAATTGAAAAATGTTTCTTTCGGTTACGAGGATTCAACTGGCGTGATCAAAGACATGAATTTAGTCATCCCGGCGGGTAAAAAAATTGCCGTTGTAGGCAAGACCGGTGCGGGCAAATCGACTTTAGCAAGTTTGATCCAGAGGTTTTACGATCCCGAGGCCGGAATCATAACCGCTGACGGGAATGATCTCAGGAACATCGGACTTGAATCCTTAAGAAGACAGATAACAACCGTTCCCCAGCATGCCTTATTGTTCTCAAGGACGATAAAAGAAAATATCGCATATGGCTGTGATGAGCCGGACGATAATAAAATAATCGAAGCGGCACGGATTGCGAACGCACATGAATTCATCGACTCTAAGCCCGAAAAATACGACACGGTTATCGGCGAAAAAGGTGTGAAATTGTCCGGCGGTGAACAGCAGAGAATATCCATCGCCCGGGCGGTTTTTTCCAACGCCTCGCTTATCATTATGGACGAAGCGACTTCGCATCTCGATACTGATTCAGAAGCAGTGGTCCAGGAAGCTCTTTGGAAATTAATGGAAGGCAAGACTGCGATAATCATCGCCCACCGCCTTTCTACAATTCTAAGAGCAGATTCGATAGTGGTAATGGATAAAGGACGTATAATCGACCGTGGCACTAGCCAGGAACTTCTTGAAAGATGTCTGTTGTACAGAAGACTTTATAACCGGCAATTCGAACTGGAAGATGATGATCTTGGTAATGAAAACAAGGTTGTAAATATTAAACGGCCGTCGAACTGATCGGCCTAAAGAGCTCAGACGAGCTCTTTTTTGTTACAAAAGGGGCGGTATTTTTGAGTCCACCAGAAATATTATCAGGCCGATTATCGCTCCAATGGCGCTTATCATCCAAAAACGCATTGTAACCTGGGTCTCCGGCCAACCTAACGCTTCGAAATGATGGTGGATCGGGGTCGATAAAAATATTTTTTTGCCGCGGAACTTCTTAGATATAAGCTGAATGATCACGGAGAGGGATTCGATCATCGGAATTATCGCTATTACCGGTAGCAAAAGACCGGTATCCGTCAGGAGAGAAACGACCCCGACGGTAAAACCAAGAGCCATTACGCCCGTATCCCCCATGAAAAATCTGGCCGGATAAATATTGAACCACAGAAAACCTACCAGAGCTCCGATTATCGCCGTCAGAAAAACCGCCAGATCCATTCTGCCTTGGTCAAAAGCTATTGCCGTCAGAGCTCCGAAAATAACGAGAAAAACACCGCCGGAAAGACCATCCAGACCGTCGGTCTCGTTCATTGAGAATGCCGTCGCCACCGAAATAAAAATAAAATAAATAATATAGAACCAGCCAACGGTAACATCTCCCAGGAACGGGATATTTATCGCGTTACGGCCAAGCTTGAAATAGAACCACCAGGCGCCGATGGCCGCAACCGCAATATAAAGCATGAGCCGGCGACTTATTCTCAATCCGCCCCGTTTAAAGATCCCGAGAACATCATCAAGCATTCCGACCAGACCGGCAAAGATCAGAATACCCAAGGGCAGAAAGGTCTGGCTTCTTGATAAAAAATTGACCCGTGACCAGAAACCATCAATAGTGTTTGAGAGTATAAAAAAGAAAATTGTCAGACAGCTGACAGTGACCCATATTGGCAGACCGCCCATGGTCGGCGTGCCTTCTTTTTTCTTGTGAAGCTGATTGAAAACCGGGGCATTAGATTTTTCTATCTCTTTTCCGGGTTTAAAATGTTTATCAAGTATTTTTGTCCAGAAAGAAGTAATTATCAAGTTAATAAAAAAAGCCAGCGTCCCGACTATGAATACTCTGACAATATTAAATATCGTAAAGATTTGATTCTGCATTTTATATTATTTCCAACTGTAAGCGGTCCTGACCCAATCCACCAGTTTCTGGCTGTCACTGAAACGGTCCTGCGAACCCAAGACAATACTTACTATTTTACCATCATAACCCGGTACGCGCGTCACCAATATCAAACACTGGCCAGCACCATCAGTGTAGCCGGTCTTGCCGCCGATTATATCTTGAAGCATGCCCAAGAGACGATTAGTGCTGCTAATCGAATGCTTAATGCTTTCATCTGAAGATTCAATGATGGCCGTTTTTTCAGAAGATATGTCCCAGATCTCAGGATAATTTAAAGAATATGTCACTAATTTTACCAGATCCTGAGCGGTTGAATAGGCCTCATCGTTCAGGCCGGCTGGGTCGAGAAAATTAGAATTTTTCATTTCTAAAGCTGCCGCTTTATTGTTCATCATCTCGATAAAGTTCAAATCCTTTGTTTTGCCATAAGCTGATATGGCATAGGCCGCATCATTAGACGATTCAATGAGCATCATCTTAAGCAAATTACTGATAGCCATTTTTTCACCCAGATAAAGGTCCTGTTTCTGGCCATCGACCCTTATCGAACTTGAACCGATGGTGATAATGTCGTTCTGATCAAGATTCTCAAGCGTTACGACCGCGCTTAAAACCTTGGTCAGAGAGGCTATCGGAACTTTGACCGAAGTATTTTTTTCATATAAAAAACGGCTGGAACGAGTATCGTATACCACTGCTGATTTAGCACTAATGACCGGACGGCTAATATTTGAATCAAGAACCGGGATATAATTTGGTCCGCCAGAAATAGGAAGAAGATATGCCTGGGTTCGGTCTTTTTGAGTAACTATCGGGACTGGCAGGTCAGATGAGTTTTTGAAAGCCAAAAAAAAGTTAATTCCAAAGAGAGCAATAATTGTTATTGTTGCGGCGTAAACTCTTTTTAGCATGACTATTTTTCAGATTTAAGATGTAATTCCTTGAGCTGTTTCTTCTCAAGCTCCGACGGACTGCCCATCATTAGGTCGCGCGCGTCGCCAGTTTTTGGAAAAGCAATGACTTCTCTGATGTTCGGCTCGTCATTCAGGATTGAAACGAATCTATCGAGACCCCAGGCAATTCCACCGTGTGGCGGCGCACCCGAACCAAGGGCCCGGATCATATGTCCGAAATTATCATCTATCCTCTGTTTTTCAAAACCCATTATCTCAAATACTTTTTCTAAGGCTTCCGACTGATGATTCCTGATGCTACCGCCTCCTATTTCCAGACCGTTCAAAACAACATCATATTGAGTAGTGAGTATCTCCCCTACTTTTTCTTTTTTCAAAAGCAAGTCCATATGGTCCGGAACGGGCCGGGAAAAAGGGTTATGGGTAAAGGTCCAGCCGCCATCATCGGTTTTTTCAAAAAACGGAAAATCAACGATCCAGCAAAAAGCCAGAAGGTCAGGGTCATTTTTGTCTTTCCTGATATCCGGCCGATCGGTGTCATATTTTTTCATCGCTTCATGATAATTGAGGCGCGGGAAAGGGATTTCCTGGATTCTTTTTTTGGGATAAAGTTTCTGGACTATCTCGATAAGCAGTTTCTCGTTCAAAGCCATTACGTCTTCGCGGTCGACGAAACTCATTTCCAAGTCGAGCTGGGTAAATTCCGGTTGTCTGTCACCGCGAGTATCCTCGTCTCTGAAACATCGGGCTATCTGAAAATATTTTTCAAGACCTGCCACCATCAAAAGCTGTTTATACTGCTGGGGTGACTGCGGTAGAGCATAAAATTTGCCCGAATATAAACGTGAAGGCACAACATAATCCCGGGCGCCTTCGGGAGTTGATTTGGTCAGTATCGGCGTCTCTATCTCAAAAAAACCCTCATGGTCGAGATAATCTCGTATTAGCTTAATTATCCGGTGACGGGCGGCCATATTGTTTTTCATTCTCTCACGCCGTAAATCGACATAGCGGTATTCCATGCGGTGGTCTTCGCCAATTTCACGACCGTCGGTATCAACCGGGAACGGAGGAGTTACAGCTTTGTTCAAAACCTCGAGTTCCGTTGGCTCTATCTCTACCTTGCCCGTCTCGATATCAAGATTGACCATCTTTTCAGGACGTTCTTTGACCTTGCCTCTTACCCGAATGACCCATTCCGACCTCAACTGACTCGCGGTTTCATAGAGGTCTTTGGTCCATGGACCGAAAACTATCTGGACCGAACCTGAACGGTCGCGCAAATCTATGAAAACTATCTTGCCGTGATCACGCCGAACATTGACCCAACCAAAAAGATCGACTTCCTTGCCGATAAGGTCTTTGGTTTCAGAGATATGATTGCGATGCATAAAATTATCGTAGCATAAAAAAAGACAAAAATAAAAGACCCGCATTACGCAGGTCCGAGTTCAGTTGCTTCTAATTAGATCGAAAAAAATATCTTTTTGTCAAATAAAAATCGGATACACATCCGATTTAGTTCACCAATTGGTCACCCAGAGATATTCTCTTACAACTTTCCTGTTTATCTTGCCATATAAACCATAGATATGGGTAAGCAATTCGATCATTTTAATCCCTCTTTTTTTCGCCAACTTCTTAAGTTTTTCGCCAAATTCGGTGAAAGTTTTTAAGAACTCGTCTACCTCTTCTATCGACATCGCGTAACATTCAAAACTTTCTGATGCCATTATACTCCTAAGCCAATGAACTGGAGATTATAATATCCAACAATTGTGGGAAGGTCAAACCGGCAGTTAATGCCGCTTTGGGCAGAAGTGAGTTAGTGGTCAGGCCGGGCAGAGTGTTAGTTTCGAGAACATAAATATGCTGACCTTTGGCTCCTTTTTTAATTATCATATCCGTTCTCGAATAGGTTCGACAGCCAAGTATTCTGTGGGCTTTTAATGCCGCATCCTGAACGTTTTTTGTTGTCTCTTCGTCGAGACGGGCAGGAGTTATTTCATCCGAGTGCCCAAATTTGTATTTAGCATTGTAGTCGAAGAATTTATGGCCGTGTTTGGGAACTATTTCGCTTACCGGCAGAGCAGTCTCGGTCTGGCCATTAAAATTTTCAAGCACTCCGCAGGTTACTTCCGTTCCGGCGATGAATTCCTCAACCAGAACCTTCTTGTCAAAACGGAAAGCTTCTTTGACCGCTTCCTCGAGTTGTTTTTTATTTGCGGCTATTCTGACCCCGACCGAGGAACCGTTGGAACAGGGTTTGACTACAACCGGAAAATTAACGACTTTATTAACAAAAACATTCAAGGTCGCCTGATAGTTGTCCCCTTTTCTTATCTTGAGGGTTTTGGGGGTCTCGAGGCCGGACAGTTTGAAAAGTTCCCGGCTTTTAAGTTTATCCATCGCCAGAGCCGAAGCGGCAATGCCTGAACCGGTATATTTGGCGCCATAATACTCGAGAAGGGCTTGGGCCTGGCCGTCTTCGCCGAACTTGCCGTGGAGAGCATTAAACACAAGATTGCATTCTCTGACCGCCTCGGCCTCGGTTCTTTTCCGGCCGTTTACGAACCATTCGTTCTCTTTGGATATTCTTATCGCCACCGGCTCGTACTTAATCTTATCCAAATTATCCAGAACATTCTGGCCGGTTGCCATTGAAACCTCGTATTCACTGGACGGACCGCCCATTAGAACCCCGATTTTGAGAATTTTATTCACGCCGATACTCTAACACAAAAACTTATAAATTTCAAAATAAAAACGGCTCATTGTAAAGCCGTTGTTCAAAGAATTAGCGTAACTATCGTGAATTCAAATCCGTGGATAAAAACACTGTAAGGACGGTTCTCTATGATAAATCCTGCGGCTCCCAAAACATCTCCCCGCTTGAGATTGTTCAGCACGGCGGGCAGGCCGGTTCTGGCTTTAAGTTCCATAAAAGCGACTTGTTCTTCGCCTCTCCTCAATTCGACCGCGAGACGGCCTCTCTCATATTCACCGTTGCCGGGACCGTGAGCGATCCAGACGTTATCGAAATGGCCGTACCACTTCCAGTAATTTAACTTTGCCATCCTGCGGTATAAACCGCCGCCGACATTGAATTGATAAGGCGAAGACATGTCGCATTCGCCGTTACGTCCCCGGACACAGTAAAAAGAAACCGGGACCAGACTCCCCGGCCTGAAATTAAAGGCCACTCCTTCGATATCGAAAACAAAAGCAACCTTACTTCCGACCGTTTCCACCTGAACCAAATCCGGCTCAACATATTCGACCCAGGCATTTTTGAACTTGGTATCAAGAAGAGGGATATCCTTCCCTTCTCTTACGGCCGGCCTCAAAACACAACCGCATTCGATGGCAAAGATCAGGAAGCCCAGGAATGCAACATTCAAAAGAATGATAAAAGCCAGAATCTTCCTAAGGATCGTTCGTGTCATTTCAGCCCCCTTTGTCAAAGATAATGGTTAGTATATTAAAGATACCGGATAGGTCAATCGGTCTGTTTTGAAATTAAAAAAACTGCCTTTCGGCAGTTCATTGTCAGTTAAGGCGCCTATTTTTGAAATTCCGGTGAGCAATTACCATTTGCTGATGGACCTCCCGATAAGACAATTTGCAGAGGGGAATTTCTGTGAAAAAAGGTGAGCCATCAAGCCAAGTATTGATCTGGTTAATCCACCAGCTTGTCCATTTATTCGTTATCTTACGGGGAGAATCGACTGAACGGATATCAATAAGATGCGTCGGCTTGTTGCCGTTAAAAATTATCCCCCGGCCCAAAGCCGGCGAATAGTGTATTACCTCTTCCACTGGCACCTCCCTTAAGAAATGGGTCTGCATAAAATAGCATTTAAATCTAATTTTGTCAAATAAAGGCCGGCGTTAGCCGGCTTTGGATTTTTTTAATCTCTTTCGAACCATATAATCTGTCAGCACCTCTTCAAATTGAAGTCTTTCCCAAAGCATTAATTTTATCTCCCGGCTCTGCTCTAAAAACGGCCAATGAGCGAGCAGATGATCTAATGTCTCTACCGCTCTCTCCATCAAACAAACCTCGCTGTCAGTGTAGTCAATCTCATCCAGCGGAATGGCTTTGATCAGTTCTATATCCTCAAAATTATACTTACTAAGCTTAGGGTATGGCAATGTCCGGATAGCAAGGGTCATTAGCATATGCCCGACTCCGGTCGGAAAGTTGCACGCCTCAAACTTAGCAGATTATAAAATTAATTGTATGTTTAGTCAAGAAGAAAGGAAATGACATCTAACACGTATATACTGAGAAAATTGTAAAATTCTCTTTTTTATGTTATTATTTGTTGGTTATAATTGTATTATATCCGCCCATAGTCCGCCCGAATGAACATCCGTTCGGACAGGCTCAGTTGGTACCCGCCCGAACGTACCGTTCGGTACGGGCGGGGAGCAGCTCCCTTAACGCTATGTACACTGTTTATATATTAAAAGACGGCTTTGGTAAGCTATATAAAGGAATGACAAACAATTTGAGCCGGCGATTAAGTGAACACCAGTCAGGGCATACAATTACCACTTCAAAAATGATAAATTTTAGAGTTGTATATAAAGAAGAGTATGCAAATTTTGAAGAAGCAAGAAAGCGAGAATTATATTTTAAAACAGCCGCAGGACGAAGATTCTTAAAAAAGGTCATATAAATTGAATAATTATATCCGCCCATAGCTCAGTTGGTAGAGCAGCTCCCTTTTAAGGAGATGGTCGTAGGTTCGACTCCTACTGGGCGGACAAGATTGAAAAGTCAGCATTTTTAGGAGTGTTGGCTATTCTAAAAAATGGTTTTTTATATTGTATTTCCTGAATTTCTTTATTTTCGAACTGGATGTTCCAAAGTACGGAATTTAGTATTTGATACCTTTCTGAATCTTCTCCAAATAAAAAGTCATTTTTAGCATTTTTGGCTTGTAAAAATACTTCTTTTGTTTGTTCCAAAGTAGTTAGGGCAGAATTAATATTACCCTTCTTGATATGGCCTAGTTGGGCTTCTAATTCAACTCTTTGATTATTTAGTTCGAGCATTTTCTCATCATAGAGGTCTTTTCTAATTGTTCCGGAAGCAAAACCATCAGTCAGTCGTGATTCTTTCTCCTTGATCGAATTTAGCTCATTCTGAACGTTTTTAGATAGTACCTCGACTCGGTTATTACTCAAACCAATCTTCTGTTTAGCGGCCTCATACATAATTTCGATTGCCTCATCATCAAAAGCCAAATCACCAAGCTTGTCAGCAATCAATCTGGCTATATATTCTTCTCGCATATATGATTTTCCCTGTTCGCAATTGCCTTTGCCATTAGTACAGTAATAATATCTGTGTCCTCGTTTTAGGGAAGCTGTAAGCATACAACCACACTCTTTACATCTCATCGAACCTCTCAACGGAAAGAACAATGTTTTTTGTTTTGGCCTGGAAGCCTGATTAATAACCTCTTGGCACCGATCGAATAATTCTTTTGAAACAATAGGTTCAAATTTACCTAAATATTCCTCTCCATTCTTGGCCATAATTCCATAATAAATTTTATTATTTATATGCCGATGAATACTTCCTAAGAACATCTTGCCTCCAGATTTAGTTCTTAAACCTTCCTCGTAGAGCATATCTGAAATATCCTCAAAACTTTTAGTTCCAGAGGCATATAACTCAAATATTCTTTTCACCCAATGGGATTTATCATTCGGGAATAATTGTTTAGTAGACGAATCACGAGAATATCCAAAAGGAACTTGAAACGGCCACCTGCCCTGTCGCAAACTTTCACGATTACCCCTTTTTACATTTTCAGCCAAATCACGGCTATACTGATTAGCCATACCGAAATGAACTAAAATCATTAACACGTTGTCTTTTGGAAGATGAATTCCCTGATAGGTTCTAATTTCTTTAATAATATTTTTCTGAAGAAGATCTATTATTTGGCCGCCGTCAATTAAGTTTCTTGCCAACCTGTCCTCTTTCCAGCAAAGAATAGCATCTGCTTTTCCGCTAGTAATCATTTTTATCATTTGGGCAAATATTGGCCGCCCGAGAGATTTAGCTGACTGGCTTTCTTCAAATATTTTAATAACTTTTAAATTATCCCTTATTGCGATTTCAAGAAGCTCTGTTTTTTGAGCATCCAAAGACATGACTTGTCTGTCTTCCGATTCAGTAGATTTTCGGCAATAAATTATATATCTCATTTTTCTTCGTAAGTTTTTCTGTTTATAATCCCCACAAATTCATTCATACCATGCCATTCATAGATAGGCTTTCTTTTAGCATACTTTTCAGCAATTCTTTTTGCAACCTTTTTTCTCATAACTATTTCTTTTGGAAAGCCATGGGATATCCTAAGAAGCCTCATAGCATTAAACATTACTTGTTCTCCACCCTTGGTGATATATCCGGTGATATAAGTTGCCAGCTTTCCAGAACCGTCAGTTTTTCTCGCATCCACATATCCTTCTCCCCAGAGATTCGCAAGAACTCGGGTACTTCGCTCCTCTCCATAGGAAATAATCCGTCTACCAACGCACGTATCTCCGAGAGACAATGGCACGTTAAAAATAAGGCCATGGAAGTGTATACGTCCCCTTGGCGATAATTCCGGGACGAAAAGTGAATATGGTTTGCCATATTTAGTTCGCAACCGCATTTGGAAAATGCGTAAGGAATCATTTGCAAAAGAGGCATCTGATGCATCTCCAGCAAAGGTGAGCGTGACCAAAATCGGACATCCAAATTCTTTAAGAGCAGCATGCACGCGCCGCATACATATTTTTCTTGTCCTCCAAATATTATCGGGTCGCCTAACGCCGTATATGGTACGCTTCTTTCTGCGACGACGTACGCATATTTTGGGCGGGGCTTTTTCGAACGTTGTGACTTCAATAATTTTTCCATATTTTTTAACAATATTAATCATCATTTTTGCAATTGTGAGGGTATATCAAGTCTTGGGGATTGGACGTCTCGTCGGGCGCTTCGCGCACCCCGCCGAGACTATCCGAACCTACCCCAGCAATTGCCAAATAAAAATCAGCAAACGAATCCAAATATTCCTCGGCCTCTGCAGGAGTTAAAATATCGCCGTATCTATCGGCAAAATACTTTTGAATCCGTTGAATTAAATTAAGACTAAATTTGCTCATATACTCAGTTTCGCAATTGCCAAAAACAACTTTTAGATAACTTCAGAACGAATAAAAAATAAAAAAGACCCAGTAAAAAGGGCCTTTCGAGAAGCGGCTATAAACAATAGCTAAAAGTTATTCCATATTGTCCAAGGAATATTCATAGATTTTATTCAGAGAGTATCCGCTGGTATCATGCCGGATAATTAAATCCTCCGTAAGCTTTAACTTCTGACGGAACGCCTTGTTGGTTCGGCTTATTTCCTGCATGATTATTCCCGGTCTTTGCTTGGTTAATTCTTCAAGCTTAGAAAGCTTTGCTAATTCCCGAGATAAATTCTTTATGATGACAAACCTCTTTGAGCCACGACGAATTGGGTAATTAAGTTTCTTGTTTTTTACTACTCTATAAATACCCAGCGAATCATCTATAAAAATTTTAATCTTTTCTTGAGATTCTGCTTTTTCTGGTTCATCCGTTATTTTCTCGACTTCCGGTATAAATTGAATATGGAACTTTCTTAGCTCATTTTTGTAATAACTTCTTTCTCCTTCGTAAGCCTTGGCATAGGATTTTAATCCCTCCTTAGACCATTTGAAATAATTTTTAGGATTCTTATGATAACCGCGCCTAAGAACATTCTTTAATCCTTTAAGCATAATTAAAGCAACCGGATCTTGGTCTTCATCAAATTCATCAGTAGTCATATAATCCTCAAGGGGGAAATATATTTTAATGTAGAGAGTTAAATAATGGGCGGTATATAAATTATATCGCTCGAGCTTAGATATCTGCTCTGATCTTAATCTTGCGTTTGCATCCTCGGTTTTAGAATCCAAAATTTTAATATTAGTTTTACGATATTGTTTTTCTGTGTCATTAATAATCTTGGCTAGGGCAGGAGTTTTAACTATAAAATCAATGTATTTATGTACATTTTCATAAAATTCGGAATCAGAATTGCTCTGAAGCGCAGCATCATATCTGATTTTAAGCCCACCCATTAAATCCATGCACAGGATACTAACATATAAATTAGATTTTTTTAATACTGGTGCTATACTAATTTTGCAATGAAACCATACTATGATAAAAATAATTTCAAACTATATCAGGCAAACTGCCTAGATCTACTATCCGAGCTCCCAGAAAATTCCGTTGATATGATCTTTGCCGATCCACCCTACAATCTCTCTAATGGCGGTTTTTCCGTTCATGCCGGCCGAATGGTCAGTGTTAACAAGGGCGATTGGGATAAAAGCAAAGGATTTAAAGATGATTATAATTTTCACTATAGCTGGATGGAGGCTTGTAGAAGGGTTTTAAAGCCACATGGTACACTCTGGGTTAGCGGAACATATCATTCAATATATCAGTGTGGACATGCTCTCCAAGCCCTTAATTATCACATCCTAAACGATATTGCCTGGTTTAAGCCAAACGCTTCACCCAATTTAAGCTGCCGATTCTTTACCGCAAGCCACGAAACATTAATCTGGGCTAGAAAAGAAAAGAAGGCAAAGCATATCTTTAATTATGATTTAATGAAAAACGGCGAATGGCCGGAAGATAAATTAAAAAAGCCAGGCCTACAAATGAGATCTGTATGGTCAATGGGAACTCCAAAACCGATTGAAAAAAGATTCGGAAAACACCCTACACAAAAACCGGAAGATCTGTTAAAAAGAATAGTATTAGCCAGTACAAAGAGGGGGGATCTTGTAGTTGATCCTTTCACTGGAAGCTCAACAACGGGGCTTGCATCATATCTACTCGGCAGGAAATTTATAGGCGTTGATACCGAAAAAAAATATCTGGACTTGTCTATAAAAAGATTCGAAGAGTTAGATAAAAATTTAAAAAATAAGTCTAACAAATAATATGAAAAAATTTGGAATTGGAGGAGCAAATACAAAAACAGGGCTAGTCTTTGAGGGCAAAGTTGATTTTTTAACCTTTATCGCTAAGCAAAAAAATTACTCTGTTAAAGGTGCGAATATTTTTTATAACAGTGATGAAGTTGCCATGTCGTTTAAAAAATATGGCCTTTATAAGTACTTAGAAAGCAAAGGGATTGATTATAAAAAATTCATATCAAAAAGACTTCTTCCGGATGATGCTATCTATGTAATAGCCAACAATCATTTTTATATACTTGAGATTAAATTTCAGGAAGTCGGCGGATCCGTTGATGAAAAACTCCAAACCTGTGATTTCAAAATTAAACAATATAAAAAACTACTCTATAGTTTAAATGTTGAAGTTGAATTTATTTATATTTTAAGCGAATGGTTTCAGAAGCCGGAATATAAAGACGTTCTTGATTATATAATTTCTATTCCGGGCTGTTCTTTCTACTTTAATTACTTGCCTCTCCAAAAAATAGGCCTTCCCATACCAGAATAAACGCGTTTTTGGCTCGCCAAAAATTATACCACGCGGGGACCCCTACTTCGTCACCCCGCGTGGTGGCGAGCCTTGCGAGCCAAGGGAAAACGCTTCACAAATCGACTAAATTCTGATATATTCGCCGTGTTTAATAAATAAGTCATGATCTCATACGAAGAACTTAAGAAGATATCCAGAACTCGTATTGCCGAAGCGCAAATTCTTTTTGATAACGAAAAATTTGATGGGTCAATCTATTTATGTGGCCATGCGATCGAGATAGCTTTAAAGGCCATAATATGTAAAAATTTAAGAGGGTCTACTCAAAGTTTTGGTCATATACCAAGCACCATATCTGAATTCAAAACTGTAGCCGAAATGAAAACTCATAAATTAGATGAGCTTCTAGCCGCAACAGGACTACAAGTTGAAATCACATCAAAACCAGCAAGATGGACTGCTTGGAGCACGCTATTAAAATGGAATCCTGAAATCAGATACTCGCCGATTAAGGGGAGGCTCATGAAAACTAGCGCTGAAGAAGTTATTAATTCTGCTAATAAATTGTTACATTTTTTCTGGCGTCAAGTCTAAATAGAATAACAATGGAAGATATTATAAAAAAATTAAATAAGGTCCTAGAATCAATTCTTAAAGAAAGAGATGTTGTTTTGTTTGCTGTTATTAAAAGAGAAGATGCCGAATTGTGGGATATAGTCATTTCAGGTAATCAACTTGATAATCAAGAAAACTTGAGGTGGATAATAGGCCTGATAAATAACGTCTTAGAAAAGAATGAGATGACAGCATTCTCTCGCTTGTTATTATTAAATACTGACGAGGATTTTGTAAAAAATCTAACAAAAACTTTTGGATTTACAACTAAAGACGGTCGTATGGAACTGAAAAACGTAAGAATTAATAATATATTTATTAAGCACGCATATTTACTCAGGAGTAGGACAAAATAAATTTATGTTCAATGATAACATACAGTATAAAAAGAAGGTGATAAGAAGAGTCTTGGCTTATTTTAGCGGTGGTAACACTGGGGTTGGTTCAGGATTTTTTGTAAATAAGAATGGAATATTTTTAACGTGTTTTCATGTTGCATTTGGGGGAGAACTTAAAAATCTAAGAAATGATCCAGATTTTATTGCCATTAAAGAATCCGATGAACATAAAAAATTAGAGACTTGGTATTCTAATAAAATTAATAAAATAGAAGTTGAACTGCCCGATTCATCCAAAGAAGAATTAAAATTAGTTAGCTTTGATGAAAAATATGATATTGCAGTCTTAAAACTGGAAAATAAAGAAAAAATTAGAGATATAGACAACATAAAATTTGATTTTAAAAAACAGCTTAAACAGGGTGACCATGTTTTCTTTGGAGGATTCCCGATAAGCTATCCATATAAAGCAGAAGAGTCGCCTTTTGCAATAAACACAGGGATGGTTTCTAGTTTCCCTAACACTATTATCGGAGGAGACTTCTATGAACATGCCCAGATAAATTCAGTAAATTTAGGAGGAAATAGTGGTGCTCCATTATTTATAAAAAATAAAAATAAAGTCATAGGAATTATTAATGGGAATATGAATTGGGGTAGTGATTTTGTGGTATTTAAAAATAAATCTGGCAAAGAAGAGGTGGGGCCTCTGAGAGTTCCCTTAAGTATAGCCTACGCAACACCCGTAAGCTTACTTAAAAAAGAAAGTAAGGTTTTTAAATCAGCTATAAGCTAAATAGCACTGTTCCAACATCCTCCCACAGGGCGGACCACATCGGATTGAAGGCGCTGAAACGCGCCTTCCGTCCTTATGAAATCAGCATTACTTGCGGTTCGAACTCTGAGCAAATGGGCGAGCTCGTGAGGCAGTTCGGAATATCTATGCGGCCTTCTTTTCGTGTTCTTTTGCCAGATGCAAAAGGGCCAAAAGCTTACGAATCTCAGTCATTATCGTGTTCGAATTTTCTCTGACGTGGCGGACCTAGGCTTAAGTTTCCAGATGATGGGCGTCGCAAAATGCCCACTCAAGTATCCTTATAAATAGGCCTATTTTATTTTCCTTTGAAACCCCCTAGAAGCCAGCCATACTCCAAATAAGACAACGAAGGCCCAGAATCCCATAAATACTAGTCTGAAAAAGGCGCTAACTCCGTCCGGTAAATTGTCATAACTTAGAAGGTAGTATCTAAGGCCCTTTACGCCTAGGGCAATCAAACTAACTAGCAACAACCAGAAGAAATCTTTATCGTGATATTTTTTCCAGAAAACATAACCGATTACTGCCGTTAATGTACACAAATATATATTTACATCCATTGCGTTATTATATTATTTTTTTACTAAATTTAAAATCTAGACCATGAACTACCCTGGGGCCTTCCCTGTCCCTGGCTAGTTGGCGGTGGAGCTGGCCTTGACGGCGGCGGTTGATTATTCTTATTTCCATTATTAGCGGATCCTCCTTGGGAAGAATTAGGAAGATTCTGTTTGTTCGCAGGCCCTATATATTGTCTATTATCATTTGTTGGACCAATACGTTCATTCTTATTACTTTGTGTAGTATTAGATCCATTTGTTATATCTTTAGCAGAATTATCTTGATTTTTATAGCCATCATAATACTCAGTCACACCGACTACACCTAATATGCCAGCAGCAACTACTTTAGCCCAATTTGGAATATTTGGCTTCATGTTTTTTATCATATCCCCTGGATCTTGAGCCTGTGGCTGCCCTTGAGCACTGGTAGGTATCTGCGGCTGAACCCACCTCATCTCAGAAATATTCTGAACTATGGCATTTGCAGCATAGTAAAGTGCGGCAGCTCCTGCTATTGCATACGGAGCCCACATTGGTAGTGTCGCCGCTTCAAGAACAACTTGATTTCCCGTAGGATCTGTATTTTTGACCGGGTTATTCCTGGCATACGCATATGAATTTAGTTGCTGTGGATCGGCTAGTTGCTCTCTTTGATTCTGTCCTGTAAGCGCTCTGAATCTATTGTTGTCCCCAATCGCCAAGAAGCTTGGATCCTGACTCATAAACCTTCCCCATTTGCCACTTTGATAGCGTGCATTCGCATAGTTCAGTGATGTCGTCTGGTCAAATTCATATCCGGTGAATTTTCGTTGTTCGTTAATGTGTGAGCCGTTACTGTTTTGGTCGAGTCTTACCTCTCCATACGGATAGTAATCAGTCAGTTCAATCTGCTTGTCTGAGGAGTTGGTAATTATTGAGCTTCCGGTCAAATTATCTGTATGAACATAGCTAACACTTGCTGTGCTCCCCGTCCCGATAACATCAGCAACCAATGTCCCACCTGGAGTAAATATATGCTTGTATCTTGTAGTGCCGTCGTAGTTGTAGAACTTAGTGGGATAGTAAGTAGTATTAGTAGCCGTCTTGACCTTAACTCTTTGACCGGTATAGTCATAAGCATAAGATGAAGAAGCTCCATTGCCGGTTACCTTACTTACTCGATTGTTATAATCCCAGGTATAGGAGGTGGAAGGTACGGATGAGAACTTATAGAAGGTGCTGGGAGAGGATTGGTTGTTGTATTCGGTTTTGACCCAGGCAGAAGAGGCGGTAACATTCTCAATTCTTGTCTCGTCCAATATACCATTGGTATAGCCTATATTATCTCCTCTTTGACCGATGTAAACACCAGTAGAATTTCCGGTGAATAGACCTATGCCAGGAGTGCGGTCAGCGGCGCTTAGGTCAGTACCATCAACATACATCTTATAGGTAGTGCCGTCGAAGGTAGCAGTGACTAGATGCCATCCAAAAGCTATATCTCCGCTTGAATTAACATTAACAGCTGTGCCAGCAGCAGCAGCATTGGCCAGATAATAAAGTCTTTGGGTAAAGGCGGTATTGGCACCTAGAATCAACATCACTTGCGGTTCGAACTTTTTTGTATTTATTGACGACCCCAATGTGTGAATGTTTGAACCTGTTCAAAGTTTTTTGAGTTTGGCGGACAAGCATTGATAAATTGCTATATAAGTGTTATTTTTTTCTGAGTTTTTTGAAAGAGATATTGTGAGGATTATCATGTATAGGCTTTCATTAGCTGTTGAAGGCAGAGTCTCTGAGTGGTCGACGATATGTTTTTTCTGGAAAATTCCGAATGATGCTGCCAGAATTTTCTATGATCCAGACGGCAAGAGGCAGCTCCTGCCCTCAAAAGGTCTGCCGAAGGATTTAAGTTTATTGGTAGGAAGGTTAAGAAATGCCGAAGATTATCCGTATTCAGTTCAGGGCGAATCCTGGATAACCCCCAAAGAACTTGGGAATATTAATAATGAATTTACAAGACTTTACAATACTGAAAGTAAATTCTTGCAAGCATTACTGCTAATCAATTCTCAATCTAATTTTTATGATGAAACCAGATTAGTTTTTTGGTGGTGCTTGGTAGAACCACCCAAATAACCGCCGGCTAGTGCCGGCTTTTATATTTCATACTCTTTACAAACTTACTCCGCCTGTGTTATTTTTACTCTCCAGTTCTTTAAAAGGAGGTCTGATGGAAGGAAAATTAGTTCTTCATCATGACGACCCGCCGTGTACTGCACGTCTCGAAAATGGCTACTGCCCCGAATGTAAATTTGTACCGGATATGCAAAGTACATGTTTTTATTATTACTGTCCGAATTGCATAGTTCAGCTTCACCATATGATTTGTCCTAATTGTCTTATTAAATTTGAAACACGAAAATAGCCGGCTAACTCCGGCTTTTATATTGACAAAGTGTTGTTTAAGTGGTATTTTAAGAAAGCTTTCCAAGGAGGCGCCAGGTTGGAAAAGTTCTTTGTTATCTGCCATTTCGGATGTAAATCTTACGCTGACGGCGGCATCGCGCTTGTCCGTGATTCAAGCGAGAATCCTGGAGAAAAAGAGATAATCGTAGTCGGGCCTTGGGCTGGCCCTGGACCATGTTATATTGTTGAAGATTGGCAAAGCGAAGACTATGCCAGTATCGTGAAGAACGGCAGACTGTTAGACCTTCCTGACTCCCTGTGGAACGCCGTGATGCGTCTGCGGGACATAGAAAAAACCGATTCTGTTTCAGAGAGAAAAAAAATCGTTGAAGATTTCGAAGATATAATCGGGACAGGCCTTAAAGTCAAAATGCTTCTGGCAGGAGCGCTCTGACAGAAAAAGCTGACAAATAGTCAGCTTTTATATTGACTTGGGGTGTGAAATATGATATAATCATACCACGATAAACTTAAGCACATAGAAGGTGTAAGTTTCGTTCCTTTATTACCTTCTCTGGCTTAACAAGCGCGGAGGAGGTAGAAGATGGAGGCGATAGTTGGCAAGATAGTCGCGTTCGTCGTTGCCGACGACGAGTTGGCACCAGAGGAAGGCGTCGAGTTCTTCGATGCCAAAGAAGCACACGCATTCGCGCGGTGCAACGAAGGCTGCTACGGCGGCTGGTACTTCATAAAGCTCGAACTGCCCACAGGGCGAATCGAGTACGACGCCGGGTTCAATGAGGACGCCCTCATTGGTGAGAAGCGCTACGGTCTTCTTTGCTCAAAGTGCCATCGACGCACCTGGTGGCACAAACGCTACGATTATGGCATCGAGAATTACTGTTACGAGTGTTCAAACTGAAAAAGCCCGGCCTTGCCGGCAGGCCCGCTCAAAAGCGGGCCTTTTGTTTTAAAACAAAATTCCGGCCTAAGCCGGAATTAATTTTTAATAACACTCAACAGATACTGTTGCTTGGATTTTTCGAGCATGACAGAAACCTTTTCCTTATGAAGTTCGTCTATCTGCCGGGTTATCTCTTTTTCTCTTTCATCGAGTTTAAGCATATCATCCGTATCTACATCCCCGCTCTTAACCAGTTCAAGATAAGCAAGCTTTCTTCGAAGTTCTTTTGCTGTGTTCCATTTTATATGAATGGAGTTCGGCGGACCGGCCAGTTCGCTGCCATATATTCTCCAAACCGCAGCAAAATTATCTTCTTCGCTTTTAGCTTCTGATTCGAGACGCACTATTTCATCATTCAGTCTGATCATTTCGTGCTTTATTTTAAGTATCTGACCTTGCGTTAGAGGCATTTGCTGTCACCACAAAAGGGACTTGTAAAAGCTTACCATTATAAAAATTAGAGTCAAAAAATCAAAGTGAGTTAGAAATGAGATTGTAGATGGAGGTTGCCTTCTTGAATACGATCTCTCGATCGCCGATTATACAAACCCGGACCGCCATATAGTCGTTCATTTCGTAGCGGAGAGCGTCAAAGTATTCTTTCTGGGTATCTTTGAGGGAAAGTATCTTGCCGTTGTCGTGATAAAGTATATCTTCGGGTACAAAGCGCCAGGGTGTAAGAGTCGGAACAATGACAACCTGGTGGGCGGGAATTTTTAAAAGCGCGGCAACTTTTGATTCGAGTGCTTCAAGATCGTGGGGCGAAGCATGCTTCATGAATTTCTGGAAAAACTCCTGGTCCTCGCCGATGACTTTAATATCTTTGCCGATAATCATAGCCTTGAGTTGCGTGTTTTTTGACCGTTTGGTGAGGCCCGTTCGTGGCAATTCACGTATATACTAGGCTTTGTATTGGAACTGGATGTCTCTGTTTTTATGCTTTTAGATCCTGGCCATCAGTTATTTGTCATGCTTCCGCAACAGCTTTTTGGGTGCTACCGTTTAAAGGTGGATAAGACGAGCGGCCATTTTCTGGAGAAATCTCTGGCTGATAAGAGCAGATTTATGAAGGTAAACCTCCTTATACATATAGATATAAAGGCGCTGCATCTGCTTAGCGGCTTCGAGAGATTTTTTATCGATGACGAGTTTGCTTTCGAGATAGACCAAATAATTGAACAAACTCTCGATGTCCGGCCGCTGGCCGAAACCGGTATGATAAGTATCGCGTTCGAGATAATCGAGTTTATCCATCCCGACGTTCTTATCCATTACGATGCGGTAAAGCGGAACCTTGTGCGAAGCGATCTTTTTTATGAATTCGTAATCACCGCCGGCTTTTTTGACGCTGTCTTTCATCAGTTCCAAAACCACCAGACCGTTCTCGTCCTCATCACCGCTTAACGGGGTAAGTTCCTCGATAACATGAGAAAACGGGCCATGGCCGATATCATGGAGCAAGCCGAACAAAGAAATATTCTTGGCTTCGTCCGCAGTCAAAAAACCATCCTCTACCATTCTCTTGGTAAATCTTTTGGTCTTGGCATAAACTCCAAGAGCATGTTCGAAGCGGTTGTGATTCGCGCCAGGAAAAACGTTTATCGTCGTGCCAAGCTGAGAAATATAAAGCAGGCGGTGGAAAAGAGGATGCTGGATTATCGGCATAATATCCCGGATGTCTATGGATTCGTTGGGAGGTATACGGATATATTTTCTGTAAAATTTTGAGGGCGGCATGTACCTTAAGTATTAAGAATAAGTATTAAAAAATCAAGTCAAAATAAAAAACCGCCAGAGGTTCTGTTTATCACAGAACATGGCGGCTTGAGCTGGTCCTTCGAATTACCTTGCGACCATCTTGTAGAGCGTGAACGGCATCAGCCGAAGCAGGATGTCTCTTCGATACCATCCGAACTTTGAAGCGCACCGGACTTGAGTGCTTTCCGGAAAAAACCAGGTCTCCTCCGGATAGACCCCGATGGCGTCGGACGAAAGAACGGTGATATCCGCTCCAGCTTCACAAACCGCAGCTTTGGTGTCCCGTATGGCACGCCACATATGCGGCCGGGCGGCGACAACCAGAGTTTTTGCCACTGATATCTCCTTCTGACCTGGTAGGGTTGAAGCTGAACGAGCGTCGTCAGCAACAGGATAGTAAAAGTGACACCAGCGAGAATCAGAACCGGAAGTGACAAGAACAACTGAAACTCAGGAGTCAGCAAACTGTCAATTTAGGCCTCCCTGAATTGTTAATCTTACTACTTGATATTATACCACATTTAATATTTAAAATCAAGAGAAAATAAAGGCCCTTTTTCAGGGCTTTTATGCTTCTTCGAGGATAATGCGTTTTTCGAATTTACCACGTTCTCTGGCTTTTTTAGCCTTATGCATTCTGACATTTTCATCAAAAAGAGGGCCGAGATGGTTAAGGATAGCGTCGATGACTTCGAGAACATCGGCTAATTCTTCTCCGCTCTCTTTTTCCAGAAATTCGTTAACTTCTTCCAGTAATTTTTCTTTTAAATAGGGTCTGTATTCCTTTATATCAGCAACCCTGATCCTGGGCTCAATCCCATTGCCTCTCAAGATATCAGGTATCTTATCGCGAACAAGTTTATTGTATTTCATTAGAACATTTCCTGAAAATAACTGGAGAATAAAATAGCACTTAAAGTACTATTTGTCAATGAAGATTATCCATTATTTTTCATTGCTTCTTCGAGTACTCTTTTGAGACCGTCGGTATCAACTTCAATTTTCGCTCTTTCACGTTTTTCTTCTATCTTTTTGCCATGAAAATTAACAGGACTGTTCCTGAAAGCATCATTGAGGGATAATCCCGAACCAGGTCTAGAAGGATTTGGCCGCGATGCTTGGGGTTGAACAATTTTCTTCGGTTCAAGACCGATTGTCCTGGCTTGTCCTGATGGAGGATAGGCCGGCCTTTCTTCAGTCACTTTAGGCATGGGTGCGGGTTTAGGCATTTCGGCCGGTTTGGGTGCAGTAGCCGGAACCTGGTTCACCGGTTCAACTGTCTGATAACTCGGTCTTGGACGAGGCGCTTCCGGTCGCGGCATCGGCGGTCTCATCTGTTCTCTCGATTCATAAGGCGCTTGGCGGTAAGGCCGCCTTTCAAAAGACTGGCCTTGGCTCTTCTGTTCGGCATTCTTTGCAGCCTGTTCCATTCCCAAAGCCCACTCGCTGATGCTTTTCTCTACATTCTCACGTGGCGTAGCATAGTTCTGTCTCGAATACTGAACTATCTCTTCGCGGTTTGATTTTTTGATCTTGGCCAAAGGAGTAATGGTGGTGGCTGAAAATCCTTTTGACGACACGCCGTCAATCATTAGTTTCAAATAAATATTGTATTTCCCAAGATTAACAATATCCGACATCATAAAATCAGGCGCGAACCATTTTTCTAAGAATTCGGCATCTTCAGCGCCGACACGGAAAGAGATTATAGTTCCGACATTTCCGAAAACCGCATCTCTGACTGGTTCTTCCATTTGTTTGATATACTGATGGGCCATTATCAGGCTTAGATGGAATTTCCTGGCCTCGGACAAGATGTTAGCGAAGGATTCGGTCGCAAAATGTTGGAACTCGTCAACATAAAGATAAAAATCATTTCTCTGTTCCTCCGGAATATCCACTCTGGACATGGCCGCAAGTTGGATCTTGGTAACCAAAAGCGCGCCAAGCAAACGCGAAGCGTCCTCCCCTATTTTGCCGCGGGAAAGGTTTACGATAAGGATCTTTTTCTCATCCATTATCTTGCGGATATCGATGGTCGAATGGACCTGGCCGATGATGTTACGGATAAGATTGTTCGAGATGAACTGACCGATCTTGTTTTGAATGGCCGGAGTTGCTTCCTGCATATAACGATCGGTGTATTTGGCAAACTCGTTGACCCAGAAAGATTTAACGATGGGGTCCTTTAAATTATCCACGACCTTTTTGCGGTATTCCTTTTCGGATAACATCCGGTTTATGCCGAGCAAGGTAGCGTCTGGATATTCAAGAAGGGCTAAGATAGTGTTGTTCAAAATATATTCCATTCTGCCCGACCAGACCTCAACCCCGAATATTTTCTTGAACACACCCAAGAGGCCAGAGGCAACAAGGTGCCGGTACTCAAAACCAACTTTCTCCATCACGTTAAAGGCGATTGGAAAAGCGAGATCGCCCGGGTCAAAATAAATGACGTCTTTTATCCTTTCTTCGGGTATGTAATCGAGAAGCCCATCAGATGGATCACCGTGAGGATCTATGAAGGCCAACCCATGCCCGGCTTCAATATCCTGGATAGCCATATTCTTAAGGAATTCGGTTTTACCCATGCCGGTAGAACCAACCACATACATATGGCGGCGACGATCATCCGGTTTAATTCCAAATCGCCAGCGCTGGCTTCGGAAATTAGTTTCACCGATGACAACTATTTCGTTGTTCTTTTTTGACGGCATATTAAATTACATTACTGGCAACCCTGACGGCGGCTCACCTTTCTTGGCTTCAACCCTCGGCAATAACGGCGAACGGACACCGACATCCGGGAAGTGAAAGATAGTCGCCATTTCTTCGGTATTCAGAGTAAACCTTAGTACCATCGGATTAAAAAGTTTTCTTTCTTTATAGGCCGAGTAAATCGCTCTTTTCCTGGTTAAAAGTTTGCTTTTCTTGAACAATCCTTTTGCATAAGTAAGGGTATATTTATTCCCTTTGAAGCCGTTCAGATTTTGAGAAGCGAATTGCCTGAACGACCCGGAGATTCCGGCGGCGTGGGTTGGGTTAAAAGCGTTCTTTGGGCCTAAATATAAAGTCCGAATAACAGTTTCGTAGCCCAGTTTATCCCAGCTTTTTTCCATTGCCTTTATTATTTCCTGTTTGCCGGGAGTCATCTCAACTCTTTCTTTTTTTTCTTCTTTTCTTTCTACTTTTGCCCCTTCAACAACTGTCGGAGACGGACCGATGTTTGATATCGCTTTATCTATCGAGAAAACCATGTCACTCAAAAAATCGCCTTTAGGGGTTGGCGTTTTACCCATGATTTTATCGATCTCGGCCTGGCCACGTTTTATCCAACCGTCACCGACCGGAGCAGCGGTTATCTGGATCCAAATTTTTTCTCCGTTCCTTAAGGTGCTGAAAAGTTCGGACAAGGAAGCCAGAGGGTCTATTCTTTTTACATCATCCGGTCCAGTCCCCTTTTCTTCAAAATCAGGATAAGTTCTGATAGGAAAAGCGTCGGGTTTGGAAAGCATCATGTCAGTACCCCAGACATCATAATTGTCATCCGGCAATGAAAGAGGCATTTCGTTAACGTAATCGGGAACAGGGAAAATTTCGGCCTCAGGGTATTGCGCATAAACCTGGGCTTCAACGATGTTTTTAAATTTTTCGAGGGTCCGAATATAAAAATGAGTCTCTCCGCTGTTGCCGACCATCTCAAAAGAATAATAATCGAGGTCTTTACCGTAGAAAAACTTATCTTTAAAATCGAGGGGTTTAGAATAAATTCCGTGAAGACCGGCAAACACCTGTTCCATCGCCTTCGGACTTTTACGGACTTCCTTAGGGATCTTTATTTCGAGAAGGAGCCATTTTAAACCGACCCGGTACCTAAGATTAGTATAGTTCCGTATCGCCGCATCGGCCAATAAAAATAAAAAGATGGGCAAATAAACCCACCATAATGAGAGGAGTAGCGATAAGACCGTCTTAAAAGTATTAAATATTAAAAGAAGCGTATCCAACAATGTAAATCCTAAGCGCTAAATACCAAATCCTAAACATTCGGATTTTGAAACTGTTTAGTATTTCGGATTTCGGATTTAGGATTTTCTGACTATGCCTTTCTTAAGGCATATGTTCCGTCTTCACGTTTTGAAAAAACTTTCGAATCCTGAAGATTAAGCAAAATAGTGTTCTCTTTGACCATGCGGGTATCCAGAACTTTCGCAATCAAGTCGGCTTTGGCCAATGGCTTTGAAGATTTTTTAATTATACCGACGAGGACTTCCTTGACCGTACCCGGCTGATAGCCCCATTCGGACAATCCGTACATACCGCGCCCAACAAGGACAAAACGATTATCTTTGATAAGTTCGTTGTGAACTGTCTGAATATTGGCTTTCTTGGCTGAAAATCCTGTCACATTTATAAGTTTAGCAATCTCCGTAAAATGTTTCGGCTGTTTTTCTTTCTTAAGGACCAGATAAGCTTTGTCTCGAACACCTTTAGGTTTGACTTCGGCCCATTTCAAAAGACCGACTTCTCCGAAAACATTCTTACCAAGCTCTTTGCTGATACCCATCAAAGACATGGTGTCTTTGGAACCGTCGGAATTATTTGCTTGGATAAACGAAGCAAGTTCAGCTTCGGAAACAGATCTTGAGTTCTTTTCAAAAGCACGAACCAAGGAGACCATACCGTTCTTGAAAGATTCGGCAGAATTTTTGTCCGTTGCCCAGAAAGAATGATGAAGTTCGTTATCACCCAATCTGACCGGTTCACCACTTAGAGTGAGGACAAAAACGAGAGAAGCGTTAACAACATTGTCTTTTTCGTTGCCGCTGAAAGCTTTGAAGAGTTCGCTTTCTTTCATGACACCACCATGGTCAGTAAGTATCTCTTTGGCCAATGAGACATATTTGGTCATTTCAGGCAAAGAGTTCGCCACTTTGGATAGTTGGGCAACCGAGAATTCTTCTATTTGTCTGACTCTTTCTCGGGTAATCCCATAACTCTGGCCGATTGATTCGAGAGTTTCTTTTTTGCCTGTTTTCAAGCCAAAACGCCTGGAAATTATGTCCTTGTTACGGGTAGATACGTTCTTCAGTAACGAAGCTACTGTCTTAGTTATTGCTGATGTTTGGCTTGCCATTATTTATAGCTATTATATCCTCCTATACAATAGCATTAATGTTAATTGGGGTCAAGTGTTGATAATTTATAAGGGTTACTTTAGCGCTTACTTCTGTCACTATGGCCTTTTGAGAACATCTGAGACCACCAGACCAGTATCGGGGAGGCCACGAATATGGATGAATAAGCTCCTAAGAAAATACCGATTATAAGGGCCAAAGTGAAATATTTTAAGCTGTCGCCGCCAAATAAGTATATTGCTATCAATGACAACAGGACGGTGAAGGTCGTATTTAATGACCGGGTCAGGGTTTGCAGAATACTCTGGTGGACTATCGTTCCGAAACCGTCTCTCGCTCTTGTTCTTATAACATTTTCCCTTACCCTGTCAAATATGACTACTGTATCTGAAACAGAATATCCAAGGATTGTCAACAGAGCGGCAACAAAAACCGCTCCGATCTCAACATGGTAGTAGCGGCCGAGGAGAGAAAATACGCCAACCGGAATTACGATATCGTGGAACAAAGCCGCGATCGCCGCCATACCCATCGCCCACGGTGAAAGGACCAGGGCCATTTTCCTGAAGACAAAAGCAATGTAAACCATTACCAAAAGAAGGACTAAAATTATCGCAGTGATGCTGTTTGACTTAAGTTCCTGGCCGATTACCGGCCCGATCGAATTAAACTGTTTCTCGGTAATATTGGCCGAAACAAAATCGGATTTAAGGGTTGCTAAAACTTTCTGATGGATATCTTCTTGAAGTTCTCCTGATTTAATGATCAGTCCGTTGTCGCCGACAAGGGTGAATTCGAATTCGGTCGTTCCGAATTTACCGTCAAGAGATTTGTGAAGCTGGTCAACAGACGGACGACCGCCGGGAAAATCAAGTTCGAGACTTGAACCGCCTTTAAAATCAACGCCCAAATTAAGACCCCAGGTCAAAAAAGCGATTAGAGCCGCGATGGTCAGCGTTGCCGAGAAAAAAAACATAAATATGTAAGTCTTCCTCATAATGTAAATTTATCTAAATAGCCACTTTTTACTTTCAAACCATTGTCCTGTGAAAAGGACAAGAAAAGCCCGGGTCACGGAAATAGCGGTGAACAAACTGGTCAGAACTCCAATACCAAGCGTTAAAGCAAAACCTTTCACGATCGAGGTCGTGAAAGCATAAAGCACTATCGCGCCGATAAGAGTTGTAACGTGGCTGTCGCGGATGGATAACCAGGCCCGCGAAAAACCTTCTTTAGTCGAACCAGTCAAACCCTTACCTGCGGCAAGCTCTTCTTTCATTCTGGCAAAAATAAGAATGTTGGCATCCACGGCCATACCCAAAGACAGTATGAAACCTGCGATACCGGCCAAAGATAATGTCACAGGAATAACTTTATAGACCGACAAAACAATCAGGACGTAGATTATCAAAGCAACCACCGAAATAATTCCAGGCAGCCGGTAAAAAACTATCATGAAAAGTCCGACGAGGATCAGGCCGTAAATTCCGGCTTTCAAACTTTTAGCAAGTGATTCCTGCCCGAGAGAAGCACCTATCGTCTGCTGTGAAATGAGTTTTATCGGCACGGGTAAGGCGCCGGAATTCAAACGGGTTGAAAGAAGTTTGGCCTCATCCGGGGTAAATTTTCCTGAAATAACGGCATTGCCGGAAGTGATGACGCTTTGGACGGTCGGGACACTTATCGGCACCCCGTCCAAATATATCGCAACCGGTTTGCCAAGGTTTCTCTTGGTAATATCGGCGAAAAGTTTTGCTCCTTCATCGTTAAGCTGCAAACTGACCTGCGGCTCACCCGTCTTAGGGTCAAAAATAAGTTCGGCTTTTTTAAGATGTTTCCCATTCAGACCTGTTGAAACAAAAACCTGGTCGTTAAGCTGAAGCTGGTCAAGTTGGGTCGCCTTCCCGGCGGCCTGTTTTTTATTGAAATCGTCTATCAACTGCTGGGCATTCGGAGCCTGCTCTTTGAACTCGAGAAAGGGCGTCTCACCTATTAATTTTATTGCCTGATTAACATCACTCACTCCGGCTAATTCAACTATCAGACGATCTTTGCCGGAAACCTGAACCAAAGGTTCAGAAACTCCGAAGTAATTTACCCTCCGCTCAATGACATCCCTAATACCTTGCATCGCATCGGCCTGGTTGGCTGAATCAACCTTTGAAAGATCGGCTTGGTATAAAAGATGTGTCCCGCCTAAGAGGTCGAGGCCCAAAACGAAAGGTTTGTTATAAAAATGAGGTAATTTAAAATGAGCCAATTTTGATAGCCGGTTATTGAATACATCCGCGCCCTTATTGACCGCCTGCGGCCAAACAAAAGCGAACAAAAAAACAGAAACGAGAAGAATGGCAATTAAGAAATAGGTATTTTTATTCATTCGAGGATTGCTCTCAAAAATACTTTGAGAATTAAAACATAATCAAAAATAAAAAGCAAGAACATAATAAAAATAAAAAGCTCCGGCAGGGATCAGTGTGGAATTTCCACACGGATCCAACCGGAGCGGACTGAACTACTTCCGAGGCCTGACCGCCGGTGCCGGAAGTTCGAGCCAATTTAACAGAACTCCTGGATCACCTTTCTTGACGTCCTGCCAGACACGAGATTTCGTGTCCTGGAGTTCGTCGAGCTTGTCCTCGAAACAGTTGCGAAGAGCTCGCTGTGCGGCGACCTTCTTCTCTGTCGAAAATCTCCGCGTCATCAGAGTCGCAACCGGTGCCAAGGTGTCGATCGGCGCGCTCGTGATACCCGGATAATTGACCTTGGATTTTCGGTAGACATTCCCGACCTTGGTCGCCACCGGATCGTATATCGGCAGAAGCTTGTAATTGCCCTTGTTCGGCAAACCAGCGATATTCGGCAATGGCTGCGCGCCGACGAATACTGCCGCGGCAACATCACCATTGTCCAAAGCAGGAATGACTTCTTTGCCACTATTGTAAGAAGTGACAATCACCCCCGCATCGCCTGTACCGTTCAGAACTTGAAGCGTCAGAACTCCGCCGCCGGCTGCGCCGACCACCGGTCGTCCTGCCACACCTCCCTGTTCAAGGAAAATGTAATAGAACGCTCAATACCCTCCGCTACAGTAACCGCATAGCGGCGTCGGCCAGAGGTGATGTTTGTCACCTTTGCCACGATAAACGTGGCGGGCGGGACGTATCCGTTCTTCACGGACTCCCCTCCTTTCTGGTCTGGCCTGTTCCAAACACAACTCACCTTTCAGCAACCTCCTTTCATGACAGTTGTTAACGAGCTTTGACTAAACGGCAATATATTAACACTAAAAATTAATTGAGTCAAATGAAATTTAAAACTCCGCCTTAGCGGAGTTTTGGAATAGAATATCATTTTTTAGAGTTGTCAGAGAACGGCCAACAGTTAAGCTATGGCAAGATAATAATACATTAAATGACAATTGTCAATAACCCGGACCCAATTAAAAAGACCGTGTTGTCCGGTCTTTTTAATTTAAAATTTTCGCAATATTTATCTTGCAACAACCATCGGATGACTGCCGATAATAAAGTTAACGATAGCCGCCCCGAGACGAAGGAAAGGGTTGGATGAGGTCGGTGATGGAGGTGGAGGCAATGGAGGCTTAGGCGGCGGAGTTCCAGTAAAAGTACCGGGGCCTTCCTGGTGAGGCATATTTGTTCCCGGACTGACCGAAGGTCTGACACAGGTGTGATTATCCGAATTCCACTGGCCGCCTAACTGGACGCATTTATCCGCATAACTTGAACACTGGCTGCCGTCCCAATAGTAGTACGGCTGACAGGCAGGCCTTGTCGGCATAGCTTCTCCGGGACTGGTTCCAGGCATTCCATGTTCCGACATCCCCTGCCCGGGCATCGGTGAACCGTTCAGACCTTGAGATTGTTCAAAACATTTTTTAACAACGGCTATCACATCGGGACTCAAATCCTTTGTATTCGGCGGAGTGTCTCCCGAGAAAAAGCTATAATTAGTCTCGCTCAAGTTTTCTTTAAGACATGAGAGTATCTGGGGCGGGAGTTTCATCGGATGAGGCGAACCCTGCGGATTACCCTGGCCATTGGTCTGACCACCGCTCTGGCCTTGGAAACATTCTTTGGCTTTAGAGGTTGTCGTGCCGCTGGGCAGCAATTGACCGTTCTCAAGTTTGGTGATCGTGTCATCGCCAAGTTTCTGTTTTAAGCAGTTGAGAGTTTGGGGTGGCAAGTTTTGAAGTTTTTGTTTGACCTGGTCTGAATTTGATTTTATATCTTCGATAGTTTTCTTCGGAATAAGATTGTGTTCCTGGGCGAACTTGAGACAGGTATCGTGATTGGCGGCATCGTTGCAAAAAGCCGAGCACTCTTCTCTGCTCTTACACCCGCCCGGACCTTCACCTTTTGTTTCCTTAAAATCTCCGGCCTGATCTTTGGTCACAACTCCGAGCTTAAGTAAGAAATCAGCGCACTCCGTCGAATGAGAAGAATCGGAACAATATTGATGGCAATCTTGAGTTGTTTTGCACCCTCCGGGTGTCTGGCCGGACTGAACCAGTGAAAGAAATTTGGCTACCTTATCCGACTGGTCTTTGGGAATTAAATTATGTTCCTTTGCAAAAGAAAGGCATTCGTCCTGATGAGACGGGTCAGAACAGTATTGCCGACAAGTATCTTTACTTGAACAGCCGCCAGGACCGGTAGTCTCTTGTAAGGTGGAGTTAATTTTTGAATCAGCACTCGGAGTCTGTGGGGGTTTGGTCAGACCGTGAGCTTGGGCAAAGGTCTTACATTCTGATTGATTGTCAGGATTCTGGCAGTAAGTCCGACAGGAATCAAAACTGTCACAGCCGCCGGGACCGCCGCCGTTTTTTATGGCTTGAGCAAGATTACTAGCAGTTCCGCTATCACCGTTATTCGTTTTGGGAGTTAAATTGTGAGCCTGGGCAAAGGCCTGACAGGCAGGAATATTGTTAGGATCGTTGCAATACTGCCGGCAGGAATCCTTATCCTGACAATTTCCAAGCTCGGCTATCGGAAAAGTAATATTGGCGGTGGTCGCGGCAAAGACCACAACCGCGAACAAGCCGCTTATGACCGAGGTAGCGATGATGAGTTTCTTATTCAAATGGGTTTTGATAAGCATCTGAAATAGGGTTCGTTGACGTATTGAAAGGATTGGTCTGGGGAATACTATTGGTCGGGGAAGAGGCCTTGTCGTAAATATCGGCCCCTACGCCTGAATTCACGGATTGGGGCAAAGGGGTCGCCTGGGACACGGTAGAAACAACAGGTTGTGCGGTTTTTAAAACGCCGGCTTCAAAACGGATATAAACAACTATTACAAGCAGCACGGCAAAAACGCTTAGGGCAATAATGAATTGATTTTTCTCCGAGATCGGGGGCATCAGTTACTATTATAACTCCCCGATGAACAACAGAAAAGAATATCTGTTGATATTATCCGTCTAAACTTTCTTTTTCCCTGCCTTTAGCGGGCTTTTGATGTTCGAGCCATTCCTTTATAAGCATTGTTGCCCTGACATCATCTTCATTATACTTAAGTATTTTTTTCATTATCGAGTCATCTTTTTTCTCAAGCCATTCATTATACCAGACGACCGATTCTGCTCCACCGGCTTCAGGGTCATTCCATTTGTAGCCGAGATACCCGGCTACATCTTTTAAGCTGTAAAAATATAAAGGCAAGACGGCAGAATCAACTACTTGAGCATGAAGATCGATGGTATTGTCATGAAATTTATCCATTAAGGATGCCGGCGCACCATAACGGAGCGACAAGCGGTCAAAAACCTGCCTTTCATAATAGGCATAGTGGTAGATGACAAAATCATCAAGTCCGGCCAGGAAATCAAGAAATTTTTGCCATATTTTTTCCTCGTCTTTTTTTTCATTCGCTAGCAAATATTCATACTTTGCCTGACCACCGGTTTTAACAAGATAGCCCAACAGATAATCAATATCGCGGGTTGGATCTGACTCGATATCGAAATATATCTCATGTTTAACCGTTGGCAAAACGCTTTTTCTCAATATCAACGGCTGCTGGGAAAGCAGGACCCTCGCCTGATTCGACATTCTGATGATTTTATCAAAAGGCCAGTCTTCGAGTTTTGACTGAAGCTCATTCACATCCGAGTTTGCAAGGTCAGAAACGGTTTTAATTCCGATGCCATAGAATCTTCTTTGGTCGGCCTGACTTAAACGGTAAATGAGCGAGACATCGTCGCAATCTTTGGCGTCAGAGAAACACAGGGAATACCATGGGGTTTTTTTACAGGTTGATTTAATGAAAGGCGCCGGTTTTTCCCCGTCGAGGATCTTTTCTATTTGAAGACGGGTCAAATGGAATTGATCGATAAAATCATCAACCTTGAACGAACGTTCGTTGCCTTGAGCGTCCATAACATATGCCTCCTTGGGCCTGACCCCCTGAAGACGCTCGAGCATCAAACTATAAAAAATAAGTTGGAATTTATATTCGTCCCGCAGATCAAGAGTTGATTGAACATCATAGACAACATAATGCCAGTCACCTAAATTGGACTTACCCGGCCGGGCTTCCAATAAGTCAGGAATCCCCGCCCAGTCTTCCGACATCAGAACGCCGTGATAAATATTCTTGCCTTGTTTCATCAATTCAAGAGTGGCCAAAAAACCTTCTTCGAGGTCCTTTAAAAGTTCGGGTTTTATTTCTTCGAATCTTTTATGTTCTCTCAACGAACCGGCCGAATCGGAGGATTTGCCTTTATAGATAAGCTCCATTATCGCCGGAGTTTTTTTCCTTTTGGTGGCATCAGCGTAAATGTCGTACCAAATCCAATGCGGGCATTGGAAAAATTTATAAAAATGTTCGGCGTAGAGTTTGGGCGCAGTTGGCATAATTATATATTGAGGTCTTGTATAACCTGAAAACGCGAAGCCATATCCACGTAGTGACAATGGTCGCAGTGGCCCTTTTTTGGTTTGTCGATAGGCGCTTTTTCAGAGCGGGCTATTTCAACCGCTCTGGTAAAAGCTTCGCCGACCCAGTCTGTGTTGACCACGACCGGCCGGACATCTTCCTTAAACTTAAGAGCATTGGCAAAACCATCCTCGCCTTCTTTGATGACCTGATAAAAAACAAAGAACGCTTCAGGATAAGTCTGATGCCCTTTCTGTTTCAGAATATAATTGTAAACTTCCATCTGCCGGCGATAGTCTTCGTAAATGGTAATTTCTTTTGAACCGGAGGATTTGTAATCGATGACCGCCAAAGAACCGTCATCAAATTCGAGAATATCGTCCACCGCACCGTAAAGTGTTGCGTTCAAATGCTCGTCATAATAAGCTACGCCTTTGAAATTATTCCTCCATTCGGATAATTCCGGTCCGGTAAACAACTTAGCGTCCTTGATGCCGAATTTTTTCAAAACCGGCGGCAAAGTGCCTTCATTGCGGTATTTGTCGAATTCTTTTTTAACCAGGAAATCCACCGCGGCAGATAAAGTATAGGGATAGCCGGGCGGACGTTTTATCTTATGATGGAGGTCAAGCCAAAAACATCTCGGGCATTCGAGAAAAAGATTAAGCCCGCTCCGTGAAATTTTTATTGTACCTAAATTACTCACTAAGTTATTCTACACCATTAACATTAAAAAACAAAAACCCGCATTTAAGCGGGTCTATTAATTACTTCTTCAATCTCTGTCTTAATTTCTGCCAATTACCGTCAAATATTTCATCAGCTAATCCCCAACTGACCGTATCCCGTGGGCTCAAATAGACGTCTTCTTTTTTATCCATCTGGCTTTGGAGAATTTCTTTTATATATCTCTTGGGCTTTTTTGAATAAATACCCTTTTCCTTCATTCGGCTTGCATATATCTCGAGCATGTTTGGATTATCCCTTTCCGCCCATTTCATAGTTGAATGGGAAGTTTTCCACGTTCCAGAAACAGCGATCGTACCTTCGTGAAACATAAAACTGCTGTTGGGCATCATCACACGCTTGTTGGCGGCCTGAAAAATTATTGAGCTCATTGAACGGGCATGAGTATAGTTAAGAATAACGATCGGATTTTGGGCAAAACGTATCGTATCATATATCGCCATGCCCTCACTCCAATCTCCACCATCCGTTTTCATATGAATAAGGATAGGGCGCTTAGAGTCAATATCCGCAAGTATATGCAGATTCTTTATCAAGCGCGCACTCATCTGATATTCGACACCTGGCTCTTCACGATTATCCCATTCGTCATCAGCATCGTATTCCATTTTTTCCCCGGTCAAATATATCGCAAACTGTCGGACATCAAGATTCCACTCCTGGACTGCGTAGATAGATTCGTGCATTTCTGTGCCGAACATTCGGGACTTAAACGATTTTCGGCTTTGAGACATTCGGTAACTCAAATTTTAAACGTTCAATTGAGAGATAGGATAACCATATTTCTTACGTATGTCAATGTTAAATAGCAAATATAAAATATTTGACTTTTTTACAAAATATTATTAAATTATTAAATCCTCGGGTATCACGCTCTTTTAAAAGGACTTCAGATGAGAAGACCGACCAAGCTTTTTCCTGAAATAAAAGAAATAAGATATGAATTTTTACAGCCCAAGACGGTTCCCGCACCCGAATCTGAAAAAAAACCTGCCGCTTCTCAAGCAAATGAAATACACCGGGTTTATTATGAAGTTTGCGGAAATCCAAAAGGCAAGCCGATAGTTTTTTTGCCGGGCGGACCGGGCGGCGGACTTGAACCGAAAGACAGACGTTTCTTTGACCCTAAAAAATGGCGCATCTTCCTAATAGAATTACGTGGTTCTGGCAAATCAAAACCTTCCCGTGAACTCGAAAACAACACTACTCAACACGCTGTTTCAGATATATTTCAGATCTTAGAAAGAAACAAGATTAAAAGGGCCGCTTTTTTTGGAGGCTCCTGGGCTTCTTGCTTAGCTTCAGTTTATACCATAACCCATCCTGAAACTGTGTCCGGTCTTGTTTTGAGAGGAATATTTTTAGGAGAAGAAGAAGAGACCGAAGATTACTTTTCCGGCAAATTGGCAAAAACCGAATACGCAAAGAAGGCATGGCAAAGATTTTTCAATCACGCCAATCCTGAATTAGGCTGGACTACCCAGATGTATTACTACCATCAGATGAATTCCAAAAAAGAAGCCGACTTCAGGCGGGAATACTTTGCCTATGAGTGGTGCCGATATGAAACCTGCCTTCTTTATCAGAAGCCGAAACCGGAAGCTGAGATAGAGAAAGAGATCCGAAGCTGCAACTTTGAGGCCTGGGCCCTGATGGAAGCCCATTATTTTGTCCATAATTGTTTCATTGAAGACAGATTCATCATTAACAACGCTTCAAAATTCCCCGATGTGCCCGTCAGCATCATCCAAGGCCGCGATGATATGGTCTGTCCGCCAAAGAGCGCCCACCGTCTTCACAAAGCATTACCTGGTTCGTCGCTCTATATGGTCAATGCCGGCCATTCTTCAAGCGAACCGGAAATTTTAAAAAAATTAGTCTCCGAGATTGATATCCTTTACGATAAAATCTGATCCCCTGCGGGGGATCATTTAATTTTTAGTGCTGTAGATTATTTTGCCGTTCTCAAAAACATGGAAAGAATCGTTCTCTTCAGAAACTGTAAAAATAGTTGTGCCCTTGAAAACATATGAAGCGGTGATCGCGGATAAATGTCGTGAATGGACCTTTCCCCTGAACCCGAACTGTTCAGACAGGTCTTTGAATTTTCCAGGATTAAGCTTATCGGCGATAACCCGCGGGCGCAAACCCTCGATAATTATTCCTGAATGGATAATATTGCCGTGACGATCTATCAGGATCGCACCGTCAAAATTAACCGTCGTTTCAAAGTCATATTTGTGGGTCTTATAATGCTCGAGGATGTTCTGACGATGCTTTACATATATATCCTGTCCGGAATCGGGCAGATCGGTAAATTTTCTCCACTTATCCTGCCAACCTAAAATGACAAAAAGACCAAAACCTCTTTTCTGGTTCATCAGTTTAAGGATGAGTTTTGAGGTTTTTAATCTTAATTTTTCAGGAAATTTTATTTTTGACCGCTGAAAAACGTTTTTTAACTCATAGAGCATCTTTTCGATATCAAGCACCCGGACCGGTTTTAACCTGTCGACATATTTGGCTAGAAGCCAGGAACTCGACTGAACTTTACCACCTTTACCAATATTAAATATCATTTTTGCGCCGACCTTGCGGCAGGCTTCGACTTCAGGAATATCATTCTCATTCTTCCTGTCTCCGCCGTTGGCAAAAATATCTGGTTTTATTTTGAGTATCTCTTTAGAAACGCTCATATCCTTCGGATTTTTGGGGTGACCGGTTATAACAACCGCATCCACACCGAAGATGGATTCGATTACCTCTTTGCGCTCTTTTTGATGCATAAAAACATGGTTCTTCTTTTTTTTGAGCCAGTTATCGTTGTTTAATATTACAATCAGCCGGTCACCTAGTTTTTTGGCCTCTTGGAACATCCGAATATGGCCGATGTGAACCGGGTCAAATCCACCTGAGACAACGACGGTAGTTAATTTTTTTTCACCTATATTCATATTAAATACTTGTTACCTCCTTAAGGTCGCTTGAAATTATTTCGTCATGGCCTCTGAACAAAAAATGGCCCTTAAACTTCTTGCCTTCAAGACACAATGGCAGCCAATATTTATCGTCCGGCCACATTTGATCAAAAGGGATCTCTTTGATGTCGAACCATTGCGGTTTCATCTCTTCGCTTTCAACAAATTCGCCTGTAAAGTCCGGGGTTTTAAACACGTTAACCTCAAGGATTACCGGATCATTAAAAAACTCAAAATTTATCACGCCAACCCTTTCAATCGAACCAGTTTTTATGCCCGCTTCTTCATAAAGTTCTCTCCGGGCGGCGTCTTCGAGCAATTCCCCAGGTTCAACCTTTCCACCGAAGCCGTTCCACCTGCCGGCTCCGAATCCCCTTTTTTTCATACCTAAAAGAACCTGCGTATGCTTATGAACTATACATAGAGTTAAGATTGTTTTGCTTTTTTCCAAATTATTCGCGAGGAATATTTAACTTTTTACGCATTATCATAACCAGGACAAAAAGAGTTGTCGACGAAGCGGCAGAAGTTAAACAATAGATACAGAGTGCTTTTAGGATAAATATCTGAATGCCTAACAAACTCAATGACACCAAAAACGCCGCTGTGGTCATGAGACTTAAAAGTTTAAGCCAAATATTCCCGCCGTAAAGGTCGTATATATTTACAGCCAAGAAGACCGAGGCATAGAAACCTAAACCCCACCAACTTAAATGAATGCCGGCAAAAACAGAATATTTACTGGTCAGAACTTTTTCGCAACCGTTAACAATAATACACTTGATAGTACCTCCATAGATCTCATTGAGTATCAGATAGAGAGTGTCGCCGATGCCGACAAGAGAAACGGCCATGACGGACCATGGCCAAAGCTTAGACGGTTTAACCTGGGTATTATTTTCCGGCGAGGGCTTGATCGATGAGAGATTTGAATCCATCATAACTGGCAGGATTATTTAGTTTAATACCGTTCAAATAGAAGGTCGGGGTCGAATTTACCCCCAGTCCCGCACCTTGCTGATAATCCTTCTCAACTGCATCGCTGGCCACAGTTGAATCCATGTCTTTAAGGAATTGGTCCTTATTCATGCCAAGAGACTGAGCATAGGAAACAAATTTTTGTTTAGCTGCGTCGTTAGACAAACTCGCCCATTGATCCTGGTTGGTAAACAACTGGTCTTCCATTTCGTTGAATTTATTTTGCAAGCGGGCCGCCTCGCCTGCTTGAGCAGCTATTTGGGCGTTCGGATGTATCTGCCTCAATGGAAAATATTTATAAACTATCGTGAGTTTATCGCCATAATCGGAGCGGAGCTGTTTCACGAACGGATAATAGTAACCGCAAGCGGGACATTCAAAATCGGCAAACTCAACAAGGACAGCTTTGCCGGGTCCGGACGGCTGGAAACCTTCATCCGTAATTGCAGGGCCGGGATTATTGGCTTGGTTCTGGCCGTTCTTTATCAGCCAGAAGATACCGAAAAATGTCAGACCAAACACTGCAAGAAGTATTAAACGTGATGTTAAATTTTTCATAATGGAGCCATTATAAAATAAAATTACGGTAAATACAAATTAGGTTAAATAAAAACCGAGCTTCATTGCTCGGTAAACACTTTGTTTACGTCTCCAAGAAAGACATCCAGAAATCTTCGGGTCATATTCACAGTAAGTCCATAAACATTTCCAATATCACAGTAAAAATTTTCATAATACTTTTTCAGCAAATGATTATATTGATCAAATCCGCCAGAATGCTCATAGCCATATCCCATATCAATATAAAGTTCGGCTACTTCGACGGGTATCTGCGTGAACCTTATTTCGGCCTGGTCAACACCCCAAAGTCTCTGGCCTCCGAACAAATTTGTCACCACAACCGACGTAACCGTCCTCAAGGGGTATTTATGGGCAGTCAGAAGAAAAACAAACGCCTCCGATTCGTCGACAGGTTTTTCACGTATAACGTTGTTATAGAGAACTACCTGGTCCGAAGTTATCAGAATAGCTCTATGCACCGGGAGCCTGCTTCTAATGGCATTTGCCTTGGCATGAGCCAATTTTGTGACCAATTTGACAGGGTCCTTATGGCGGATAGCCCTTTCATTTATTTCTGCAGGGACAACACCGAATAATTTGTGACCCATTTTTTGAAGAACTCTTTTCCTGCCTTCAGAACGTGAACCGAGAATCAGCCTCATGAACCTCCTCTGGGTTAAAATCTACGAACGATATATTTTAACACTTTTTAAGACAAAAACAACCCCGCGGGTTTCGCGGGTATAGTCTGTTCAGAAAACAGCGAATTTGGACCAGTTTTTTGGGTCTAATATTCTGCCCACTCGAAGATCAAACCTGTCAGACAAAAGAAGGCAATTAGAATCTGAAACGATAGGCATTATTTTCCAGATTAATTTTTTAGAATTGAGATCATGCCGACCCTGGACAATAAGAAAGGTATCGTGTTTTTTCTGCCAAGCCACAACGGTCCAAACATCTTCAGGTTTATTTGCAGAACAGATAACGTCTCCGGGTTTTAATTCCCGGAACTCCATGTCTCTCATCGGCAGACCGATAAACAAGGACTGGCCAGATATTATCATATTTGAAATGATTTTACAAAAATACATTTGTATTGTATAAATATGGCTGGAGGTGAGAAATGGTAGGAACGAGAGACGACTACGAAAGAACCGCCACCGCGGTTGCCTGGAGAGTCGCCGCCCTCGTCGCATTTGTTGCCTGGATAGCAACCGGCTCATTCATGATAGGTCTGGCCTGGGGAGTTCTGTGCATCCCTCTTCCGTGGATGCTAACCTATTTCACACGCCATCCCTGACCGCCCGCCCGCCCGCCGCTAATCCGGCAGGCTTTTTTATTTAATATTTGAAACTATTGACAGATTGAGGTGAAATGTGTTATACTTGGATGGTGCAGAGGCGGTTAGACTCCGTCCTCATGGCTCCCTCGGAGATGCGACCATTTCAGAGTCGCTATCACTCCGAGGGATTTTCTATTTTCCATGACATTTCACATTCGCGCTACTACGCTCAGTATTTCGCGACCTTCGTCACTTAACTTATATTTGTTTACATGCCCACAAGAGTGTGCTATGGTGTGGTTGGTACTTTTTAGGAAAAATATATGGAAAATAAGACTACGGAACAGATCGTTCAAGAAATTCAGGCTCAAGCTGATGCTTGTGCAAATGCAAGGCCCTCATTTCCATTCTGGTTGCTTTGCAAGCTGATCTATCTTGACATTCGTGGCCGAAAGGTCAAACGTGTTGATCTTTTTCCTCCATATAATATAGAATTTGCCGATTCCATCTCATAACCCCATTTTGGGGTTTTATTATTTTCCATGGCATTTCTTGTATTTTTTCCCTGAACCACACCAACAAGGGTCGTTGCGGCCCGCCTTAACTTCGCCCTGGCGAGGCGAGCCAGGTTCGGGATGGTCATTTTGAAGCGGCCGATGAGATGGTTCGTTTATTTGAGTTTGATGTGTATGCTGGTCAACGGTAACATCCGGCCTGCCCGCCAAAGTTTCAACGACGGCGGGACGACGTTCTTCCATTTTAACTTCGCGTGGTTGCTGCATCATCTGGACCTTGAAGATCGTGTTGGCAAACTGGCCTTTGACCGAATACTGAAGATTTTCAAACATTTTCTGGCCTTCTATCTTATACTCGATGAGAGGGTCACGTTGGCCGTAAGCCCTCAACCGTACCGAATCACGCAAAGATTCCATCGCTTCAATATGATCCATCCAAAGTTCGTCGATCGTCCGGAGAAGGACAAACCTTTCGAGCTGGCGCATCATTTCCGGACCAAGACTTTTTTCTCTGTTTTCATAGGCCTTAACAACGTAATCAATGACGAAATGCGCGAAGTTATGATGATCGTGGTCACCGGCCGCCTCGAGAAGTTTAGAATGAAGAGCGTCGTCCTGTCCGATAATAGATTTGAGAGCTTCGGCAATCTCTTCAATATTCCACTCTCCCCCGTCTTCGGGCGCATGAACCGCAACCATATTATTCACTACATCTAAAATATAGCCCATAACCGTTTCCCGGATATTTTCAGACAACAAAACCTCATGCCGCAAACGATAAACCGCTTCACGATGTTTGTTCATCACATCATCATATTCGAGAACATATTTTCTAATATCAAAATTATGCCCCTCGATCCGTGTCTGGGCCTGTTCTATTGCGCCAGATATGAATCGATTCTCGATAACATCGTCTTCGCCTATTCCAAGAGTTTCCATCATATTCTTTAAACGGTCGCCGCCGAAAATGCGGATAACATCATCTTCGGTTGAAACAAAGAATTGCGATGAACCGGGATCACCCTGACGGCCGGAACGGCCACGAAGCTGGTCATCTATCCGGCGGGCTTCGTGTCGTTCGGTACCGATGACATGCAGACCGCCAGCCTGTCTGACTTTTTCAGATTCTTCTTTGTCGGGCGGATTGCCGCCCAAAATTATATCGACGCCACGGCCGGCCATATTCGTGGCCACCGTTACCGCACCCAAGCGTCCGGCCTGGGCATGAAGTTCAGCTTCTTTTTCATGCTGTTTGGCGTTTAAAACATTATGTCTGACGCCTTCCCGGTCGAGAAGTTTAGACATCAGCTCATTTTTTTCTATTGAAACCGTTCCAATAAGAACCGGCTGGCCTTTTTCATGTCGTTCCTTTGCTTCTCTCGCCACTGCCCGGAACTTGCCCATTTCGGTTTTGTATATTCGGTCAGCTAAATCATCACGAATTGCAGTTTTGTTGGTCGGAACAGAAACAACGTCAAGACTATAAACTTTGTGGAACTCTTCAGCGGATGTCCTGGCCGTTCCTGTCATTCCGCCCAATTTTTTATATAAACGGAAATAATTCTGAAAAGTTATCGTGGCCAGAGTTCTGGATTCTTTCTGAACGCTTACACCTTCCTTGGCCTCAACGGCCTGATGAAGACCTTCAGACCAGCGTCGGCCCGGCATTAAACGTCCGGTAAATTCATCGACAATGATAACCTCGCCGTCTTTAACAACATAATCTCTATCGCGCTTGAAAAGTATCTGGGCTTTTAATGCCTGCTCCAGATGATGAACATAACGAATTCCGCCTTGGTCATAGATATTCGAAAGACCAAGAATTTTCTCAACTTTTTCGATGCCGGCCTCGGTTATGGACACAGCTTTTAATTTTTCATCGACATTATAGTCGTCATTTTCAACAAGCCGCGGAGTAACCTTGGAGAATGTCCGGTAAAGTTCGGTAGAATCTGTATCGGGAGCAGAGATTATAAGAGGGGTCCTGGCTTCGTCAATCAAAATTGAGTCAACTTCATCCACTATCGCAAAATTAAATTCACCAGTTCTTTGAGACATTTGCTTAACGTCATAGGCCATATTATCCCTAAGATAATCAAATCCATATTCGTTGTTGGTCCCATAAGTAATATCTGCGCCGTAGGATTCTTTTTTATCGACTGGACGTAGAAATTCATGAACAACATGAAAACTTCCAATAGTATCCCTTTCTTTATCCAATTCTTTTTCTGATTTTGAATTTTGATTATTAGGATTTTGGATTTGTTTGGAATTTGGCGCTTGGAATTTGGAATTTGTACTTATATGACTTTCGTCATATAAGTAGCTGGCATCATGATTGATACAACCGACTGTCAGACCCAGAGCATTGTATATCTGGCCCATCCAGGCCGCATCGCGTCTGGCCAGATAATCGTTGACCGTCACCACGTGCACACCTTTGCCCGATAAAGCGTTCAGATAAGCGGGTAAGGTGGCAACCAAGGTTTTACCTTCACCGGTCCGCATTTCGGATATCTTTCCCTGATGAAGTACTATGCCGCCAATCAGCTGGACGTCAAAATGTCTCTGGCCGAGAGTTCTTTTTGAGGCTTCGCGAACCGCTGCAAACGCTTCCGGCAGAATATCATCCAGAGTTTCTTCTTTATTGATCCGTTTTTTGAATTCTGATGTTCTGGCCTTTAATTCAGCATCTGAAAGCTTCTCGTAATTTTTTTCGAGTTCGTTTATTTTTTCTATTACTGGCTCAAGCGATTTAACGTAGCGTTCGTTCGCGTCGCCGAAAATTTTGCCTAAAAATGACATGGATTAGTTATTTTAGCACGTTTTTACCCAAGATAAAAGCGGTTTCAAACCGCTTTTATCTTGGGTAAAATTCTATTTTTTAACCCGCCGGGAGAGGTCTTTGGCCTTGTTTTTTAATTTTTTTATCTGGACCTGAAGCTCATGTTCGACTTTTGTTATCGCCGAACGCAAGTCAACGTGTTCCGATTCCCCTCTCAATAAAACTCCGCCTGTTTTTAAGTTTACCTCGGCGTAGAAAACCGGCCCTTTGCGATGCTGTTCCGAAGGTTTGCCGATCTCGACCCTGGCTTCCGAATCGTCCTTGCCTTTAAAGAATTTAGCGAGATTGCCGATCTTCGCCTCGACAAAAACCCTTAACGGTTCGTCGAGAGTTATGTTTTTTGTGGTTATGGATATTTTCATCCCGTACGAAGTAGCCTTTACAGGGTCTGAAGGTCAAACGTTTGCCATTCAAATCCATGCAAAGACTTCACCTATTGTCCCGCTAAAGTTTTTACTACTTCGTACGGGATTCATGCAAATCATTATATTATCTTTATCTTGTGATTTCAACTCCGTTCTTATAGTAGTTCAGTTCCAGGTCACTTATGGTAAATATTGCATTCCAGTCCCGACCAGAAGCATCCCATTGAGCTGGAGTAAGGTGAAGCCAGTGCTTGGTTCCGGAGGCGATTCCCGTAGAAGTTCCTCCACGGGAACCTTCGCCTTGCTCCGGCCAAACGGCATACACCTTCTGGTCATTGGCATATTTAACGTAATTTGAAGTTTGGTATGAATCAAAAACTTCCGGCTCCGGAGAAACCGCCTTCGAAGGGTCAAGTTGTCCGTAAAGTTTAACCACATCCGAGTTAAGATAGCGTTTGTATTTGCCCGAGATAACATATAATTCTTTTTCGGTGGGTCTTTTGATCAGCATTCCATCTTGAAGAAGAGGAATATTTTTAACATCCGAACTTTTTACCGAAGAAATCTTTATATTTATCCCGAAAAGCATCTCATCAGTTCCAAAGTCAGAAATTTTGGTATCTTTGGTCGCAACAACGATCACCTTATCCAAATGTTTGTCCGAAGAATTTACGACAAAACCAGTCCCGGAAGCGTTATTTACATTTATCTTATCCAGTCTAACCTGCCCATTACTGTAATAGCTTACTGTTCCAGCAAGGTAACTCTGCCCATTCTGTCCAGTAACATCTACCCTGAAACTTTGGTTCGGGTCGTTCGATAATTGGCTGACATTGAATTCAAGCCATAAGGGCTGCCAATCTTTGATAGTTTTATAAAAATTGTATTCCTGAAGTCCGGGTGAAAGATATATCGTCTGCTCCGGAACAACATGGACAGAGTTAAGACCGGCACGAGTATAACCCAAAACCGGGTCAGCGCCGATGTTATTCGTATAAACAGCCCCCATCCAATCGACAAAAACATCGCCGAAATTTTCGTAACTGCCATGACTGGCAAGATATTTGTTTATCGAATCAATGCCATATGAAGAACCTTTTAAAGTATCGGATAAAATAGAATTTCCGAACCTTTCTGTCAGGTACTCTCCTACCATATTCGCGGCCGCGTAATCAGTTACTGAATTGGGCCACTCGGTCAGACTATCAGAAGGTTTTTCCAAAAAATCTTGGACCCTATTATCGAGATTTGAACCAAGATAAACATCATTATAACCAAGCAAGGTTATTGAATATTCAGAGCGGAGTTCGTTTAACCAAGTGGATTCTTGGGAATGACGAAGTAATTCTTTCTGATTAAATGAGATCAGATGCTGGAACTCGTGCGCCATAAATTCTTTGGCCAGATCGCCTCCGGTTCGAGACAACACATCGCTATTCATGAACATCATTTCTCTTTGATTCGAAGTGGAAACAAGTGAACGTGAATATTCATTGGCACTGTTAAAATCCCCGCCGTTGTTTTTTATAAGCTGAGTTACCAGAAGAGTTATCTTTGGGTCATTGTCTATCCCTGGATTTGGTTCTGAGCCCCAGAATTGGATTTCTTTCGGGTAAATATTGGAATCGAATTCGCTAGTCAATGAGGTTATGTTGGCCACAAGAGAACTTTGTTGTGCCATACTAAGAGAGTTCCAGTAATCATCTTCGACATAGACATATAACTTGTCGCTTGTTTGGCGAAGAGTTGCCGAAACACTTGAGCGACTAAATTTATCGAACACTCGATTAACATAAAAATTTTGACGCTGGCCGACAGTATCAGCAAAAGTTGTGCCGACAAAAAAAAGAAAAAGTAAATAAATTAAAAAAGGATATAAAAATTTAGGCCATCTTAGCATAATTTAATTATATCTTTTTTAAGAGTTTTACTTAAGACCCGACAAGGATTTGAGTTCTGCAAGACCTTCCTCGATCTTTACCCTTGGCTTCCATCCGAGTAGTTTAAGGGCGAGGGAATTGTCGGCTAAAGTGTGTTTAGGTTCAAGCCGGGCCGGGATATATTTGACCGGTCCGCCGATAAGTTTGGTAATGAGGTTTATAGACTGGTTCTTACCGGCTCCGATATTAATGACCTCGCCGTGGCCCACTTTTTTTGAGCTCATCGCCAGAATATTCGCCCGGACAACATCCCTGACATGAGTAAAATCTCTGGTCTGTTCGCCGTCGCCGGTAATAGTCATCGGCTCGCCAAATGAACGCTGTTTTAGAAATCTGCCGACGACAAGAGCATAAGCACCCTCGGGATCGAGCCTTGGTCCGTAGACATTAAAGTAACGAAGTGAAACGGTGGACAGTCCGTATATTTCACTCCAGAGACGGCAATAAAGTTCACCGATATATTTTTGGAGACCGTAAGGACTTTTTGGCATTGCCGGAAAATTTTCTTTTAAAGGCATTTTTTTCTGGTCGCCATAAACGGAACTTGAGGCTGAATATATCAGACGTTTAACTCCGGCCTTCTGGCTAGCCATCAGAACATTCAATGTTCCCGAAACGTTAGTCTTGTTGGCAGTATCGGGTTCTTCGATCGAGAACTGTACACGCGGTAAAGCGGCAAGATGAAAAACATAATCCACCCCTTTAAAAAGCGGTTCAATCGCTCCGAGGTCGTTTATATCTCTAACATAAAGCTTCGCTTTTTTATTTACGTTTTCCTTTTTGCCGTTGGACAGATTGTCTATGACCAAAACCTCAAAACCTTGTTCGATAAGAGCATCCGTTAAATTTGAACCGATAAATCCGGCTCCACCGGTAACAAGTGCTTTTTTCATTGTCTTATTTTTTTCCGCTTTTGAAGAATTATCTCCTTGTCATGCCTGGAAACTTCGGCCATGGCCAGACCTTGAGACTTAATAAGCGTTTCGTTATAGTTTCTGACTGATTTTAAAACCGCCAGACCCGCCTTCATTACGTTTAAATGTTCTTTGTCGAGAATTTTTTTATCCGTTGCACTTTTTTCGAGTTCTTGACCAAAAGCAATGAAAGCATTCATATCCTTCGGAAAACAATAGCCCCCGGCACCGGAATAATCTCCGTGGTTAACGTTGAGCCAGGCCGGACCGATCCGTAGATCGGCTCCGATAATTTCCCGGATATTATCATAATCAACTTTAATACCTCGAACCTTTATCATTGCATAACAAAGATCGGCCAGAATATTGCCGTAGATAACTTTTACATAACCAAAAACATTTGAAGCATATTTGCCAAATTCAGCTTCTGTAGCATTGACCGATTTTTTTGAGTAATCCGAAGTCCAGGGACGTATGAAATTTTTCTTAGGCAAGAGATTAAGAACTTCCACAGTGTCCGAAACGCTTTTAGCAGTGTGGCCGATTATCTGGCGATCGGGTGACAAAAAATCCTCCCAGGCCTGTGATTCGGTCAAAAATTCAGGATTAAATATGAGGCGTTTTTTAGGATATTTTTTTTGAAGACTTTCAATAGTCCCCGGAACAATCGTTGATTTAACAACCACCACTTTTCCCTCCTTTATTGACGCAACCGCCGCTTCAACGAGAGAAGTATTACAGCTACCGTCCGGGTTTGGAGGAGTCGGAACAGAAACAAATATTATATCCGCCAGATTCACATCATCAGTATAACCTTTCTTCGGATCAACATCGTAGCAAAACAGGTCACGCCCACGTTTATAACCGTTTATTTCTTCGAACCATTTTCTTATCGGTCCGCCGACCATGCCGATACCGATAATGCCTATTTTTAGTTTGGTTCGTGACATTGATTAAGAATATACCATTAAAATAGTTATGAGTCAATTGGTTGACTAAACAATGGTTTTGCTTTATTATATTTAATAATTATGAATCCCGTACGAAGTCAGATTCGCTTTAAAAGTGCGAATTAGGCAGATATTCTTAAGACTTCTTCGTAACATGATTTCAACGGGATACTTCGTACGGGATGAAGAGATTTGGCCTTCTTTTTCTTGATATAGCCGCATTATATGCTGCTTTAACTTTAACGGTCCTTGTAAGATATCCGGATAATTTTGCTTACCAATTCGGCCTCCATTCCGGGCCTTTTTTGTTCCTTTTTATTTTATGGCTCATGGTTTTTTATATTACCAATCTTTATGAGCTAAGTTTTCTTAAGAATAATATAAATTTTTATACCAGTATTTTCCGAGCAATAGCTTTTGCTTCGTCAATCTCTATCGGTGTGTTTTATCTGCTGCCGATATTTAGCATCACTCCAAAAACCAACCTGGCTATTTTTATAGTCATATTTGCGGGAATAGTCATGGGCAGCCGGACCCTATTCAATAGGGCCAGCACCAAAGGCGCCAAGAGACCCCTTCTCATTGTCGGAGTTAACCAACAAACTCTTGATCTTGCAAAATTCATCGAACAAAATCCTCAACTCGGCTACGAACTTAAATACATAATGGATATCGGTAAAGAAGGCATCCGCGACGTCGACAAATTAATAAGACGGGAGAGAATAAACACGGTTGTCATTGCGCCCGAGGCCTATCAGGTCCCGACAATAGTTGATGTTTTCTACCGCTCACTCGACAATCAGGTTACTTTTAAGAACCTGTCGAATTTTTACGAAGAACTTACCAATCGTGTTCCTTTGGGTGCAATAAATCAGATCTGGTTCCTGGAAAATTTAAGTGAAGGCAACAAAAGAACATACGAGGTCTTGAAAAGATTCTTTGATATTATTTTTTCGGTTCTCTTAAGCATAGTTGTCCTGCCATTTATACCTCTATTCTCTCTGGCCGTTAAACTCGAATCGTCCGGGCCGGTGTTTTATCGTCAAAGAAGACTGGGACAGAACGGAAAAATATTCGAGATAATAAAATTCCGGACCATGTCCAAAGATGCCGAGGCAAAAAGCGGCGCGGTTTGGGCCAAAGAGAACGATTCCCGCATTACCCGGCTCGGAAAAATATTCAGAAAGGCGAGAATAGATGAGTTGCCACAGCTTTGGAATATTTTAAGAGGTGAAATGTCGTTTGTCGGTCCAAGAGCCGAAAGGCCCGAGTTCCATGACAAATTAAAGAACAACATCCCTTTTTATGAAGGGCGTTACATAATTAAGCCAGGTCTCTCGGGCTGGGCCCAGATAAATTACCGCTACGGTTCGTCCGTAGAGGATGCGGCAGAAAAACTTCAATATGATCTCTACTACATCAAGAACCGTTCGCTTATTCTTGATCTGGGTATCATTCTAAAAACAATAGATATTTCTCTTAAGCAGGAGGGTCGGTAATAAAAATAAATTCAAAAAATAAAAATCCCCTGCCGACGGCGGGGGATTTTTATTAACTTATCAACAAAAATTCTTTTTAATTTTTTTTTTAACTCTATAATTAAAGTATAAATTAAATCCGTCTATGCTGCCTACCAAAATATTTTTCACCAAAGGAGCCGGGACACACAAGGAATATTTATCTTCTTTTGAGTTGGCCTTGCGTTCGGCCGGTATCGCTCAATATAACCTGGTTTCCGTTTCCAGCATCTATCCACCGAATGTTAAAAAAGTCTCGCGCGATGAAGGAGTGACCTTACTTCCCGCGGGTTCAGTAATCCCGGCCGTCATCGCCCGCAATTCTACCAATGAACCAAACCGGCTTATTTCGGCTTCAATCGGTGTAGCCATCCCGAATGACCCGAGCCAATACGGATATCTTTCCGAACATCATCCCTTCGGCGAGACCGACGAAAAAGCCGGTGAATATGCCGAAGATCTTGCCGCAACAATGTTGGCAACGACCTTAGGTGTAGAATTTGATCCCGAAATTTCCTGGGATGAAAAAGAGCAATTGTTCAAAGCTTCCGGCCAGATAATCAGAACCACGAACTTTACTCAATCAGCCATCGGTAACAAAGACGGCCTCTGGACTACTGTCGTCGCGGTTGCGGTATTAATAGAATAATCTATTGGTATCAAAAACCCACCGTCAGGCGGATTTTTTATTTCCTATCTACCACTGTCTGCCGATTGATTTAACAAAGGCCTGGGCTTCGGCGGTATATTTATCGTCCACCGTCGCAGCGGCATGAGCCTGTTCAACAGCTTTATCAAGCATTCCGGCTTTGGCATAAGCTACGGCAAGCGTCGCGTGATATTGTCCGTTATCCGGATAATTGGCTACAAGCATCTCGGAAACCCAGACTATTCTAGCCAAATCCCCTTTCTTTTCATAAAGACTAAGAAGTTTCTGAAGGTCCGGTTCGGCCGGTCCGTATTTATGGGTTTCGATTATATTTTCAAGAATGCTTAAACCGAGGTCGACATTGCCTCTCTGAATTTCTACCACACCCCAATACCAGGAAGATATTCCGGCGTCCGGATTTAATTGGGCCGCTTCTTTAAAATATTTTGCAGCGTTATCATAATCTTTTTTATTCAGATATGCTTGACCTATTTCATAATATGTCCTGATGAAGGTTGGAGAAATTTTAAGTGCGGCCATCGAATACTCGAGAGACTTATCGTTATAAGGAGATTTATCGTCGTCTTTGCCCAGAGTTACATATAATCTTGCTTCGTAAAGATAAGGCAGATAGTCCGGCTTATTCTCGTCGATATTTTTCTGAACTTGAGCGGCAGCGTCAAGAGTCGCATCGATATATGTCTGATTGATCTGGGAAGGAACATTTTCAATTATAAACTGGGCGTATCTGTTCCGGTACTCGTACTTGCCAGGAGCATCGTATGATGTCGCTTCCTGGAATTTAGCGACGGCGGCCGGAAAATCTTTAGCCCAGCCGGCGATTATGCCCCGGGTCGAGGCATAATTGGCCAGTGAAGTCTGGATATTTACCATATAGATACAGATGAACGACGTCACGAAAAGAGCCGCCCCGGTCATGACCCAAAGACCCTGATTTACTCTCCGCTGAATCGGTTTTTTATTCTCAACAGTTTTTGGAACAGAAAGATATGATATGAACCCGAGGATAGTAAAGAAAACCAGAAAATTTGCAGAAGTATCAAAGATAAAAGAATTGTGAATAACATAGGCGATGAGTAATGATATAAAACCGACACCGTACAGAGTGGTATCTTTGTTGTGGATGTTCTTCCATAAAGACTGGAAACTTGAAATAAATATCCAAATGTATGTTCCGAGTCCAAGAAGCCCCATTGTTACAAGTATCTCGACGAACATATTGTGAGCCCGGTCGAATAAGGTTTCCGCACCCGGTCCACTGAAGAATTTAGGATTAAAATATTTCGAGAACGGCACATCAAAATTTTCAGGACCCCAGCCGAGCAAAATTGTTTTTGGTCCTTCCTTCCAGCCTTTTAAGCCGGCCTGCCAAGCCCAAAAACGCGTCTTAACTGTCTGGTCGGTCAAAGAAAAATTAGTGATCCTTTTCAAATAACCTGAATTCTGGACAAGCGGTGTATTTTTCAATAAAAGAGCGGCCACCACAAACACTGCCGCAAGCGCTATCAAAGTTAAAAGTATTTTCTTCGCCTTTTGAGAACGATAAGCCGAGGAATAGAGCAAAGCAAATGTCAAAAAGCCGACACAAATACCAAGTATCGAGCCTCTGACCACGGTCATAAAGGCAGCAATGAACATTATCAAAGCGGAGCTACCGTAAAATATCCTGAAATTCTTTGAGATCCCCGACTTGAATATGAACATTCCGGACAGAAAAGCCAATAATATCTGATACCCGGCAAACAAGGCCGGGTTGCCGATCGTACCGAATATTCTTTCGCGGCCACCAGAACCGATAAAGAAGTCGATGTTTGTCCTTTGGCCGAAACCATAAAAAGCCGAGAGGACCCCAGCAAATATCATTACATCGAAGAGTCTTATCCAGTCCTTTTCGTTCTTAAATACTGAAATCAAGATTATAAAGTAAACAAAATAATGCCAGAATGTTACCGCTCCGCCCATCCTTTCAAGAGAACCCCAGGCGCTAATATAAGGTATAACGCTGGTGATAGCAGTCAGGGTAAAGGCACAGGCAAAAAAGAAAAAAGCCCAGCTGACCCGCGTCATCTTCGGTAAATAGCTCCCGTCCTTCCAAATCAGAAGAATGTAAAAAACAACCATCAATTCGACAATACTTCTGAACACAACCACCTTTCCGAAATGGAAAGGTGAAATAAAATCATTAAAAATTATCAGCGGCATAAAAGCCGCACCATAGATGAACCAACGCAATATCTTAGCAAAAACGTGTTCTTTCATACCGTAAAAGATTACCACAAAAAAGTTTTAATTCAAAATTTAATTCTTACGTTTCAAGCTTTCTTGAAAGATATATAAATGAGATGAGATGGCTGATCGTGAACCAGAGCGTAACCATTATCACTGCGCCCCAGATAGCAAAATTTGCGACCAGCCATAAACCTAAAGGAATACCCGCGGCAAGTGTCACAATATTTATAAGGATAGAAACTTTGACCCGGTTGACCGCCCGCCACATAGGACCGAGACCGATGCCGATGCCGTAAAATGCACCGTAAACGAAAAATCCAAAAATATACTTAATGCTCGGCAGAAATCTTGAACCGTAAATTATCTTGAACAAGATCGGAGCCGCAATTACTCCGCCCGCGGTAAGAAGCGCCGACAATGCCATCGCGTACAACGATACTCTGACAAAATTCTGGCGGAGACGATGGGTTTCTCCGGCCTGCATTTTAGGAAACTCGACGTTCAAAAGTATCGATATCGGACCAAGAAGGCTCATTATCAAATTTATATATCCGAAAGCGAGTTTAAAAAAAGAGACCTCGGAAACCGTTACATATGCCCCGACGATCAGAACCGGCAGTATCATATATAGCATCGAGATGTTGCGGTCCAAGGCAACCCAGAAACTGAAACCGAAATATTTTTTATAATCTATTTTCGACCCGTGAATCAGATTTCTTATCGAGGGCAGGATGGGGTTGGATCTTTTTATCTTTTCCCAGACAACCACTGAAATTATAAAAACTATCATGGCACCGATGAGATGCGCGCTGACTGCACCGGCAATACCAAATCCCAGAAGGACCAGAATCAATGAGAGCGACCAACGGGTGACCTGATCAACAACACCCAACGACATCATATCCTGTATCCTGCCGGTTATCTGAAGGGCAATGGTCGAGAAAGAAAAAAAAGAATTGGAAATTATCCCCGCCAGAACAACAATCATTGCATAGAACCCTATCATTGAGTTATGGTAGTATTTTGCCGATATTAAAGGCGCAAAAAATATCAGAGTCAAGGAGATCAAAGAAGTAATGATCGTGATGCCGAAAAGAAATCTAAAAATATTAAAAATCTCTTTTTCGTCTTTTTTGGTATAGCTTGCGCCGAGCAGAGATGAAGCGGCATCCTGAACGCCGGTGGCGAGAAGAATGCTTAAGAGCGAGGCCAAACTCATCGACAAACTATAAACACCAAAACGCTCTGGCTGCAAAAGCCGAGCCAAAAAAATACCGACCACCGCCTGGGTCATCGTTTCTATCAAATTACCTGCCTGGAGGGTAAAGGCCTGGCGGACGAACCAATGCTGTCGGTAGTATTCGATTTTTCCCCTGATATTACTAAGCATTTGATGAAAATCCTTATAACTATACCCTAAAAATCAGGGATTGTAAAAAAATTTTTTTTATAATAATCTTCTAACAATGGCTCGAAACAAGAAAATCAAAACCGCTCTCATAACCGGCATTACCGGCCAAGATGGCTCGTACCTCGCCGAATTCCTACTGCACAAACACTACGACGTTCACGGCATCATCCGCCGCGCTTCGACTTTCAATACCGTCAGACTGAATAACATTTATCAGGACCCTCATGTCGTTGACAGAAAATTAACCCTTCATTACGGGGATCTTGCCGATGCCGGAACGATAAGAAAGATAATTTACAAAATTAAACCGGATGAAATATACAATCTTGGCGCCCAGTCCCATGTCAAAGTTTCTTTTGAGATTCCTGAATATACGATGGACATCACCGGCAATGGTGCCCTCCGGGTTCTTGATGCAATAAGGGACTTTGAACAGGATACCGGCAAAAAAGTTAAATTTTACCAGGCCTCAAGTTCCGAAATGTTCGGTGCCTCTCCCCCGCGCCAGAATGAGAAAACTCCCTTCAAACCTCAGAGTCCGTACGGTGCCGCGAAGGTTTTTGCCTATAACATGACCAACCTTTACCGCGAAGCTTACGGAATATTCACGGTCAACGGAATTTTATTCAACCACGAGTCCCCGCGCCGGGGCGAGACTTTCGTCACCCGTAAAATAACCCGGGGCATTGCCCGCATCAAAGCCGGCCTTGATAAAAAAATATATCTCGGCAATCTCGACGCCAAACGCGACTGGGGTTATGCGCCCGAATATATGAAAGCAGCCTGGCTGATGATGCAACGCGAAAAACCGGACAATTATGTCATTGGCACCGGCGAAACCCATACTGTCAGAGAATTCGTGGAGCTGGCTTTTCAAATTGCCGGCCTGGGTGACTGGAAAAAATACGTTGAAGTAGACCCGCGATACTATCGTCCAGCCGAGGTCCACCATCTCGTAGCCGATTATGCCAAGGCCAGACGGAACCTTAACTGGCGGCCAAAAACAAAATTCAAAGACTTGGTAAAAATAATGGTCAGAGCAGACTTGAATGAATCCCGTACGAAGTCACGCTCGCCACAAGGTGGCGAGTCCGTAGGACCTCGGCGGGGCTACTTCGTACGGGATGAATTTAAAAAATAAAAAAATTCTCGTCACGGGCGGAGCCGGATTTCTCGGCTCTTTTGTCGTGAAAAAACTTCTCGAACGCGGCGTCCCCAAGAAAAATATATTTGTTCCACGTTCAAAAGACCTCGACCTCCGTAAAATTGAGAACTGTGTCAAAGCCGTGAAAGGACGAGACGTCGTCATCCATCTCGCCGCCATCGTCGGCGGTATCGGTTATAACCAAAAAGTTCCCGGTCAAATGTTCTATGACAACCTGACGATGGGCGCCCAACTCTTAGAAGCGGCCCGGCAGAATAGAATTGAAAAGTTCATAGCCATCGGAACAGTTTGCGCTTATCCCAAACACACACCGGTTCCTTTCAAAGAATCCGACCTCTGGAACGGCTATCCTGAAGAGACCAACGCCCCTTACGGTCTGGCCAAAAAAATGCTTCTCGTCCAGTCCCAGGCCTACCGCCAGGAATACGGGCTTAATTCTATTTACCTCCTACCGGTAAATCTCTACGGGCCCGGAGATAATTTTAACGACAAAACTTCGCATGTCATTCCGGCTTTGATAAAAAAAGTAGCCGAAGCCAAGAGATCAGAACAAAAACACATCGAGGTCTGGGGTTCAGGCAAAGCCTCACGTGAATTTTTATACGTGGAAGATTGCGCCGAAGGAATTGTTTTGGCCGCAGAAAAATACGATAAACCTGAACCGGTAAACATCGGCGCCGGAAGAGAAATAAAAATTAAAGATCTGGTTACAACTATTTGCCGGTTAATGGATTTCAAGGGCGAGATAAGATGGGATAAAACCAAGCCAGACGGTCAACCCAGAAGAATGCTCGATACAACTCTCGCCAAAAAAGAATTCGGGTTCAAGGCAAAGATGGATTTTGAAGATGGCCTTACCAGAACTATCTCCTGGTACAAAAATCAAGAATTAAAAAGGCAGCCTTCATAGGCTGCCTCGCGGTATTACCAGTTCAGTGTAAAGTTCTTTCTGGTTATCAACCGTTTCCATTATCTTGGCCGCAACTTTCTCCGGCTCGAGAAATGAATCAAAGTTCGGATGGTTATATTTCTTCCACATATCCGTCTTCATACTTGAAGGCAGGAAAAGAGAAACGTGAATGTTCGGGTCCTTGTTCTCAACACCCAAAGACCGGGTAAACCCGACCTGGGCATGTTTGGTCGCATCGTACAACGCTTCACCAGAACTCGCTTTTATCCCCGAGACCGAAGCAATCGTCACAAAGTTCTTGGGAGACCCGGCATACTGGAACTGTTGCCAAACCTCATGGGCAATAAAAAGCGCGTTTCTGAAATTAACATCTACCATCCGGATGATGTCTTTTTTGTCCTGGGACCGGAACTCTCCTCTTAGGAATTCCCCAGCAACCCAAAAAAAATTATCTACCGGACCGTCATTTTTCAAGCGTTCAATACAATTCATCACCATCATCAGGTTCGACAAATTGCACTTGTGAACCTGCCGGTTCTCTGTTTTGCTGTCCATAACCGAACGACTTATTTCAATAGTATAATCACCTCTTTGTCGGCAAAGTTCGGTAATTTTAGCTCCCAACCCGCGTGATGCTCCTAAGATAATGGTTTTCATATTTCTTTTTCAAAAAAACATTCGACGCTATTGTACCACAAAAAGCTATCCATTGCCAAAAATAATAAAAAGATATATCATTTCACTACTTATGCCGAAAATAAAGAGAATTCTCGTGACGAATGCAGGCGGTTCACCTTCTCTGAATTTTATAAATTCTCTCCATCTTTCTGGTGAGAAGTTCTATATTATTGGTATTGATGCAAATAAATATTCTCTTGAAAGAGGGGTAAATATTGATAGGAAATTCTTGGTTCCGTATTATAACGACCCCAACTACCTTCCTATCCTAAAGAGCATAATAAAAGAAACAAAACCTGATATGATCCACGTCCAAAACGACTATGAACTTGGCGTCGTATCAATCAATCGGGACAACATTAATGTTAAGAACTTTTTCCCCAGTAAAAAAACAATAAGGATCTGTCAGGATAAATTTCAGACATATGAAGCTTGGTCAAAAGCCGGACTGCCTCAGCCAAAAACTATTATAATAGCCAACAAGGAAGACCTTAAAAAAGCTTTCGATAAATTCGGCAGCCCTTTGTGGCTTCGCGAAATACATGGCGGAGCTGGTAAGGGTTCAATCATGGCCAAAGATATTGATATGGCGATTTCTTGGATAAATTTTTCTAAAGGCTGGGGTATTTTCACCGCAGCAGAATATCTTTCTCCGCAATCAATAACCTGGCAATCTATATGGAGAGACGGCGAACTCATCATAGCCCAGAACCGCAAACGTTTGTATTGGGAATTCGCCAATCGCGCGCCTTCCGGCATAACTGGTTTAACTGGCACAGGGGTAACAGTTAAAGATAGGTCATTAGATAAGATGGCGATTCGGGCGATAAAAGCAGTTGACAATAAACCACATGGAATTTTCAGTGTTGATATGACTTATGATAAAAAGGGTGTCTTGAATCCGACAGAGATAAATATAGGACGTTTTTTTACCACTCATGAATTTTTCAGCCAAGCAGGTCTTAATATGCCATATATTTATGTAAAACTTGCGTTCAATGAACCGGTCAAAATAAATAAAAAACTTAATCCCCTGAAACCAGGTTTGGCCTGGGTCAGAGGTCTCGATTTTTTGCCCAAACTGACAACAATTTCAGCTATTAACTCTCATGAAGATAAATTAAAAAAAAGATTAAGTCGGATAAAATAAAAACCCCATTAAGGGGTTTTGTTCTATTTTCTTATTGTAGCTAAAAATTCATCATAATTTCTTATATAATCCTCCGATTCATAAGGATGTGAAGCAAACACGAGAAGTGTTGCATTCTCGGAATGCCGGTATTGGGTTGCCCAGACCATCGGTGGTATATAGAGACCAAGCGAAGGTTTGTTCAAATTTACTTCTGACCTGTTTTGTCCGTCATCGAGAACAACCGAAACACTGCCATGGGTGCATATAAGGAATTGGATGCATTTTTTATGAGCATGCTCGCCCCTAGCTTGTCTGCCCGGAACATCGTAAGTGATAAAGAAACGTGAAGGGATAAACGGTATTTCTTTATCAAAAGATCCGACAGTTAAACTTCCCCGCAAATCAACATGTACTGACATGTGAAATAATCGGGCATTCCCTACTCCTATCTTTTCTAATCCAACATTTGTATCCGAGAGGGTGAATTCTTTTTTTTGGTCAAAATGAGGAGTATCTATGTACCCAGTAATTACCGCCGGATTACCCATAACTATCGCCCGGGCAGGTACATTGTGAGTAACAACGGCTCCAGCTCCAACCATGGCTTCGGAACCAATAGTTAATCCTGGAAAAATAACAGACGCCGCTCCGATAGAGGCAGCTCTTCCTATATGAGTTTGGACTGGATCAACATGAAACTTGCTTCGTGGAAAAGGGTCGTTGGTAAAAGTTGCATTCGGACCGATAAAAACATCGTCACTTATCCGCAAACCGTTCCAGAGCTGAACTCCGTTTTTGACCGTAACTCGGTCACCGAGAACAACATCGTTCTCAATAAAAACATTGTTACAAATGTTACAATCTTTACCAATTACAGCGCCAGACAAAACATGAGCAAAGGCCCAGATCTTGGTTCCGTCCCCTACCTTATCCGTCTCACAAATTCCATGAGGATGAATAAAAAAACTCACTAAGCCCACCTTTTTTAAAAAACTTGATACTATACTAAATTTAAGTTCAGTATCTGTCAAAACATAAGACCTTAAATTTTATGGAGGAGTAGAGAGGAGTTTGCGTTAATGAAGTATTGGGATACCTATTAATTTCTGCTGAGCAACATTAACATAGTGAAAAGCAATTGAAACATTGCCATTACCCGAATTAACAGCTTCTAAATCCCCAATAAAGTTAGAATCGTGCCTGGAATCCGCCAAAGTACCATTGAGAACAGATACATTCGTATTGGTATCAGAAAAACTGGTAAAGGCGAATAATGCATCATTTACAGACAAGTTGGCAGATGTTGAATAATCGCCTGCAGCATTAATAAACTGTTTACTTATTGTACCTATGCCACCATTTGCCCCGAGAAAAGATGCCGAACTCCCTGTCATTCTTGAACTTGTATTCCAATTTGCTGAAACTAAATTAGTTCCGGGCATAGGGTTTGATAGTGTGAATATCCAAGTAAAGGCAAAAGCTCCGCCGCTACCAAAATCAGAAACAACCGGTGTCATTGGAGAACCACCGTACGTAATGGAAACACTACTAACCTCGTCTCTAAATGCTAAACCCACAATTAAAAGATTGGCCCCGTTAGATACATGTGTCCAAGATATACTATTAACACCGCTTCCCGAAGTTTCTACTCCTGATGCAGAATCTAATGAAACCGCGGAACCTACAGAAGTAGTTATATCTACCCACGAGTTACCATTAAAACCCTTAAAATTCTTGGTCATTGTATTAAAGTATATTTGTCCGGCAACTGGGTTATCCGTCGGATCGGCAGATTTTTGGGCAACAGCAAGAGAGCCACCACCAACCAATACTTTGCCAGTTCCTGTAGGATTTAAGGATATGGATTGGTTTGTGCCGTTAGCAGATACAGTATTAGTTGTAACCTGAGATACTTTAAGATTTTTATTTACATTATCCCAGAATAAATTTGAATTATCTCCTACTAACGCTGTCCCGGATGAAAATATCACTGAGCCAATAGGAAAAGAACTATTACCGGTTCCACCGTTGGATAATCCTAAAGTGCCGGAAAAATTTATAGTGTGAGTTCCGGTTCCGTTATTGCTTATGCTTATATTTGTACCTCCAGACAGTACTTGATCAACTGTTGCATCAAGATTAATTGTCTTGATAGCTCCCGCCGCCCAGACAACCCCGGCAGAAACTAATATTGTTACCGAAACCGATACAAAAACTTTTATTTTTTTCATATTTTTTTAATTATTTAATTGGTTGTAAGATAGCACACACAAATTCAATGTCAAAAGACTAAGGTATATTTTGCAGTTTATAAGATTTAATATATTATTTTCATATGAACCGAGCCGCACAACATAGCATTACAGTTATTATCCCTATTCACAGAAATCCTGAGTTTATAATAAGTTCCGTAGAAAAGATACAAAGTTTTCTTTCTAAAAACTTTGTATCTTTTGAAATAATTCTCCTCGATAGCGGATTAGGTGATTGCCCAGGTTTGTGCGATTTAATGGTTAAAAAATATAATACAGTCAGGGCAATCCACGACCCGATAAATACCGGTTTAGGACAGAAGATCAGAAGAGGTTATCACGAAGCTAAGAAAGATTTTATTTGGATGATACCTGTCGATATGCCTTTTTCTCTGGACCATATTTTTGAAGCACTTCCTCTTTTGGAAGAATATGACTGCGTTTTCAGTTATCGTATCAACGATAAAAGGAATGCATGGCGCAGAATCCAAACCTCTGTCTACGGCCTAACAACTAGAATATTTTTAGGAATAAAAGTCCGTAACGTCAATTCACAGTTTCATGTATTAAAAAGAGATGTAGTTCAGCCGTTAAAACTAATATCCAAAGAGTGGTTCATTGATGCGGAAGTATTATATTATATTACAAGACTTAACATTTCCTACACCGAAATACCTGTTGAAATGACTGAAGATGATAAAACAAAATCGAGTGTAAATAAGTTTGCCTTTTTGGGAGTATTAAAAGAGATGTTTTATTTTATAGCCGCAAATCTTTAGATCCCAGATATCCTTTAACCTTCTTATAACATAGTCCTAAACCAAGAACTCCGAGAAGAATATATAGCGGTTCTATCTGAAAACGATAAAGCGCCGAGGCCATGATTCCTGTCAGACTGGCGACATAAATTACCAGACCTGAAAACAGATGGACCATAAAACGCTTCTCACGCTCCATATAAAAAGCAAAGACCGACATGGCAACAGTTCCCAAAAATAACAGGAACAGAAATGCCCTCTCGAGGACAACGCTGTAAGCAAATAAACTGGTGTCTTTAAATTTGAGAACCTCTTTGATGCTTATGTCCTCTTTTTGTTCCGGTGAAAATATCCTGAACCAGGCCCTCGCCCCGTCGCGGACAAAGAATTTAAAGAACAATTCGCTACGCGATTCGAACAAAGCTTTTGGTGATGAGAACATAATCTCAAGCGAACGTTGTTTTAAATATGGCCACGCATCAAATTCCGAAGGAATTTCAGCCGGACCGACAGCATTTGGCAGACCGAGTTTATCCAACGCTTCTCTGGTTAGAATTTTAGACGCCTGATCATAAGTAATGTGGTGAGTATAACTATAAACCGACGGTGCATCATAAAAATACATCTGTATCCAAAGAATGGAAGAAATATCGTAATGACCGAAGACGAGATAATTTCTGAACTGCCACGGAAAAAGAACGGCAAAAAATATCAATACTAATGTAAGCGGCACAAGACAAAGCATTTTTTTATCAAAACTACTTTTGTTTAGATAACAATAATAGAAGAAAGAAAGAATGAACAAGACAACCAAATACTGGCCTATAGGTCTGATAAGAGCGGTCAGCGGTATTAGTATGGCCGTAAGCATGAGGTAAAGATTTCTTTTGCTTTCCAAGAATTTAAGCCAAAAATAGGCACTTAAGATAACCGCTGAAACAAATAATGTTTCCGTCAAAAACTCGAGCGGAGCTATCATTGATATCGGGGTGAATGAGAATACCGCGGCCGCAATATAGCCTAATTTTTGATAGTCAAGTTTAGAAGCAAAAAGGAATATCATATACCCAATCCAGGCAACGAGAAGTATCTGGCTTAAAAGCGCAAAATGGTAATCCTGGAAAATGGCACGATGAAACAACAAGAACAGCGGATATCCCGGTGTCCGGTAAGAATCAGGTGGATAAGGCGGTTCACTCACGTAGGCGAAACCGTGTCCCTGATATAAATTCTCGGTTATGTTCAAGTAAGACCTCGAATCATCGCCCCAAAAAAGGCGCGAATCATTCCAGTAATATACCAACATAAAAAGCCGGACAATTATTCCGACCGCAAGAATAATAGAGATTATTTTCTTAGAATAATTCAATTCGACATTTTATTCTTCTCTTCGAAATAGATTACAATTCCGGCCGCTCCGATTATCATATAAAAAATATGGAACGGCAGGTTATAACGAGCTTCGGTGTTAAAACACGAAACTAGCACTAAATTATATACCGCAAAAAGCAAGGAGACCATTACGATATCGGGCCATTCTTTTTTCTTCCAACATATATAAACAGTCCAAAGTGTCGAGATGTACAAAATAAAATAAACGCCGAGACGGAAATATTTGCTAAAATGCGGAGCATTAAAGGCGTGATAGATGCTTATTAGTTTTAGAAATTCTATTACATTGCCAAATGCATATTTAAGCGGATGGGCAAGAATAATTTTTATACTTTCTGATTTAGGGTGAAGTTTGGGATCATATTTATTAATTATGAACCGATAATCAGCCTGCCACCAAGAATCTTCTCGTACTCCTAAGAAAGTATTCTTAACCTGTTGGACCCCGTAATAGATGATATTTGGCCATGAATCCTGGACCCGCTGCGCTCTGACATAGAAATGAATATCCGCTCTAGTATCCTGTATCATAATTTTTCCGGTATGCTGCCAGATAAAGAATATCCAGCAAAATATCGGAACAAGAAAGGCGGCAATAAATTTTAATCCATTTTTACCGGTAAAAACCGAAAATTTTTCTTTCCAGATATAACCCATGAGAGCAAGAAGAAACGGCAGATATAATACATGGAGACGGATAAGCGTCAGCCAGCCAAACGCCAATCCGAAGAGAACAAGGGTCAGAGACCGGCTTCCTTTCTGTCTGATACATTCAACGATAAGATAAAAATTCAGGCCAAGAAAAAAAGTAAATAAAACTTCAGGCAACAATCGGGCCGAGAGATGTCCAAAATAAGGATCCGCCGCAAAAAAAATAGAGCTTAATATCCCGACGTTGGGTTTGCCATATCTGATGAAGGTCAGATATAACAATAGTGCCGTTAACCAAAGAAAAAACGCTTGAAAAATTTGTACCGCCATTATATTTTCGGTGCCGAATATTTTATATATAAGAACAATGAACAAAATATATCCTGGCTCCCTCCAAGCACTGAAATTTTTTCCGTCCATAGAATAAATATTATTCTGGGTAATATTTCTGGCATACATATTGAACTCCGTCTCATCGCCTTCAAGATTCTTGACCCGATGGTCAAGGTACCCGAAATAATAAAAGTTGGCCGCAACGACCAAAAAAAGTAAGAGGGCAAAAAATATCGGTCTGTTCTTTAAGAGTTCCATCGAATTTTCATAATTTTAACAACGTTAATTAAGGGTGTCAAACCAAAATGGTTTTGACGCTCGGATGAATTTTTGATAATAAAATAAGAAAATATCCCATTTTTATGTCTATCAAAAGTTCGATGCTCGAATCCATACAGACCAAGATTCAGATCGCCTCAGACGATAAATTTTTGGCCGAAATTCAGAGAGTCGCCAACTATATGACTGCCTGCTTACGGAGCAACCGGAAGATACTCATCGCCGGCAATGGCGGCTCGGCCGCGGACGCCCAGCATTTTGCCGCAGAACTTGCCGGACAATTCAAACATACACGCAAAGGCCTGCCGGTCATCGCCCTGACCACAAACGCATCCATCACCACCGCCATTGGCAATGATTTCGGTTATGAACATGTTTTTTCAAGGCAGGTTGAAGGTTTGGGCCGACAAGGAGATATGTTCGTCGGAATTTCGACCAGCGGGAACTCACAGAACCTCCTTCACGCACTCGAGGCGGCAAAAAAAGAAGGAATGATAACTGTCGGCCTGTTGGGAAAAAACGGCGGTAAAATGAAGGATTTTTGCGACCTGAAACTTATCGTCCCTTCGGACAACACCCAACACATCCAAGAATCTCACATCGTGATAATTCACGAACTCTGTTCGATAATTGATAACGCTTTTAAACGCTCATAGTTCTAAGCTTGCTTGCTTGAGGCAAGAAGCCTGTGAAATTATGGCTTTGTCTAACTCAAACAAGAAAGCTTTGAATTTGTAAATCCCCAAAAGTCAATTGACACCTTTTGACACTTTTTGATATCTTTAATTTACAATAGAAAAGTTATTGAAGGATAAGTCTATATAATGCCCGAAATAAATCCGAACGAAGTCTATACAACCAAAGAAACTGAAAACATCCTGAAGATCTCAAACAGCACAATGAAGCGGTTGCTTAAGGGCGGGCTGATAAGAGCCAACAAGGTCGGCGGCCAATACCGTATCGTAGGCAAAGAAATACTCCGCATCGTCTCCCCCACTATCGAGAGAAAAGCCGTCAGAACTTATCAAAAACTTAAGAAAAAAGTAAAAACAAAAATTAAGAACTGGTAACCTTGTTTAAATTCTTTCCTAAAATTTACAGAGCAATAGCCGTTTTCCGGGAAGCCTTCGGCGAATACAAATACAAGCTTCTGCTTATGACCAGCCTGGGTTTTATCGGCGGCCTTTTGGGCGGCGTCGGAATTGGCGCGATAATCCCCCTTTTCTCATTCATCTCTTCGAACGGTGAGGCCAATGACGCCATCTCGCTCGCAATCAAAAAAGGATTTTCTGTCGTTCATCTTCATTACAGCCTGACTTTGTTACTGGTATTGATGGGTATAATTTTTCTCGCCAAGGCGATATTTCTTTACATCGCCAGTTATATAAATTCAAAAGAGTCGGTTGAGTACGGAACTAAAATGAGGAAGATTCTGTTCGCGGAAACCATGAGAACGGACTGGTCATACCTCTTAAGCCAAAAGATAGGATACCTAACCTCTGTGCTGAATGACGATGTCCAGGGAGCATCAAGCATTATAATCGATATCAGCGGGTTCATTCTGACCTTAACCAGTTTGATAATGTACGGCGCGGTTGCCTTGAATATTTCAGCCCAAATAACATTCCTGACCTTCGGCATCGGCCTGGTCTCGTTCTTTGCTTTGAAACCGCTTTACTATAAGGTCCGCCGGTCAGCCGATAAAAATTCTGAAACAGGTAAAATGGTCGCCCACCATGTAAATCAACAAATGATGGGTGCCAAGACGGTAAAATCCCTCCTCGCCGAAGAAAGCGCGATAGAAAAAAGCAATTACTATTTCGATCGATGGCATGACCACCATCTGATTCAATATAAATACGGGATCATATTCTCGAATTTCTTAGAACCGCTGACTTTTTTTGTCATTATTCCTTTGTTCCTGATCTATTATCACCGGCCGGATTTTAACATCGCTTCTTTTGCCGCGATAATTTATCTGACCCAGAAAATGTTCAGCTTCATGCAGACCCTCCAGTCCCGTCTTAACAGCATCAACCAGAAGATACCAAGTCTGGTCAATGTCCTGAAATATAAGAACCAGGCCCGGAAACATTACGAATCTACCGGCGGTGATAAACCTTTTGTTTTCAATTACGAAATAAATTTCGAGAATGTTTCATTCAAATATAATGAGCAGGTCCGGATTCTTGAAGGGCTTAATTTTAATATAAAAAAGGGTCAGACGATCGGATTGATAGGTCCTTCGGGCGCCGGCAAAACAACCGTTGTTGATATTTTTTTGAGATTCTTAAATCCGATCGGAGGAACTATAAAAGTCGATGGCACCGAACTTTCGGAAATAAATCTTCATGCCTGGAGAAAGCACATCGGTTATGTTTCTCAAGATATGTTCCTGGTCAATGACACGATAGAAAATAATATCAAATTTTACGACGAATCATTCTCCCACGAAGAGGTTATTGAGGCCGCCAAAAAAGCTTATATATATGATTTTATAATCGAGCAGCCGGATAAATTTGATTCTCTCGTCGGAGAACGCGGTCTTCAGCTTTCAGCCGGACAAAGACAAAGAATAGTTTTCGCCAGAATCCTTCTCCGGAAGCCGAAGATACTTGTTCTGGACGAAGCAACCAGCGCCCTCGACAATAAGTCCGAGGCGGCGATACAAAAGGCCGTCAATGAACTCGCCGGCAAAATAACGATATTCATGATCGCCCACCGCCTCTCAACCGTGACCAACACTGACAAGATACTTGTCTTGGACGACGGCAGAATAATCGAACAGGGCAAACCGGAAGAACTCCTAAAAGACAAAAATTCCTACTTCTATAAAATCTCCAATATTAACCAGATATAATGGGTTTTGATATAAATTTTTTGCTTGTCCTGATTTCCGCCCTCGGAATAGGGTTTATTTTCTCATTCGCCACTAAAGATGCGATATATTACGGGCAAAATACAGACAATGAACTGATGGTCTATGCCGCCGCCCAATCGGATAAATGGAAATGGTTCTCGGACCTTCACAAATACGCGCGCGGCAAAACCGGAATGAAAGACCTGACCGTAATTTTGATATCATTTTTTCAGAAAATCTTGAGGAATAAAGAAGCCGAGCATTCATACCTGACCTTGGGCGGATTTTCAAACAGTTTTTCGGCGATATTTATTTACTTAATAGCCAGCGCTTACTGGGGTCCCGGAGTCGGAATGTTCGTGTCGATCCTGTTCTTGACCTCGGTTTGGAACTGGCAAACGGCTTTATACGGCGGGCATGGCAATGTCGCAATGATGATATTTCTGGCCTCGGTATTTTTCCTTCAGCAATCGGATTCAGGAATGTTAATGAGTTCCTGGTGGTGGGTTTTCTGCTCGGGAGTGATATTTTGTTTTGCCCAGTTTGCTTCGGCTTCCTCGATAAAATATTCTCCGCTATATCTTGCCGCCGCCGCATTTCTTGGCAGCCCGGAACTGTTTCATAACGGGTACCGAATTGTAATTGATAAGATCGCTTCGGGCTCTTTTTTGACATTCAACCTGTCGCTTGTCTTCGGCTTCTTGTTCGTCCGGACAATAATACAATTAACCTACAAAAAAATCGTTTCAGATATGTATTATAACCGGTCCGTCTCGTATCTTAATGGCATGATACATTCGAGAGACAAATTTCCGGTTGAACACTATCAGGAACATGCAAAAAGTAAGATCGGGCTCTACACCAAGCTTACCTCATGTATACTCGTTTTGATATTTCTTTTGGTAAATTTTGCAGGCCTCGAAAATTCGCTTGCAATAATTACCGGATTTTTTACAGGATTTCTCATTCTGACCCTGCCGGATATAAAAAAGAGTTTTAAATACTATTATAACTTCCTGCTCGAAACCCAAATCCGAAAAAAATCGCATTTCAAGGGTTATGTGGAATTTTTCGCCAAAAGAGGGATAATTGTATCCCGCTATACTCAAGGCGCCGGTATAAAATGGGTTCCGAAGATGCTTTTCCGGATGATACCTGTTCATACGTTAATTTTTGGTTCAGCGATGATCGGCTCTCTAATTCTGGTCCTCATATCCTCGAGTCCGGCTCTTCAACTGGCAAATACTCTCGTAATACTTTTCATATCCCTTTCTCCCATAATCTGGGCCGAATTATCAAGGGCTCCCCAGCTTTCAAGAACCTATTCTCCAGGCCTTGTCGGTATATTAATATTCATAGGATATTTTTCCGCCAAAACCGAAATTTATCCTTTTTCCTACGCCTTGGGTTATCTGTTAATATCCGCCGCCATTATCTGGAATCTTTGGATATTTCTCTCGGATGTTTTTCCGGCGCGAATGGGTCCGGCCGAATTGGTAAAAACTTTGGACAGTTTGGGTATAAAAGAATTTTATACCTACAACACAACCTACAATGACGCCTTTATCGGGGGTATTCCCGGGATGGCCACGTCCTCATATCTTCCTGAAAAGAATATCCTGCCGCCATATCGGGTCCATTACATAAATTCTGTCCGAGAAGTTAAGAATGGCTGGATAGTCATACCGGGAACCTCAAGCAAGGCGCTGACAATGAACACCTCCGAAGAAGCATTAAGAGAAGATCACTACGACAAAGACCCGGTCCTGAATGAACTCATCGCGACCAGAGAAATAGAAAAAATTGCCGCCGCCAAATTTAAAACTATGGCCAACAGCCGGATATGGCCGATAGAAAGCGAGGTCACCGGGTTCCGGGACCTGATACTCCACGATATAAAAGACGAGGACCGCTACCGCGGTTATGCCTGGTTATTGCACAGCGGTAAATTAAGATTTAAAATTTAATTCGAGATGATAATTACCCGTACACCATTTAGAATATCTTTTTTCGGCGGAGGAACCGACTATCCCGGCTGGTACAAAGAGAACGGCGGAACGGTTTTGTCGACCACAATAGATAAATACTGCTATATCAGCTGCCGGCCGCTGCCGCCGTTCTTTAAATACAAACACCGGATAGTTTATTCAAAAACGGAAAACGCCAAAGATACCAATAAGATAATCCATCCTTCGGTCCGGGAGTGCATTCGTTTTATAGACCTGGACCATGGCCTCGAAATACATCACGACGGAGACTTGCCGGCAAGATCCGGCCTCGGTTCAAGCTCTTCATTTACCGTCGGCATGATACACGCTCTTTACGGCCTCAAAGGAATGATAAAAAGCAAAAGAGACCTGGCTCTTGATGCGATCCACGTTGAGCAGGATCTGATAGGAGAAAACGTCGGCTCACAAGACCAGATAGCCGCGGCCTACGGAGGATTCAACAAGATAGACCTAAGCGGCGCCCATGTGATATCGGTCCAGCCGGTTATAATGAGTCCGGAACGGTTAAACCATCTTCAGGACCATATGATGCTTTTCTTTACAGGATTATCACGCAATGCTTCAGAAGTTGCCAAAACCCAGATAAAGAACATTCCTAAAACCAGAAACGAATTGACGGCCATGACCGCGATCGCAAATGAAGGTTTTTCTATCATTAAAAACCAGAAACCGGTTGAAGAATTCGGAAAACTACTTAAAGAGTCCTGGCAATACAAACGCAAATTATCCAAAAAAATAAGCAATGAAAAAATAGACACCATTTATGCGACCGCGATGAAGGCGGGCGCTTTGGGTGGAAAATTATTGGGCGCCGGCGGAGGCGGGTTCATATTATTTTTTGCCCCGCCTGAAATACAACCCAAAATAAAAGAAAAGCTGAAGAAACTTCTTTGCGTCCCCTTCCGTTTTGAGAATCAGGGTAGTCAGATAATTTACTACAACCGCTAAAAAGCGGCTGTTTTGACAAATGATAAATAAGATTATATGGTACTTAGAGCTTAATTTGAAAATCAGGTTTACAGCCGATGCACCCGAGATACCAGCTTGGCCAGACCACTGAAGAACTGGAAGGCAAGATAGAAGTTTATGATACAACCCTGCCGGGAGTAAAAAAGATCAGAAGAAAAATTACCCATGACCACCGCGGACATTACGGCGAGCTCTACAGTAAAAAGATCTACTTTGCCAACGGAGTCACGGTTGATTTTACCGAAGGCGAGCAGGACTGTTCCTGTTCCCGGAAAAATACACTCCGCGGATTACACGGTGATTCAAGGACCTGGAAATTAATAACCTGCCTTTTTGGCAGATTTCATCTGGTAGTTCTGAACTACAACCCTGCTTCTGCCCTCTTCGGACGTTGGGAAGGATTCGATATGTCGGCCGAGGAAGGCTGGCAAATCCTCATCCCACCACGTCACTGCAACGGTCACCTTATCCTTTCGGATATCGCACTTTTTCATTATAATCAGTCCGAATATTATTCGGGGCCCGAACTCCAGAACGTAATAAAATGGGACGATCCGAGATTTAACATTGACTGGCCGATCGAGAACAAATCAAAACTTCTACTTTCCCCCCGCGACAGCCAAGGCGCTTCCTATTCAGACCTTTCCGCCAAAAAATAAAATCCCCGAACGGGGATTTTTTATTAAGCCCTAACCGCTCGTTTTTATCTTATGGATTATTTTGGTGGTTGAAATAGAATCGAAACCCGGCGGACAAACCCGCTTTGAAATAATGAATTTTACATCATATTTTTCGGCAATTTTTTTACGATAAGGGATATCGAAGGCATCTTCATTGATAACATAAACATCCGGCTTCAATCTTTTAAAATTAGGTTCGAGATGGGACAAAAGATTTTCATAGTTCGGCAGTTGACTCAAAAAAGTATAATCAACAACCTTAAGCGAATCTATCATTTTAAGTCTGGTGTCATTATTGAGAATCGGGCGGGTTTTTCCTTTATATTTCCGGATATCTTTCTCCGCTCCGACACCCACAACTAAAACATCCCCCCGGCTTTTAGAATCTTCCAAGAACAGTACATGTCCGGCATGGGTCAGGTCAAATGTCCCGTCGCAATATACTATCTTTTTGTCGGAATTCTGTTTTCTAAGCTGCGAAAATTTTGTTGGTGTTATAATAGCCATTTTTCATATCATAACATTTTTTTTATTCTTGACAATAAGCGATAAATAAGCGATGATTTGCCATCAATGTTCTTTAAAATAAGGAGTAAAGTGGCTATCCAGATCCCCAAGAAGATCGGTAAGGAAAAGGTTGTCGGCCAGGTTTACGGCAAATCTCTTATCAGCCAGAACTATATCATGCCCCAGACCGGTCGAATAGAAGAATATGGAAAATTCAGAGGCAAACACCTTTCAGCTTTTATTCTTCCTGTCACCGAAGACAATATGATTGTTGCTATCAGACAATACCGGATGGGACCGGATGAAATAGTCCTTGAACTACCCGGCGGAAATATCAAACCGGACGAACCACCTGATATGGGAGCACGAAGAGAACTTCAGGAAGAAACCGGCTATTTGGCCGGCACCATGGTATCTTTGTCGGGATGCAAGAAGGTATGCCTCGACCCGGCAAGTTCAGATATATATTTTTATCCTTTTCTGGCCTTGAACTGCAAGTACACCGACAGAAGGAATCTTGATGTGAACGAAGACATCGAGATAGTCCTAAAGTCATGGCTGGAATGGTTGGATGCCGTTTACAAGATCAGCTCTAACAGTTCCTACTCCATGCTGACAACCCTGCTCGCACTGCCCCACGTCCAGAAATTGGAAGCGTTCCGATGATAACCACGGAAATTTCACTTGAACTTTACGGACGGATGTATCGGATCCGTAAATCCGAAGAAAAGATCATCGAAGAATATTTTAACGATGCCATGAAAACTCCAATGCATATGTCGATGGGTTCCGAAGCGATCGCAGCCGGTGTCTGCACCGCCTTAGACGACGCTGCCCAGATCTGGGGAACTTATCGGAGTCACGCGACATATCTTGCTCGGACCAAAGACGTGAACGGTTTTTTCACGGAACTTTACGGCAAGGTTACTGGACCGGGAGGAGGCAAAGCAGGTTCGATGCATTTAGCCGACCCGGAACAAGGTTTGGTTATGGCTTCGGCTGTGGTTGCGACAAACATCTCACCGGCCTTAGGCGCCGCTTTTGCCAACAAAATTCTCAAAAATCATGATATCGCTGTTACCTTTTTTGGTGACGGCGCCGTTGATGAAGGTGTTTTCTGGGAAAGCATCAATCTCGCTTCTGTCTTGAGTTTGCCAGTCCTGTTCGTCTACGAAGACAACGGTCTGGCTATTCATACCTCGGCCAAAAGCCGGCATGGTTATGACAATATCGGAAATCTGATAAAACAATATGCCAACTGGCATTATCTCGAATACGGTGGAACAGACGTTGAAGAAATATTTCAATTGACCGCAAATGCTTATTTCGGCCAATTGATGCGCGGACCGGTTTTCTTGTCACTTAAATACTACCGCTATCTTGAACATGTCGGTGTCAATGAAGATTTTAAGGCCGGTTATCGAAGCCGCGAAGAATTTGAAAAGTGGCAAAAAATTGACCCTCTGACCGTTCAAAAGAACCGATTGACCGACCTTGGTCTTGCCAAAGAGGTTTCACGATTGGAGACAGAGATATTGAATCAGATAGAAGAGGCCGTTACCTATGCAAAAAGCAGCCCTTATCCCGAACCCGGAGCTTTGTACGAAGGAGTGTACGATGACGAATAACAGAGTTATCTCCTATGAAAAAGCCCTGAACGAAGCCATCAGTCAAGAAATGGCGGCTGATGAAAGAGTTTTTGTATACGGCCTCGATGTTGACGACCACAAACGGATATTCGGAACAACCGTAGGTTTGGTGCAAAAATTCGGTCCCGAAAGATGTTTCAGCACTCCCTTGTCTGAAGAGTCTCTGATGGGATTAGGCATCGGTGCCGCAGCTTCGGGCTTAAGACCGATAAACCTACACATCCGGATAGAGTTTTTGCTTTTGGCCCTGAATCAACTTATAAATATCGGCTCATCCCTCCGTTACGGAAGTAACGGAAAACTTTCAACTCCGATGGTTATAATCGGTATTATCGGCCGAGGCTGGGGACAAGGTTTCCAGCATTCAAAAAGCCTTCAGTCATTTTTTGCCCATATTCCGGGATTAAAAGTGATAATGCCCACTACCCCTTACGATATAAAAGGCATGATGACATCGGCGATACAGGACAACAACATCGTCGTTTGTCTCCTTCACCGCTGGCTTTACTGGATAGAAGGCCATGTTCCGGAAACACAGTACAAAGTTCCGATAGGCATGAGCCGTATTCTGCGCGAAGGTTCCGACATAACCATTGTCGCTACATCCTGGATGAACATCGAAGCACATGATGCGGCCAATGTCCTGGCCAAAAGAAATGTCAGCGTCGAGATTATCGACGCACGGACAATTTCGCCTCTTGATTACAGCATGATAGTTCATTCGGTCAACCAGACCGGCCGGTGCATCATCGCAGACTATGACTGGCTCAACTGCGGCTTCAGCGCCGAGGTTACAGCCAGAGTTTCAGAGCAATGCTTCGGTAAGCTCAAACTTCCGGTCGCCCGGATAGGATTTGCCGAGACACCCTGCCCGACGACCAGACCCCTTGAGAACATGTTCTATCCTGACGCCAAATCGATAATCAGAAAAGCCGAAAGAATGCTCGGTCTTTCTCCTGCCGATCTGTCCGAAGAGAAATTCCACACCTGGGAAAACAAATTCAAAGGACCTTTTTAAACCGCTTTTCAAAAGCGGTTTTTATTTAGCTTGACCTTGACTAAACTCAAAAATATTTATATAAATTAGCCAAATGTTCGTTAAAAACAAGGAGGTAATTTGATAATTTTAGGGATGCTGACCTATTCTCACGATACGTCCGCCGCCATCTTAAAAGACGGCCGCGTATTGTTTGCCGCCGAAGAAGAAAGGTTCAACGGCGAAAAACATACCACAAAATTTCCGCATAATGCGATCAAGGCATGCCTTGATTTCGCAAAGATCACGCTCGATGATGTGGACGTCATCTGCGTTCCCAACATCCCGATAATGAGCGTCCGTCTGCGCTTCATCCGGAACTGGTACCGCCATTTTCCCAAAGTAACGCCGAGGATGTTAGCTGAATCAAAATGGATAGACAGATTCATTTATATTGAACAGGATATCAGAGAAAATCTGAATTTCCAAAAAAAAATATTTTTCTGTCATCACCACCTCGCCCACATGGCAAGTGCTTATTACCTTTCCGGATTTTCGTCGAGCGCGCTTTTGAGCATCGACGGAGTTGGAGACATTGAAAGTCTGACAACCGGAGTTGCCGAAAACAACAAACTGAAGCTTTTCAAGAAAGACAGCGTCGAATGGCCTCACTCGATGGGTGTTCTATACACTTGTATCACGGATTATCTTGGCTTTAAGCGCCATTGCGATGAAGGCAAGGTCATGGGTCTTGCCCCTTATGGCAACATCGAAACTTTTAGAAAGATATTCGAGAAAGTTGTTTTACTCGGTCCGCGCGGCAGATTTGCCCTCGACTATAAGTATTTCGATTATCCGTACATTCAAGGTTCAACAATGTCGGATGTTTTCAAAGAACTGTGCGGTCCGTCGAGACAAAAAGACGAACCGATCACCCAAAGGCACATGGATATCGCCGCGGCGGCGCAATACATGACCGAGAAGGTCATGGTTAATTCAGCCCGGTATCTTCAAGAAAAAACCGGACAAACAAATCTTTCGATGGCCGGCGGCGTAGCGCTTAACTGTGTCGCTAACGGAAAAATCCTCACCGAAACACCTTTTAAGAATATCTTCATCCAGCCCGCGGCAAATGATTCGGGAGCTTCTCTCGGGGCCGCCCTTTATTATCATTATCTGAAAAACAAGAACGCGGAACGTTACCGCCTGAACAATGCTTATCTGGGAAACGGATATGATAACACGGAAGTATTCAAAGCATTAATTTATGCTAAAAATAAAGTTAATTTTGTAACCGGACCAAAAGATAAAATGAACCATTATATAGCACGGTTCCTGGCTAGCGGAAAAATAGTCGCCTGGTTCAACGGACGATTCGAATACGGCCCGAGAGCCCTCGGCAATCGCTCTATCATTACGGCACCGTTCCCGGCAGAAATGAAGGATATTCTAAACTCGCGAGTTAAACACCGTGAATCATTCCGGCCTTTTGCTCCGGTTGTTCTCGAAGAAGACTGCGGTGAATATTTCGACAACATTCATATTTCACCCTATATGCTTCTGACCTATGGTGTCAGACCTGAAAAAAAACACCAGGTTCCCGCAATCACCCACGTTGACGGAACGGCCAGAGTCCAGACAGTAAATGAAGAACAAAATCCTGACCTTTATAACCTTATCAAAGAGTTCAAAACCCAAACCGGAATAGGTATCATTCTGAACACCTCATTCAATGTCATGGGTCAGCCGATAATCAATACCCCCGAAGAAGCCATTGAATGCTTCCTGGGTACGGATATCGACTATTTGGTCCTGAACGGAGAATTCCTTGTCTCGAAAGCTGCTTAGATATAAGCAGCTTTTTTTATTAAATGGTCAAGATTGACCGAACTAAAAAAATATTATAAATAAAAGTCAAAATCGTACCTTTACAATCCTGACAGGGAGTCTTAAGTGAACCATCCTTTCAAGTATCCCCTTGCTTCTGACACAATAGATGACGCTAACCTTGAAGAACTAATTTCCTGGTTCAAAACAAAACCCCAGCTGACCATGGGTGAAGTGACGAAAAAATACGAGAAAGTATGGTCTGAATGGGTTGGCAGAAGATCCGTTTTTGTTAATTCCGGTTCATCCGCTAATTTAGCGATGTATTCGGTCTTGGATTGCTCAAGCCAGCTGATGAACAAGAAAGTCATCGTTCCAAGCAATGGCTGGGCTACGACCATTGATCCCGCGATCCAGCTTGGATTTCAACCTTTGATGTGCGAAGCTGATCCTGACACATTCGGTCTCGACCTCGACCATCTCGAAGAATTGCTTGAAGAACACCGGCCGGCTACGGTTATGCTCGTTCATGCGCTTGGCGTTCCCCATAAAATGGATGAACTAATGGCGCTTAAAGAAAAATATGAATTCATCCTTCTGGAAGACGCCTGTGCTTCGGTCGGTTCAGCTTACAAAGGCAAGCGGGTGGGAACTTTCGGAGATATGTCGAGCTTTTCGACCTATTTCGGCCACCAATCCTCAAGCGTCGAAGGCGGCTTTATTTTTACCGACAACAAAGAGTTCTATAACATCCTCCGAATGATAAGAAGCCACGGCTGGGCTAAAGACCTCGATGAAGAAACCTACAACAACCATTTCAGCAAATACAACATCGACCCCGCTCATCGGCCTTTTGCATTTTTTTACCCGGGATATAACATCCGACCGACAGATATTCAGGCAAAGATAGGTCTTGGGCAATTTGAAAAATTCGAATGGGTGAGAAAGAACCGCATCCGGAATCATGAACTCTATAAAACCCTGCTCCGAAATGATTTCGGCGTTCAAAAGTATTCATCCGATGAAGTTGAGGTTTGCAGCATCAGTTTTGCGATCTTGGCCAAAGATCCCGAAGAACGGGATAAGGTTGTGCATGCCCTGAATAACAACAGTATCGAGACCAGACTTTATTCGGCGGCCAATCTTGGCCTGCACCCTTTCTGGTATGACAATTTCGGAAAATTCCTGGCACCAAACGCAACTCGGTTATACAGCTGCGGCTTGTTCCTGCCGAACCATCCTGATCTTGAAAGGTCAGACATAGAATTCATTTCAAAAGTTGCACTGGGGGCAAAAAAATGAGAAAGATCAAGGTCCTGATCACCGGAGGCGCGGGGTATATAGGTTCAGTATTGGTTCCTAAATTGTTAGAAACCGGCATTTACAAAATAGCGGTCATCGACAACTTCATGTACCAAGAACCTTCCCTGGTCAATGTTTCCGACAATCCCGATCTGACCATTCTAAATTCCGATATCAGGGATTATAAACTGGTTAATTTTATAGCCCCAAAATCGGACTATATTTTACCATTGGCCTGCCTGACCGGTGCACCCATTTGCGACCGTTATCCCAATCAGGCCAGAGAAGTAATAGTGGACGCATTAAAAAATATGATAAGTTCGCTAAAACCCAACCAGAGACTGATCTATCCTACAACCAACAGCGGCTACGGGATCGGTAGCGACGATATCTATTGCGATGAGAATAGTCCGCTTAACCCGATATCACATTACGGCCGTTTGAAAGTCGAAGCCGAAAAAATGATATTGGAAAGAAAAGGAATCGCTCTTAGACTGGCCACCGTTTTCGGTGTCAGCCCGAGAATGAGATTAGACCTCCTTGTGAACGACATGACCTTCGAGGCGGTTAAGAAGGGTCATATAAAACTTTATGAACCGCATTTCAAAAGAAACTTCATCCACGTCAGAGATATTGCCGACGCTTTTGTTTTTTGTCTGAACAATTTTGAAAAAATGCAAGGACAAGTATACAACGTCGGCCTCAGCGAAGCGAATATAAGCAAAATGGACCTGTGCCTGATGATAAAAGAGCGGGTACCGAAACTCGAAATAACAACCGATGATTCAAAGAAGGATCCGGACCAGCGCAACTATATTGTCAATAACGAAAAGATCGAAGCTCTCGGTTTTAAAGCGAAGGTTTCCCTTAAAACCGGAATTCAGGAACTGATAAAATATTACGAGATGCTCGATTATTCCCAAAGACAAAGATTTTCGAACATTTAATCAAGCCGCCTTAAGGCGGCTTTTTGTTTGCAAAATCGAGCCGATATATTTATACTAACTTCAGTTTTTTCAAAGATATCCCAATGAAAAACAGAGTTGATAACGACGTCGGCACGAGAATAATCAACAGACTGATAAGAATGACAAAAGCTAACAAACTGATCTGGGTAAAATTCAATAGAGATTTCCACTCTCATTACAAAGACATCATGAGATTCAGAGTTATTTTGAACGATTCTGAAGTACAGCTTGAAATAATGACGGGTTATCATTTCGGCAAAACTCTCTCTAATCCTAAAAACTTGACGCTATTGAAAAAGATCCGGACCCAACAGGCCGAACTCACGGAAGAAGAAAGGCAGAAAGCTCTTGCTAAATCGATTAGCAGGAGCTATTTGGAGGATATCCTTGATGTCCTCTCTTAGATTCAAAGCCTGCCGGTACCCTAAACGGCAGGCTTTTAAAATTTTTGGAATATTGACGATTTGTTTAAAAGTATATAAAGTATTTTCAGTTCATATACAAAAAGTTGCAAATTAGTGAGCAAAAAAATCACTGTCGGCCTGTGCCAGATAAATGCCAGCTTCTCGGGGGTAAGCTACCTGCCCTACTCGGTAGGACTCCTTGAAGCCCACGCCCGTAAAAACCTTCCTGAAATTGATAAATACGAGTTCATGCCTCCGATCTTCGCGAGAGAATCGGTAGATTCGGCGGTTAAAAAACTTCTGCCGTGTGACGTGGTTTATATCAGTCTTTACGTCTGGAACAACAATCTGGCCCTGATGATTGCCAAAGAATTAAAAAAGCTCAAGCCCGAGGTTGTCATTGTGGTAGGCGGACCCCATGTCCCCGATAAATACAAATCTCACACCCAGAACAAACAAATAACCCCGGTTTTTATCGGAATAAAAAATTCAAAATCAACTCGAACCCCGCCTGAACTTTTAAGAACAGAGACCTATCTGCGCGAAAATCCTTATATCGATATTGCCGTCCACGGTGAAGGCGAAAGAGTTTCAACAATTCTTTTGCAGAACCTTCACGGTGACTGGAGTAAAATACCGTCCATCAGCTACCTGGATAAAGAGGGTTATATTGTACAGACCGAAAAAATTTCGCGTCTCAAAGAGCTCGATGAGATACCTTCTCCTTATCTTGAAGGCACCTTCGACTCCCTTATCAAGTCCAACCCTGACACTAAATGGATAACCGTCTGGGAAACAAACCGCGGCTGTCCTTTCTCCTGCACATTCTGCGACTGGGGTTCCGCGATCGCCTCAAAGGTGTATAAATGGGAACTTGAGCGGGCCTACCGCGAAATGGATTGGTTCGCCGCCCATCAGATAGAATTTATTTTTCTGGCTGATGCAAATTTCGGCATCCTGAACCGCGACATTGATATCGCAAAATACTGCGCCAGGACCAGAGAATTAACTGGCTATCCGAAAGCGATCACGGTCTCGAACACCAAGAACGCGACCGACCGTTCATATCAGGTCCAGAAAATATTTGCCGAAGCCGGCCTTGCCGCCGGAGCTTCGCTCTCAATGCAGTCTCTTGACCCTGGGACTTTGAAAGATATCAAAAGGGACAACATCAGTCTCGACTCTTACAACGAGATCCAACAAAGAATGAAACAGGACGGCGTCGCCTCTTTCACAGACATTGTCATCGGTCTGCCCGGTGAAACATACGAAACTTTCGCCAATGGTGTCGATCAACTTATCCGGAACGGTCTCCATGACCGGATCCTATTCTATGACCTGACCATTCTGCCCAACGCCGAAATGGCCGACCCGGGATACCGAAAAAAGTTCGGAATGGAAACCGTTAACGCCAAGACGATAAACATCCACGGCTCACGCAAAGAAATTCAGAATGACGTTCCTGAATTCCAGGAAGTCGTCGTCGCAACGGCCGCAATGCCTCGCCCTGACTGGGCAAGGGTCAAAGCTTTCAGCTGGACGGCTGCTTTCCTTCATTTCGACAAGATACTTCAGATACCGCTGGTCCTGATGCATGAGCTGGCCGGCATAAAATACCGTGAGCTTATCGAATTACTTTCCGAAGCAAAATTCGGAAACCCCCGAAAATTCCCGACCCTGAATAAGATACATGGCTTTTTCATTGAAAAAGCACGTTCTATCCAGGCAGGCGGCGAGGAGTTCTGCCATTCCAAGGAACACCTCGACATGTGGTGGCCGTCAGACGAGAAAATACTCATCGAGCTGGCAACCAATGACGAACTTCCGGGTTTTTACGAAGAAGCATATTTTGCTCTGAAAAATATTCTGAAAATATCAGGCAAGACCGAATTCGACAATGCTCTTAGAGAATCAGTGATACTTAACGAAGCCCTGCTTAAACTCCCGTTCCTGAACGGCACAGTTAAAGTAAAGCTTGAACATAACATCTGGGAATTTTACAAGGCCGCGGTCAGGTCGGAACCGATACCGCTTGTAAAACAAAGATCGGTTATCAGTATCAACCGTGACATTGAAAAATGGAATTCATGGAACGACTGGTGCCGATTCGTTGTATGGTACGGCAGCAAACAGAGCGCATATCTGTACGGAAATAAATCGGTCCGGGTACAAATTGCCGGACATTTCTAAAACGCCCAAAAGGGCGTTTTTATTTGACTTTTTTTAAAAAAAATCTATTATTATTGACGGAACTTTCACAACAAAAGGCGGGTAATGAACCAAGTCGTTCCGATTGAACCATACTATGACGGCTGGTCGAGTTTTTTTAGGCAAGTATTTAAGCTTAACTTACCTTCTCAAGAAAACATCAAAATCCCTCAAACCGATAAAGAATTTAATTGGTCGGTTATTATTCCTCAAGGCCTTACGATTGAAAAAATTATTTCGAGTTACGAAGATGTCTGCCCTGTTTGGCGATGGACAAATGATAATATCGATACAAATACCAGATCGGTCAGAACAGCCGATAATGGTCCATACCTCGTCCGGTTGCGAGCTGGAATTGAGCCGGAAGATAATTACAAAAACACTACTGCCAAATATATCGAGAAGTCCAATATTAAAGGTATGACACTGATGGAGCGTCTGCTCTTGGGCCGGTTTGACAATTGGGTAAGTAAGGAGCATTTGGATCTGGTGAATCTAACACGCTGTGACGGAACCAGAGATTTTCGAGGTTATGTTCCGGCTGTGTATTTTGATACACGCGACGGTAAGCTTTATGTTTTCAGGCATGATGATGAGGAGTGCGAAGAAAGACTCAGAACAAGGGAGGTGCGAGCATGAATCATGATCTAAATAAGCGTATCGAAAGATTTGACGAGTTAGCTTCAAGGACCGAGTGCGAAAGACTGGCACCGCTGATCCTGAAGTTAAAAATAAAACCGGAACTTTACGCCACGTTAAGACATGCAGTCGCAGTATATATGTCGGGCTGTCTTCTCGATGATAAAATATCAGTCACTGAACCGGATATCATGTCCCGGTTCCACGAAAAATTAAAGGAATTGAAAAACAAGAACAAGAACGGCTGTCTTCTGCCCAGACGCGAACTAATACTGGAATATAATGCGGTCTATCGCGCTTATGCCGACATAATGAGAAGTTTTAATTTCAGAGGCCTGTTAGGAGCCTTCTCCGGAATGCTCACGATCCGCCACAAAGACGGCTGGGACCAGAGCGCTTGGGCCGATGAGAACAATAACGCAAAAACTTATTCGACCGAGAATCCTCATTCTGATGCCTGGTTGGGTGAATCAGCCCACAGCACCAATACCATCACTCCGATATTCGGCGACCTGCCAAATAACAACTGTGCCTATTATTCGCCTCCTGATAATTTTTCAGACAGATGGCTAAGGATCATAAAATTCCTTGATGGTGCGGAATATTTCAGCCACTACGATCCACAACTCGCCGCTGAAAGCTCGGAAGCCGGCTTTACTTATATCTCGGATATCTCAGTAATCCACAAATCGCATCTTAAACGAGACGCCGGTTCGCGCGTATCCATCGATCATCTTTCTTATTTTGATCTTGGCGGCAGTGAACTCTATCATCCAACACATCCCCGTTTAAGCTATAATGATTTTTGCAGTATCGGCCGCGAAAAACTGATAACTTTCAAACCCTCCATCTATGACCCAATAACGATAGAAAATGCCGATCCCCATAAATCCTGGGGAGTCATGGATATTTCAAAAGAAACTGTATTAAAATAAAACCGCCATTTAGGCGGTTTTTAATTTGCTCCAGACAAAATAGAACTGGGGATAAAGTGTATCCGGAGGCCGGAAGACTTCAATGATCTTAAGGCCTCCTTCGCTGATCATATTTTCAAAATCTTCCGGCCTGGTAAAACCCAGCCGGCTGACATTTCCGTTCTCCTGAATAATTACCGAGCCGCCGGGTTTAAGAAAATTACCCACGCGTTCGTATAATTTTTTATGAACCCTAAGGTTCAGGTCAAATGTCCGGATATCAGAAAGACGGATATCTTCTGAATCTGTCAGAAAATGAGGAGGGTTTGAGACCACAAGGTCCCATTTTTCAGTTTCAGGTATTGAGTCCAGGCAATCAGATTCAAATACCCTAACCTTGTCTTCAAGATGATTATCTCTGACCGTTTTACGGCACAATTCAACCGATGCCGAGTTTATATCGGCAAGAGTCAACTTAGCACAGAGCCCGCTTGAGAGAAGTGAAAAACCTATAAAACCCGGGCCGGCGCAATATTCAAAGACATGCTCAACTTTTCCAAGCTTTTTTGAAATAACACCAAGATAATCCTGGCCGTATTGGCGGCCTCCGCCTTCAAGCCGAGTTGTATAACTAACCCCTATATTTCCATAAAAAACCAACCTTAATACGTCGTCCATGATCCGTCATTTAAAAGATGCTGACCCATATTACAGCGCCTTAGGAACTAAATCAAATCATGTTTGACGAACCAATTTTTTGATAGTATAATCTGTCCAGTTATTTTTACAAAAAGGATATATCAATTCATGACCGAACTTCTTAAACTTGAAGAACGAGCAAGGCGAGTAAGAAAAGATATATTAGATATGGCTTATAATGCGAGTGATTCACATATCGGCTGCGCAATGTCCGTGGTTGAAATACTTGTCGGCCTCTATTTTAAAGTTATGAATATAAACCCTAATGATCCACGCTGGCAAGAACGTGACCGCTTCGTCTTAAGCAAAGGCCATGTCGCATCGGCATTATATTCGGTTTTGTCCGAACGGGAATTTTTCCCCAAGAACTTTTTGTCTGAATTCGCCAGGAATGGAAGCTTTTTATCAAGCCATGTTGACGGTTCCGCTCTTCCCGGAGTTGAGACCTCGGGCGGTTCCGGAGGTCATGGTCTGTCGCTTGGCGCAGGGATGGCCCTTGCTGCCAAGATGGATAATTCAAAACGCCGGATATTTGTTCTGTGCGGAGACGGAGAACTTCAGGAAGGTTCGGTCTGGGAAGCGGCGATGTTCGCAGCTTCAAGGAAATTGAACAACTTAACCCTTGTCATAGATCGAAACCATTATCAAACCTGGGATGATGTTGACAATGTTGTTTCTCCTGAACCTTTGGATAAAAAATTCGACGCTTTTGGATGGGAAACCGAAAGAGTTGAAGGTCACAGATTTGTCGCCCTGTGTCATGTGCTTAGCAGATATACCGATAGACCGCACGCTGTTATCGCTGAAACGGTCAAAGGTAAAGGAATATCATTCATGGAAAACAAAGGAGAATGGCACAATGGCGTCCTCACCAAAGAACAATATGAAGCCGCGGTAAAGGAGGTATCCTACTAATGCGAAACGCGGTTATCGAAGCTCTATATCAGGAGGCCGTAAAAGATCCCCGGATCTGTTTTTTTACCGGCGATTTCCAGCATGTCAGAGAAAGAGATTTCATCGCCATGGGACAAAGATACCAGAACGCCGGAATGGCCGAACAGAATATAATCGGTCTCGCTGCAGGTGCAGCATTAAGCGGAAAAAAAGTTTTCGTTTATTCCATAATCCCCTTCATAACTCTCCGTTGTCTTGAACAGATAAAAATGGATGTTTGCGTCCACAATGTAGACGTAACTATCATCGGCGGCGGAGCGGGTTTTACTTACGGTACCTGCGGTCCCAGCCATCTTGCAATCGAAGATATTGCAGTAATGCGTGCCTTGCCCAACATGAAAATAGTCTGCCCTTCCGGCCCGCGGGAAGCGGTCCAGCTTTTGAGTCAGGTCATCAAAGCCAGTGGCCCGACATATTTACGCCTGAACAAAAGAGGAGAAAAGGATCTACACGATCATCTCCCGATAATGGGACATGGGGTGGTTATCCGTCCCGGTTCTGACATAACAATAATCGCAACCGGCACCATTGTGGCAGAGGCGCTTGAAGCCGCAACAATACTTTCCGCTTCAGGTATTTCAACCGAAGTGGTCAATATGCACACGATAAAACCGATTGACAAAAACCTTATCCTTAAGAGGGTATACACAAAGAGACTGATCTGTACCCTTGAGGAACACAGCGTCATCGGCGGCTTGGGCAGCGCCGTATCTGAAATTATCGCCGGAAAAAATATCAGAGCGGGTTTTATGTCATTTGGCGTAAAGGATAAGTGGCCAGATTTTGTTGGAGACCAGAAATATCTCCGAAAAGGAACAGGTCTCAACGGCGAATCAATCGCATCAGCCATCAAAGAAAGTTACGTGTAAATGAACATTCCTCTTCTTTTCCAGAACTCTGCTCCGGAAGAAAGAGAATATTTTACAAAGCTCGCACATTCTCATCAAAAAGAACTCAAGCTTCATGAGAGCTACGGACTTTGGGAAAAAGAACCTTCGGGAAAAACCTGGACCAATGTTACGGAACATTGCCTGATAGAAGCCGCCCGTTCAAAAGTATTATCGAGCTGGCTCAATTTGCCTCAAGACATACGTGATTCAATGGAATCAGCCGCAGTTGTGCATGATTTTTACAAAAAAAGAGAAATAGAACTGGTGCATGAAGATATAAAAGCCGGAAGAACCGGAAAAGACGGCACCCTCAAAGCCTCCGACGAATCTGAAAAAATCATGAGTAGCTTGGGATTTGACGATTTCGTCGTCTCACTGGTTGAATGCGTCGGGGCGACCCAGATGAATCTTCATCGGATGAAAAGAATGCTTGACCTTAAATTCAGGAGTGATGAAGACCTGGCCCATCTGGCCATTCACTACATTGATGATTACACCATTCATAGTTGCTGGGCAAAACCGGCGGAAATAAAAGAAGGAAAGAAAAAAAATGATGCCGACAGAAGGAACGAAAAAAATATTCAGAATCCTGACTATAAAAAAATGGGGGCTGAAAGTACAAAGCTCAACCAAAATTCACCGTATTTCAAAGGTATGAGCATGTATGAATCAGCTGTGTATGTCGACCATCTTATAGAAAATGAATTTGCCGGGATAATCAGAAATCACGGAATAACTATCGGTGACCCGATAGATCTTCCGTGGCTTGTAGACAATTACTTAAGAAATAAAATAAATAAAAAACGCGACCTACATTAGGCCGCGTATTTTTTTTATGATCGCACTCGTTGATATCGGAAATTCTCGATGGAAAATTTCTAAAGGCACATCCCACCTCTTTGAAAGGCCCCGCCGTTTTTCTATGTCACCATCATCATTAACAGCCCAAACATCCGGTTTAAAATATAAGAATATCTCTTCGATTGGAAGGAGCCAGTGCTCACCTTTTTTAGAAGGATTTGAAAAGAACGAATAATCTACCGCTCTCATGGCATCAACCACCCTTAAGCGCAGATCCTGACCCAGGATAGGGAGCTGAGGGTTTTTATTATTTCTGATATCCTCATCTGTGCCTACGGCAACAACAAGGATATCGCCTAAACTTTTACAATTCTCAAGAAAAATGACATGGCCGGCATGAAATAAGTCAAAAGTCCCGGAACAAAAAACTATTTTTTTATCCGGACGCTTTTCCCTGAGTTTTGAAAGATCGTCATAACAAATGACCATGTTGCAAAGCCTCTTTGGTGAACTAGGATATTAATAGCATAAATTTTAGAAAAATCAACCTTAAATTGACATACCTGTCAAAAAATATATAATAATTCAAGCTTTTTTGAAAACGAGGTATACATGAACTTAGGCCTTAAAGGCAAGACAGCCCTTGTTACCGGCTCAAGCCAAGGCATCGGCAAAGCCTGCGCCCTAGCACTGGCCCGTGAAGGATGCAATGTTATTTTGTGTGCCAGAGACATGGATAAATTAAAAAGAACTCAGAAACAAATTTCCAATTTGTACCCAACCGTCAACGTAAGCTACGACCATGTTGATGTAACTGACCGTGAAAGGATAAAATATTTCATCAGCCATATCGGAGCTCTTGATATCCTGGTCAACAATGCCGGCGGCTCTTCGGATAAAGAAGTTAAACTTTTTGACATCCCCGAAGAGGAATGGATACATATGTTCAAGCTTAATACCTTGAGCGCGCTTTGGTTCACCGAATTCTGTGTTCCCCTTCTTGAAAGATCGTCCCAGCCGAGAGTAATCAATATCGGCACCAAGGCATCGCATGAACCTGGTTATACCAATGCACCTTACGCCACGGCTAAATCAGGTCTTGATTACCTGAACAAGAGAATGTCTAACGAACTTGCCCCTAAAGGTATCCCAGTTAATCTTATCGGGCCACATATGCTTACCTCTGAAACCTGGGAAAGAAAACTTGAACAGAAAGCCAAAGATAACAATGTTTCGGTCGATGAAGCGCGGGCGATGACCCTCAAAGAAATACTCAAGCAAATACCGATGGGCCGGCAAGGCACGACAGAAGATGTCGCCAACCTTGTCGTGTTCCTTGCCTCCGCCCAGGCAAACTTCATTACCGGTGGTTATTTCCCTCTCGACGGGGGAAATTCCCGGTATCGTTACTAAGGAGAACCGATGAGATACAGGCGGCTTGGAAAAACCCTCGTTGTTTCAGAAATAGGATTCGGCGGCTGGGGCATCGGCGGCGTGACTACCGGTGCTACATCGTACGGAGCGACCGACGACAGAGAATCTGTCAGGACGCTTCAAAAAGCTTTCGATAACGGCATAAGCTATTACGATACAGCGGGTGTTTATGGCCACAGCGAAGAACTGATAGGCCGGACATTCAAAGATTGCCGAGGACAAGTTGTCATCGGCACCAAGGTCGGATTTCATGACCATCTCGAACCACAAGATTTTACCAAAGAAAACATCAGCGCTTCGCTTGAAAAAAGTCTGAAAAATATGGGGACCGACTATGTTGATCTTTATCAGCTTCATAACCCTGACAACCCGGATATCACAAAGACCCTGAACGATGATGTTGTCAGTACTTTGTTAAGATTAAAAGAGAAAGGTCTGACCAGGGCTTTAGGTGTCTCGGTTAAATCACCCCAAAGCGGATTGGTTGCTCTGGGATACGGAATTTTTGATTCTGTCCAAACAAATTTGAGCATGCTCGACCAAAGAGCATCCGAGGCCGGCCTCCTCCAAAAAGCCCATGAAAAGGATGTCGGCATTATCGGCCGGACGCCTTTAAACTTCGGCTTCCTGACCGAAAACGGAAAAACCATGAGTCTCGACTTCGGACCCAGAGACCACCGGTCTTTGTGGAAAAGACCTCAACTCGAAGCCTGGCAAAAAGGCGCAAAAATATTCTCTGAAGTAATACCGGAAGAACCCTTGGCAATTCTGGCTTTGCGCTTTTGTCTCGGTTTTCCGGAAGCTTCAACGATTATTCCAGGACTGATAACGGTAAATGATGTTTTACAAAATGTTGTCGCCTCAACCAGAGAAAAATTGGGTTCAGACAAATTCGAAAAGATCCGACAGATATATCTCGAAAACAAAGGATTTTTCGCCAAATGAGAAAAGCCCCTTTCAGGGGCTTTTAATTTGGGATAATTTGCCAAATATTATTTTTATGTTAGAGTCCAGCCAGAACTTTTAAAAACGGTTGCCATGCCTGACCCTTTCATTCCTTTAAGAATGATCAATCAATACGGCCCTCCAAGGGTCATACCCAAGCCAAGGGAAAAAATAAAGATAGCCCAGATCCAGCTGAATACAAGCTTTTCGAACCAATACTATTTCCCGCTTGCGGCCGGAATGATCCAGGCCTATGCGAAAAAACATTTTACCTATCCTGAAGACCTCGAATTTACCGAAATCATATTCAAATTCCCTCAAAGCAGAAAAGAGATCGATGAAATATCCGAAAGACTTAGTGATTGCCACATCGTGGGCGTCGGAAGCTATACCTGGGGTGCGGAACATTCATTAGCTTTCGGCCGGGCTTACAAAAAAAGGAATCCCGGCGGGATACTTGTTTTCGGCGGACCCCAAGTCCCCGACAGCAAAAAACAATTTCGCCACAACCGGACCAAAGAACTTACTGAAGAAGAAAAGGGTCGGCGGAGAATAAATTTTACTCCCGACTACCATCAAGCTCATCCTGAAATCGATATTTGCGTCCATGGCGAAGGCGAAAGAGTATTTACCAAAATTCTTGAACAATTTGCTGTAGACGGATGCTACGATAAAATCTCCGTCCCCTCGGCAAGTTATATCGACAGAAATGGTGAATTCCATTACAACGATAAGCTTGAGAGGATGAACGATAAAGAATTATCGGACACACCTTCTCCTTTTACGACTGGGGTTTTCGACAAACTTATCGAACAAAACCGTGATTTGGTTTTCATAACAATGTACGAAACCAATCGCGGCTGTCCATTTTCCTGCACATATTGTGACTGGGGCGGAGCAACAGAAGACAAGGTCAGCAAATTTCCAATGCCTCAAGTTTACAATGATATTATGTGGTGTTCGGAACAAAAGGTACCGTACTGGTTCATCTGTGATGCCAATTGGGGCATCCTCGAAAGAGATGAGCAAATTTCAGAATTTTTTGCCGAAGCAAAATCAAGATTCGGTTATCCTGAAGCGGTTTCGACCCAAAATTCAAAAAACCCTAAAGCTCATACTATCCGAGCATTAAAAGCCCTCGAAAGAGCCGGGCTCAACAAAGCTACGGTCATGTCCCAGCAGTCTCTTAACCCGGCAACACTTAAAGCGGTGCGCAGAGACAACATGAAACTTGAACAGTATTACCAGATACAGAAAGAACTGGCCGCTCAAGGTATTTTTACCATGACCGACCTTATCCCCGGCATGCCCGAAGAAACCTATGAAACCTTCTTCGATGCCATCGCGACTCTTATCACGAACGGACAACACAATCGGATCCAATTCAACATTCTTTCAATCCTCTGCAACACCGAAATGGCCGATTGGGAATATCAGCAACGTTACGGTTTCAAAACCGTAAAAACCAAAATTATAAATGCCCATGGAAGCAGGAACGAGCGTGATACCGGGATAGACGAGCTCCAGGAATTTGTTATCGGAACGAACACAATGCCGCCCGAAGACTGGGTCAAAACCTATACTCTTTGCTGGACTGTGAATTTGTTCTATTTCAGCAAACTCTTCCAAATCCCCATTATCATCCTTCACGAAGTCTATGGCTTCAGCTACAAAGAGATCCTGGAACTTTTCAGCGCCAAAATACTTAAGAAGTACGGAGATTTTCCGGTCCTATCAGAGATTGAGCAATTCTTTTCCCAGAGAGGTCGGATGATACAAAACGGCCAGGATGGCGAATTTATTTATTCAGAAGATTGGCTGAAAATTTACTGGATGCCTGACGAGCATATTCTGATAAAAATATGCCGGGAAAATAAACTGAACGAGCTTTATAAAGAAGCTTTTGAACTTATGAAAAATCTGGCTGTAACAAAGCCGGAAATACCTTTGGAGATTCTGAAAGAATCGACGGAGCTTAACCGTCAGCTTTTCAAGATACCGTTTCAGTCAGAAGATCTGACCGTTAAACTTTCCTGGAACATCTGGGAAATCTACCGATCGGTTCTGCTCGGAAAGACAGCGGAACTGAAACACCAGTCTAAAGCATTAATTATCGACCGGACCTCCCAAACTTGGTCGACCTGGCAGGATTGGTATCAAAAAATGGTCTGGTATTGTAATCGGCGCGGAGCATATCTGTACGGTAGCAAGAATCCGCACCCTGAAATCGAAGGACATCATTGATAGTTTCAGCCCCGGCACACCGGGGCTTTTATATTAAAATATTTATACTAAACTATTGATATGGCCAAATTTAATCCCCTAAAATTACCATATCGTGGATACCGCTACCTGCGCCGCCGGGTGATAAGAGCGATGAGTCCGACTCCATTGCATGAAGAAAAGGCAATGATCCTAAAAAAAATCGCCAAACGGTATGGCCTCCGAACTCTGATCGAGACCGGAACATATTTAGGAGAAATGTTGGAATCGACTAAAGATTATTTCGATAATATTGTTTCGATAGAATTCGACCGGAAGCTCTTCGAAGAGGCCCAAAAAAAATTTGCCCGATATCCTAAGATTAGGATAGTTCACGGAGACAGCGGAGAAAAACTTCCAGAGATCGTAGCAAATATCAAAGAGCCCGCTCTATTCTGGCTTGATGCTCATTATTCAGGGAACGGCACAGGAAAAAGTCTCCTGGAAACTCCGATAATTAAAGAGTTGGATACGATATTTTTAAACAAAAGCGGTAAAAATGTGATATTGATAGACGATGCCAGATGTTTTGACGGTACCCATGATTATCCCACTATCCAAGAAATAAACGAGAAAATAAACGGCTACGGCGGATATTCGTTGAGCGTAAAAAGAGATATCATAAGGATCGAGCCATTAAAAATAAAATAATTTTTTTTCGTGATAATTGTTAATCTAATAGGCGGTTTAGGCAACCAATTGTTTCAATATTCCCTGGGTCGCCGTCTGGCTCTCAAAAATAAAACCGGACTCCGTCTGGATATTTTTGATTTTAAAAATTATGAAAACCGGTCTTTCTTGCTCGATAATTTTAATATTCGAGAGTCTTTGGCCACAAAACTGGAAATTATGAGATTGAAGTTCATGAGTTCTTTCGGTTCCAAGCCCTACTATGAAAAATCTGCTATTTATGAAAAGAGTCTGTCCTTTGACCCAAACATCCTGCATGCCCCCGCAAATTGTTATTTAAAAGGTTATTGGCAAAGTGAAAGATATTTTAAAGATATTGATGATGTTATTAGATCAGAAATTACTCTTAAAAATCCGCCGAGTCCGGAATATCTGAAGATTTCCCAAGATATTCATAATTCCAATTCGGTTTCTCTCCATATTCGCCGTTCGGATTATTTATCCGGGAAAAATAAGAATATCTTTGCCGAGTGTTCGCCTGATTACTATAACAAGGCAATAGATGAGATATCTAAAAAAGTTGGCAATATAAAATTGTATTTATTTTCCGATGACATAGACTGGGTTAAAAATAATTTACAATTATCCTATCCGTCAGAATTTGTTTCAGACAAAAAGCTTCCGGTCTACGAAGAACTAATGCTGATGAGCTCATGTAAGCACAATGTTATCGCCAACAGTTCTTTCAGCTGGTGGGGTGCCTGGTTAAATAACAATTCTCAAAAAATAGTTATCGCCCCTGAAAAATGGTTCCTCGGTCCCGAAATTAATCCGAGGTTCCAATCAAGCGATATTGTTCCCTCTTCTTGGCTAAAAATGTGATATAACATATATTTTTAGCATTATTGCTATCTTCAGAATAAAAATATATAATGCTGTGATAACTTAATAAAAAAATATGAAAACTAAAAAAACGATCAACTCACTTAAAAATAACTATCAAAAAGATGGTCATGTGCTATTGAAGAATTTCTTAGATCCAAACGACGTTAAAGGTTTTAAAGATATCCTGATCGATCTTATAAATTACCATCTCCGCAAAGAGGGAATAAAATCCAACGACCCGGTCAATGATGGCTTGATAAAATTGGACCGCAAGAACCACAAAGCGATCGTCGCGATCTATGAAACCTTAAGAAATTCGGATGCGCTTTGTCGAATAGTTTATAACCAAAAATTATTGTCAGCGGTAAAGGAAATCCTCGGTCTGTCACCGGACCAGGCGGTTTATCTGGCTGGCCATTCCTGCCGGATCGACCCGCCCCGGGATGAAAGATTTACATATAAATGGCACCAGCAGTCTTATTATTCTATCCGTGAAGCGGCGGAGGTTCAGTTATGGACCCCGATGATTGCCAGAAATACCAAAGAAAAAGGCACCTTAAGCATCTTGCTCAAATCTCACAAAAAAGAACTGTCGCATCATCTCGAAAGAAATCCGGGCGGCCATGAACAAATGTTCATACCTGATGAAACTGTTAAAGGAATGTTCGTCGAGAAATTTGTAGAAATAGATCCAGGCGATGTTATTTTATTCCACCCTTATATGATCCACCGGAGCAATCATAACTCAAGCAAACAGGTCCGATATTCCATGATCGCATCCTACGCCAACCCTTTTGATAAAAGATTTAAGCTCGGACTATCAAAGGAGGATATCGAAGATATCGCCACTCATAACAAAAAAAGGGCCATCGTAAAGAAATAGACTGCAAAATAAAAACCGTTACGAAAAGGACTGTTTTTTGTTATATATCCTTGATTGACAATGTAGATTTTTAATGATATTGTCTCGCACAAGCACTTTACCAATTGAGGATCTGATGATAAAAAAAGTTCTGATAACCGGAATTAACGGTTCCGGCGCAAGTTACTTGGCCGAATACATAGTTAATCGCCATCCTGAAATTGACCTTTACGGGACGTTTCGCTCTTTAACTAATCTTAAAAATATTGAAACTATTTATGACCGAATCTTTCCTTTGCTATGTTCATTGACTGATACCGCTTTTCTTGAAAAAAAATTAAGAACAATAAATCCTGATCTGATATTCCACATCGCCTCTTATGCCGATGTAAGAGCATCCTGGGATAGAATTCCTTTTGTTTTACAAAACAACATCGGTCTTACCGTAAATTTACTTGAAGCCGTCCGTCACGTCGGAATAAAACCAAAGATACAGATCTGCAGCACTCCGGAAGTCTACGGCCAGGTTGATCCGAAAAATATTCCGATCGACGAAAGCTGTCCGATAAATCCTTCGAATCCTTATGCGGTATCGAAATATGCTCAAGAGTCCCTGGCCTATTCCTACTACAAAGGCTTCGGGATACCCGTTGTTATCACCCGAATGTCGACCTATATCAATCCGCGCCGGCAAGATCTTTTTGCCACTTCTTTCGCAATGCAGGTAGCTCGGATCGAAGCCGGACTCCAAAAAACATTACTTCACGGCAACCTTGAATCAACAAGAACGATCTTAGATGCCCGAGATTGTGCAAGAGCATACTGGTATGCACTTGAAAAATGTGATGTCGGTCAAGTTTATAATATCGGCGGAAAAGTTATAGTCACTGTCGGTGATTTTCTTGAAATTCTCAAGAAAAAAGCCCGTTGTCCCATTCCCTCAGAGGTTGATCCTAAACTTCTGCGCCCGAATGACGCAACTCTACAGATCATCAACAGCCAGAAGTTCATTTCACAGACCGGCTGGCAGCCTAATTATAGTTTCGAAGAAAGTGTCGACCTTCTTCTGGACCATTGTCGTAAGGTCGTACAAAAGGAGTATAAGCTGTGAAGAAGAAAAAAGTTCTGGTTTTGGGAGCAAGCGGATTTATCGGACACAATCTGTTCAGAGATTTTTCCTCAAGAGACGATCTTGATGTTTACGGAACTTATTTTACCAACGACCGGACCGGAATTGATACCACCAATCCCCGCCTTTTTCATGTCGACCTGACGAACAAGGATTGGGTCGAAACCATCGTCAACGGTTACGACGTCCTGATACAGGCAGCCGCAACAACTTCAGGTTCAAAGATCATAAAAGAACATCCGGAACTCCACGTTACCGACAACGGCCTGATGAATCATCTTATCTTCAGGGCCGCTCATCACAACAATATTCCTCATGTCATATATTTCAGCTGCACGATAATGTACAGCTTCGGTCACACCGCCCTGAAAGAAACCGACCTTGACCTAAACCGGGAGCTTGGCGATTACTTCGGAGCCGGCTGGACCAAAGTATATAACGAAAAACTTTGTGAATTTTATTCAAGACTTGGACGGACCCATTACACCGTTGTCAGACATTCAAATATTTACGGTCCTTATGACAAATTCGATCTCGAAAAATCTCATGTTTTCGGAGCCGCGATGAACAAAACCCTTAACCCGAAGAACGACAAGGTTGTTATCTGGGGTGACGGCAAAGAAAAAAGAGATCTCTTGTACGTAGACGATCTCGTCGAATTCGTCGGATTGGCAATGGATAAACAGAAAACTGTTTTTGAAATATTCAATGTCGGATCCGGTGAAACAATATCCGTTAAAGAATTGTATGAAAAAATGGTTGCACATTCAGGAAGAAAAATAGAGCTTACTCACGACTTGTCTAAACCGACCTTCAAAGACAGTTCAATCACGATTGATATCGGCAAAGCCAAAGCCTTTGGCTGGACGCCCGGAACAAGCTTAGACGAAGGTATCCGAAAAACCATGGCCTGGTATCTCGAAAACTTAAATAAATAGCTTCAACTACTGAAGCTATTTTTATTTGAAAAATGTGTTATCCTGTTTTTATGAACGACGCCCTCAGGGTGGCAATTTATTTCAGGACCCGGAACCGCTCGGATTTTGTCATCCGCCAGCTGGAATATTACGCCGCGCAAAATTCGCCTCATCCGGTATATATTGCCGATGCCAGCGACAAAGATGACGCACTCAAAACCCAAAAAGCCATTGAAAGATTAAAAGGCCGGCTTAAGGTGATATATAAATGGTATCCCTGGTCCGAAACAATGAACCAGAGCGATATCCATTGCGCTATCATATCCCTGATAAAAGAAAAATACGGCGCAAGTATCGGCGATGATGATTATTTTATACCCGATTCTCTGACAAAATGCGCGGAATTTCTTGAAAAAAATCCCGACTATGCAAGCGCAAGCGGCTACGCCGTCAGCTGTTATATTCAGGACAACGGAACATACGGGAAAATAGATTATATTGCCGACTACCCGAGAAAACAGGTCGAATTTCCGACCGCTTCGGAAAGACTGGTGAAATTTTTTGAAGAATATTACACTTCAGGATTTTATGTTCACCGCATGGAACCGATGCGCCGGTACTGGACCTTGGCCAAAGATATTCCGGATTTTTCTTTGTCGACGGAGATAGTTCACAGCGCGCTTTTAGTTTCCAAAGGCAAAGCTAAAATAGTTGATTGTTTAAGTCTTATCCGTCAGATCCATAACCGCCATGTAAAAGTCAGCAACACCTACGACTGGATAATGAGCGACAAATGGTATCCTTCCCATAAAATGGCCGAGGAGATCCTGTCAAAAGAAATAATGGATATAGACAAGGTAAGCGAAGCTGAAGCTAAAAAATCTTTCCGAAAAGGGTTTTGGACCTATATTAACGACTGTTTAATACAGGATTTTAATTATGAATTCCCTTCCCCGGACGAAAAAGAAAAACTTCATAAAATTTATATGCGGAAAATAAGATCATTCGCCGGCAGAATGTTCCCGGCCGCAAAAAGAATTTACCGGACAAAAATAAAACCCCGCCGAACCGGCCAAAAATACCTTCATTCTCTGGTCATCGATCCCGGCTCTGAATATTATAAAGACTTCCGGCCGATCACGGATTCTTTCTCCGGAAAATACATAGACATCCGATAATAACACCACTTGACACCTTTTGGCACTTTTTAATACCATTTAGTCATGGCTAAGATAAAATATCTCATCACCGGAGGAAGTGGAAGACTGGGCACACAGATAAGAAACAGAATCTCGTCTGTTTATCCGACCACAAAACAACTGGATATTTTGAAACCGGTCCAAATAGAAAAATATTTGTCCGACAAAACTGTCGGGGCGGTCCTCCACCTTGCGGCCGTATGCGATATGGCCAAAACAGAGAAAGACCACGACCTGACATACCGGGTCAACGTTATCGGAACAAGAAATATCGCCCAGGCAGCCAAAAAATATAATAAAAAAATTATATACATATCTTCAGATTATATATTTCCGGGCACCAAAGGAAACTATAAAGAGACCGACACTCCCCAGCCGGCAAACTGGTATGGTTACACCAAGTATGCGGGAGAACTTGAGATTCGGAACTTAACCGACAACTACCTGATAATAAGAACGAGTTTTCGGCCGTTAATTTGGTCCTTCCCTACTGCCTACACGAATGTTTATACCAGCGCAGATTATATAGATGTTATTGCGGATGAGATAAAAACAGCTTTAAACCTCGGGCTGTCCGGAATTGTTAATATCGGTACCCCGGTAAAAACATTTTATGACCTCGCAAAACAACGAAATTCGAAAGTATTGCCTGAAGAATGTAAAAATGATAATTTTCCCAAAAGAAGAGACCTATCCATCGCAAAATGGTTAAAAATAAAAAAACAATCTTAGTCTTAGGTGGAACGGGTTTTATAGGAAAAAACCTTATCCGAACTCTTTCCGCCCGAAAAGACCGTCGGATAATTTCCGCATCAAAAAGCACCGGACTCGACTTGCTTGACCTTAAACAAGTTAGAAAGTATTTCGGAAAAGTCAAACCCGATGTAATAATTAATTGCGCCGCCCACACTGGCAGTCTTCACTATGTCACCGCTAAATCAGCCGATGTTTTAAATGATAACGTAGCGATGACGTTGAATATTTACAATGCCGTCCGGAGCGAATGTCCTGATGCAAAAATAATAAATCCCCTTTCAAATTGCTCCTATCCCGGAGATGCGAACATACACTTTGAGCCTGACTGGTTCAACGGACATGTACATGACTCCGTATATTCCTACGGAAATGCCAAGCGTTTTATTTATATAATATCCCGTTGTTATCAGAAGCAATACGGAATTAAAACGGTAAATTTTCTTCTGCCAAATACTTTCGGGCCGGGAGACCATGCCGATGCCAATAAAGTCCACGCTCTGAACGGAATGATCATCCGGATGATAAAGGCAGATAAAGAAAAAGCTCCGGCTTTTGAAATCTGGGGCACCGGAAAACCAATAAGAGAATGGGCTTATGTTGACGACGTGATAAACATTCTCAAGGCCGGAATAGATACACAACACGACTTGATTTATCCGGTCAATATGGGCCAAAATAGAGGATATTCGATAAAGCAATCAGCAAAACTTATCGCCCAAGCTCTCGGTTATAAAGGTAAATTAGTATTCAACACCAAATATCAGGACGGTGCCCCGATAAAGATCCTGGACAATAAAAAATTTAAAAAAATGTTCCCTAAATTCAGATTCACGGATCACAAAAAAGGAATTAAAAACACAGTCGAGTATTATAAATCAATCTTAACTTAATAAAATGAAAAAAATATTAGTCACCGGTGGTGCGGGATATGTCGGAACTTCGCTTATTCCCCAACTATTGGCTGAAGGCCACAAGGTCAGGGTCATTGATAACCTTATGTTCGGCGGAGATCAGCTGATAAACTTCATGAGGAATAAAAATTTTGAATTCATGAAAGGAGATATCCGGAATAAGATGCAATTAAAAGAAGCGTTGAAAGGCCGGGATGCAATTGTTCACTTGGCGGCAATTGTCGGTTTTCCGGCCTGCCGCATGAATCCAAAACTGGCCAAAGAGGTTAATTATGAAGGCACTAAAAATATCGCCGACCTTGCTTCCAAGAACCAACTGATAACTTTTGCTTCGACCGGAAGCTGCTACGGAGCGGTGATGGATATCTGCACCGAAAAAACACCCTTAAACCCATTAAGTCTATATGGTCAGACCAAAGTTTTGGCGGAAAATTATCTTCTTAAAAAACATGACCCTGTGATCTTAAGGTTCGCCACAGCTTTTGGCCTTTCTCCGAGGCTCAGACTTGACCTGATGATAAACGATTTTACTTACAAGGCCTTGACCCAGCAATACCTGGTGGTTTACGAAAAGAATTTCATGAGAACCTTTATTCATGTTCACGATATGGGACGGGCATTTTTAATGTCGATAAACAAAGCCGCAAAAATGGCCGGCGAGGTTTATAATGTCGGTTCCGCCTCCCTTAATTTCAGCAAGGAAGATATCTGTAATAAGATAAAAAAACACGTTGACTGCTTTGTTCATTATGCCGATGTGGGCGAAGATCAGGATAAAAGGGATTACGAGGTAAGTTACAAAAAAATCAAAAAATTAGGATTTGATACTACTATCACCGTGGACGAAGGTATACGTGAAATGATACCCGCTTTTCACATAATCAACGCCAAACTTCCCTACGGAAACGTCTAATTCGTCATCTAAAAAACATGATTTTGCCCTCTCTATATTGACAAAGTCATAAATTTTGGTATTATATTAGCCACTCTGTACATTCACAAGGAGGTTACCAGAGATGGTGATCTTGGCGGCAGTGAAGTATGTTGGCGGCGCCAACGCCGTACTGCCGGTTATTACTGAAGCGATCAGAGATAAACAAGGACACGTTGTATTTGCCGACCCCTCCGGACCAGTCGCCTCTTCTTTTGCTTTGAGATATCCTCAATATCTGGACATTGTCGAACTTAAAGAAGACCCCATACACCTCTTACAGCGGGTCAAGCCGGATGTTGTTCTTATCTCTACCATTTGTTTTCATGAAGCAAATAAGAATTTAGAACTGATCCGGGAGGCGGCCCATCAAGGCAGCAAAATCGTTGTCGTTCAGGATTTCTGGGGAAACCACGTACTCATCAAAGAGGACATGCTACCAGATATAATTTGTGTCCAAGATCAATTTGGCAAAAAACTTGTTCTGGACACCTGGAAAAATTATCCGGCAGAAAAAGTATTGCCTACCGGGCAACCGGCTTTTGATTACTTGGCCAAAGTGAATTGCCAAGAGGCCAAAGCGGAGCTAAGGCAGAAATTCGAACTGAGGGAAAATTGGCCGATAATCCATTTTTCCGGCGGGGTTGACGGAATGCCTGAAGCTGTGGCCATGACAATTGAAGCTCTGAACAATACTGACCGCCCTGTTTATTTTTTTATGCGCCATCATCCGGTACTTCTATCACCCAATTCCAATAAGCATCAAAAGAAAATATACGAAGCATACAAAGATCTGTCCAAACAGTTAAAAAATGGTTTGGCAGTCGAATCCCAGTCTCAAGTCACCAGCAATCTTGTTAACACCGCTTCTGATATTGTTGTCAGCCAATATGGAACAATGCTGATCGAGGCTTGTTATTTGGGAAAACCTTCAATCGCTATCTGGACAAATACCACCGCCGATGATTTTAGAAAATCGACCAATTTGAACGATTTTCCCCCATATTCTCTCGGCGCGGCTTCACAGGTAACAAATCCTGAACAGCTAACCTCTGTTCTTGATTCCGCCTTCAGACAAGATAACCGTTTCGACGCAATCAAACAAAACCAATTCTATAATTTCAAGTCTGACGGTCAGAGCGCTAAAAGAATTTACGGAGTGATTAAGGAGTTGATCTGAACTAACCGCCTTCGCCGGCGGTTTTTTATTTGTCAACATGATACCATTTGACACCTTTTGATACTTTTTGATAAAGTGGATTAAAGCTTTTAAAAATGATATCCTAAGCTTGTTAAAATATGAACGAAAATTACCGTAAGGTCGAGCACAAGAGAACCTTGGCTGATCATCTTATCAGCGGTTTTAATGTTGCCCGCTATTCCCTGACCGAACCGGTAAGATTAAAACTCGCCCGGAAAAAATATTCCCACTTTTACACGGATAAGAACTCTAAACCACTGATCTCGATAGTTCTGCCGACTTACCGCCGCTGGAAATTGCTGACAGAGCGGTGTATCCCCCCGATACTTTCTCAAACCTATACAAATTTTGAACTTATCATAATCGGCGACAGTAAGCTCGACGGACACACACCCGGAGATACCGCCCAGCTTCTGAAACAGATGAGGGATCCAAGAATTAAGTTCGTGGATATCCCGGAATATACAAAATACCCCAAGGAAACCAAGTCACGCTGGTTCGTCGGAGGTGTCCCCGCCCGAAATGAAGGTTTTAAAAAAGTCCACGGAACGTGGATAGCAGAATTGGATGATGATGATGTATTTCTCCCCGATCACCTTGAATCGCTTTTGAAATTTGCCCAGAAAGGTGACCATGAATTCGTTTCAGCCTCTTATATCACCTATCGCAACGGCCAGGAAACTTTAGTCGACGTCAAAGATATGAAAGCTCCTCGCATCGGCGGGGTGGAAACCTGGCTTTACCGCTCTTATCTTAGTTTATTCAAAGCAAACATAAATGCCTGGCGGAAAGGAAATAACCGTCCCCAGGATCTCGACCGTCAGGACCGGATGATAAGGGCCGGTGTTCGTTTCGGATTTTTGGACCAGGTCGTCTCAAAAGTATTACCTCTGCCAGGCAATAATACTATCGGGGTTGATGCATTGAATAGCGCCCGTTACGCCAAAGATGGCGCTAAACCTTAATCGCCGTAACTTATTTACGTTACGGCAAAAGACTGATGAAAAAGCGTATAATCGCCCGTCTTGACATAAAAGGACCTAACGTCATCAAGGGCGTACAATTTGAATGTCTTAGAGTAATGGGAAAACCAGCCGATTTGGCTCAAAAATATTACGAACAAGGAGCGGATGAAATAATCTATTTGGACACTGTTGCCAGTCTCTACCGGCGAAATAATATTTTAAATATCGTCAAAGAAGCATCCCAGAATATTTTTATCCCTTTCATTGCGGGTGGAGGTGTAAGAACCTTGGAGGATATCCGTTCTCTTCTGGCCGCTGGTGCCGAAAAAGTTGCGATCAATACCGCCGCCACTAAAAATCCAGAACTCATCCGACAAGCCGCAAAAAGATTTGGCTCTCAATGTATTGTGCTTTCCATCGAAGCTAAACTTATCTCGCCCGGCAAATGGGAAGCTTATACGGACAATGGCAGACAACGAACCGGACTTGATGTTGTTAACTGGGCCAAACACGGTGAAAAACTCGGGGCCGGAGAAATCTTGCTTACTTCAGTGGATATGGACGGGACAGAAAGAGGTTTAGACCTTGAACTTATCCGGGCTGTAACCGAATCTGTTTCTATCCCAGTTATTGCGTCAGGCGGCATCGGTTCAGTTGAAGATATTTCTGAATGTCTGAAAGGGACAAAAACTGATGCAGTAGCCACAGCAAGTATTCTTCATTACAACAAATCAGATATTCCGGCGATAAAAAAAGAACTGATTAAAAACAGAATCGAGGTCAGGCCTGTGACGGATCTAAAGGACCGAAAAAACCAGAATACCAAATACGACAGCAAAAATTACAACAAACACACTCTGAAACATTTAAGAGGAGTCATCGGCTCTTCAGTCGACCGAATAGATCAGAAACAAAATATCCGGACACTCGAAAAGGATTATCCTAAAGGGACGGCTGACATCGGCATAATTGATTACAAAATAAACAATGTAATGAGCGTGGTGAGGGCTTTCCAGAAAATAGGTCAAAAAATTTCTATTATCGAAAAACCTTCCGAACTTCGCCAAGTAAAAGCACTGGTCCTGCCCGGAGTGGGATCATTCGGAGACGGCATGAAAGCATTGAACGGATCAAAATTCGTTGAACCTTTGAGACAGCTCGCTAAACAAGGCGTGCCTGTCTTGGGCATATGTCTCGGAATGCAGATGCTTTTTTCGGAAAGCCAGGAATTCGGCAAACATAAGGGCCTGGGTCTCGTTCCCGGAAAAGTAATCCCCTTCAAGCCCGTCGGCCAGGTCAGGTTGAACGATTATAAACTTCCTCATATCGGCTGGAATAAAACTACCGCCACATCTCGAAAGACATCTGCTCTTATGTCGGGCATCAATGATTCCGACGTATATTTTGTACATTCCTTTTACCCCAAGCCGGAAAATAAAGACATTGTTATTGGTACAACAGAATACGGAGACCAGAAATTCTGCGCTGTATTCCAAAAAGACAACATCATGGGCGCACAATTTCACCCTGAAAAAAGCGGAGAAGTGGGGTTGACCCTTTTAAGAAATTTCTGTAAAATAATTTCTGTTAAAAATAATTAGCCCGTCCTCAATGGATATAAAATTAAAATTTCCATCTCTCAAAATAGACGAGAAAAAGTACAAAAATTACCCGTTTAAAACGGTTGACCGTCAGTTGGCGATATTGCCGAAAAAAGTTCAGTTCTGTGCAAAATGCATCATGTCAAATCAAAGGCCAAGAACCGATTTTGATTATGAAGGAGTTTGCAACGCCTGCCGGTATGCCGAACAAAAATTCGGCGGCAAGATCGACTGGGGAAAAAGAGAAAAAGAACTTGTCAGACTTCTGGATAAATACCGCTCTAAGGACGGCAGCTGGGATGTCGTTGTTCCGGGCAGCGCAGGCAAGGACAGCAGTTTGGTCACGGACCAGCTCAAAAAATACGGCATGCACCCGTTAGCTGTAACCTGGGCGCCATTCATATATACCGATATCGGCTGGCAGAATTACTTCAATATGATCCAGGCCGGATTCGACGGTATTCTGGCTTGGCCCAACGGAATTTTGCACCGCAAACTGGCTAGGGTTGCTTTTGAATTAAAAGGCGACCCGTGGGAACCTTTCACCTTCGGTCAGAAGGCCTATGCTTTCCAGATCGCGGCCAAATTCAAGATCCCTCTGATGTTCTACGGTGAGAACGGAGAGGTGGAATACGGAGGTTCCTTCAAGAACGCAAACAAACCTTATGAGTCGCCGGATGACTGGGATGAACTGTACTTTAAAGGCGCGGGCATAGATGTCCTCTTACAGGAAGGATATAAGATGGGGATTTTCACCAAAGAAGAACTGGCCAACAATCAGTTCGAGCTTTACAAACCGCCTCCGAAAAAAGATATCAAAGACCTCGGACTTCAGATGCATTGGTGGTCATATTACAAACTTTGGGTCCCGCAGGAGAATTTTTACTATGCGGCAAAAAATACAGGATTTGAAGCAAGTCCGACCCGCACCGAAGGCACTTATACCAAATCTTTCAGTATTGATGACCGTCTCGACCCGTTTCACTGGTATCTGGCTTACGTTAAATTTGGTTACGGCCGGGCAACCCGTGAAGCATGCAGTGATATAAGATGCGGCCACATAACCCGAGAAGAGGGCGTAGCTTTGGCCCAACGGTACGACCACGAATTCCCAAAAACATATTTCCACGAATTTTTGGCTTATCTCGATATAAGTGAAAAACATTTCTGGGAGATTCTTGAGAAATACCGTTCTCCGCGTGTGTGGACCAAAGAAAACAATAAATGGAAGCGTAAAATAATAGTTTCCAATAAAAGCGTTTATGGCGAAAAACCCAAACACGAATAAAAACTTGGCGATAATTCCGGCCCGTTCAGGTTCAAAAGGCATACCCGGAAAAAATATTAAACAATTCTGCGGCAAGCCCCTTATCGCTCACACGATAGACCAGGCAAAGAAAAGCAGAATTTTTGACCGGATATTGGTTGATACCGACAGTGCCAAGATATCCTCGATCGCCCGTAAATATGGAGCCGAAACCCCTTTCTTAAGACCGGCCGAACTGGCCGGAGACAAAGCCCAGGTCACAGATGCAGTTCTGCTTTTGCTTGAACGCCTTAAGAGTTCAGAAAATTACGCTCCTGATGTAATTACTCTCCTTCAGACCACTTCTCCTCTCCGCGAAGTATCCGATATTTTGAACTGCGCAAAACTTATCGCCGATCCGAAGGTCCGGTCGCTCTGCACGATCTGCGAGACACATCACCGTCTTTATCATTTATCTTCTGAAGGAAAGCTCATCCTGGTTAATAGGCCAAATCATGACAATCAAAACCGTCAGGCCTGGCCTGAATGCTATATCCTGAACGGCTGCATGGTTTACATGGTCCGCACCGGGCATTTTATAGAAACACGTAAATTCGTCGACGAAAATACCTATGGTGTTACTTGCGATAAATGGCGTTCGGTAGATCTCGATAATCCGGCAGACTGGGTATTGGCCGAAACACTTTATAAGAATAAAAGCAAAATCAATGCCAAACTTAAAAAAATATAAATTTTTCCAGATCGGACTCGGTTCAATGGGCAAGAGAAGGATCCGCAACCTCATTTATCACGGTATTCTACCGGAACAGATAATAGGTTTTGATGTGCGGCCCGACCGGATAGCCGAAGCGGTAAAATTGCATAAAATAATTCCAGTGAAAAGTTTCAAAGAAGGAATAAATAAATTCCGTCCGGATGTATTTATCATTTCAACCCCGCCCAATACTCACTGGGGATATTTCCTGACGGCCGCCCGCCTGAAGAAACACTTTTTTGTCGAGCATCCGACAACTGATAAAGGGTACGCGGAACTTTCCCGGCTTATGGATGGAACTTTTGTGGGTGTACCGTCATCAACTTTGCAATTCAACTCGGCAGTAAGAGAGGCGAAAAAACAGCTCGAAAATAACGCCATCGGAAAAATATTGTCCTTTCAATATCATTTGGGCCAATATCTTCCAGACTGGCATCCTTGGGAGGATTTTAGGAACGTATACTTTTCTAAAAAGATAACCGGCGCCTGCCGGGAAATGTTCGCCTTCGAACTGGTCTGGCTGACCTATGCTCTTAATCTTCCCGAGATACATAAAATATCCGGCGTAAACAAGAAACTGTCGGACCTCAAAATGGCGGCGGATGATTTTTACTCTTATATCGCCGAATTCAAGAACGGAGTTATGGGTACAGTGGTTATCGACCTTCTTTCCAGAACGCCATTCAGAACTTTGCGGATTATCGGCACAGAAGGTGTACTTGATTGGGAATGGCAAAAATACGAAATGAGAATATTCAACATCAAAGACAAGAAAACCAAAATAATCAATTTTAAACCCGGTCACCGGGAAAAACACTATATCGCCACCGAAGATATGTACGAAGAAGAGATAGGAAATTTTTTAGATGCGATAATGGGTAAGAAAAAATATAAATTTAGCTTTAAAGATAATCAAAAACACCTGAAAGCTCTGCTTGCACTCGAAAAAAGTTCTAAGACAGGAAAAAACATAGTTATAAAATATTAAATGCCCAAAAACCTTAAAATTGGCAACCATATTATCGGACCTCGCGAGCCGGTTTTTATCATTGCCGAGGCCGGAGTAAACCATAACGGACGCCTTGACCTTGCCCTGAAGCTGATAGACGCCGCCGCCGATGCGGGAGCAGATGCGGTCAAATTCCAGACATTTAAAGCGGAGCAGGTCACGATTGGCAGTGGTGAAATGGCCGATTATCAAAAAAGAAATATAGGCAAAACAATGTCCCAAATAGAGATGGTCCGCGGATTGGAAATTAAAGACGCTTGGTACCGTGCCCTCTTACGACATTGTAACAAGAAAAATATAATTTTTATGTCCGCTCCTCATGGCCACACCGTAAGCGCGGATCTTCTCAAAAAACTAAGACTTAAAGTTTACAAGATAGCTTCCGGCGACCTGATCAACCGTCCCCTTTTGGAACATGTTGCGCACTTTGATAAGCCGATGATAATTTCAAGCGGCATGGCTGATATGGCCGAAGTTAAAGAAGCTGTCGCCTGGGTTAAAAAGGCAGATAACGACAAAGTGGTGGTCCTTCATTGCACAACAAACTATCCATGCCCGGCTGAAGAAGTTAACTTGGCCGCAATGCAGACAATAATGAAACAACTTCCTGGGATTCCCGTCGGTTATTCCGACCACACCCGAGACAATCAGGCGAGTCTGATGGCGGTAACCCTCGGAGCGTGTGTCATAGAAAAACATCTGACTCTGGATAAAAATTTACCAGGACCTGATCATAAAGGCTCGCTCGAACCCGAAGAATTTAAAGCATTTGTGAAAGCGCTCCGAAACGTTTCAGTAATTTTAGGCAGTCCCGACAAAAAACCCAATAAAAGCGAACTTGAAACAATGAGAATAGTCCGCAAAAGCATTGTAACCACTGCCGCTATCAGAAAGGGTGAAAAATTAACGGAAAAAAATCTTGGCATCAAGCGTCCGGGAAACGGTATTCATCCGAAATACTACCACTCTCTGCTTGGCAAGAAGGCCAATAGAGATATTGCAAACGACGTTCTGTTGGTTAAACAAGATATAAATGAGTAACTTGAGGAAAAAATTGCTTTTCGTAACCGGTACCCGCGCCGAATATGGCTTGGCCAGAGCTACGCTTTTAGAATTGGCAAAGCTTAACTCCATAGATTTGAGGACTTTGGCCACCGGTATGCACACTTTAAAAAAATATGGCCTGACCCTGAATGAGATCAAAAAAGACATTAAAATTAACTGTATTGTGCCGATAAAAGAATCGGACGACATGATAACGGCTTTGACAAAAGAGATCAATGGTATTCAAGGATACGTTCAAAAAGAAAAAATTGACACAATAATCATTATCGGAGACCGGGACGAAGCATTTGCCGCGGCAACGGTCGGAGTACATTTGGGTATTCCTGTGATTCATGTGTCCGGCGGAGATGTTTCAGGGCCTTCCGTCGACCATTACTTACGCAATGCCATTACCGTTTTTTCTAAGCTCCACCTTGTTCAAACCGAACAGGCCGCCAAAAACGTGATACGCCTGGGAGCAGATCCGAAAACAGTTCATGTCGTCGGTTCGATGGGTCTCCACGGATTAAACGGAAAAAATTTAAAAAACCGGAACGAGATAGCCAGAGGAATCGGGCTTGATGCAAAAATGCCTTGGTATCTTATCGCCTATCATCCGACCATTTTCAGCAAAACAGGATTTCAAGAACAGATAGAACCGGTTCTTTCAGCCCTTAAAGACTTGGGTGAAAAAAGTGAAAAGATAATAATATATCCGAATTCTGATATGGGTTCGGATGTCTTCATAAAAAACGTTGAGAAACTCAGGAAAAATTCGCGCTATCACATCTTCAGAAACCTTGGCCGGGAATCATTTTTAGCCGCCCTTTATCACAGCGAAGCAATGATAGGCAACTCGAGCGCCGGGCTTTTTGAAGCCGGTTTCCTCAAAAAACCCTTCATAAATATCGGTGAAAGACAGGCCGGACGCGAGCAGGGACCAAATGTTATGAATGTCGGATATAAAGCCGGGTCAATTACAAAAGCCGTCAAAAATTCTTCGTCTGCCAAATTCAAAACCAAGCTTGCTAATTCCCTTTCCCTCTATCAAGGTGGCGATGTGGCCGGCAAGATAGCCGATATAATTGAAAAATTCCTTCATGAATAAATTTCCAAAAATAAAATTTGAAGACAATCAGATACATTCGACTTACAGCGACGGCCAAAGAACATTGGAAGAAATATTTGAATACAACCATTATCATGACAAGCTTGATATAACTCTGACCGATCATGTCGACAAGAATACGGATTGGTTCGATAAGTATGTGGAAAATATAAAAAAGCTCAGAAAAAAATACCCTTCATTCTCGGCCAAGATAGGATGTGAAGTTAAGATCTTGGACGACGGGACACTGAATACAACAGCCGATATACTCAAAAAGGCCGAAGTCGTTATCGGCAGCGTTCATAATTTCAAAAACATTAAAACCCTAAGTGCAGATGAGTTGGTCAAGGAAGAATACCGATTAACAAAGGTCTTGGCGGAAAACAAAAAAATAGACATCCTCGGACACCCGTTCAGTATGGCCAAGAGGTTCTTTAATGCCGAACCACCTTTAAAGTATATGAGGGATATCTACGAAATCTGCGTTAAGAGCGGGATAAAGTTCGAATATAACAAGAAAAATTCACCAGAAAATGTCAAAAAGTTCATACTGGAGAAAATAGCCGAAGGAAAGATAGATACTTTTTCTTTCGGGAGCGATATGCATGCCGCTCTTTCTGAAATCGGCAATTCTGCTTTTGATATTTCTCCGGCCGTTAATGTTCTGGTTACCGGCGCGGGAGCCGGAGTCGGCCAGAGTATTATAAAATCTTTGAAATTATCCAATCTGAAGATACGGATAATCAGCGCCGACAATAGCCATTTGGCCGCCGGGTTATACAGAAGTGACGCCGCCTATCTTATCCCCAAATACGACGAGAAGGATTATATTCCACGGATAATAGAAATCTGTAAAAAAGAAAGGGTAAATGTGGTCCTCATCGGAACGGATGTAGAACTTGGAATAATTGCTAAAAATAAAAAATATATCGAATCGGGAACAGGAGCATATGCCGCAGTAAGTCACCCGGAAACAGTGGCGATCGCGGATGATAAATGGAAAACCGCCGAGTTTCTGAAAAAGAACGGTTTCCCATACCCTCGCTCCTGGTCAGGCCCAAATGAAAAAGCGTTAGAAAAACTTAAATACCCGGTAATAGTAAAGCCCAGAATCGGCGCACGTTCTATCGGATTCAAGATAATAAATACAAGAAAAGAACTTAAGGCCGAACTGTCAGCTTCTCCAAATCTTATCGTACAGGAACTCCTTTCGGGTGAAAACAAAGAATACACCTGCGGAACCCTATTCTTAGGTGGTAAAAATTACGGGGTTGTTCCTGCACAGCGTTGGCTCCGGAACGGCGATACTTACAAAGCTTATTTCAGACACGACAAAAAACTGGAAAAATTCATTTCTTCTGTCGGCAAAAAATTAAAAATAGACGGTCCGTGCAATTTCCAATTAAGAAAGACCCTCCGCGGGCCGGTGATATTCGAAATAAATGCCCGTTTTTCCGGCACTTCCGGCGCGGCAAGTTTTCTTGGATTTAACGGCGCAAATGCTCTTATCCAGCATAAGATCTTTGGCCGCAGGATAACCGGTCTTGATTTTAAAGAGGCGCGGATGTTCCGGTATTGGAACGAGGTTTTCGCTGAAAATTCGAATACGGAATCCTTGGCTAAAAACCGACGGCACGATGAAATTAATTCCGAGATAAATATTTTCTAACCCATGCCCAAGAAACATTACCCTGTCGCGAGACCATATATAACCAAGGACGAAGAACTCTCGGTTCTCGAGGTTTTGCGTTCGGGCAATTTAAGCTTAGGGCCGAAATACAGAGAATTCGAACAAAAATTCGCAAAAAAAATAGGCAGAAAATATGCCTGTACTGTTTCAAGCGGCACCGCCGGACTCCATTTGGCGATGCTCACCGCAAGAATAAAACCCGGAGATGAAGTCATAACCTCCCCGTTCTCGTTCGTTGCATCAGCCAATTCTATCCTCTATGTCGGAGCAAAGCCGGTATTTGTGGATATAGACCCGAAAACCTACAACATTAATCCTTCGAAGATCGAAACTGTCGTCACCAAAAAAACAAAAGCGATATTGGTTGTCCATATTTTCGGCCAGACATCGGATATGGAACAGATCCATAAAATAGCCAAAAAATATAATTTAAAAATAATCGAAGATGCTTGTGAATCCTTCGGCGCAACATACAAAGGAAAAAATGCCGGTACTTTCGGTGAATCGGCCGTTTTCGCATTTTACCCGAACAAACAAATGACCACAGGCGAGGGCGGAATGATCGTTACGGATGATAAAAAAATCCATGACACTTGTTCGAGCTTAAAAAACCAAGGACGCTCGGATGATCTTCAATGGCTCGACCACAACCGTCTCGGCTACAATTACCGGATGGATGAATTAAGTGCGGCTCTTGGCATAACCCAACTTTCCAAGATAGACTATTTACTCAATGAACGGGTTAAGATAGCCGCTCTCTACACAAAATATCTTTCTCCCCATTCCAACCTTATCCAAGTACCTTTAACCGATAAGAACAATAAACATAGCTGGTTTGTCTACGTGGTTACGATAAAGGACAAAAATATCAAAAGAGATGAACTGGTCCTGGCGCTTGCAAAAGAAGGAATAAACACAAAACCCTATCTTCCCTCCATCCATTTATTTAGTTTTTACAAAGATAAGTTCGGATTCAAGAAAGGCGACTTTCCCGTATCGGAAAAAGTCAGTAATTCGTCCTTAGCTTTACCACTTTATATAGGGTTGAAAGAAGCGGACATTAAATATATAGTAGGGGGGCTAATAAATGCTCTAAATAGACATGCTTAACGATAAATTCAAAGAACAATTCTCTGATAAAGTTATCCTTGTTACCGGCGGAACCGGCTCTATTGGCTCTGCCCTGATCAAGGAACTTTTGCCATATAACCCGAATCAGATAAGGGTTTTTTCACGCGACCAGAACAAACAGTACGATCTTATGGAGGACCTCGGCGAACAGCCGAATGTCCGCTTTCTGGTCGGAGATATCAGGGACGAAAAACGCTTAAATCTGGCCATGGGCGGGGTTGATATCGTCTTCCATGCTGCAGCTCTAAAACACGTCCCCTCGTGTGAATATAACCCTTTTGAGGCGGTAAAGACCAATATCATCGGCTCCCAGAACGTGATCGAAGCCGCTCTGGCTCACGATGTCGAAAAAGTTATCGGGATATCGACAGATAAGGTCGTCCATCCGACCAGCGTTATGGGCACCTCCAAACTGATGATGGAAAAATTATTTTCAAGCGCATACCATTACATGGGTCAAAAGAGGACCAAATTCGCCTGCGTCCGTTTCGGAAATGTTGCCTGGTCAACCGCCTCGGTTCTGCCGATATGGAAAAAACAGATAGACAAACATGGCGAGATCCGCATTACCGACAAAAAAATGAGCCGCTTCCTGATGTCCAAAGAACAGGCCGCCCGATTAGTATTAAAAGCGGCCGAGATCACTAACGGCGATGAAATTTTCGTCCTGAAAATGTCAGCCATCAAACTCCCTCAGCTTGCCAAGATCTTCATAGAAAAATATGCTCCCGATAAAAAAGTAAAGATAAAAATTATCGGCAACCGTGGCGGCGAAAAGATACATGAAGACCTTTTTTCAAGTTCGGACACAGAACAACGGCTGTACGAGAACCAGGAAATGTTCATTTTGGTCCCAAGTATGAATCAATATGATGAGGGCGGCACGAACAAGCGGGAATATCCGGGATTCAAAAAAATAAAGAAAGAAAAATTAAAACTCTCTTCTCACAATAATTTGAGCGTCTCGGAGGTCAAAAAAATAATATAGATGAAAAATATTTTAATAATCGGCGCCGGACAGATCGGAAGCCGTCACCTTCAGGCCCTGAAAAAAGTTAATTTTCACCTTAATATTCTGGTCATTGACCCTTCTTCGGCCTCTCTTGAACAGGCAAAGGAAAGATACGATGCGTTTGACGGAGGAAAATTTGAACACAAAATTGAATATCAGACATCCGTTCCTTCTGGCAGACATATCTTTGATATTGCCATCGTTGCATCAAGTTCTGATGTCCGGAGAAAAATCACCGAAATACTTCTTAAAAAACATGGGGTAAAATACCTGATACTTGAAAAGATACTTTTCCAAAAAAGATCCGACTACGAACAGATCAGTAAATTATTGAAAAATACAAAAACCAGATGCTGGGTCAATTGCCCGATGCGAATGATGCCTTTCTATGGTGGGATTAAAAAACACAAGCCCGAAAAGATAATTTCTTATTCTGTCTCCGGCGGAAATTACGGCCTGGTAACCAGCACGATCCACCACCTCGACCACATTGTTTACCTGACCGGCGATGAAAGTTTTCAAATATCTTCAGAATTGCTGGACAAGGACCCGGTACCGAGCAAGCGTAAAGGATTCTTAGAAATAACTGGAACGTTAACCGCAAAATTTTCAAAGGGAACAATAGCCGTGTTCAGTTCTTATAAAACTCCGGGCTTACCCTTGATAATTAAAATAGACACGGAGCACTTCCGGTATATTATCAAAGAGTCTGAAGGTGAGGTCTTGATATTTTCTTCGGATAAAAATGAATGGAAAAACGAAAAAATAGACATCCCCTACCAAAGCCAGATGACAACCGGGCTTGTTGAAGAACTTCTTAAGACCGGCACCTGCCGCCTGGTCAGTTACGATGTTTCCGCCGAAACTCATGTTCAATTTTTAGAACCGTTAAGACGCTTCTTAAACATTGCGGCAAAGAAAAAATATAATTATTACCCTTTCACATAATGAGCCAGAAATTTGAAAAAAATGAGATTTTATTGGTGGGGGCAGGTTATATGGCAACAGAGTACGCCAAGGTTTTGAAGGCCATGAGAATTAAATTTACTGTCATTGGAAATTCACAGGTTTCGGCTGAAAAGTTTGCTCTTGAAGCAGGAATTCAGCCGATAACCGGCGGCATAGAGAAATGGGTCAGAAATCAAAGTAAAATACCCTCATCAGCCATAATCGCCACAAACGTTGAGACCCTCGGCAAAATAACAAGATTACTCCTTAAAAAAGGTGTAAAAAATATTCTGCTTGAAAAGCCGGGCGGCTTAGAAATTAATAACATCAAAAAGACCGCCGGTCTTGCCCGTTCAAAAAACGCCGGTGTTTATATTGCCTACAATCGAAGATTCTATGCTTCGACCGCAAAAGCCGGGGAAATAATAAAACAGGACGGCGGATTGTTATCGGTGGTGTTCGAATTTACGGAATGGAGCAATCTGATAGAAAGGTCAGACAAATCTCCTTTAAAAATTAAAAAGCACTGGCTGACGGCAAATTCAAGCCATGTCATAGATCTTGCTTTTTATGTCGCGGGCTGGCCCAAACTTATATCCTCCTATAAACTCGGGCGCCTTGCCTGGCATCCGTCAGGAGCAATTTTTGGCGGAGCGGGCATAACTGAGAAAAAGGCCGTTTTTTCTTATCACGCCAATTGGCAGTCGGCCGGCCGCTGGGGCATAGAATTTATGACCATTAAAAACCGCTTGATACTAAGGCCGCTTGAAAAACTTTTTATTCAAAAAAGGGATTCGCTTGAGCTGAATCAGGTGGAGATCGATGACGAGCTTGATAAAAAATTCAAACCCGGACTGTACAAGCAGGTTGAATCTTTTCTCGGCCCTAAAAACAACCTGGTTACCGTAAACGATCAACTTGAACATTACAAGATATTCGAATCTATCAATAAAGGTCTGAATTAATGCTTACCGAAAAAATAAAATACATACCCGGTTATATATACAGGAATCTGGCTCTGCCAAGGATTTTAACTTTTAAAAACAGAGAGGTCCTGTCACAAAACCTCGCTTTGAAAAATAAGATACAAGGCAGATGTTTTATACTTGGTAGCGGGCCATCTATTAACGAGATTGATATCAAACGTTTTGCCGATGAACAAACCTTTATGGTCAATACATTCTCCAAGCATGCCGATTTTAGCTCGCTCAAACATACGAATTATATAATCATTGATTCCGGACTTCCTTCGAAACCTTCATACGAGATGGTAACCGACGTATCGCGGAAGGCGGTCAAAAATACAAATATATTTTTTAACGTCAATGACAAAGAAGAGCTGGAAAAAAGCGGATTGTTTAAGAACCAAAATATCTATTATATATCCGCCCAAGGAATAATGAGTCGGTATTTTGATTTTAATATTAATATCGACCGGACGATCCCCGCCCCCAAGAACAGCGTCCTGCTCTGCATTATTATCGCGGTTTATATGGGTTTTAAAGAGATATATCTTTTGGGCTGCGAACACAATTTTTTGTCTTATGATTTCTGGACCCAGGACCACAAAGAACAGGACAATCATTACGATTTCGGCCATTTTCAAAAAGAGAATTCGGAAGAAACCGAACCCAAAGGTTTTAAAATAGTGGATACCAAAAAAGTTAAATGGCAAAACAATATTTCGTACGAGAACAGCATCGCCCACGTCCTTCAATTGTTCAAAAGTTACAGATTTTTGTACGCCAAGATAAAAAAAGTTCATCCTGAAGTAAAAATATATAACGCAACGCCCAAAAGTTTTTTGGATGTTTTTCCGAGAATAAAATATGAAGATATCAAATTCTAAATGAACATCCTTCAGATAAACACCGTGGACAACCGGGGCGGAGCGGCAAAGATCGCTTATCTTCTAAAACAGGGCTTGGCCAAAAAAGGACACGAGACACATATGCTCGTTGGGAGAAAGTATTCAAGTGACAATAATGTGAATCTCATAACGGATATGATGTCATTTCCGGGAAAAGTCCGCCGTAAACTCGCCTATTGGCTGGCCAACGATATAGATATTTTTTATTCCGAAAAATTATTAAAAACCGCTGAATTCAAAAACGCCAACATCGTCCATCTCCACAACCTTCACAGTAATTACTTCAATCTCGGAATTCTAAAGAAAATATCCGCTCTTAAGCCCGTTGTCTGGACCTTACATGATATGTGGCCTCTGACCAGTCACTGCGCACATGCGTTTGACGGCAAGATCCAGTCGAACGGATTTTTTGCCTGTCCAAGCACGGATATTTATCCGCCCATCGCCTGGCACAATGAAAAATATCTCGAAAAAAGAAAATCAGAGATTTATAAAAATTCTGAATTCCAGATAGTCACGCCTTCTAAATGGCTTCAAGTAAAAGTTAAAGAAAGTATCCTTAAGGACAAACCTCTCTCGGTCATATATAACGGCGTTAATACTTCGAGTTTTAAACCATATGACCGCCGAATATGCCGCAAAGAACTCGGCTTGCCTGAAAATAAAAAAATAATCCTCGTTGTCGCAAAAAAGGGCCGGTCAAACCCGTGGAAAGGCGGAAATTACGCCCAAAACATTATTAAAAATTTTGCTAACAGGCCGGATGTATTTTTTGTTGATTTAGGGGGCAATTCTGAACAAGATAGCACGCACTTAAAAACAGTAGGCTATGTTTCAGATATGATAGTTTTAGCTAAATATTATTCTGCCGCGGATATACTTCTTTACCCATCCATAGCCGACAACTGCCCTCTGGTAGTTCTCGAAGCAATGGCCTGCGGATTGCCGGTGTGTGCGTTCCAGACCGGTGGAATACCCGAACTGGTCGGCCATAAGATACATGGTTATCTTGCGGAGTATAAAAACGAAAAAGAACTCAAAAACGGCCTTGAATATCTGCTTAATTTGCCGTTCAATGAAATTGAAAAAATGAAGGCAAATTCCGTCGGCAAGGTCAGAGACAGTTTTACAACCTCGAAAATGGTCGACCAATATTTGTCACTTTATGAAAAAGTTATCGAGGATTTCAATTCATAAAAATGCCCACACCCAAAGTTTCAGTAATAATGCCGGCTTATAATTCGGAGAGATATATCACAGAGTCTGTTTTAAGTGTTCTCGGACAGACCTTAAGAGACCTCGAACTCATTATCGTAAATGACGCCTCCACAGATAAAACGGCCGAAATCATTGATGAGTATGCCCGATTAGACTCCCGTGTAAAAGCTATCCATAACAAGACCAATCTTCAGCCAGCAATATCCCGGAACAAAGCACTTGCAGAAGCCAAAGGTGAATATATAGCGGTTTTAGACTCAGACGATATTTGCCTGCCTGACCGCCTGAAGGTTCAGTCAATATTTCTTGATAAGAATCCTGAAATATCTCTGGTCGGCTGCGGAGCACAGATTATAAACTCAAAAGGCGAAGTAACCGGCCGTAAGCAACCGACCAGCACTATGTATAAATTAAAATTCGAACTTTTAACAAAAAATCCAATAATTCATTCGAGCGTTATGTACAGAAAATCTGCGATGAATGAGGTCGGCGGCTATGACAAAAATTATCTTCATTCCGAGGATTATAAGCTGTATTCGGTTCTGATAAAAAAACAAGGAGTAACGAATCTGCAAGATATTTTGATAAAATACCGCCACGTCCCGACGGCTATTTCCATCGCCGCCCCCACCAGAAAAATCCAGTTAGAACACGCCTTCAAGATAAGTTATGAGAATATTCAAAATTACCTTGCTTTGTCCGAAAATTCAGCCCGTATTTTTGTTGACACACTCTACCGAAGAGAATTAAGACCCGGCTCAATCCTTAGAACAATCAAGACATATAAGGAATTGCTGGCCGCTTACATTTCTAAAGAAAAGCTAAACAAAGAACAGGCGACAGAATTAAAAAATTTTTACAGAACGGAAATAAAAAAGACAGTCAAAAGCTACTTTAAACAAAAATTTAATCTCACCTAATCATTCAGGGATCTTAAGTTTATCAATAATTCTCCGGCAAGTATTTTAGGCGTTAATTTTTCTTTAAAAAGCTCGTAACCGTTTCCGGCTATTTTTTCGAGTTCGTCCGGATTGTTTTTGGCCCATAATATTTTTTCTGCCAAAGAATCTGAATTTCCCGGTTCAAAGGTTATACAATTCTTTCCGTCTTCTAAAAGCTCAAGCACCCCTCTATTCGCCGCGGTCAAATAGGGTAGCTTCATTGCCGACGATTCAAAGGCCTTGTGGGGAATAGTTCTCTTAAGTCTTTCGTGCGACGAAAGTTGTCCTAAATTTAAATGAAAACTTTGCATTGTCTGATTAAGTTCAAAAGACGGCATAAATTCGTTTATAACTTTCAGATTCGAGGGACGCAGCTTGTCCACCAATCTCTGTATTTTTGACATCTCCTGGCCACCCGTTATCATGACAAAATTTACTCCTTTATTTTCCAATTTTTTAGCCGCTCTGACAACATACTCCCCGCCTGATTCAGGCACAAGCATACCTCTAAAAACCGTCGTAAAATCGCCCAGTTTAACTATTTTTGAATTATAGATGAAATCATCTTCATTTACTCCGGTCAGCGCTTTGATACATTTTGACCTGGGAACAAAGAACATCTGATTACAATATTCTATCTGACTATTGGTCTCGAGCATAACTTTATCTGCTAAATTAAAAGACATACTGTCTAAAATTCTGTAATAAAAAGCTTTAAGCGAATATTTCGAAGCAAGTGACCTTGCAACTATCAGTCTTTCATAAACCGAACAGAGAGCGTTATAGATAACCTTATTTTTTGAAAATAATTTAGAAAAAATCACCAACCACGGACTGTCATAGCCTATCATCATGAGGTCAACATCTTTAACACTCCGGCAATAGTTTTTTACCTGCCCAAATCCGGCCCAACCTTTGGGTATTTGATGCGCTTCAACAGTAACCCCGTTCTCTCGAAGGCCTTTGATATAAACATTATTGACCGAGTGGGGTAATTTTGAATTGCTTAGATATAGTATCTTCATTTAATTTTGCTTTTTACCAGACCTATCCCGTGGGCATATAATTCCTGCCTTCTGCCACTGGTATAGTGCTTGGCAACTGTCTTATCATCTACTCTCCCTTTTACCCGGTAAGCGTCAAGCTGTAAAAGCCTGAAATTAAGTTGGCCCAAGAGACTGACCCAACCGGATGCTTCAACGAAATAAAAACCAGTTTCTGCAGTGCAATTATTATAGTATTCGCCCATCTTTTCAAGAGTTATGGCCCCATTATCAAAAATATTCAAACTGCCCTGGATATACTCCGCTCCGTTATTTAGAATCCCATACTTCGCAAGATAATCTTTCTTAACTATCGACATATCGTAAGCTTTCTCGGATTGTCCCCACAACAAAGCTTCTTTTTTATTTTTATCTCGGATAAGACTGACTATTTCTTTCGGCTCTCTAAAAAATAAAATATCGCTGTCCATGACCATTATTTTTGCCGCACCTTGATCAAGCAAAACCGAATCTATTAATTTCATATTCAAAGGATAGCCATTCTTCCGATATTCATATATCTTTCCCCGCCCGGATAATTTTTCAAGAACCGTTCTGTTGGCATAAGCCCGTCGGATAACTTTTAGATTTGAGAATTTTTTTTCTAATTTTCCGGCGGTTTCAGCTTTTATAGAACCGTCGTCATGGATGACTATCGCTTTGGGCATCAATTTTGAAAAATAAAGGAATGAATATAAACACCAGGTCAGCATCCAGACATCGTTTTCCTGGCAAAGAAAATGAAGTTCAAAGTCATCTTTGCTTTCAAATTTATAGCCGGGAAATTTATCGAATAATCCTGCCCCGCCGAACCTGTTTCTAAAATAATCCACGTAACATTTAACATCTCCGGCACAAACCGGAGTGTATTTCGGATTGAACAACTTATAAAGGAAGAACAGTTCGGTTTTAACTTTTTTATACATCGACTAAAATCTTGTTTTAAATATTGTCCAAAGGATAAGGAATCCGTGATGCCATTTTATCTTCTTGCCGGTGGAATAGTTACGGGGATGATAATGGATAGGCACGTCAACTGTTTTATATCCCGCCTTGAGTATCTTGCACACTAGCTCGTTGTCATAATCAAAATCATTAGTTTCAATATTTATTTTCCGGATAACGTCGGCTGAAAAAGCCTTATAACAACCCTCGTAATCCTTAGAATTATTCCAATAAAGCCAGTTGGTCGACCAGGTTATGAGCTTGTTACCAAACCAAGCCAACCAATAATGACTCTTCCTCTTTCTTTCATCCATTTCAGGATTAATCCGAGCACCCAAAACAACCTTGATTTTACCTTCAAGTATCGGTTGTATCATCGCCGGATAATCGTTCGGGTCATATTCGAGATCCGCATCTTGAATGATAAAGATATCGCCGGTAGCATTTCTAAAACCCGTCTTCACCGCTCCGCCTTTGCCTAAATTATGTTCGTGAAAAAAATATCTGATATCCGGCATTTTCCTGATAATATCGCGCGTACCGTCATTCGAACCGTCATCCACGATAATTATTTCTTTTTCTATCCCCGGAATACTGACTGATCTTATCCGTCTTACTATTTCTTCGATAGTATTTTTTTCATTAAAGGCAGGGATGATAATGGATAATTTTTTCATATTAAAGTGTGTGTATCTTTCCGAATATTCTGTCTAAATTCCTAAAGACGTCGAACGCCGTATTCATCAATAAAAGTCCGGCGACCAACAAGGCTGGCTTCAATAATATCCGGCGTTTCAAAATATCTTCGACTGCGAGTCCGGCAAACAAGGCAAAGAAAGGATAGGAAAGAAAACGATATCTGGTCTCGACCACTATCCCGATTATCGAAATAGGCATCATGACAAGCAACCCCAGCAAAAAATATCCTCTTATCTTATCTTCCTGTTCAAGTTTCGTTGTCTGCAGAATTCCCCAAAAACCAAGAATAAAAAGAATAATAGAATACGCAGACGATAAAATTAATGTCAGAGCTTTGCTTAAACCATGGAGGTGGAACCAGAAACCGGTCGGTCTGGCAAAACTGAAATATATCGAGACCCTTTTAAGCGTGATCTTTGCAAATTCTATTGGGTAGCTCTTGATAAAATGAAGGGCTTGACTTGTCGCTTTGTCGTTCGCCCCAACATATCCGAACTTATTAACATAATCTTCAAAAGATACCGAAAGATTGTCGCCTTGCTCACCGCTCGCGCCCAGGTGGTTTCCGGTCAGAAGATTATATCCTCCGGCCGCATTGGTCGGAATGAATTTGCCGAATACCTCGTAGTTTCTCACTGTCCAAGGAATGAACAGAACTGCAACAGAAATCACAAAAATAATTAATTTTTTATACTCCTTTATCCAAATAAAATATCCGGCCATCGGAACGAACAAGAATAGCGCCGGCGTCCGGACCAAACCCGCCGCACCCAAAAACAAGCCTAACAAAAAAGTTTTCCAGAATGATTTTGCTACATCATTGTAATATTTGAAGAACAGATAGACCGATAGGATTAACAAAAAAACTCCGAGGAGTTCCGTCATAAGCATTGATTGCAGAGTTATGAGGTCGGGCGAAAAACCTATCAAAATTGCTGCTACAATACCCAGATGGTAATTTGACCTACCTTTAAATACTTCCTGCCCGGTCAGATACATCAACCAAAAAGAAAAAGCCATTAAGATCGCTTGGGCCAGCCAAACGATCGATAAACGATGTCCGAACAAATAAAATATTCCGGCCAGGAAAAATTCATATCCCGGCCCGACCCGGATTATAGATTGGTCGTTTGAGAGCAGTCCATTTAGATTTTCGCGATAACCATTGCCTTGGGCAATGTTCCAGGCAATATTATCATAAGCCCTGGCATCGACTAACGGCTTAACCTGGAAATAAAAAGAATAGGCTAAGGATACCATTAAGACCGCCGAACAGAGCATTATAAGGGCCTTTTTTTGCTTATACGAGAGGCCTGATGGGGCATTAAACATCCTAAAATTATAACTTCTTGAGTGATTGCGGTCAATTTAAAAACCCCTGATAAATTGGGGTTTTAAGAATATGAATTACAGGCCTCAATCACTTGTGATACTTCCATTCCAGTCATCGCCGGATTCAGCGGCAAACTGACTATTGTTCTGTGTATCTCTTCGCTGACTGGATAACTTTTTGAGTTGAGCCAGAAAAGGGCCTGTTGCTTATGAGGTGGCAAGGGGTAATGTACTGCTGTTGCTACTCCATGCCCATGTTTAGAGAGATGTTCGGCAAACCGGTCACGGTCTTTGGTCCGGACAGTGAATAAATGCCAGACGTGGGACCTTCTTTCCTTTGGACAGGGCATTATCAAATTCGGATTACCGATCGACTCGAGATAACGCATGGCGATATGGCAGCGTATCTCATTTTCAAAATCAAGATATTTTAATTTATATGAAAGTATCGCCGCCTGAAGTTCATCTAAACGGCTGTTTGTTCCCTGAAACCGGTTATAGTATTTGACCTGACTTCCGTAATTACGGAGAGCTGTTATCACTTCAGCAAGTTCCGAGTTATTGGTGGTTACCGCTCCCCCGTCACCCAAAGCACCGAGATTTTTAGTGGGATAAAAACTAAATCCCGCAGCGTCACCCAAACTGCCGACCCTTTTTGCCCCATACATTGCTCCATGAGCTTGGGCACAATCTTCGATTATTTTAAGCTCGAATTCTTTGGCAATTTCTTCTAATTTATCGGACCAGGCCGTCTGGCCATAAAGATGGACCGGCATTACGGCTACAGTCTTAGCGGTGATTCTTTTTTCTATCAGATCAAAATTAAGATTATAAGTCTTGATATCCGGCTCTACTAAAACCGGAGTCAGACCGTTTTCCAGGATCGCTAAAATAGTTGCGATATATGTGTTGGCCGGAACAATTATCTCATCGCCCTTTCTGAACAATCCGATCTCGCGGTAAGCCCGGATAATTAGCGTTAAGGCGTCAAGACCGTTCCCGACCCCAATACAATACTTCACTCCGCAATAATCTGCGAATTCCTTCTCAAACAAAGCAACTTTCGGGCCTAATATATACTGACCTCCATCAATTACCGAAGCAGTAATCTCAAGTAATTCTTTACGATGTTTGGCGTTTATTTTCTGCAAATCCATAAACGACATCATGGCCCTTCTGCACCTCTGTGTTAAGGTTCTGATCCAAATTATTATACATTTAAATCCAAAACTCGCAATATTGATGATTTTTAATAAATACGTAGGATAAAAGACAGTTCTTTGACCATTTTGAGGATGGCGATGGAGACATGCCTGATCACTCCGCCATCCATTTTTCTTTTGGATGAGCGGGTATTTCCGACGATTGGCATTTTAAAAGTTGCCGCCGTACTTGAAAGATCCGGGGTTGATGTTAACCATATTGACTTGGCTGGGATCGAAAACTACAAACAAGTTATTTCTGACTATTGCCGAAATTTTCAAACTCAAATTTTCGGATTAACCGCTACCACTCCCCAGCTGCCAGCAACAGTAAAGATCCTAAAGAAGATCAGAGATACCAAACCATCAGCTAAGGTCATCCTTGGCGGTCCACACATTACTCTCGTAAATGCGGCTTATAAGCGTGAGAAAAAACTTAATTTTGAAGGCCGGGCCACCACTGCTTTTGAGCAGCTCTCAAATGATTTTGACGTTTTAGTCGCTGGTGACGGTGAAGAGGCAATCTTTGAAGCCTTAAGAGATACGGCGCCCAAACTTATCGACGCCGATGTTCCTAAATCCGTTCTTTTCCTGACCAACAAAAAACTTACCGAAAACCCATTTCCAGCCCGGCACATGATTGATCTGGACACCTACCATTACTATATTGACGGGGTTAGGGCGACAAGCATGATCGCCCAGCTCGGCTGCCCGTTTGAGTGCGGCTTCTGCGGTGGGAGAGCATCGCCATTTTTGAGGAAAGTCCGTACCCGGACCAGTGAAAACATCGTCGCCGAGATGCTTCATATTTATCAAACCTATGGCATCCGCGGATTTATGATGTATGACGACGAACTGAACGTCAACAAGCAGGTCGTCAGTCTGATGAACATGATCGCCGACCTTCAAAAAAACCTCGGTACAGAGTTCCGTCTCCGTGGTTTTATCAAAGCCGAACTTTTCACCGAAGAACAGGCCGAAGCAATGTACCGGGCGGGGTTCCGCTGGATACTCGTCGGATTTGAATCCGGCTCTCCGCGCATCCTTGAGAACATAAACAAAAAGGCAACCCAGGAAGACAACACGCGTTGTCTCGCCATAGCCCACAAACACGGCTTAAAAGTAAAAGCCCTGATGTCCATCGGCCACCCCGGAGAATCAAAAGATACTATCTTTGAAACCCGCGACTGGCTTCTGCGCGTTAAGCCGGATGACTTCGACGTTACCATCATCACCACTTATCCCGGAACACCGTACTATGATTACGCCATTCCCCATCCTGATAAGCCCGGAATTTGGGTTTATACCTACGAAAAGACCGGCGATAAACTTTACGGCATCGAGGTCGATTACCGGACCACCGCCGACTACTACAAAGGCGACCCTGAAGGCGGATATAAATCTTTCGTTTATACCGACCATCTTTCTCCGGAAGAACTTGTTGAATTACGCAACAATGTCGAGCGTGATGTCAGACAAAAACTGAACATCCCGTTCAATCCTTCTGCTCCGGCAATGCGATACGAGCATTCAATGGGCCAAACCGGATTACCGCCAAATATCCTTCGAACAGGCAGAAAACAATAATCCCCCGCTTTTAATCGGGGGATTTCTATTTTACAAAATTAAATATTTTTTCCGCCCTTTTCTGCCAAGTATATTCTTTAACATCTTCGAGAGATTTTTGAGCCAATCTCTGACTACGATCGTTATCATATATCAAAAAGCTTATCTCTTTAGCAAGAACTTTGGGGTCATCGGCTTCAATAAGAACCGAGTTGTCTTTGTTTAAAACTTCTTCAAAAGACGGGACTTTGGCGGCAAGTATCGGCCGGCCTGAAGCCATATATTCGAACATTTTAAGAGGCGAACCGAACCTGTCTTCAGACTTAGGCAAGATAAGAACATCCGCTGATTTTAAATACATCGGAATTTCCGCATGAGGCTTACGGCCGACTATCAATATGTTCTTTCTATCACCGTATTTTTTTCTAAAAATATTTATGTCCTTATCTGTTCCTCCGACAAAAACAAATAGGCATTCCGGAACAAGCTTAGCAGCTTCAGCCAATAGATCTGCCCCCTTCCAACCAAAAAGATGTCCGGTATAGAGAACAATCTTCTTGTCAGAGGGCAAACCCATATTCCTTCTCGCTTCTTCCTGGGATATTTTCAGGTCAAACCCACCGACATCAACCCCGTCATGAGCAACCAAAATATTTTCGTCCGAAAAGCCTAAATTTTTAAATTCATCTTTAAGGCCTTGTGAGATAGTGATTACTTTTACTCCTTTCTTTAAAAAATGACGGTAAAAGAATTTCTTCCTTTTGGAAAATTTATGGGCTTCAAAAACAATGTTCTTTTTTGCGGAGCTCAACAAAAGAACCGGCAGCTCGTCTCTGGACACGGCCAGATCAAAATCATTTCTCTTGGCATATATCAGAAGAGAAAGGGCTGAAAAAAATTCCTTTATTAGTACCGCGAGGTTATCGAATTTCCCGGGCAGATAAAAATCAAAAGCAAAAACCTCTTTTGTCTTAAAATTCCTCTTGACCGAATAAAATTCAAAAAAATCATCCTTAACATGATTATCCCTGAAGGGATAAGCCAAAGTCACATCATTGCCCGCCAAAGCAAAAGCTTCGCACATTTTAGCGATTTGGATACCATACGCCTTTTCGGTCGGCAGTCTTAAGTTGGCAAGATATAAAAGTTTCATAATTTAGACCCTTGCAGAAGCAACTATTTTGAACACCTTCCTCAACACACTTTTCATGGTAAACCTAACAACTCTTTTTCTAAATCCCCTTTTGGGTAATTTTTCTATTATTGCCGACAATCCTAACTGAAGATTCAGGAGTCCGATTAGGACATATTCTCGTAAGGTAATTCTTTTTTTGTGATTTAAGTCTTTTCTCGCGAACATTATTGAATCAACTACTCCGTAATCGCTGTAAGCCTTTTCTTTTATCATCTCGCGGATTATAACCTTCGCCGGACCGTCACACGGGTTAAGTGTGTCATGAAAGACAACATATGCGCCGTCTTTCAAAAATTTCGCAAACTTAAAATCCTCATGGACATTGGGGTAATCATGCGCCGCATCAATGAACAGCAAATCAAGCGGTCTCTGCCAGCCCTTTATCGCATCCGTAGATTTAAGAAATATCGGTTCAACAAGGTCCTCAATTCCACTCTCTCTGATATTCCTTAAAAACACCGGCTTGGTATCCATAATGCCCGCATCCGGGTCGCCAACACCATGGTCAACCGCAACCACCTTTGCCCGTCTCCCGCTGTCCTTAATTCCGTTTGCCGTCCAGACAGTCGATTTGCCCTTAAAACTGCCTATCTCAAGAGCTAAGGCCCCGTTTTTGAGCTTACTGCCTAATTTATAAAGCAAAAGACCCTCATCAATACTGAGGTAGCCCTCGATCTTATCTATTTTCTCTATCTTATCTTTGGTTAGCATGCTCATTAATTTTAATACTGTTTTTCATTATATCAAGCATATTCTTCACCCTGTCTTCGATAGTATGCTTCCTGAAGACCAACATCTGACCGGCCTTGGCAATATCTGAAAGTTTATCTTCATTCTCAAGATAATAAGAAACCTTGGCCGAGAGTTCGCCGACATTCCGGTAAAAAACCGCTTCTTCATTTTCTTTAAAAATATCCGCGACGGCATTATTATAATCACTGACCAGAAGCGCCCCGTTACCCGGCGCTTCAAAATCCCTCAAGTTCGTACCACTCGCTTTTTCAGTCGGATTGTGTGAATTTATCACTATTTTGCTTTGTCGGTAAATCTGGTCGAGTTCCGGGCCAAAAACGCTGCCACGATAGAATTTCTTTAATTCTGTCTCTTCCCATACTTTCGGTCCCCAGATGTTCAAATTAAAATTGCTGATAGAGTTCAAAACCCTTTCGCGTAATTCATTCGGCGTTCCGATAAAAGAGACTTCATATATCCTGTTCGGGTTTTTCCGGCTATTAAACTCAGTCTCGCTCACCCGTGTGCCGTGCGGCAAATAATAGGCGCTCTTTATCCCTTTGTCCCTAAGAACCGAAACCGTATATTCATCCATCACAAAAAAATAATCATATATCGGTGATAATATAAAAACCGACTGATGCCAAAGCCCCTCCATATACCAATTAGCGGTTGTAATGCCCATCTTACGAAGCTGAAGAACTGTTCCGGTATCAACTTCTTTTGCCTTAACTGCCAAAAAAACATCCGGCCGGAAACTTCTGGCCGCCTGAATGACTTTTTTCTGGGAAGCCGAACTGCTTGTCCGTAAAACAAAATGATTCCAAAGGTAAGGCGAGGTTTTCAGGAACAATCTCCGGCCAAGACGGAATAACAATCGGCTACCGAAAAGTTTATACTGGACATCGCAAACCATCACATCATGTCCCAATTTCTCCAAAGCCGCGCCGACCGGAAACTGCTCCTCATCATGAGGATTGGTCGAGGTCAATAATATCTTTAGGGGACGGTTCATGGTTGAGAAATTAAATTTAACAGTTCTCTTCCGATCGCTTTTGGCGTAAGTTTCCTCTGATACAGTTCGAAGCCGCCTTCGGCGATATTTCGGGAGAGTATCGGGTCGTTTTTCAGTTCTAATATTTTATCAGCCAGATCCTCGCTATCCGCTAAATTACAGAACAGAACATTTTTTCTGTCACTTAAAAATTCAAGCAAAGCCGGACTAACTCCAGTAATAACCGGCTTTTTCATTGCCATCGCTTCCACTATTTTAAAGATATACGTCCTCTTGGCTTTTTCGGTATTGCCGAAAGCGCCGAGACAAACATCGGCTTCAGCAATTAGTTCGGCTAATTTTTCATAAGGCATATAATCAAAAAAATTAACATTTCTGACATTCAGTTTTTTAGCCAATTCAAGCGATTCGCCGTAAGTATTTAATTTGCCGACAATGTTAAATTTTATGCCTTTGTTCTCAAGTAATTTTGCCGCTTCGATTATATAAGGAATGCCCTGGGTCGGAATATATGTCCCGTGGAAATGAACGATGAAATCCCCGCCGGTTTTATTCTGCGATCTCGGATGCATTACTTCACTTGAACAGCCAACTAAAAGTCCGTTGAACTTATCCCGGGAAATATGAAAAGTTTTGGCCATATAGTCGCAATGTGCTTCGGCATCCATTAAAACCATGTCCGACAGAACACAGGAAAGCCAGTCTATCAGCCAATATTTAACCGCCTTAATGCTGTAGCGGGAATGTTTTTGGCGGTCAAAAATATTTGAATCGTAGGTAGAGATAAAAGCATCGAAAATTAATTTTTTCCTTGGAAATCTGGTTAACATCCAAGCTAAGGGCACGACCGTATGGCCGTTAAAACCGACTATCATCACGTCGTATTTGCCCTTGAATTCTTTGTGTTTTCTGAAGAGCTGCCAGTATTTTTTAAATCCTTCCGTCCGAACATTGCATTCGAGAACTCCGACTCCGTTCTCACGCAGCCCGTCAATATTCACCCGATTCCGGGTATAATTAGGCGGATAAATTCCAAAATAACAAATTTTCATTATTTTAAATTTTCAAAAAAATTATAATATTTTTTCGATATAACTTTTTCACCGTAATTAGCCGCAACAAATTCCCTGCCATTCCGGCCCATCAATATCCTTTTTTCTTCATCTTTTGCTAATATCATCATCGCTTCCTTAAGCGCCGTCATATTATCCGGTTTAATCAGAATTCCTGTTTTACCATCCACAACCAGTTCCGAAATAGAACCTGAACGGGTTGTAATTATCGGCAATTCCATGGAAGAAGCTTCCATTAAGGAATAACCAAATTGCTCCTCCCAACCTTCATTTGGAATGCTCGGGTAAAGAAAAACATCTGAAGCATTGAACAGTTCTCTTAACCCGTTCCGATCGAGCCAAGGCACTTTTGTAATAAGACTTTGCGCGCCAGACAGGGCTATCAGTTCATCTATTTGTGACTCATATTCACCCGTCCCGGCAAGCAGCAATCTGACATTCGGCATTGTTTTGGATAATTCTTTAAAGGCTTCAATTATCAGATGAATACCCTTGCGATACCCGAACGCTCCGGCAAAACTGAAAACAATATGCTCTTTGTGGTCAGTGCCTTTGAATGACTTGTCCGACAGGTCCCGTTTAAAAAATTCCGTATCCACTCCGCTCGTCGGCATCACTTGAACCGGCTTATTTCCAAGAGACAAAATTATCTCCTTACCCTTAGAATTCCCGCAAATGAATCCGTCGGATAACAAAAAATTAATTTTGATTATGAATTTCTGAATGGCGCCTTTGAAGCCTCTGAACTTTTTTTCAAAAGGAATATTTTCCCAGGTAAAAATAACGTGCTTGGCGCCAAATAGTTTGGAAAACAAAGCCTGATAGGTCGTGGTTAGAAGATTCGGTTCACTGACGCTAAAAACAACATCCGGCCTTTGTTCAAATACCTCAACCGGAAATACCGGCATCCATCCCTTTAAAATTCCGCCAATAAAAGGATAATTCGAGTGAGTAAAGAATGCTTTGGTAGTATGAATATTGTCCCGTTTGGGTGGCCGGGTTATATATTTCCCACCCTTGAATGGCCACACTTCCGGTGCCAAAAAGCTTATCCTGCCCGGATAATCATCGAATGTCTTTAAAACGCTTCCATCAACGAATGGATAGCCTGCAGCTAAAACTTTTCGAGCCATAAAAAGTTATCTATTTTTAGTTTTCCAGTCGAAATTTATCTTCGGAGAATCAAAAGGGATCCTTTCCTCGTCTGGTTTTTTAGGATCATAGGCTTCAGTAGTATGGTAAAAAATCCCCATCGGCTTTGAACCTAGGACGCGATAGCCGTGAGCCACGCCGGGAGGAATGGCGATTAGCATCAGATTCTTCTCGCCCGGATAGAGGACATCGGTCTGGCCTTTGGTTGGAGATTTTTCGCGAAGGTCATGCAAGACAACCTGAGTCATGCCTTTAACGATGAACCAGATATCCCACTGCTTCTTGTGCCAGTGAAAGGCCTTGATGACGCCAGGATAGGTCTCAGAGTAGCTCGTCTGTTTTATCTCATGATAAGTATCCTCACCGAATTTAAGAACTTCGGCAAAAAAGCCGCGGTCATCGTAATTTGAGGTTAATTTCTTGATTGATACACCTTTAATCATCCCAGTATTCTAACCTAATTTTGGTGTTTTAGCAACTTTTTGAGATCCGATATCTTGAGCTCTTTTTTCATTTTTTCGAGGTCCAAACTCGTATCTTTTGGAACCCAATCCGGCATAGGAATAGTCGTAATATCAGGCCTGGTTCTTTTGGCATATTCCTCGAGTGTGTTCCGTGGTCCGCCGATATTCATCACACCTTCAACTAAAGATTTAGCCGAGGCCAGAACCAACAGCGCCATCTCATCAACATAAAGTTTCGAATTGTACTGGTCTTTATAAACTTTATCCCACGGAAAGGGCACAGGACCGAAACTTAAACGCAAAATTAAATGTTTCGGCACAAGACGCACCGCCGCTTCGCCGCCTAACTTTGACCAACCAAAATTATATGGCGGCCAAAGCGCTTCTTCTTCCTTGTGCGGACCTTTACCTTTGTAAACATAGTCCGTCGAGGTATAAACTAATTTTTTGCCGAATCGAATACAAGCCCGTGCAATATTCGCCGTCCCGATTATATTCGCTTCGAGACCCAATTCGGGATTTTTCTCGTGTTCAGGCGGTTTGGTGGCCGCGGCCAGATGAAGAACCACGTCCGGTTTGTATTTTTCGACGGCCTTAACAACCGAGTTAAGATCGGTGACATCAAGTTCAGAATGTTTGGGAGAAATAATTTCGGGATCGAGTTTCAGAACTTCCTTTCCTAATAAACCCGACCCGCCGGTCATTAATATAATCATAAATTTAAAATGCAAATATCAAAATGAAAAATGACAATTCAAAATGATAAAATTACTTTTTACCTTTTAAGGTTAGTATGCTGGATGCCAGAACATTGGATATTTCGATTAGTTCTCTTAAGAGAAATTCCAATTCCTGTTTTTCACCTTTGTCAGTATCTCTCAAGAGAGTAAGCCAAACCTTAGATTCGTTAGCTGATTTTAAGGCGTGAGTAAAAAAATTAATAAAATCACGTTTAGAAGAAGCTGAATTAGCTTCTATATAGTTAGCTATTACGCTTGTTCCGCTTCTCAAGAGTTGTTTACCCATAATATCACAAGTTGATTCATTCGGCAGTTTATCAATAAACTTTATTAATCTAAGGACCCATTCATATAATCTTCTTTTAAATTCATTTTTAAATTTTACACTGTCATTTTGCATTTTGATTTTTTAATTTTACATTACCCTTGGTTTGGGGACATGGGTTATCCAATGCCCGCCGGCCTTTTTGTACCAACCCTGATATTTATCTATTTCGGTACTATGGTTCCAGGCACACAAAAACGCATAATCTATAACTTTCTTGGGACTTGTTTTGCCTTCTTCAAAAACAGTCTGGGGCACGACCGGGATATGGACGCCCGGATATAGCTTGCCTTGTTTTTCCGGTGTGGTGTCGGTCACGAACGGAATTAATTCCGGTCCGATGCCGCAATAGTTGAATATCGTCGTTGCTTTGGAGGTCGCCGCAAAACCACAGATCGTTTTTTTGTCTTTTTTAACTTTATTCAAAATGTCGAGAAGACCTTTTTTTGACTTTGAAACGTTTTTGGCCAACAATTCAAGCTTTCCTTCAAGACCGGATTCTTTTTTAAGCCATTCATTGACTGCCGGTTTAACTTTATATGTATCTTTATGGCCGACATACATCCTCAACTCCCCGCCGTGCGCCCAAATATGTTCGCAGTCGAATACATGATAGCCCAACGGCTTAAGCATGTTGTTTATGAACGAAATGGTGAAATACCAGACGTGCTCGTCATATATCTGGTCATAGGATGTTTTCTCGACGATATCCAAAAAATACGGGTCCTCAAAAACAAATACCCCCTTTTTGCCGAGAAGCTTTGTCACCGCTTTTAAATATTCCTCAAAACTTTCGACATGACAGGAAACATTCGCGCCAAAGACCAAAGAAACATCACCCTGAGCCAGTATCTTTTCCGCAACTTTTTCACTCATAAATTCGGAAATGACTTGATGGCCCTTTTCCCGAGAAACCGCCGCGACATTTCCTGAAGGCTCAACGCCGATAGCCCTTACTCCGAATTCTTTCCAGGCCTCGAGCATTATCCCGTCATTTGAACCCATTTCAACGACTATACCTTTTTTAGCATACGGCAATAATTTTTCAGCAGTTTCTCTGAAATGTATCTGCATACCCTTTGAAGTTGAAGAAAAAAAAGCATAATTTGAATGGAACATTTTCGCAGGCGGAACTTTGTTGATGAGGCCGATTGCATGCGTTTTAGAATCATAGCCAAGTACCATATTATAAAAATACTCGTCCTTAAACTGCTTTTTGGTCAAAAAGGCGTTTGCAATCGGCATTTTCCCGAAATCAATCACTGGTTTGAGCTTGATTTGCATCCATTGATATTATCAAAATAGTCTTGTTTTTTCAAACAAAAGCCGAAGTAAATTACACTTCGGCTTAACACATCTATACGTTAGGCTGTTCAGGAATTAGAGGCAAACTCCAACGTTCATTAGGACACTGATGATAAAGCTCGGATAGAACATGGGCCACACATTTAGGATAACCAGTGCCAAAGTTTATTTCACGCTTCAAGCTTCCATTAATTAATCCCAGATAATGATCTACGATCTTACGATTCGGCCCAAGAATAACCGGTGTCTGGCCGTCAAAAGTATATGGCGCATCATCAAGTGGTCCAGCAACTACCACTTGATTGTCTTCGACTTTTGTTTGCAAAGCACAAGCCCCCATAGCTCTAGCAAAAACCGACATCGCTCCAAGTTCATATCCCCGCTGACCAGCACCGCTAATACCCGGCAAATTCGAGTTCCAGTAAAGATCGATGTATCCTCGCAACACCCAAAGCATAACCATTGCCGAGGAGTGACTATCAGATATTGTTTCCGGATAAATACCGTATGGAATGAGGAAACGTAAAAATGAATTTGCGCGCCGTGCGATTTCTGTTGCCACAGCCGGGGCATGAATATTGTATTGGCTTATTGGTTCCATAACTGAAAACTGGCCTGGAATATAAGCCAACTTGTCGTCAGCCAAGAAGATCTCGCCCACATTATTTGAAAGATCTATCATTCCAGCGCAGACAACAGAAGCAAAAGTTGGATTTGGAATATTTTTCCTTAATGACATAACTGCTGAGACCGGCAAATGATTTATCACCATTGCTCCGGCGCTTCGAGCGTCACCGGCCGTACCATCAGTCGGATCAACACCCACAATCCATTTAGCATCTCTTGGGCCAACAGGATTATATCCTTCAGCTTCTAAGATCATATCTGGCTCAAGGCCAGATTTAAGAAACTCTACTGCTTCGGATTCAAAAAGAGTCTGTCTTTTTTCTAAATCACTCATCTTACCAGGTTCAGTTGCCCGCCGCCCCATTTCAACTCTCATATCTCTAAGGTCTCTTAATTTGGTTCTTAGCCAAAGGCCTTCACGCATCTTTCCCTCTCTTTTTTAAGGATACAAAAGCCTATTTCTAGGTTTTAATATTATACACCGAGTTTTTAATTAAGTCCAGAGTGATTAAATTTTGAGATGACCTCACCAACACCCTTCTTGAGATTACCGACAGATTTAAAACCAAGTTTGCGGAACTTTGAATCGTCGACATCATAAGATAGCTGGTTCATAACCTCCGAATCGACATAATTTACCGCCAACTTCGGTATGTAAGTTTTGATAGTTTTAACCACATCTTCAACTGTAAAATTATCCGTAACGACATTATAAATCTCGCCATCAAATATATCTTTCTTTAGCACAAAATTAACCGCCCTTATACAATCGCCGAGATGAAGATATGGTCGCTTCTGCTTCCAAGCCGTCTTCCAAACGGTCAGAGGCATACCATTGACTGCTTGCCAACTAAATTTATTCACGGCCGTATCATAACGCATACCGATAGAGTGGCCGAAAATGGTGCCGAAACGGCAGATAACAAATTTTAATCCTTGCGGCCCAAGTTTTTGAAGGTATTCTTCCGAACGAAGCTTGGCCCAAGCATAAGGACTTTGCGGTTTAAGTTCCTTACAGGTTTCATCAACCCGTGTCGCCTGACTGCCATAAACACTGGTTGTGGAAGGAAAGAAAAGTTTAACGTTGTGTCTCAAACAAGCATCAGCCACCCTCATCAGACCAAAAAAGTTGGTCGCCTCAACTTGTTGAGGAATTTTATGACTTCCTTCGGCATCCGTAATCGCCGCGAGATGAATAACCGTTGAAATACCAGTATCTTTAAGATATTTATCGAAATCAGCAGTGATTATATCGTCGTGAATAAAACGATATTTATATTTCTTTTTCGGCAGATCATAAAGAGACGGGAACCGACGAGCTTCTAAACTGTCAAAAATTATCACCTCATCAAAAAGGCTTTCGTCTAAGTTACGAATAAGATGGGCACCGATGTGGCCTAAGGCACCGGTAATCAGTATTTTATTGTGTTTCTTTTTAGTCGGCATAATTCGTAAAAATTAACGTACCATAAAAACTTACTTGCGTCCATTTAAAATCCGGCTGCTTAATTTGTGGACTAAATTTTTAAGGTCGTGGTTTTTAACGACATATTCACGCAACATGGGATCAGCCGGTATTTTCATGGCTGAAATTATCTTATCAGAGAGCTCGATGTGGTCATGCTCATTGAACACCAGCTCTTTTGGCAAGAATGCACGTGACGAATCGTTCGAACTCAAAACCCTCATTCCGGAAGCCATCGCTTCAAGGACAGTCTTATCCAGACTGCCGGTCTTGGACAGATGGATAAAAACATCATTTGTTCGGTAATATTCTGGCAGTTCGCCGTGACTTTTCTTGCCAACAAAGTTGAAACATTCCTCGAGTTTTAAGTTCCTTATTTTTATTTTTAGACTTTTTTCATATTCTTTATCTCTTTCCAGAGGCGCCTCGCCTATCATCGTCACCGATACTTTATAATCCTTGTTCTTCAGAATTTTTACCGCATCAATAAGAGTTTCGTAATTTTTGACAGGAGCGATCCTGCCGACGCTTAACAATTGTAATGACTTTTGTCCACCAGCCGGTTGATTGCCTTTTGAATTTTGAATTGGCTTAAATAGTTCCGTATCGATACCGTGGCCGGTTATAGCGACCTTAGAAGAATGGAGGCGGAAGCTTTCTTTTGAAGCGGTGAATATTTCGTCCGCAAATTTTTCGGCCAGACGAAGTTTAGATGTCACGGATTTGTGGGTGTACCAGAGATATATTTTTTTTCTTAACAATTTCCAGGTCGGGCCTCCCAACACAACCCAGATCGGGTTCATGTGAACCAGGACTGCATCGTATTCTTTCCTAAATTTAAGAACATAAAATTTAAAAGCTAAGAATTGGGATAATTTTGAGCGTCCTTTGTTTTTGCCCAGACAAATTACTCTTATGTTTTCAGGCAAAGAATGTTTTCCTTCGTTCAGACACAAGACCGTAACACGTTCAAATTCTTCGGCAAAAAGCCTAAGCCAGGATATGAAAAATCCGAGTAACTGGTCATTCTCATCTACGGTTTGGGTTACAATTAAGAGTTTCATTTCAATAGTTTTTTAAGCTCTTCGGCGTAATTTTTAATTGATGCTTTCTTCTCAAACTGACGGACTATTTCAGGCCCGGAACGACTCAAATCAGCATACTTTTGAGGGTCATTTAAGAGCCTTTCGGCCTTATTTGCAATATCATCACTATTCCACGATATTATCTCGCCGCCACGGCCGTTTTTGAGCAAATCAGGGCACATTCCGACCGGGGTTGCCAGAACCGGCACCCCGCAAGCCAAAGCCTCTGTAACCACTCTTGGTCCACCTTCGTTATACGATGGCATGACCAAAATTCTCGACCTGTTGAGTAAATCGGCTATATCGCTCGAATCTTTTGCGTGGCCGTACATTTTAATTTTTAAATTTGAATTTTTTATTTTGGATTCTATGTATTTTTTCAAAGAACCTTCACCAACTATAATCGCGGAGCAACTTAATTTCTCGACCGCTTCAAGAAACAATTCTACGCCCTTATTCGATTCCAGGCGGGCGATAAAAATAAGGTCATATTCCTTTGAAGTTTCGAGCGGCTTAAAAGTCTCCAGATCGATATATAGCGAGGAAATGTAGTTTATTTTTTCTTTCGGTACTCCGGCTTCTTTCAAAAAACCAGGAACCTCGGTCTGGTTGACGGCCCGGACGGCTTTAGCTGTCTTGGTGTCCCATTCGATAAAAACCTTCATCAAACTTCGGTAAATTTCTTCCTTGTTGCTACCGGCCTTCGGATGTCCCGGAATATGATGAACTTCAAGAACGTAAGGCACGCCTGTTTTAATCTTAAGCCATTTAGCGCCGATTCCGTTATAAAAAGGCGGATACTCGTGAACGGTAAAAAGATCGAATTTTTCCCGCCGATAAATGTTCAAGCCTGTCTTTAATATCCAAAAAGGTTGGAAAATGAGCGGCCAAGGGCTTGGATGAAGATATACATTATTAAATATTTTTGAATTTTGATCTTTGAATTTTGTATTAGGTTTGGGGCAGATGACATCTATCCGTTCCCAGTGTTTATGGAATTCTTCGAGAGTATTATAAAACGCGCCGCGCCTGCCTTCGGCCAATGCCCTGTCCCCGGTTATCATTAAAAGTTTCATCTTCTTAGGCTTTCATCAGAAGTTCGAAGGTTTTTACTGTCATTTTATCCGAACTATATTTCTCAACGGTTCTTTTGCCTTCGACCGCAAACTCGTCCCTCAATTCAGGCGACTGATGCATACCTTTGATGGCTTCGATCAGGTTGAACTCATCATTATATTTTACCAAAAAACCGTTCTTGCCCTGGCGGATAACTTCTTTGTTGCCGCCGACGGCGCTGGCAATGACCGGCACACCGGCCGCCATTGCTTCCAGGATCTGATGGGAAAAACCTTCATAGCCGCTGTTCAGAACGAACATGTATGAGGCAGCCAGATAAATTGCCATTTCTTCTTTGGATTTTTTCCCGACAATATAGACCTTTTTATCCAGACCCATATTTCGAACTATTGTTTCAAGAGCCTGCCGTTCCGGACCGTCACCGATTATGACCAGCCGGATGAACTGGTTTATCTCAAGTACCTTCGGCATCACTTTGATAAGCATCCTAAAACCTTTCCATGGAACTAAACGGCCGCTTGAAATGATTATATTGCCGGGAATACCTATTTTTTTACGAGCATCTTCCCTTGAAAGGTCGGAATTTTTAAAATCCACGCCGTTATAAATAACGTGTATCTTTTCGGGAGGTATCCCCCACTTTTTGACCATGTTGCCCAAGTATTCAGATGGTACGATAATTCCGTCTGCTTTACGGCAAACATTTTTCTGGATATTCGAAAGATTTTTGATAAAGCCACGCTTAGCGGTGTCCTGAAAATCATTTATCAGAAGTGACGATTTTTTCTTATTTATCGCGATCTCCCAGGCATAATCACCGACTATTTTTACCAAAAATCTTTTTTTACGGAGCCGGGCGGCCGTCAGCGCCGGCCAGCCGGCGCTGACGGCGTTCAATGACAAAATAACGTCGGTGTTTTTTGCCTGATCCAGGACTCTGAAAAAATATATCAGATGCCGTAGGCCTTTCGGCCATTTGCGCCAGACCCTGACAACCTTGAACGGTAATTCTTTGTCGGAAGGGTGGTTGAATCTGGAAGAATAAGTAATCACCGTAATAGAAGCGTTCTGAGGCGCATTTCTGCCTAAAGTCATAGCATAAGACGCCGGACCCCCTATGTCCGGGGCAAATATTCCGGTTGTAATTAGAATTCTCGTCACTTGAATAGATTAAATTTTAAGATATGCCACAGAGCGGCAAGACCGTCTTTCCAGTTGATTTTTTTGCCTTCACCATAGGTCCGGCCTTTATAAGAGATGCCGACCTCATAGACCCGAAGGTGGGCCTGGGCAACTCTGGCGGTAAGTTCCGGTTCGATACCGAAACGCTCGGCAGTCAGATGGGGCAGGATCTTTTTAAGAGCATCTCGGGTAAAAACTTTATAACATGTTTCCATATCTGAGACATTCAGGCCGGTAAAAACATTGGACACGAACGTCACAAGCTTGTTGGCCATATAGTGATGGAAGTAAAGGACCCGGCGCGGAAAAGCCGTTACAAATCTTGAACCGAAAACCACATCGGCGTCGCCGTCGAGTATCGGCTGAAGAAGTATCGGATATTCCTTGGGGTCATATTCCAGGTCCGCATCCTGGATAAGTATCACGTCCCCGGACGCCTTCTCAAAGCCCCGCCTGACCGCTGAACCTTTGCCCATATTCCGGTCGGTCAGGATTATCCGGTGCTTGTTTGAATAACGACGCAGTATCTCGCGCGAACGATCGGTTGAACCATCATCGACCAATATCAATTCCTTCTCGCATTTCATATCCACAGCGGAAACCGCGGCAATTATATTGTCGATGGTTTTTTCTTCGTTATATACCGGAATAACGATGCTTAATTTTTTCAGTTCAAATTTCATTGCAACTCTTGATATAATTTTCTGAATTTGTCCGCAATTATATTCCAATCATATTTTTCCGAAACCATTTGGTAAGCATTCGATATCATTTCCTGTCTTAGCTTATCGTTTTCCACCGCCGTCCGTATCTTGAAAGCGATGTCTCCAGGCTCAAGCGAACAGTAAAGTCCGGTCTTCCTGTCTTCTAAAAAGTCAGGTATTCCTCCGACCCTGGTTCCGATTACAGGAATTTTGGCTGCCATCGCTTCAAGAAATGCAGTACCCAGGCCTTCAGACCGTGACGGCCTCGCAAAAACATCTGATATTTTTAAATAGAGCGGCAGCTCATCCGGACGGGCTGAACCGGCAAAAATAACCCTCTTTTCTAAACCCGATTCCTTGACCCGGGAGACTAAGCCCAACCGCATCGGCCCGTCGCCGACCAGAAGAAGTTTATATTCCCCGCCCAGATTCTTAAGGGCTTCGATCAGAAGATCAACACCGTTCTTGGGTACGAGACGTGACACACTGATGATTATTTTATCATCCGGCATTATACCAATTTCCTTTTCGGCATTGGCCATATCACCGTAACTGAATTCTTTTGAAAAGCTTCCCACATCCACCCCGTTCGGTATGAGGTCCGTCCGGATGTCGTTATTTATCTTCAGAACATAATTTTTAAGATAATTACTAATTGCTGTCGCGCGGTCAGCTTTTTTTATTATCAATTTTCTAAAAAAACGGATAATAAAATTTTGTCCGTCGAGATCTTTGCCTTCCTGAACGGTAAGCAGGAAAGGGATGTCTTTATAAAAAGTTCTCGTCATCCAAGCCGCACCTGCCCCATATGACGCTTGGTATGAATGAAATGTCAGACAAGTATTTTTAAGCAGCTCACGGGCTTTTAAAAATCCTGTCAGAGGAAATAAAAATTTATCCAATCCGGAGCCGTAGCCAAGGCGATAGACAGAAAAATTAGCACCTTTCTCGGTCGTAGGAAGTTCTTTTTTATAACGCGGGGTCAGTATTTCAAAAAAAAATTCAGGCAACCTCCGGTTTATCTCTTCTATTGCAAGTTCGGAACCGCCAATGAACGGCCTGAAAGCCGTTGTAAATACCAATATCCTGTTTGTTCCAATAGCCATAAACCTTGTTAATACCTCAATTTTATGCTATTATATTGCCACAAATGAGCCCAAATAACAATCCCGTACGAACCAGCATGTTCTACTACACATATATAATTCAAAGCATAAAGAATAAGCAGTTTTACACAGGATTTACGTCTGACCTACGGAAGCGCTTTAATGACCATAACGGCGATAAAAATTCATACACGAGAGGTCGAGGTCCTTTTGAATTAATATATTACGAGGCGTGTAAAAATATCAAAGACGCGACCCAAAGAGAAAAATACCTTAAATCTGGACGAGGCAAGCGTTTCATCAAAGAAAGATTAAAGCGCTTCCTGGTTCGTACGGGACAAGCTTCAATATGAAAATACTCTTTATTATCACTCAGTCGGAAATGGGCGGAGCCCAGCGTTTTTTGTTCAATTTTTTAAGCAGAATTTCCGGACGGTATGAACTTGCGGTGGCTACCGGTTCCGACGGAGGTGATGAACTGACTGAAAAATTAAGATCTCTCAATATCGAAACTTTTCGGCTTGAAAAACTCAAACGCGAGATAAGTCCGGTCAGTGATCTCAAAGCTGTTTTCGAAACAAAAGAACTCATCGAAAAATTCAGGCCGGATGACGTTTTCCTATTAAGTACCAAAGCAGGATTTGTCGGTTCGTTCGCCGCTAAGATGGCAAAGCGTGCAAATCCAGGACTCCGTGTAATTTACCGTATCGGCGGCTGGACCTTCAATGACCCTTGGCCGAAATGGAAAAAGAAGCTTTGGATAATACTTGAGAAAAAAAGCGCCGCCTGGAAGAATATTATAATCGTCAATAACCGTCACGACCTCGAACAGGCCAAAAAACTCGGCATCAGACCAAAAGATGCTCTGGCGCTTGTTCATAACGGCATTGATCCTTATAAACTTAATTTACTGCCCCCGGACGAAGCCCGTCTGAAAATATTTGAAAAGATCTCCCGCAAATCAGGCAAAATATTCCAGGCCGAAACAATTATCGGCACTTTGGCCAATCTCTACCCGCCCAAAGGAATAGATGTGCTCATCGAAACCGCGGAATATTTCAGAAAAGAAAATGTTATTTTTGTAGTGATCGGCGGAGGCCCACTTAGAGATGAACTTGAAATAAAAATAAAAAATTCCGGTCTGGAGAAAAAATTCTTTATCCTCGGACAAATTCCGGATGGTCACAAACTTTTACCCGCTTTTGATATTTTCGTTCTGCCATCAGTCAAAGAAGGTTTTCCTTTTGCGATCCTTGAGGCAATGGCTGCCAAACTGCCTGTAATCGCGACCCGTATCGGTTCGGTGCCTGAAATGATAGAGTCCGGCAAGAATGGTTTTATCGTTGAACCGGGAAATCCCGCGGCTCTCGCCGGAAAAATAAAAGACCTTATCCGAAACGATCATCTTCGCAAAGAATTCTCAATTCAAGGCCATCAGACCCTCCTCTTTAACTTCACCGAAGATAAAATGGTCAAAGAGACCGAGGCATTACTCTAAAAGTGCATAAGTTACTTTAATTACTGTCTAATAAAATAATATAATAAAAAGATAAACGGCGGTTCTAAAAATTAAAAACCTGTCACAGCAGGCTTAAGCCACATGAAACAAAAACTGATGCTCTCTTCGGTTTTAATAGTAGTGGTCGGCATGATTGCAATATGCCTTGGGGTCGGAGGCATAGCTTACACTTATAATAACGTGACCCGGGAAAAAATAACCACACCCCCGGATTCAGCCCTGCCGAATATCCAGGTCGCCGGACCTTACACTCTCATGGTTCAGGCCGATATTATACGAAAACACACTCTGCACACGACCAATGATCTGACATATGCCGAAATGCCACAGACCATTCCCCAACTCGATACTGATGGCAAAACCGTTACGAGTAAAGACGGCAAGCCGGTAATGATCCCGAACACGGCACGGAATATCTGGGTCACCGCAACAACCCTGACCGCCGCCCTGAACCTTGGTATTATAGCTTATGCCTTATCGGCTTTTGTTGTTTTTGTGGGGGTAATGATGACCTGGCTCGGGCTTATGTTCTACGCCTTCGCCTCGGAGATTTAACTAATATCCTCGCCTTCTCATTTCCTCATCCTGATTCAGATCATCGTCAAACTTTTTAATCTTTCTTTTGAGATTATTCATAATATCGTCAACTGTTAACTCCTGGTCAAAATCTACGGAACGATTCAGCCAGACCAGCATCCGCTCGGTTGCTTCGAGATAAGACAAAAAACGCTGCGATTTTATCATATCCTCTTCGGCTATTTCCTTGAACTCTTTCCCGATATCATCTTTGGGCTCGCTCTTTGTCACATCTTTAGCTGAAAAAGTTTCAGCCCTTAGTTCTGATATCTTTCTCCTGACTGTACGTATCAAATATTTGTACGGAGTTTGCGGGACAATTTCTTTTTCGTCCAAAAGCAGTTCCAGACCCCACAAGGAATTACGGATCTTTTTTTCATCACTCACTCTCGAGGACTGCCTCGCAAAAAGTTCCATAAGGTCTTCGAGGTCCTTAGGGTTAAAATACTCCGAATTATCTTCATTCCCCGGGTCAGGTTTCTCTTTTGACATAACAAAATTATATAAACTTATATTCATATCCGCCAGGATCTGGGGTAACGAACCTTTCCATTCTCATCATACAGCTTAGGCCAGAAATACTTTCCCATAACATATCCCCACCAGGCGCCGGCCAATATCAAAGCAACTGTTAAAACATGGTGGATAGCAAACCACATATCCCACGACAAGCCGAAACCAAAAGTTTTAAAATCTTTAAGCAATAAGCCGATATACCACATTTCAACTACCGTATGTAATATCTGCTGAAGTATCAAACCCAGAACAATAAAACAAAAAATATAAAAGTATTTTTTCATAATGCTAATTATAACATAAAACCGGCCTCAGGCCGGCGGACGGTTTTATTCGTAAAAATATTTACATCCAGAGAGAAAGTATAATTCCCATCACTGATAAAGTAACGAGGTAATAACCGTTGTTGAGCAGCCAGAGTTTCCATGATTTGCCTTCCCATAGAACCGGTGTAAGCGTTACCGGGCCGACAAAACCAAGCCAATTAAAAAATGCGCCCATTAATCCGGAGCTGGCTCCGGAAGTACCCAGATAAGTTGAGGCGAATATCAAAGCATGGGCAAGTACCCAGGCCATGACAAGAGAACCGATGAACATTATCGAGTAGGCCTTTTTCATGCCGCCGTTGGCTTCCATTGCCCCGCCCTTGGCCTTCATTGTCTCCATCTGCTCATTTGTCCAACTCATCAAAGCTATCCATTGTTTACCGAATAAGGGTCCATACCACAAAGCGCCGATAATCATGCTGGCTACGGCCGAAACCAAGACTGCCAAATAATTTATATGAGGTGCCATATTATTTAGGTTTATTTTTAATTATCCTATCATTTATAAGAAGAATCGCAACTAATTATATACCTCGGTCAAAATATTATGTAAAACTTTGAAATATCTTGAAACCCCGACCGAAGGAATATCGGTCATCGGTTCATCCGGCCTTCTATCCGCATAATTTACCGTTATCTCACCGTCCTTGAACTCTGTAGATTGGGGGGCTATCCTGTCGCCCAATAATATTGCATTACTGCCTGAATAACCGTTACCGCCGCTACCAAAAGCAACGACAAGATAATAGAATAATCCGGAACCGCCTGTATCCTGGGTCAAAATAAAAGCAACATCATCTTCGCCGTCTTCGTTCATATCTCCACTAACCTCATTGCCAAAGTATTTTGTGGTTATTTTTGTTTTAGAATCTGAAGCCGCCTGAACCTGTGAAATTCCGTTGTTCAAGGTCACTGAATTGCCGTCTATTCGGTAAGTTATATTTTTAATATCCTTGCCTCTGACAATATAGCTCGAGCTGAACCAAGTATAGATGCCATATCCGGCTAAGGCCAATATTAAAATAAAAATAAATGCCTTCATCTCTATTTCTTCTGGTCTAATTTATCAAAACCAAATATCTTAATCCCTAAATATACGACCAACGCCACAACAGAAAAATCAACCAGAACGCTTATCATGTCCCCGTATAATATCCGTGCCGAACCAAGGCCAATGGAGGCGTTTTTAAGACCGTCGGCCATCCCTAAAGGCACTGCCAACAAAGGGTTCACGATATCCGTAACAAAAGCACTAACAACTTTTGACACTGCCCCGCCCAAAATAAAACCGACGGCTAGCCCGACTACGCCCTGTTCACGTATAAATTTAACAAATCCGTCCATCGGTTATGTTCAGAGATCCTTAGGCTTTATTTCCGTAGTGCCATCCCCAGTACGCCAATATGGCGCCGAATACGGTCGGAAAGAAACTGACCCAGACCGGCACTCTTACCATACCGATGGTTACTGGCCAAACAAACACAATGCGCGTTAAGTGCGCAAGCGAGACTATGAAAAATATAACCGCCGCGACCTTATAATAGTTTTTCTTGTTCATATTCTAATTATACAACAAATCACTGTTTGGCCCCTGTTCAAAACTATTGCCAAACAAAAACCGGCATTTAAGCCGGCAATTTGAGCTTCCAAACGGAAATTATCTCTTCCATTATCTTATGTATCTGATAACGAGAATTTTTGAATTCAACTTCCCAGACAACCGATTCACCAAAAGGAATACCAGTTCCACGGATCTCTTTAAGCTCCTTGCGCTGGAGAGCTTTCAGAAGTTCCGAGAGTTCGGTCGCAGAAATATTGTTAAATATCCTCGAGTGTTCAGAAGTTAGCACTTCACCTCCCCAAAGAACTCTTCATAACCTATAACATAAATTACAATAAGAATCAAGCCCAACCAAAAACCGTCCCGCTTTAGCGGGACGGTTTTTGGTTATTTCCCTTGATATGCTCTTTCGAGTTCCGCAATATCGAATTTTTTCATCTTCATAAAAGCGGCCGTGACTCTTTGCACTTTCTCTTTATCCAGATCTGCTAACATTTTGCTTAGCACTACCGGCACCACTTGCCAGACAATACCGTACCGGTCGACGACCCAACCGCATTGTATCTCTTTGCCGCCTTCTTTGAATGCATCCCAGTATTTGTCTATCTCTTCTTGGGTCTCGCAATTTACCACCAGAGAGAAAGGTCCGTTGCCATTAACCACTCCCGGTCCGCCGTTAATAGCTGTAAACTCACGTCCACCGAGAGTAAAGGACAACATCATTGCTTTGTCTTTTGGCGGAACCTCGGGTCCCATTTTCACAAGACTTGTTATCTTAGAATCTGGGAACAGAGACACATAAAAATTAACCGCCTCCTCGGCCTTATCCTCGAACCAAATAAAAGGTGTAATATTTTTCATAATAAAAATTATATCACATTCAAATCCTATTTATATACTCTGTCCCATATTTGAAGTTCGGTCACATAAATAAATTCCGAACCGCCACGGTTGCCCTGGCCAGGTATCCAATTATCTGTCCGGACCAGTGAAGTTTTTACTTCATCCTGAATTCCCGGAACATCCATATTAATAAGGTATCCTTTAAGTCTTACCGGGTCATACTTCCTTATCCGCCTCAAAGCATGGTCGATGTTCTTATCGGCTGCGACCGTGTGATTGCTCGAAAAATGCTGCGACAAATATGTTAGGCCGATGTCTTCGTTTAATTTCCTGTCATTATATTCAAAAGTTGAGTATGTCCATTGATGCGAAAAGGTGACTTTTTTCATTACGTTTTTATCGGCAAACTTGCCCCAGACCAGCGCCATGTCATCGGTCAAAACGTCATCAAGTCCGGTAACATTAAAATAATTGGGATAATTTTGGCTTACCGCCACCCGCGCCTGGATGTCATATGAAGCGACCGGAATTATTTTAACCGTCCGGCCCTTGCGGTCTTGAACACTGAATTCGGGGATATTTATATTCTCCTGAAGGGGCTCGATGTCGGTATCAATCGGGGTTGCAGCGGAAGATGACGAAGCCGGATAAATCGTCAGGTAATAAAGAGGACTGAAATACCAGACCAAAATAAAAACAACGACTATTCCCGCAATTTTCAGCCGGTAAATTTTTTCTTCCATATCATCTAATATTTTACACCAAATATAACGGCCCCCGCAAAGCGAGGGCTTGAGATCACTTTTTCAAAAAAATCCCGTGATAGGCAAAACCGAATTCGATGAACCAAGGATTACCGGCTGGCTGAAAGGTCATACCTTCGGCCAATCCGGACAAATTAATTTCGGTTCTTGTTTTGCCATAAACCACATAGATGGTGATCGGCCGCCAACCATTATCAACATCCGGCGACCAGCCTCCGCCAAGATATCTCCTGACGGAACGGGCACTACCCAAATCGTAGGCCCGATACTGTTCAAGTGCATCGTATCGGTCATAACCGGTTTCAGTAACCAGGTTATAGTTGCTCCAGCCATAACCAACCATCGCCAAAAAACCCTTATAAATATTCAAATCAGCTTCCGTAATCACACCGGGCTTCCAGGAATTTCTTCCATAAATACTGTAATAGACGAGGGATGTTCCATAGCCTCGCTCGGGTACGCCATATTGGTTTATTTCTCTGGTCGAGCCTTCATTTTTTGGCTCGGCCCCTCCAAAAGAAGCATAAGAAAACATCAAACCGCTACGTAACCTGAAACGCCAGAGAGTAAGTTCGGGCGAAACAGTAAAGTTTAAACTTTCAAAACCAGAAGGATTTATTGAATCAAAAGGAATTGTTCTCATAACCTGCTGATTACCATATATCCAAGTATCATCTGGATGAGAAGGCACCTGACGCAAGGCAAGAGGAACATTGTCTACTTCTTTCATAAAAACTGGAAAAGAAGAGACATCAAAGAACTTAAATTCAAGACCCATTCCAAAATTACTGTTTTTATTTTCGTTTTGAGAAACTGAATTTTGGCCCTGAGCAGAAACTTTGGGCACAAGTAACAAAGATAGAACCAGGACAAATCCTGTTAAACGCGTTTTCATGGGCTCCCCTCCTTTTGTAAAAGAGCCCCGATACCCGCGTTATACCCCTACCTTAGATAAATGTCAACTTATCAGAATATCTCGGTAACGTAAGAACCGTTGAACCATCCAGCCTGCCCGCCGGGGAGAAGTATCTTAAACCAGCCATTTAGATAGCCCATTTTGCTAAATTCCTGGTTCGGATATGCTTTACCGACGATAGGACTCGTGGCCAAACCCTGGCTTCTGATATTGAGCCAAACAATTCCGGTTTTAACTCTTAGCGTACTTGCGATCATCATTTTCGAGAACCGGGCGGTAGAAATAACCTGAACATCCTGCCATTTAAATTTAGCCGCAACAAAATCCTCCAATGTCTTAACCCAGTGAAGCTGCCCGTCAACACCCAGATAATAAACTTTGGTATCGCCGACTTTTCTGAATAGTAGAACTCCCGAATCGGAGGGAACCGGAGTCGGCGTAACCACAGTCGTAATTATACCCGGACTCGAACTCGGAGACGGCGTCACAGACTGGACCGGAGAAGGCACGGGTGTCTGACCGGGCAAGGTCAGCAGATTACCATAGACAGGAAATCCGATACGGTTAAAAGTGTCCGTAGTAGCCAAACCAACATCCTTAATCCCGACTCTAACCACGCCGGTCGCGTTCTGGCTCAAGCTACCCCGTAGAATATAAGTTTTGTACTGGCCGTAAGGAATTGTAACCACGGAATTAAAAACAATACTATCACCTACCGCTTGAGTAGGATAAGAACCGACGGTCAGACTTGTATTAGCATCAAAAACTCGTATTTCGGCGAAATTACTAAGCCCGCCCGGAACATCAGTCCCAAGCTGAATACTCCGGAGGAGCAGATCACCTGAAGCGGCGGTTACCCTTATCCAGGCAAGGTCGGCAAGATTGGAACTGAAATCAATCGACTTGGCCTGCGGCGTATTTGAATCCAAGGAACCCTGGACCGAAATACCATCAGCCATGACCGGCTCGACCCCGGATAAAGATACCAGAAATGCGAACGAGGCGAGAGAATAAATATATTTTTTCATAACAATATTATAGCATCCCGAAGCTAAGACAATCAATTCCACCCAACCAAAAACCGCCCATAAGGGCGGTTTTGGTTCCATCTATTACAGCGACATCGATTGAGACTGGTTGATGGATTGTACAAGGTAATCACTCATCCAATCACCGGTGGTGGTTGAATGTTGAACCTGTGAACCATCGGACCAAGTAATCGAAGCCGAACTGGTAGAGAGAGTGCCGGCAATAACCGAAGCAGAGTTCGAGTTGTTGCTTGAAGTCGTATTCGCGAGTTTAGTCACGATAGACTTCGGCGTTGAACCGGTAGCGACAACATTACCGACAAGTTCATAAACGTGGCCGGTTGAATCAATCGACTCTTCGTTTGTGAAAGTGAAGGCAACAGCTCCGGTTACACCGCCAGCATTCAGGTCAGCTGAAGCAGTGGCGAATGTACCCAATGAGGATATATCGACACCGTCTCTTAAGACTTTGAAGATAGCACTTGCGGCATCACCGTTATTACCCAATGTGGTGCTTGCGGTCTCGGTAACAGTCCAGTTAAGTTTGTAGACTCTGACTGTGTTCGAACCGGACGAAGCGATCTTCGCTTTGAACAACGACTGGTTGCCGGTGGCAAGCAGTGTTGCGGGCAAAGACACGTTGGTCACGACCGGGTAAGCGGCGACAACAACAATGTTGTTACCGGTATAGGTCGCGGTAGACAGACCGGTAGTTGTAGTCACGGTGCCTGAAGAATTGTGGTACTTCATACCGTCTAACTGAACTTTGACCAAACCATCCGTGTCATTAGCACCTACGCCGACATTAGCCAGCTGTGCTTTGACCGTGAAGGTCTTGGTTCCGCCTGATTGTGGCAACGAGAAGTTCAAACCGGTGAACGACGCGGAACTGGTGCTCGAATTAAGAACAGCAGTGCGAAGCAAGTTGTTTGAACCGTCGTACAGCATCACATTGGCAACTCCACCGACTGAAGAAGCAACCGTTGACGAAAGGTCAATGTAAACTTCATCCAAAGTGTAGTTGTCATAGGCCGGTTGCAAAGTGAAGGAGTAAGCCGTCACTGTTGAACCACCATTGGCTAAGGTAGCTGACGGAATAGCACCATTAGCTGCGGTCAGGGAACCTGACTGGACAGTCTCTGTCTGGCCTGCAACTCCGTTTCCGTGGACAGTTGTGCTTGAACCGGTGGTTACACCATCGATATCAAGGTAAGTGTTTCCGTAATTGTTGTTGGAAAGGCCTGAAGCGACATCACCCCAAACTTCAACTTGGTATTGCTGGTTCTTCGGCAACACGAAGTTGACCGAGTAGCTGTTCGAAGCTGTACCAGAAATGGTTGATTTACCAGGTGAGGTATAGATCAAGGAACCGGAATTGTTCCAGACCTTGACATACATGTTGGTTATGTTCGAAGCGGCAAAGCTCGAACCGTTGGTCCAACTAACATTCAAGCTGTTGACGTTCAAATCTTCGGATGAAGACTGGGTTAAGGCGTAATGGCCAAGCTTGGTGTTATAGGTCGGTGTGATAACTGTCTGGTTGGCATAACCGCTGTACTTGGAAACGGTTACTGAACCGGTTCTGATGGTTAAACTGTTACCATCAATTGGACCCGCTGTACAACCAGCAACCGTACCATAAGCACAATCTATATAACCAAGAGAGGTTAACCTCTGAACGTTACTTGAACTGTTCTCGATACTGGCCATAAGTGTCTGGCCGGAAGCGATATCATTGACTCCATCGTTGTCGTAAACATCACCTCTGATTTCCAATACACGCGGCGTAGCCGGGTCAACAATGAATGAAGAACCGAAGCTGTACTGCGTGTAGAAAGGAGAAGTATTATCTTCCTCCAAAAGGTCAGAAGTCGAACCGATCTGGACACCATCCAAGAAGATGGCACCGTTTCGGATTTTACCGACACTGCCTGACGATGAGTCGACGGCGAATCTCATTGATTCAACTTTCATCTTCTCACCATAAGCTTTGATGTCGTAGCGGGCTAAGACAACACCTGAAGCACCTTTGACAACATCACCTGAAGGAGAATCTGTTCTCTTGGTGATAACCAAAGTGCCTGAAGTGATTGACTGTTTGCCTGCGCTATCCGGGAATGAACCGGTTGTAACAGTAGTAAGGATATTTTGTCCGTACTGGCTGTCAACTGTCGAAACATCCGGAGCCTGACGTACCGACAAGGTGAAGTCTCGGCTTGAGCCATTAACGACATCAAGCAAAACCTTCACGGTGCGGGAGCCAGTCTGAAGCTGGATTCCACCGCCAAGGTCAAAGAATACATATCCGTTCACATCGGGCATCGAAACAGCCGAACCGACCTGGACTCCATCTACGAAGAGACGGAAGTTCTTAAGGTCACCCGACTGGACTGAACCGATAACACGGACTTGGAAGCTCTTCAACCAGATAAAGCGGGTACCGACAGTCAAAGTATCCTGCCATCCGACAACATCGGAACCAGGATTCAAGCTGGTATTAGCAGCCACCATAGGTGATGCCGGATTTGCCAAAGCAGCAGTGGCTAATGTCGCATTTGCAGCAGTGGATAAATTACCGGAAACACTGACCGCATTGCCATTAACACTCGCTAACTGGACACCAACTGTTTCACCAGTATTCGATGAAAGGTCAGCGCGCACTGAAATGACCTTTGAACCCATGACCTGAAACAAACCCATCGAGCTCGTGTCATTAAAGCTGATCTGCCCGTTTGTAACTGTAGCAGCATCAGTTAGACGCTTGTTGCCGTCATACAGGTAGACATTCTTCAAATCAGTATCAGCCGAAACACCGAGACGGTTCAACACAAGGTTGTTAACCGTACCGTTTCCGCTGAACATGAAATGGGCCAAGTCTGCCGCAGCCTGCCCTTGGACAAAAGTACCTGAAGCCGGATTGTCGGAAGCTAAGCTAACCGTGAATGAACCGCCGGTCTGGGTGGTCTGGCTTCCTGAACGAGAGTAATTGGGAACCTGTTTGACTGACGAATAGTCAGCACCTTTGGCATACCAATTAAATTCGTTGTTGTTGATACAGAAAACTTTGCTGAAGAAGTTCGGGTCGTCAGAAACGGCTTGTGAACCGCTGGTATTTACCCAGTGGAGCGTACCCGTATCCTCGCCGGTAACTTCGACACCATAGACCTTCTGGTCGTTGGTTTCACAATTCCGGAATAAACCGGAAGTCATGAATGCATCTCTTGTTGCTGGGGTAACACCATGAACTGCAGCAAATCCGCCAAGATGGCCATAAAAGCCGAAGATAGCAGGGTTCAAGAATAATCTCTTGTATCCCGCATCATTGACTATATAGACGTCCGGATCAGATGAGCCGGCAGCACTGATGGTCCAGCCCTCTTTCAAACCGTAGTCTGAAGGAGCGACAGCCGCAGCTACGCTTGCTATCGAAAGCACAGTCGTAACGGCTGTAAGAACGGCCGCAGTTTTCACCAAGGCTGTTCCTTTGAATAATTTACTCATTTGTTTTTTTATTTAATTTCTGCCCTGAAATTGTTTTATCAATTACGGTATCGAGCCGATTGATAATATCGCCATTTCCAGAACATAAATTTTACCAATTAAGATTTTTATAAATCGCTGACAATCTTTTGTAACTTGAATCTTGTATAAGCTGCGCCGCATTGAGCGTTCCGGTCCTAATAAATGTTTCGACCATAATAGGTCCGAAATAGCAGCTCATCGACACCAAGACTCGTTCAACCTAAATTCAATTTGAATCTGATAACTTTTTCTTACTAACTCAAAAACATCATTTTTTGAATTTCTGTATTTTTAATTTTCAACGTCCGTTCCTTAGCTATCAGCTTCTGAAAATTTAGTGACTTTCAGAAGTTGAGAGCCAAGACAGCAATAATGCAAAAAGACCAAAATCTGGCTTTTAACTTTGTCTGTATGACTTGAAATTCATGTTTTTCAAGCTATATCTCGAACAATCTTTGAAAAGCTGAATATATAAGGAAAATATAGCTTAGTAATGGTATGCTTTTTTGTTAAAAAAGTCAACCAAACAAGTATATATCAAGCCGAACATGGGGCTTGGGTTTCCCAATTAATCACACTCTTCTTTAGTAATTATAGTCCATTTGGCGAAGTCAACAATAGTAAAATGTGGATATCTGGGGGATTTTTAAAGACCCCGCCGACTGGCTATTTAGATCAACCTGGCCGATTCATATATCGGGCATTAAATACCTCCCAACTATCCCAGGCATGAGCTCGTTCTATGGACCATGTCTTTAACGAGACATATATCGGCTTAACATATCAATTTTAAGGTAGTGGGAATGGTGAATGAATTGAATCGATATAAAGTTAGTGTCACCTATTAAACAAAGTATCATTACATCCTGGTGAGATTAAAAAGGTAACTTAATTATATATTATGCTTTAAATAGTTTAGTGACGTCACCAAAGGATATTAGTGACATTATTATTTTAGTGACAATCAAATGGTGTCACTAATTAAAGAACGCTGTCACCAAAATGTCACCTAAAACAAAAATCCCTCTGATTTGCTGCGATATAAAATTCTTAAATTGAAGTATTAAAAATGGAGGGATAATTTTAATATTTCCGAATTACCGCAGCAAGTCAGAAGGATCTTAAGAAAACTATTCAGAAGCATAGTAATATACGGCTTTGTTGTCAACTCTCTTTTTGACAAAGCCCTCCCGGAGAAGATCGGTTAAATTTCTCTTGACTGTTCTTCCGGACATGGAGCTGAATTCATAGACAATATCTTTTGTTCTTGTGTTGGGAAAAGACTTTATATAATCCAGGATTTTTTTCTTACTTTCGTTAAGTTTTACTGCCAGTTGAGGTTTATTTGCCTGTACGAAAATTTCTTTATTCGACTGTTTATTTTTCTTAACTCCGTCTTGAATTCTGGCCGATTTAAGGATGTCCAACTTGAGACTTAAAAGTTCAGCTTCAAGTCTAAGCAGAGAGGTATTTTTGAAAATATTAAGATACTCGAGCTCTTTGAAAATATCGAGGATCGCATCGATTGAAGCTGAGCATTTCTGAATTGCTACCTGATGTTGCGTAGATATTTCGTTTCCTTCAGAGCAAAAAAATAGGATAAAATCCGAGATGAAATAATTCAGCTTCTCGTTGAATTTGGCGTAAAAAAACTTATTCTGAACTTTACCGTTCGATTCCGCAAGACAGATGACGATGCGGCTGAAAAATTTGAGTCTGTCATCTTTTATCATCGGGGTTTAAAATATTTTATATTTCAGAGTAGCAGATAGGAAACCTTACCGCCAGAGAAAATTGTAGACAACTGTGCCTAAATTTAATTCCAAATTGTCTTGGCCCGATCCCAAAGTTCAGGATGACCATGAAGTTTCATCCAATACCACCACTCTGCGCCCCAGAGATAGAAAGTATCGAAGCCGGTCTGTTGTGAGAAGTTCAACATCTCATTAAATTTATCCAAGCCCATCCGCGAAAGCAGAACATCAATTGAGGTATCGACTATCGGCTGAAGAAGCCATGGCTCGCCTGAAAGTTCGATAACTATCACGGATTTAGAACCGTAAAGAAGTTTCATTAAGTTGAGTTTGAAAGTAAAGAACGCTGGAATTATCGGATACCTTATAGGCCCGATACCATGGCGCCACCAGACATAAAGATACATGCTCGTGCCAAAAACATCTCCGCTCGGATAAGCTTTGTACCATGTTCCAAATTCTCCACTGTCAGTTATTAATATTTTTCTCGCGGGGTCGAGACTTCTGACCAGATTTATTTCTTTATTCAAAAAATCCTGATCCAGGGCGCCACAGGCCTGTTGGCTGAAAAATCCAAGATAAGGTTCATTCTCGACCTGCCAATAAGTAATGTTGCCGTAGTCTTTATATCTTAGGACGACGGTTCTTATATATTCGAGAATTTTCTCTTGTTTTTTGTTGGTCGGAAGGTTTTTGGCCCATTCTGGATCGTGACATTCTGGCCAGCCGGGGAGACGGCGTCCAAGGGCCATTATCACAGTGGCGCCAGCTTTTTTGGCCTCGTTCATCTGAAAATCAAGTTCGGTAAAATTGAACTTCCCATCCCGGGGTTCGGTCAGCGGCCAATGCGCCGAGAAGCGGAAATTCCTGACCTTGAGGTCATTTAAAATAGCCAGATATGTTTCTTTCCAATCGAGTTTAAGTTCATCCGAATGAAAGCGACTGAATGATACCCCATATGTGAATTTATCCGGTTTCGGACGGTTAAAGGAAAGGAACAGAAATATTACAACAAGAATAACTATTCCTATCAGAAATATTTTTTTCATTATTTAAAAAGGAATATCAGACCAACGATAACACAGATTATGCCCAACACTTTGTAGGTCAGAATTTCCCTAGTTACCGTTTCACCGATACCAGATATATGCTTCTTTAAGGTCAGGGCCATCAGAAAAACGAACATGAACTGAAATCCCAATAAAGCGTTAACAATCGAAACATTGCCTAAGTCTATTGAGATATAGAGAATAATGAAACCGATTGCAGTCATTATTTTGTTAACAACAAAAAGTATTTTTGAACCTCTCCGCGACCCGTGGAAAGATGATTTTACATCCAGTCTCATCCTGGGAAAGAGGAGAGATATTACTGCCGTCCCAGCAAATCCGACTCTTGTCCAAAAAAGACCATTAATAAAATCGGCCGAACTGAAGGACAGTTTAAGAAGGACGTAATATAGGCCTAAGAGAACACCGGATGCCACCGCCGGCAATAAAATATGTTTAGCCGCCTTGCCAAGCAAAAAAATTCCGATAACAAGGAACAAAAAAGCCACAAAATTAAACAGGGGCAGGTTGGTTTTGAGGATCAATACCGAAAAAATATACGTGAATAAAGCAGCAATGGTTCCAGTCTGGGTAGAAGCAACTGAAACGTCGCTTTTAAGAACGGCCTCGTAAAGAAGTAGGATACCTAAAAATACACTTACCCCAGAAAGAAAAGCTATAAAAAAATAATGAAAACCCTGCCAGGAAACACCGAAAGGAATAAGAAACAGGGCACTGGAACTTAAAATCGCCACGCCAAAGGCATAAGCATTTCGGTTTTGGATCTTAACAGAAAGAAGATGCTTGTCTATGATAAAAGAAAATGCACTGATGAGATAGGCAAAGAGTGCTAAATATATCCAAAGCATATAATTTAATCTTCGGTCAAAGAGTTGTCTTTACAAATTTTAGCATATTCGTAGGCCGATGGGCGAATGGTCCGCTTTAAAGTTGCCCGGTCAACTTCAACAAGGCCAAATTTAGGACCATATCCTTTAGCCCACTCGAAATTATCGAGAAGAGACCAATATAGATATCCGCGGACATCGACACCGTCTTTGACAGCATTAAATATCCATTTTAAATGTTCGCGGATATATTTTGTCCTTAATTCATCCGGTCCGGCCGTGCCATTCTCGGTTATATAAACCGGTTTTTTAAATTTTTTAAGTTTGTGGAGGACGTGATATATCCCTTGAGGATATATTTCCCAGCCCATATCATCCATCCACCAATCCTGTTTAGGAACGGTTTTATAGCTTCCAGGTACCTTCCGATCCAAATGATAATAATTCAGACCCATAAAATCATAATAGGGGAAAGCTTCGGTCCAAAAATGTAAATTACGGTAATGGTCATATATCCCACCCCATAGTTTCTGCCAAAAGATATTTCCAGAAGGATTATAAGAAGCATTCTCAACCAAGCCCACTTCTACATTATGCGACATTATCCTTGGATCTGGGGAGGTACCCAGAGCTCCGGTATTTTTATTATTTAAATTAACAGGGGAGTCAGTGCCGATGTTTTTTATGGTTTTATATGCCGACACATGGGACCGGATGATGTTCCGGTTGGCTCTCCTCCATTCAATGAGACTCCTGTGTTGAGGTGGCCATTGTCCCTTAAGGTAAGATGCACTTGAGTAGACAGTTGTTGCTTCATTAAAAGTTATCCACAGTTTTACCTCCGGCAAGTTATCCACAACATACTTTGCATATCGTGTAAAGTAATCCGGGCTATTAAGGTTTATAAAGCTTCCTTTTTTGGCGAACCAGACAGGGTTTGTGAAATGCCAGAGAGTTATCATTGGTTCAATTCCCCTGTCGCATAATTCCTTGACAATTCTTTTATAATGTTGTATTGCTTGAGAATCGAACTTCCCCTCCTCAGGCTCGATCCGTGACCATTCAATGGAGAACCGGTGAACGTTCTGGTTGAGGAATTTCGCGATATCGAAATCTTCTCGGTAACGGTTATAACTGTCACAGGCCCGGCCAGAAATAAAATCAGCCGGGTCTTTGCCTTCATGCCTAAGCCCTTCGAGACGTATAGCCGATGACTCCCACTCGCTCCAATCATTCTGGTTATCCCCTTCTATCTGGTGAGCAGAGGTCGCACTGCCCCATTTAAAGTTTTCGGGAAATTTAAACTCCATTTCTTTATTGTAATATTTTTAAAGAAATAAAAAAATGAGCGGTTGCTCATTTTTTTATTTCTAATTTTAGCAAATTATTGCCCGATAGGAGCATCCGCCACATCCACAAGTTCTATATCGAACATCAGGGTCGAATTGGCGGGAATAACGCCATTACCGACTTCTTTGTTGCCATACCCGAGCGCCGGAGGAATTATAAGTTTTCTTTTACCTCCGACTTTCATTCCCACCAGACCCAAATCCCAGCCCTTAATAACCATGCCGCCGCCGAGAATGAATGAAAACGGCTGGCCTCGGTCATAAGAACTGTCGAATTTCTTACCGTCTGCGAGAGTACCGGTATAATTGGCGGATACGACGTTGCCGTCTTTGGCTTCGCGTCCCGTACCCACTGTCACATCTTGATATTCAAGACCTCCCGGAAGCTTTACCCAGTTTCCGGACTGTTCGTTTTCCATTTTTGGAGAAGCTGAAGGAGTCGGCGTCGGACTTTCGTTAGAAACAATGCTCGAAAGATCGTTATCCGATGTTCCGTTCATTTTTTGAACAAAAAACCAGCCGGCTATGGCCACCAGCATTATTACCACAACATATATGAATGTTTTTTTGACCATACTTATTGTTTGTTAATTTTTTTAAAAGGCGGATACATTTCCGGATCGATGGGTCTCTCAAAACATGTCCTGCCTTGGGAATGCCACCAGACATTGAGTTCCTGCTGATAAGCCGCGGCCTTATCATTCATACCGGCTACCGGCGCAGGCTGAGCTCTGGGAGCGGTCTGATTGTATGCGTTTTCATCCGAAACCGTGCTGAACACACCGCAAAGCTGAAACTTTAAGCCGCCTAACTGTTTATACTCATATTCTGAACCGGTTTCGGGGTCTCGGGGCAGAACAAAACCGCTGATGGGATCAACCAGGTCATCAAGCTTTGAGGGCAAGGATTCTTTTTTCTGCCAGTAGTTAATTATCTGGCTCTGAATCAATTGGAGGTCCGAAATCCTCTGTTCATCGAGACGGATTAGCCGCTGATTTTGCGGGCTGCCGGCGATAAAGAAACCTGCGACAACACTTATCGCTATCACGCCGATTATCAGCCAGTCAAAAAATTTGATCCACTTGAATTCCTTGCCCTTGTCCTTAAGTTCCGACAAGTAGTGGGTAAAAATAGAACCGGCGATGAAAAGAATGGCAAAAACTTTAAGCACAAACCTCTGGGACAATTCCCCTGCCAGAAAACTTCTCAAAAGAGTAACCAAATCGCCGATCATTATTAACGCTGCGGCGAACAAAGTAAGGTAAATCAGCCATTTCCTTATTTTGAGTTCCCGCTTCTCGGGATATCTTTCGATGTCTTTTCTTAAAAACTTTGAAACCCATAAAAAAACTGGAAAAACTATTATCACGGTTGCCAGATAGCTCCGGATAGTGTCAAAATATCCCGACCTGGCGTACATATCGGAAACAATATCTGGAATATATATGTTAATGTATTGAAAGATAAGAACGCCGAAACTTACCGCAGATGCGATAAGGGTGATTATCCCGAGAAGGTACATAAACACGTCCCGCGGAAGGTTCTTTGATTTGTCCGTAGAGTTAGCCATCTTTTATTTCTTCAACTCTTCGTCGAGGATAGCTTTGAAAGTGGCGTAAGGCTGGGCTCCGACGACCATCCGGCCATTTATGAAAAAGGTTGGAGTACCTGAAACACCGGCAGCAGAACCATCGCTGACATCTTTCTGTACTTCATCCTTGTATTTTCCGGAGTCGAAACACTGATTGAACTGCTGGGCGTTCAAACCGATAGCGGCCGCCCATCTTTTGATGTCGTTGTTGGTATAAGTAACCGTTCCTTGACCGAGTTTTTCTTCCTCACCGAATAATTTATCGTGAAATTCCCAGAACTTACCCTGTTCATGAGCACACTCACCGGCCTCCGCCGACGCTTCCGCCATGGGGTGAAGCTGGGACAAAGGATAATCGCGGTAAACGAAAAGTATCTTTCCCGTGTCTATATAATCTCTCTTAAGATCCTTGAATGTCTGGGTCCAGAAAAGCCGACAGAAAGGACACTGGAAATCGCTGAAATCTATCATTACAACTTTGGCGCTTTTGTTTCCTATCGCAGGGTCGTTATCAGCAGAAACATTGGCCTTGACCGAACCCGGAGCCTGTCCTTGAGGATCCTGTTGGATCTGAGCCGTCTGGCCTTTAACGGAAAGATGGTTGGTGTACAAAACCGAGCCGGATATCATAAGTCCAGATGCAAGTATCGATAGGGCTAAAAAATTCTTGCTGAAAAATTTAAGCCAAGCTTTCTTGGTTTGAGTCTCGGATGAAACCGATGTTTCAGTGGCAATTATGTTTTCGTTGTTTTGTTCTTCCATGTTTTTATAATTATTTTCTTGTTATTAATGCGTCATTCAAAACCTTCTCAATAGCTTCGATCTCCGGTTCTGAAAAGTGTTGGCTGAATACATGTTTGGGGTCGCCCGCTTCAAGCTCTTGATCTATCTCTTTAACCTCCTGCGGACTTACTCCTACTGGGTCTCCATATTGTTCGGCGTCTTCAACATAAGGTTTTACCATTTCTTCAAACAAAGCGGTTTTTTTAGGATTAAAACCGTGCTCGTTAACGAGGCGGTTTTTTGCTATTTCAACCTCATTTTTTGTTATGACAGGCTTGGTATTAAAAATTGATCCCATAATCGTCTATTTAAACGTCCATTAATTCTAACATGAGCAAAGTTATCTGTTCAAGCTTGACTTATCGTCATTTTGATACCGCATATTAAAATCTTCTGCTTTCTTAGACCTGAATGAATATATCATGCCCGCAAAACTTGAGACAATTATAAAAGCGGTCGAGAAAAGCCAGGCCGCGATGCAATAAAGACCTAACTTCGATACACGTTTCTCAACTTCTCTTAGAGAGCGTCCGGCCAGAATAAATCCGGAGTTGTTTCCCGAGAAATAGTTTACAACCGCGGCCACTCGGACACCAGCTTTCGGTTCCCAGGTCACCCGGTCCTGGGTGTTTTTTTGAGTATATTCCAGAACACCCTTCGGCAGTTCAGGTACCTGCCCGTCGAGCTGGCCGGATGTACCTAAAACTTTACCATTCGCGTCATAAGCAATGAGAAAAGTTGCCAGACTTGTTCTGATATCCACCCGGGGCAGGTTTGCCAGAAGATTGGCCGCCTGGGCTCCGTTCTTGAGAAAAACTGATGCGTCCTCTGAAAGCTGTATCTGTGGGTCATTCGCCGACTGACGCAGACTTTGCTGGACCGAAACATATGTCAAGCCGATAAACACGGTCACCAGAACAAGCAGAATGACATCCGTGTATATTATTTTCCAAAATTTGGGCGAATACATGATTAGCAATCATAGCACAGATGTTTATTATTAAAAGGGTTTGATATCGAAAACCACGAGTGCTATTATTCCTATGGCACTTTAAGACGGGTGGACACATGGACCTTAGAGGCCGTATTGATTCCTGTCGGACGCGGGATGAAATAGCCGAGTTCTTGGCAGAAGAAAAGCCGTCCCGGGCCGAATTGGTCCGAATTCTGAACGAGAACTTGCGGGAAAAATATCTTGAACTCTGCCAATTAGGAGAACAAACAGTTATCGACGCATACCGGAAGAAAAATGACCCTTATCTTCAGGACAAATACGTGGCCGGCAATAAAGAAATATACCGAGATACGGTTAATAATGATAGGCATTTTCAGGAATTTTATTTGCATCTGTGGCTGGTGCTCTATACCGACCCGTAAAAACAACCCCCTTAAGGGGGGTTTAAATTTAAACGAGCTCTTTTTCCTGTTTCAAACTGCTCAGAAAATTATGAAGTCCGGAAGCCGGAGGATGAGTTTTATCGAAAACATTATGCTGAAGAAAGCGCTCTATCGCCATAGCATTTCTCGAAAGAAGCGCCTGACGAAGCTTTTCCATAACACTGAATTCCGGCATATCAGCACTAATATCCACAGAAAACAGATGATTCTCGATATAATATTTGTCGTGACTAACGATAAAACGGTATTCCTTTTTTTCTCTGTCCCAGATCAGACCGACTATGTAGTGGAACTTGACCCCGAATTTTACGGAACAGGGAATCTTGGATTCTCCAAAATATGTATCCGTACCGTTGCGGTGCCAGGTAAAATTATCGATGTTCAACCTGACCTGCTCGAGAAGCTGGACAAGCAAGAGGTTTTCACCTTTGAAAAAGCCGATCGTGTACGGGGGTTTAACCACTCGTCTCCCTCCTTGAGACCAACCTTGTTAAGGAATTATGGATTATACACCTTTAAATCTTTGTGTCAATAAAATACCCCGGTTAACCGGGGCTTTGCGAAACGAACCCTACGCGAACGAATTAAGACTTTTTCTCGAGTTCGAGAAGTTTCTTAACTCCGTTGAACATCAGACGGACTATCTCGACTTCCGAGATACCCAGACGCTGTTTGTTCGAAATATCGTAAACTCCGCCTTCCGATTCGGAGTGCTCGCCGTGAACCCCACGGACCGACAGACCGAGTTGAGCACAGACCTCTTTGAATTCTGGTTTCTGGCTGAATTTGGGCAGCTTCACGTGAACGCTCGCCCGCATCGCCGTACCAAGATTGGTCGGACAGCTTGAAAGATATCCGAACCGGTCGGAGTACGCGAATTTTACCTTCTTCTCGATGGTATTGATCGCCTTGGAAAGGCGGGCAAAAACCTCGCGAACGTTGCCGCCCGGCTGCATCGAAATGATGCGAAGATGGTCTTCTTCGTTGACCCAGACCAGGAACTGTTTGTTTGCCGAATGAAAGATTCCTCTGCCCTCGGGCCAGTTGCGATTCGAACCGGCGCTCTCGAGGAACCTGTCCCCTTTTTTGAAAAGGAAATGGTCCTTGACCAGTTGAAGCCTGTCTGGCTCCGACATATTGGCTAAGGAATAATACTTCCCTACAAGTTCACCTTTGAGAGTTTTAAGAGCGCTTACAGCTCTCCTCTCGACTTCAAGGCGTTCTGGCCTTGATATTGCGGGAGCAAAAGCATAACCCTTCAAATTTCTGCCAACCCGAATGCGGGTTGAAACAATTGAGTCACCGGAGGGATCCAGGTCTCCCAAGTCAGAAAGTTCATCCGCATCAAGATTCTTTTGATGTTTTGAAGTGACTGAAAAACCGTGGTAATCCTCGATAACTCTGTCAAAGAGAGGGCTGAACTTGGAATACGATTCCTGGTCTCCGGCATAAACGCCGACGCTGGAATCGGGATTCTCTGTCCCTGAACGGATAACATCTGCAATGCCAAAATTATTGGATGTTCTAACATCCGCCAGTGCCAGACGAAGTTCCGGCGTCAGATATTTTTGCAGAAGTGAAACTTTTTCCATAGTTTTTTCCATCCGTTGTTCTCTCCTTTAATTCGACCGAATGTTCATTCTACAGTTATACTTGCATTTGTAAATCTTGACAAAATTAATTAATATTGAATTATAAAAAGGCCTGAAGGCCTATATAGAAGTCGGCTGTAAGTGAGTTTTATTGCGGCGGCCCGCCGGCCGGTACGCAAGCCGGAGACGACATTCCAGGTGGAATTTGGCAGGTTCCAGAAATAGTATCGCCGTATGGTGAAACAAAACTGCAGCTTGAATTAGTAGATTTACCCTGACAGGCGGTTATCGCCTCTTGTGGCGGCGTCCCGCTAACCGAACCTTGCTGCACCTGTCCTGCCGTTCCTCCGGAAGGCGCTCCGGAACCTGTTCCCGAAGTCGGGCCGTTAACTGTTGACTTCCCACGGAAACAACTGACCGAATACGGAAAATCTATCGTCATAACATAGTGATAGGTCATAACTTTTTTCCCGTCGAGAACTATCTCACTGGTCAGACCGTGGCATTCATCCAAATCATCCGTGGTCAGATATTTTCCGCCCGAAAGTGCCGGACCGGTTATCGGAAATCCGTCAAAAGCATAACCGATGACCTGCGATACAGGCGGATCTTTAAAACATCTCGACAGGCCGTGATAATGATACTCACCCGAAACCTGGGGATGGCCGTCGCAGGAATCCTGAACTTCTCTGGCAACCGCATCGCGAAGCAAAGCATCGAAAGCATCAAAAAGCATCACTCCGCTGGTCATTATTCCCACTTCGCCTCCGATACAAGCCGGACTTGGAAGAATTTGCGGCGCGGCGGGGAACTTGAACGACAAGCTTTGGGTTTTTATAGAATTAGGATTACGATCGAACTGATATGCCGGGTCATCCGATGATATCGGAAATATTCCGGTATGATGCGTCGCCGGCAGGTCATTAGTCGTAATTACTCTGTAACCGCCGGACAAAGACATGTTTATGCTCGCATTCGACCAGGCAACATCACCTTGGGCCGAGATTTTTTTATTAATATTCCAAGTGTTGCCGGATATCCAACTGCCTGCCGCCTGCGCTCCGCCGCCATCGGTTCTGGGATTACAAAGATAGACATAGCCCTTTTTTGGCCCAGTGGTTACATATTTATTATCGCCTAAAGGCAAAATCCCGTCGGCATATTTAGTTCCGCCAAGTCCAACCAAAGAGTCACTCGTCGTAACAGTGGCAGTTGCGGCACTTGAAGCCGAAGGCGCGGAAGGTTTGGCTGAATTTGTCGAACCACTGTTATCCGAAGGAAAAGTATAACTCTGTTCATTTGCGGTCGGAGTCGGAGAAGAACCTGGCGACAAATTGGCCGGAGCATGCGACAGACCGACCAAGGCCAGTATTGAGATGATAAAATTTCTAAAAAAGCTAAGCATAAAAAATCGATTAAGAAAGTAGAACTCCTCCGTCAACTACGATTTGAGAACCGGTAATATAGCTTGAGAGTTCCGAAGCCAGGAAAAGAGCAACTTTGCCGATATCATCCGGCTCACCCATTCTTTTCATCGGTATTCTCTCAATGAATTTTTTCTGGATCGCTTCTATCTCGGGTGTTTTAGGCGCTCCGGCTCCGGCTCCAGGTGTATTTATCCCGCCGGGCGCGATCGCGTTGACTTGGATATTGTAAGGCGCAAGTTCAAGCGCGGTATTTTTGGTAAAACCCCAAAGACCGTGCTTAGAAGCATCGTAGACCGCCAGGCCGACAGCCGAAGGGTGAAGAGCATCAATTGAACTTATGTTTATTATCTTGCCGCCCCGGTTTTGTTTTATCATAATTTCTCCGACTATCTTGGTAAAAAGAAAAACACTTTTTAAATTAACGGATAATATTTTCTCAAAAATAGAAATATCCATTTTAAGGATCGGAACAACAGGATAAATACCGGCATTATTGACCAAAATATCAATTCCGTCGCATTTTTTTGAAGTAAACTCAACAACCTTGTTCACATCGCCCTCATCAGCGACATTGGCTTTGATAAATTCGCAATTAAAACCTATGCCCTTCAATTCTTTAACCGCATTCCGGCCGGCGTCCTCGTTCATATCCGCCACAACAACATTCGCTCCGGCTTCAGCCAGGCGATAAGCAATGCCAAAACCTATCCCCATTGCCCCACCGGTAACAATGGCGGTTTTATTTTTCAGATCTATCATTCTGTTCAAAGGAGATAGTTCCATCGGTTTAATTTTAGCATAATTAGTTTTTAGTAAAAAGTTTAAGCAAATCCCCTTAAAAAGCGTTAAATGCCGACAGTCTTTTGAACTATCGTTCGGATGGCTTTAGTTTGAGGGCCGTTCAAACCTAAACTCGACGCTCCGGACACACTCTTGTTGAAAAATTTTGAATAAAAAACACAGGCCGCAAGGTATGTTCCCATTGCCGAAGGATGCTTCCCGTCCGCTTGATAAAGTTCTATTTCCGGATGCGACGAACGCGTTTCCCGCCAGGCGTCTCCGACCGGGGCAACTATCGCCGAGAATTTTTGGCCAAGAACCTCATAGTGCCTCGATAATGCAGTTTGCATATCTTCGTAGCTGCAAACTTGCGGTTCAGCCGAACAATTATCCTGGTCGCCCGATTTATAGCCCCAAGTCTCGTAAAAAACTACCTTCGCAGCTGGTAGGGCGCCGTGGATATAATTAACCAGATACTCGGCATAAGGCACGACTTCCGAATTAAATTCTCGGTCGCTAAAACTCGGCAGCTGACTTTGGTCTTGAAGGACAACGAAATCCCATTGTTTAGCTTTAATTTTGTCGAGAGTTGCTTGGTTCTTTGAGTGATTGGCTAAACTAAAACCGCCCGGCGCGACCGAATCATATTCGACGATATCGCCTTTTGATCTCGCTAAATCTGAAACCATCTTCGGCAGATCATTCACATAAGTAAAGCTATTGCCGATGAACAGAACGCTTATCTTGTTGCCGGTCAAAGCCGCTGGCTTGGTCATAAAGTAAAACACCGAAGCCAAGACCAAAAGCCCGACCAACACTATGACCGGCAGATATGTATGAAGTTTAGAGTTCATTCCTGGGCTTTTATAACTTCAGTCTTTTTTATCGAGCTGATTTAGAATCTTTAAGATAAGTTCGTTTTGATTTTCCAAGTGTTGAAGGATGGTTTCGATCTCTCTTTCGGATTTGGTGTTTACCTCAAAATCAGCCCTGGCTCTGGCTTCAGAGTGGCGGCTTTGGAGATTCTGACCGATCATTATCAAAGGCATCAGAAATATCTGAATCATATTCGAAATAAAGAGCCAAAGCACAAATGCCGGAAACGGGTCAAAGCGAAGCTTAGTCGCCGCAAGAGTATTCCAGCTTAACCATGAAACCGTCCAAACAAGTATCATGATAAAAAAGCCCATTGTTCCAACATGTTCCGTTATCCAAATAGCAAATTCTTCTAACTTGCTTAAACTTTCTCTGTGCTGAACATTAACATTCTTCACCGCACTCCCCTGATTCTTTAATTGTTCAAGTTTTAATGGTTGATGCATATTTATTTAATTTTAGAATTTATTTAGAGAAAAGCAATTAGGAATTAGATCTGACAACATTTTAGTTTTCCAGCCAATTTATAAATACCTGCTTAATATGATTCATATGGTTCGTACCGATTCTGGAGCCAGTTAAGTGGATAATACTGAATGCCGGAATCTGATTAATAGTAGAGCTAATCACCATACGTTCAGTTCTTGCTCCATGTGGTCTGGAATAAATAATGGTTTCGTTCTCAATCTGTAGAAATGTTTTTATTTTTTCATGAGTTTTTATACCGATAATAAAAATCTTCTTGGGTTTCACAATTTGAATTATCTCTTTTATTTCAACAAAGCACATCTTCTCAATTTCTAAGCTTTTAGGGTAGCTCTCCCAAGTGAAGATATTTTTTGCACGAAAGAATATGATGGGCAAGATCACTGACTTTTCCAAATATTTTATCCCAATCGGTCCGAAAAAATTACGAACACGCTCACTCATTCGATATTTTGCTTCTATAAATTCATTTTTGGTGACTGAAAAATCTTTGGATTCGAATCTAGATCGATCTTTATTTATAAAGTCGGATTCATTTCCACCAGGCTGATAGGTCAGAATCATGAGATCGGGATTTGATATTACAGTGGAATAAAAAACCTTTATTCCTGGACTCCATTCTGGGTATTTTACCCTCCAAATATTATAGATCTTGGACGTTAGTTGTTCTGACCACATTGTTATGTTCACAATATTTATATTTGAGTTGAAAAAGACATCAAGTATCCTAAGTCAAACAAAATTAACGTTTGGAAATGGAGTTCAGGATTTTTTTAACTTTATTCAAGGTGTCTTCGTCGTGAATTGATAAGGCCAGAGTATTTCGGTTTAATTTTTTCAGCCGGGTTAATTTATTTTTTAATTCTTTGTCAGATAAGATGTCGTATTTGCTCAAAAATAAATATTCTTTTTTCGAAGCCAGTTGTTTGGAATACTTCTTGAGCTCGTTTTTAACTATCTTATAATCCCGAGCTGGGTTATCTGATTCGGCCGAGACCAGATGAAATAATATTTTTGTCCGCTCAATATGCTGGAGAAATTTAATCCCGAGTCCTTTGCCTTCGGACGCCCCTTCGATAAGCCCAGGGATATCGGCCAGGATAAGGTCATAATAAACGCCGAGGTTCGGTTCAAGGGTCGTAAAGGCGTAATTGGCAACTTTGCTTTTGGCAGCAGTTAATTCATTAAGCAAACTCGACTTGCCGGCATTGGGCAGTCCGATGAGGCCAATATCCGCGATGAGTTTGAGAGTTAACCGGACAGTGAATCCCTGACCGGGCGTGCCGGGTCCGAATTGTTTCGGCCGGGTATTGGTCGAGGATCGGTAATGATAATTGCCCTTGCCGCCATATCCGCCCTTGGCGCTTAAGATGCGTTCGCCGGTTTTGACTATTTCCTTAACCTCGCCCGAATCGAGATTGGTGATGACCGTTCCAACCGGAACCTGGAGAATGATATCTTTGCCGTCAGTGCCGTCAACAAAATCCCCACTGCCGTTTCCGCCATCGTCGCTCTTAATTTCTTTCCGGTGGCGAAATTGATATAGCGCGCTTAGGTTCGAAATGCCCTCAAAATATATATCTCCGCCCTTGCCGCCGTTACCGCCGACAGGACCGAGCATCATTTTGTTGCGGTTAAAAGCCGCGGCTCCCTTGCCGCCATTGCCTGCTTTTAATTTGATTGTAACATCGTCGATGAGCATATAAAAAATTCCAAGCTTGTGCCCGCCGTCCGGCAGGTTAAAAAATATTCCGGGCTTGCACCCGTCGCTTCGCTCCGGGTACTGCGAGCTCCTTTTACTCAATGCTCCTGCTGGTCGCTATTGTGTGGGAGCTCTTGCTGGCATCCCCGGTCTAGAACCACCCAAGAGCAGTCTTTAAAGGGGTTTTTAGGCTATCTTTAAAAGGATATTTAATGCGTCTCGGTCGGGGTCAAAATGAGACAGAATTTATAGAAGGTGCTTGGGAAGGATTGGTTTTTGTATTCGGTCTTGATTTAAAACAGTATTTGACAAATTTTCCTACTCGATCACTTTTTCCCTGTACAAGGTCTTGTATTTGCCTTCGCCTTTTTCTTCACCTACTATTTTAAAACCATAGTTTTCATATATCTCCTGAGCTTTGGCTTCTTCGGGATCTTCGGATGTATATAATTTGAGCTTTTTGAAACCTTGCTCTTTCGCTTTATCTATCGTCCATTCTATCAACTCTCTGCCTAAGCCCTTCCCTCTTTGATCCGGCCGGACACAATACCAACCAAGCCAGACAACTTTAGTCTGTACCCCATGGTATCCATTGATAGTATTCATGGCAATGCTAAGATTAATACATGGATAAACAGTTTAACCACAGCAAAAAATTCATATTATACACCATAATTATATTGACTTTAATTGCTGCTTTTTTGTCGGCTCAATTTCTCCTAAATTTCAGATCAATATTTAATAGATATACTGATTCGGTAGCAACCTATAAATCTGGTAATTTAAAAGCTCAGACAATTAATCCGAATACACCTCGACCTATTAATATAAATGAAGATTATTTAATTCAGGCCGGTTATTCAGTAATCAAGCAGGAAATACCCTCAGCCGGAAGATATGCCCCGCCTAATATATACTTTAGAGTAAAAGAAGAATCTACCCCAAGTTTTAAAAGTGATACTACCAATTTAGTGGTGATATTCCAAGCTTTAAATTACATCTCTGTTCTGCCTAATTATGGAAGTAATATAACCAGTTTCCCTATCTCTGAAGGTCAAGGCCAAGAAGGTATTATGCCCGACGGCAGAACAGCTATCAACTTTGTTAAAAAAAATGTCTATTTAGTAATTATCGGCCCAATTGCTAAAAAAGTTGAGAAATTGGCTACTATTATTTCTGATAAAATATAAAGATGGTGTAAGTTTTATATTATCTCGATCCTCTTTTATCTAGGTGGTAAGTATCCATTTATTTTACAGATCTGAAATAGCGGCAGTCTTGCTTCTTTTTCTATTTATTATAATTTCTTTCAAATTTATGCTACTACCAGTTTATGGATATAACCCAAGAACAAATAAACGAATTTGGGGAGATTGAGGCAATCCCCAAATTAAAGGAAGTGGGGTATGTTTTTGAAAAACTTTAAAATTTTAGTTCAAATTTAGAAAAATAATAAAAAGTATACGCGGATAGCCAAAGTTAAATGAAGAACGAGATTACAAAAGAAAAATACCTACATAACCTTTTTGATATCGGAGTTATTATCAAGGGCATAGACGGAATACTCCAGGTCGTTGGCGGCGTTTTGTTATTATTTATAAAACCAGAGACTATAAATAATATCTTAACCAATCTTATTCAATATGAGATCCTAGAAGACCCTAAAGACAAAATAGCAAATTATATCTTAAGCCTTAGCCATCTACCATCTGGAGCCCAATTATTCGATGCCCTTTTTCTTTTAACCCACGGCATTGTCAAAGTTTTTATAGTTTTCGGATTGTTAAAAAAGAAGCTCTGGTTTTACCCAACAGGAATT
>CAZENF010000002.1:0-283011 GCA_964513645.1 uncultured Candidatus Saccharibacteria bacterium
AAGAGAGAGCGTTGAGGCCTTTGGAGATATTTAGAGAGCCGGAGAAGGAGTTGGATGCGGTTGCATTGCCGAGTGAAGCTCTGGCTGATACTTCAAAGGGAATGGTTATAGATGCGGTAGTCGAAGAGAATTGAATCTGTCTTGCGGTTCCGACAAATAATTGTGATGCCGAGGCATATCCGGAAGCTTCTAAGTTGGCAGAGGCCGAAGCATTAACTGCGGTTAGAAGATTGAGCCCGGTTATGTTCTGATTATTGCCTGTAACAAGTCCGCCCAAGGTAAATGCATTGATGGTCAGGGTACCGGTTGAATTAGCGACAGAATCGGTCTTTAATCCGCCTGATACTTCAAGAGTTCCGGATATGGAAGCATTCGATGAAATATCGGCTCTTCCTTTGAGGGTTAAATTTCCACCGACCGAAGCGTTATTTATAAGTTCCAAACCGGCGAGCTGGGTTGAAGCGGCGGTAAATTTCCAAAATCCGGTGATTGTCTGGTTGGCACTTCTTGAAGCGGGGCCATTGGTCCAGTTAAGACGCGCAACGACTTCGTTCGCAACCGATCCAGCACCAAGGGTAAACTGGTTGGCATCGAAAGTAACCGATGAATAATCAGAAAAAGCGGTACCGCTTACTCTGAAACCAACATTTGCGCCTGAACCGCCTGTAGAATCAGTGCCACAGGTAAATTTTCCGGTCGAGGCCTGCCAATTGAGAGTGTCAGAAGCACCGTTACAGCCGTCGGTACCGGTCGTCGGGAAGGCAGAACCAAAGAATTGCGAAGCTGAAGCATAACCGGAAGCTTCAAAATTCCTCGAAACCGAGACATTGTTGTTGAAATTCCAGAAACCGGTGATAGTCTGGTTGGCACTGCGTGAGGCCGGGCCGTTGACATAATCAATACTGACATTGACCTGATTTGAATTAGGGTTTGATACGTTAAATCCGTTGGCATCAAAAGAAATTGTGGCCACCGGATTTAAAATACTTGTTAAACCTTCTTTGACCTGAAGGGCAGCACCAGAACTTCCGCCTGAAACAGTCACACAAGAGAACTGTCCTGTCACATCGTCCCATTGTAAAGCATTGTTAGAAGAACCATTGCAGTCTGTCAGACCTGCTCCGGTAAACTTGTTCCCCACTGAAACAGAACCGCTGAATCTTCCACTGTTGAAAGATGAACTGGCATTCACAGTAAGGTTTTGTATAGTTGCGCTTTCCGTAACTGTTAAGGTTTTGGTAGTTATCTCATCCGGGCTTATTGTAACTGTTGGATTCTGGCCATTTATCGGCTGAAGCTGTATGAAGGGGTTATAAGCCGGAGCGGAAGGAACTGAATTTTGTAAGATTTGTAAACGGTCGGTGAGTGTATCTATTTTAGAATTGAAGTTATCAAGTTGACCATAGATGGAGTTGAGCTGGTCTTGGGACAGGTTCTGGGTCAGCTGAACTTCCTCACGGATTATCTTGGTCAGGGCGGTAGAGGGTGTGGTCGGAGCCGGCGAAGTTGAAGATGATTTGCCTTCTATCTGTTCAACAACTGTCAGGTAAACGTTGTCGGGAGAAAAGTTGGGGAATATTTTTTTAAACGTTTCTGTAAAATATGCGATCGGACCATTAAAAATTTTGCCCCCGAATCCCGCTAAGGTGTCCACCGCCGACGGCCAGAAGTATAGCAAAAATAAAACGCCGGCTAAGAACATTGAAGTTGCAAAGACGGCGTTTATCCTTTTTGAAGTTCGTTTTTTTTCTGCGCTTAAGGAACTTTTCTCTGAAAGAACGGCGGAAGGAACAGATTCTGTTTTTTTCGAAACAGTGAAGGGAACTTCCGGCCGAGATTTCGGTTCCGCCGTTATTACGTGCGGCTCCGAAATCTCGGTCGGTTGAGTCACCTCTTCTGAAGCTTTTTGTTCGGCTATTGGTTTTGGAGGAAATAGATCTTCGATCTTTACTGGTTCGGCCATTGTCAGCTCCGCGACCACTTTTGGAGAAGAAGTGGTCCTGACAACATTTGAACCTGTATCCCTAATTAAAACAGTATTATCTTGTACGGGCGATTCCCGCTTCGCTTGGTACTTCTGTTCGCCAGCACTGGCCAGAGATGAAATATAATTTTTCAGTGAAATTTCAGAAGCGTACCATTGGCCATACTTACCGGACCTGATGGCTTCAATTCGGCCGGTTCTTGAAAGCCATCCGATATAGTCCTTGGCATAGCCGTATTTTTCCGACAAGACCAACAAAGAAAAGTATCCCTCGGGTAAGACAAGAGTTGAATCGTTTCTTACCGATCTTTCTTTTTTGTTTAATCCTGTTTTTTTAGAAGTTTTTTCCTTCATTAACTCAATGGATAAATTTCGTAAAATTTACAAACCGACAAAAGCTCCATTGAGCGCAGAAAAAATTTTCAACGAACTGTCTTAAAAAGGATCATCTCGAGATTCACGAGAACCACGAGATGTGCAGTAACTATATATATTATATTCGATTCAGCCCTGGATCTACAAGTGGATAACTTAAAGCTAAAACAAGGGTTAAATTACTCTCCTTTTATGATCAAAGTTAAGTTCTAAAATAATAAAAATTTTTAGGATTAAACCTTAAAATAACCTAAAATTAGGGTTATTTTAGATCAAAAATGTCTAATTTAAATACTATAGCTCTTATTTGATAGATTATTGTCCAAACAAAGAGAGGTATTAAAATAAGTTAAAAGTCTTAAGCTTATTTAGTGTTATAAACATTAATAATTATTCATAAAAAGATTGATAAAACTTACTACTAATAAAAATTTATAAGAATTTAAAGAAAATTAACTATTCTTAAGTATTTTTTTAATTTTTTTATTAAAACTATTTAAAAAATAATAACCCTCGAGAACCACGAGATGCATAGAGAATACCTTACTTACTTGAAATTAAGGAGAGAGTTTTTTCTGCAGTTTTTTTCCAATTAAAATTATTTATTTTTTTATTTCCGAATTCTATTAGCACGTTTTTTAAATCTTTGTCGCATAATACTTGACTGATAACCCATCTAAGTTCGTCTATGTTGCCTGGTTGTACCAGTAATCCTCCTTCACCTATCGTTTCGGGTAAAGAAGAGGTATTTGACACTATCACTGGAGTATTGCAAGCCATTGCTTCGAGCGGCGGAAAACCAAAGCCCTCAAAAAAAGAAGTGTAGACAAAAATCTCTGCCAGAGAGTAATAATATTTTCTATCCCCATCTTTGATATGGTCTTTAAATATTATCTGTCGGTTGTATTTGGAACTTTGTATTTCTTTAAAAATATCTTTATAAAGCCATCCTGGGGAACCGACGAGAACAAGATGAAGGTCTTTAAATTCTCTTCTCTCTTTTAATTCACCGAATGCTCTTATTATTGAAGATAGATTTTTTCTCGGTTCGAGTTTTCCTAAGAATAAAATATATTTAGAAGGCAGTCTGTTTTCATTTCTGAATCTTTCAAGCTCTTCCGGTTCAGGTCTTCTGATATCGGAGGATATCCCCGAATGTATCACTTCGATCTTCGCTTCATCAATTCCGTAGGTCCGGATGAGGTCGTTCTTGGTCGAACCGGAAACAGTAATTATCTTATCTGAAAATCTTGATTGCCAGAAAGGTCTCATTTCAAAGTTATGCCAGATGTGCTTGCGCCAGGAAAAAAATTCAGGAAAATGAATATAGGACAAGTCGTGAAATGTAGTTATCCTTCGGCATGAGGACGACAAAGAAACAAGAAAAAAATGAGGAGAGAAGAACGCATCCACTCCACCTATAAGTTTGTCTACCTTGGGCCAGCCCAAAAACCTGGTTGTAAGAAAAAATAATTTGTTCGGTATTTTTCTTTTGTATACTTCGACGTTATCGAGATGGAGCCAGTCGTAATCTTGAATATCCCCGTTCCAAGAAGAGTAAAATAATTTATACTTCACACTCTTATCGAGCGGCAGCATATTGGCAAGAAGGTTCTCTATGTATTCTTCAACCCCGCTTTTTACCTTATTGCCCAGAGCTCTAATGTCTATGCCAATGATCATAATAGTTAAAACTTAAACCTAATCTGGTTCTCACCTGTCAGTTTCTCTATCTCCTCAATAATATTGCTTTTGAAAACTTCGGCATTAAATTTCTCCGCCTGCTGTCGGCATTTGGCCGGATCGAATTCGTAACTGTCGAATTTTTCAAGCGTTGAGATAAGCGAGTCCTCTGTTTGTTCATCAAAAAATAACCCGGTCTCCCTTTCTTTAATGGTCTCAAGCGCTCCGCCGCCCCGATATGCAATCACCGGTCTTCCGGAGGCCATAGATTCGAGCGGAGTTATGCCAAAATCTTCTTCCTGGGGAAAGATAAAACATTTAGCACGTGAATATAGCTCAGCCAGTTCTTTATCTGAAACCGGACCAAGGAATTCGATATTATGCTTGGCCATTGCTTTTAAACTCTTGAGTTCGGGGCCGATGCCGGCTATTTTCAGAGGCCAGCCGAGCTTATTGAAAACTTTTACCGCCAGGTCGAATTTTTTATATGAGACGAGGCGTCCGGTCATCAGAAAATATTTATCTGTTTTGTCTGAAATATAGAACTTAGATACATTAACCGGCGGATAGACTATGACTGAATCCCGATTATAGTATTTTTTTATCCTTTCTCTGACAAATTCTGATATCGCTAAAAACCCGTCGACCCGGTAAGATGCTTCCTGATCCCAGAGCCGTAAATAGGTCAGGAAAGGCATAAATATACTTTTAAAATAGCGGGGGTAACCGAAATCTTCCATATACTTCTGACTACCGTCCCACAAAAATCTCGGCGGAGTCAAACAGTAACAGATATGCTTCGTCCCGGGCTTGGTTATCACGCCTTTGGCAAAAGATGATGAAATAGATAACACAACATCGAAATCCGAAAAATCGAACTGTTCAACCGCCAGAGGCATAAATAATGGAAATATCCGGTGGTATTTTTTTATAAAAGGCGCTCGTTGCAGAAACGAAGTTCTTATCTCCCGCCCTTCAAAAACCTCTCCGGTCGCAGCAGAATCATAGAATAAGGTATATATCGGCGCATCCGGAAAAACCGCACCCAAAACCTGGAGCACTCTTTCTGCTCCTCCAAATTGATTTAAATATTCATGAACGAAGGCGATTTTCATAGTTAGACCGCCGACCTATCAGAAAGCATTTTAACCGCAGTCTTAGCAATTATCTTGAGATCGAGCCACAACGACCAGTTATCGATATAAAAAGTATCCAAAGCAACCTCTTTTTCAAAAGAAATATCCGAACTGCCCGAAGACTGCGCAATCCCGGTCGCTCCGGCTTTTATAGCCAGAACTTTTTTATGGTGCTGCTTATAACGCGCTATTTCATCCGGCTGATGCGGACGCGGACCGACCAGGGAAATATCACCCCGGAAAACATTCCAAAGTTGCGGCAATTCATCTAAACGGAATTTTCTTATTATCCGCCCGATCTTCGTTATTCTCGGATCATCCCGCATTTTGAAAAGCGGCCCGTCTTTTCTTTCATTATAAGCGGCGAGGTAAACTTTAAGCTCCTCGGCATTATTCACCATCGAACGGAATTTCAAAAGCTCGAATTCTTTAATACCGCTTATCCTTCTCAACCTGACAAAAACCGGCCCTTCGGTTTCCCATTTAATTGCAAAAGCAGCTAAACCTAAAAGTGGAGAAAGAATGACCAGTCCCACCAAAGACGCAAAAACATCGAGGACTCGTTTAATCACCCTGCCCCAGCCCTCGAGATTGGTGCGTTTTATCTCAACCAGAGGGAAATCCTTAAATATCTCCATATCGTAATTTCCCGAAAACATCTGTGAGACGGCCGGAATGAATTTAAAAATTATATGCTTTTCCTGACATAGGTTTATCAGGTCGCCGATATTTTCAGCCGGAAAATTCTGGTCAGCAAGAATTATCTCGTCGATGTTCCGAGAACTTATGATCTGGTCGATGTTGTTGAGTGAGAGTTCGGAAAGGTTCTCAACGACCACATAGCCAGAAAGCGGGTCCTTCTTTATTTCTTCGTTGATTTTATCGGCAATGCCATTAGAACCGACGATTATCGTCCGGTGAGCGCCGAAACCGTATTTGACCATGCTGATTGACTGAACCTGTCTGACTATCATCCGGCCAAGAAAAACAAAGATGATTGCAAAGAACCAGCCGCCCAATATCAGGAACCTTGAATCAAAAAGGGTCTGGCTTAAGAAGATAAATATAATTACACCCAGAATACTAGCGGATGAAGCGATGAATATTTTGGAAAACTCCTCGCCAACTGATAAACGTTTTTTCATTGAATAAAGACCCGATAAAGCAAAGGTTCCCAGAAACAGCAAAGCGACAAAAAACACCAGATAAAAATATCTGATAAGCGGCAGATTCAGCTGGAATAGCACCGGCCTAAAAGCCGACAAAAGCTGGGTCCTGAACAAATAGGTTACCAGACCGGCCGACAAAAGCATCACAAAATCAACCGGCAAACGAAGGACATTGAAAAATAGGTCTGATTTACGCATTTTCGTCGCACCTCGGATTATGATATATCATAATCCGAGGTGCGTGGGATGTTAGAATAATTGCCTTATTATTTAACATAAATTCCGGGATTTTTCAACCAAACAAAAACTCCGCCTTTCGGCGGAGTTTTTGGCCCTGCAAATAATAAGCCGAGTTCTGTTCCCTCACATAAGATATGCTCGGGATGATAATAATTTATCTGCGGCTGATGTCGCCACCAGTCTGTAGCGAGCTAACTTTTCGAATCTCGGCCGCCTCGACCTTTCGGCCGGACAAGCCGGAAACGCTGCTCTTGCACTCAAGTAAGGGTTTAGCCGTTTCATCTTCGCTTTTTTATCCTTATCGCGAAGCTGGACCAACTACGTTAGGATGGGGTCCTCCCTCGGCTTTCGCTTCGGGACGTTTCTGCTCGCACCTCTCACGTTGCCGTGGACAGGCGTTACCTCCCGACCTCCATTTATTAATTATGTTAGAAGTCGGGATCCTCGACCTTGAAGATCGGGATGCTACCGTTCTCCCGCCTCGAACTAAATATCCTTCGGCGGGGAGTGCTCGGACTTTCCTCCCGCGGTATCAGATACCGGGGTAATTACCTAATTTACAGGACTATCCGTATTATATCACAAAAATGGCTAAACGCCAAATTTCCAATTTCAAGTAATTTCCCAGTTGCGACCCTCGCCCGGTTATGATATATCATAACCAAAAATAAGCTTAAATTATGAAAATTAATTTAAAAGAACTTCGCACAGAACACAAAAACCATTATATCGATGCCCTCTACCGGGCTTTAGACCACGCCAAAAACCGGAACGAGGTCAAATCATTTATCAATGACCTCCTTACCGAAAGCGAAAAAATAATGCTCGGGCGGAGAATAGTTATCGCCAAAAAGTTAATGGCCCGCCAATCCTATGAAAACATCGTTCAAGAACTGGGCGTGGGCTTGGATACGGTATATAGGGTCAAAAAATGGTTAGGCGGAAGATATCAAGGTTATGAGAAAATAATCGAAGATATCAGAAAAATGAAACCAAGAAAAAAGCGAAATTCCGGATTTTCAGATTATTACCCGAGCACGGGACTGGCCAAGATAAGAAGGCAATACAAAAGATACTACTGGCTTGCGGATATGATAGATGAGTTGAATAAAAAATAACGGAAGAGGCGGGGTGGATTATGATATATCATAATCCGCGGAGGCTACTTGCCCATCTGGTAGAGCTTTTGGATTTCCGCCACGGAAAGAGCGCGGTTGTAGATGCGGACATCGTCGATTAGGCCAAAATACGTTCGTCCAAGGCTTTCATTGTCCAGACCAATTGATAAAGTACCCGTATCACTGCCTTTGGTACCTAATCCATCAGTATCGTCGGGCGTACTATGAACAACTTCAGTCCCATTTTTGAAGAAATGAACATTTGAAGCAGTTGTGCTGCCATCCCAAGTTATAATCCAGTGCTGCCATCGATTTAGATCGACTGAATTATTTGCAGAATAAGCGGTTAAGTTCTGTGTACCATAGCTAACACCGAGCCTTAGACTTTGCCCGGATGTATACACATCCAATAGCCATCCCTGGCCGCTAAAAGATAGGCTTTTGCTCAAAACCATAGCAGAACTTGCTCCATAATTGGAAGGTTTTATCCATACTGAGATCGACATCGGACCCAGATTATTTAATAAAGATCCAGAAGTAGTGACCGCTGTATTTGCAGGACCGCCGAAATTTAAAGCTTGGCCGATTTTGCCCGGAACTTTTGTCGGGCCGTTGGTAAGGGTGCCCGAGTTGCCGTTGCCGGATTTGTCGTCCATTTTGTTTGAGCTGTGGATGTCGGCTCCGTCCATCGTCCAATAGCCGACGAGGCCGTTGGTAAGGGATTGGGTTTTGGAGGCGTTGAATTTGGTTTGGGTCTGCTGGTATAGGCGGGAAATCTCTTCTCCGGAAAGAGCACGGTTATACACTCTGGCATCATCTAGAATAGCGTTATTGAGTATTGGCGTAGCAGCAGAATAATTATTGCCCATGCCGACAGTCCCGACTAAATCCGAAATAGTATCGCAAGCCTTACTGCTAATCAATGACCCATTTTTATAAAAATACATATTCCCTCCTGTATGAGTTAGGGTATACATGTTCCATTGATTCAGGACTGTTGGGCTCGAGACAACATTATTTAAAAAGGAAGTGCCTGAACATAGCCCGCATATATTTGAAGTCCCTTTGCCAATGGCAAAATAACCGCCGTGATTACCGGATGAATTATCAGAATCTTCTATGAACTCCTCTCCCTGTCCCTGAACACAGGCATTATTATCCGAGCCATTTGCCGTTGGATAAACCCAGACCGAGAATGTTCCGTCATTGGCAGACATGTAGCTTGAGAGTGGGGCTGTTGTACTGACATAACTTGATGCCGTACCATTGAATTTTAATCCCTGACCAACTTTGCCAGGCGCGATGGTCGGCGGCAGAGAACCATTCAAAGTGCCGTTAAAATTCTTGCCCGAACGGTCCTTGGCGATGGTACCGGATGAACCCATATCCGCTCCATCAAATGTCCAGTATCCGGTCAGGCCTCTGGATAGTGGGTCACCGGTGGTCGATGAACCACCCGAAGTTGAATGATTAAATTTTGAACCCGAACCGATGGTGTAGAGACGCTGGATTTCGGTGGCAGATAAGACACGGTTGTAGATGCGCACATCGTCGATAGAACCATTAAAATTCTGGCTTAAAGACTGCGCTTGATTACCTATTAAATTAGATGTTGATGAGAACGAAGGACGAGTGTAATTAAAGCTTGTTGCATCTTTAGAGCCATCAATATATAGATTAGCAGTGCCATTATTATCTGTCCAAACAATATGATGCCAGGATTTATCAAAAGCAACGCCAGTTGATAAAACATCATTCAAGGGCGTTGTGACGCCATTAGTTAGATAAAGGTCCACCTTACCAGTATTACCACTCGCATCAGTTCCAAGCCCAAATAGCGTTGAACTATTACAAGGAGGGCCCCCATTACATTCTCCCCAGACAACCTTGTCAGCTTGTTTATCGCCTTTGACCCATACCGATATCGAATAGGCAGTATTGTTAGCATAAAGAGGAAATGAGCTTGTGTTATTCGTTATTGCCACGTAGCTATTCACTCCATTGAAATTAAGTGCCTGCCCGATTTTGCCCGGTATTGCTGTCGGACCGTTGGTGAGGGTGCCTGAATTGCCGTTGCCGGATTTGTCATCTGTCTTATTTGAACTCTGGTGGGTATCCAACCCGTCGAAGGTCCAATAGCCGACGAGGCCGCTGTTTAAGCCGAGGTATGTCGGAGCTTTAATGATAGTGCCGGCTTCGGCTCCGAGAGGAGCAGTTAAGAAAAATACCAAGCACCAAATTACAAATCCCAAATAAGTTCCAATTTTAAAATTCCAAATTTTAAACATAAAAATTATAAACTTTTTCCAGCTATCGAAGATAAAATCTTCTTGAGTTCAGTAGCTTCCTGAATTAATTTATTTCCCAAAATACTAAATTCATTATCGTTGGTATCCATTATCAATCTTAACCAATAAATACTTTCTTTAGACTCCTTGCGAAAAATTTTTATTCTCATTAGAAAATCTTTTTTGCTTAATGATTCGTTAGCTTCTATATAATTAGCTCCGATGGAACCAGAAGATCTAATTACTTGTTTCACATATTCAGTATTAACGTTGGTCTTGGGTAATTTTTTTGAGAACAAGGCAACATCCCGGGCAAAATTATAAGATCTTTCTTCTAAATCGTAAGGTTTGGAATTTGCTTTTTCTGCCATTGGAATTTATTTGGGATTTGATACTTGTTATTTGTAATTTATGGGCGGTTATTTCCATTTCCATGTATTCAAGGTCTGACTGATGAGATCGGTGGCGGTTTTGGGTCCAGTTACCTGGTACAATCGTCCGCTGTGGACGACCCAGACCTCAAAGGTCGCACCCATCGTGTCATCGTTGCCGTCAAAGACCAACGCTTGAGTATTATCGAGCTTGGCATCGCGGGGGTCATTGATAACCGTATCGGGCAGGTCCTGATGAATACGATCGGAGGTTAAAGCGCCTGGTTCATCGAACGGAAAAGAAAATATCTGGAAACCACTGCCATTTTTATCTTCAACCGTTACCACGTCCTGCTTGTTGTTTCCGGGTTCATCTGTAACTTTAAATCCGTCCGGATATCGGATAGCAAACCCGGGACCAGCGAAATCTTTGCTTAAGGAATCAAAAACTATCGGCTGGGTAAATATTGCATCTGGCTGATTGGAAGTCTGATCTGTTGTCGCAAGAGGCGTTGGCGTTAAGTTGATTATCTGGGCCATTTTACTGTGGCTGGAGTAACGGAAATAGGCGCCCGCACCTACTGCGCCTAAGACGACCAGGACCAAAATAAATTTGCGCATATTATTTAAAATACCAAATTCCAAGCGCCAAATTACAAATTAGAATTATTTGGAATTTGGGGTTTGTTATTTGGAATTTACAAATTTAACTTGTTATCTTCTCTGTCCAAGACTTGGTTGACCAGTTTATCCGCGTCCGTGTTCTTGCCGCGTAGAACGTGTTTGAACTCAACTTTTCCGAAATCGAGTTTCAGATTGTGGACCTCGATGAACAATTTCTGGATGTTGTCGTCCTTTACTTTATACTCATGACTCAACTGTTTGACCAGAAGCTCGCTGTCCATATAAAAGATCAAGTGGCTTTTGGCAGCATTATCCCCGCCGACAAGCTGTTTAACTTTTTTTAAAGCAAAAATAACCGCCCGGTACTCGGCTTCATTGTTCGTGGTAATACCGATATATTCACCGTATTCTGAAGCGCCCATCACCTGACCCTTGATAACGACACCAATCGCCGCCGGACCTGGATTGCCCCGCGAACCTCCGTCAGTATGGATTGTGAACTTTAAACCTCTTTCCATGGGATTTCGTTTAATGTTTTTACTTCAAAACCTGCCGCCTGTTTATGCCCGCCGCCGCCGTATCTCTTGGCCATTTGGCCGACATCAACAGAACCGTCAGACCTTAATGAAACAATTACCACATCTTTATCATAACTCCAACTGATAGACATCGGCGGAAGTTTTTTATACAAAACCTCGCAAACACCTGAAGCATAGAGATGAGGAGCATTCACCGCATATGTTCTGTGACCTTCGAACGTTACCAGACGCGCTGTGTCCTCGACTATTTCCTTCATCATCCTGTTCTCATACCTGACGATTAAGGAGCCCTGTTCTGACATATTGTTCAACTTCTTATCTGATTCCATCTCGCCGGCTAAACGGTCCCAATTTTTAAAATTTAGATCCGTAAGGTCAAGAAAGGCACAGATTTCTTTTGTGTTCTTCATTTTGAACTGAAAAAGGTCACGGTCTTCGATATATAAGCAAAGCTGCGGGATTTTTTGGTCAGGGAAAAAATATTTCCAGGCCAGAACCGCGCCCGAATGAGAATTGTCAAAAAGGGGCTTCTGGGTCATCTCGGCCGCTTCTTTTCCGGTGGCATGATGGTCAATGATAGTAACCTCCCGGTTGTTTTTTAAAATTTCTTTCAGAACCGGCAGACTGACCGCAAAATCTATCAGATATACCCGCTTGCCCACAATGTCTCGAGGCGCGGGGTCTTGATAATGGATTGGCCGGTATTCTGCCGTATCGCCGAATTTTTTCCAGGCCACCCAGGCGGCAGTAAAACCGTCACTGCAGCCGGCATGGTATAAGATGACTGTGTTTTTCATTTTATTTATAATATCCCAAAGCTTCGAGGCCCGGCATTCGTTTGCCGGCCAGAAATTCGAGCATTGCTCCCCCGCCGGTCGAAACAAAATCCAATTTATTAAAGATACCCAAATGGTCGACCGCTGAAATAGTATCTCCGCCACCGATAACCTTGTAGCCGCCGGATGAGACAACAGCCATACCGACAGCATCAGTTCCGGCCGAGAATCTCGGATCTTCGAACAATCCGAGCGGGCCGTTCCAGATGACTATTTTTGAATTTTTAATTACTTTAGAGAACTTGGCAACGGTCTTAGGACCGATGTCGTATATTTTACTCTCAAAAATATTAAAATCTTCCGGCAGGACAAGTTTTGTGTCATCGAGGTCAAGACCAAAAAGAAGCTCTTTTGAATTAGCATCTGACATTGAAGTACCGATATCAACGCCTTTTTCTTTCAAGATATCATTGGCTACAACTCCGCCCAGAAGTATTTTTTCGGCTTTATCCGTAAAATTCTTCACGACCGGGACCTTTGTTTCGGCTTTGGCTCCGCCGATTACGATAATTTTTCCCTCTTTGGGCATATCAATCACTTCCTGAAGTTTAGCTGTTTCTTCCTGAACAAGCGGGCCCGGATAAGATGTCAGAAAATGCGTAACAGCTGAAACCGAAGCATGTTCGCGATGACAGACGGCAAATGCGTTGTTGGCGTAAACATCGAACCCGGTCGATAAATTTTTGGCAAATTCAGTATCATTCTCCTCTTCACCGGGCCAATTGCGCAGATTCTCGAGAAGATAAAGTTCTCCCGGTTTAAGACCGACAACGGTTTGATTTAATTTAGCAGGGTCATCAATAAAATTTATCTTATGGCCGAGAACGCTTTCAAGTTCTTGAAGAAGCGGTTTGAACGATGGCTTGCCGTTTTCCTTTGGCCCGTCTTTTATATGAGCTATCATTACCACCCCACAATTTTCAAGAAGCCGGTCAATAGCCGGTTTTTGTTTTTCTATTCTAAATTTCTCGGCTATCTTTCCATCCGAAGCCGGCACATCAAAATCAACTCTTAACAGAATTTTTTTATAATTTTTACTTAAGATTTCAGGAAAAGATCTCATGATAATAGCTGGCCGGCGGTGGCCATTAGGACCTTAACAAATTCCTCTTTGTTCACGCTCGCCGAACCGACAAGGACACCATTGATGTCTTTGTGTTTAAGAAATTCGGCGGCGTTCTTTGAATTGACGGAACCACCGTATAAAAATAAATTTCCAATTTCCAATTTCCAATTTCCAATTAAGGTATCTCGGATTATTTTTATCGATTCGAGCGCGGAGTCAGGGGTATCAGGTTTGGCGCCGAGATTTGATGAGATTGCCCAAACCGGTTCATAAGCAACAAGACATTTACCTACCTCGTCGGATGTCAGGTCTTTAAAAGTATTCTTAACTTGCTCCTCGAGGAATTTTTTAAAACCTTCATTCCTCTCTCTTTCACCGATACAGACAACCGGTGTCAGACCGTTACGCAGAGACGCCTTTAATTTTTTATTGACCAGTTCGTCCGATTCGCCAAGTTTCCAGCGTCTTTCAGAATGCCCGATGATAACGTACTCCACACCGAGACGAGTAAGCATCGGGCCAGAAACTTCGCCGGTCAGAGCACCCTTATCTTCGGTCGAGATGTCTTGGGCGCCCAAAGCGGCCTCGTGTTCAAGGTGAGACATATTCAGTTCTTTTGAAACTTCTTCCAGAAAAACAAAAGGCGGACAAAAAACCAGTCCGAACTTTTCTTTTTCGTTCAGCGAACCGAGATAATCATCGACGTATTCTAAAATATCCCTGGCTTCGGCCAGAGTTTGGGGAGACATTTTCCAATTGGCGATGATTGTTTTCTTGTCCATTATATTTTGGCGTTCTTTAACATATTCGCGGCCTCGTCGGGATCAACGACATTTATCTCAACGCCGGTGCCGATCTCAAAACCGGCATCGATCTTCATGTGCGGGATGACTTCGACATGCCAGCGGTAGAATTCGTGCATTTCAGTATTGAAGTTGCTTGCCAAAGGCGCAGTATGAATGAAAAAGTTAAAAGCCGGTTTGCCTAGCGCAACCTTGAGTCTCTGGATGCTTTGATGGAGCGCGTCAGCAAAAAGCGCGTCTTTGTGATCCGGCATTTGTTCGAAGTGGGCGTGATTCTCTTTGGGGAATATTCTTTGTTCATAGGGGTATTTTGAAACATAAGGGCAGAAGACCACGAACTCATCGTTCTCGTAGACGACTCTGGTTTTCTGGGCAAGTTCCCAGTTGACCACTTCATCGTAAACTCTTTTTTTATTTTTTTTATAGTATTCGTGTGAACCGTTGATACTGTGATTAACGTCGGGCGGGAGTATCGGCATCGTGATTATTTGGGAATGAGGATGAAAAATACTCGCTCCGGCTTCGGCACCGTGATTGTGGAAAATCAAAATATAACGGGTACACTCTATCTTCTTGGCAAGTTCGAGATAGCGACGTTTATAGACCTTAACCGCACCAGTTATATCTTCGACGCTAAAGTCATCGAACCTCCGCTCATGATCACGGTACACCACCACTTCGTGGTCACCGACAGCTAAATGAGATTTGAAGGGGCCGACTTCAGTATCCTGACCGCAGACGCCGGCTTTTAAAGCCGGGTATTTGTTTTTTATAACCGCAATCTTCCAGTTCTTGTCATCCGGATATGTCCAGACGAGTTCCTGGCCGGTTTCGACGAGTTCCTCAAAAGGACATCCTTCCGGAGATTGATAAACATCCTGAACACTGCGCGAATCGGAACGTTTCGAACGGCCGGTCGCAAAAAGCACCCATTCGCCTGATACTAAATCTTGTCTGAATTCGTTTAACAAAACAAGGTCGTAGTATGTAGTATGTAGTATGTAGTATGGTTTTGGAATAAGATTCTTAAAACATTTTCTGATCCTTGCTACATGCTACTTGATGCATGCTACTTATTTAACTATACTTCCCCGTCATCAAACCCCACCTTATCTTAATTGTATCAAATAAAACTTCTTTGTAAGCTTCGAGGCCAACATGAGAATTAGGATTGTTATGCCAATCCACCGGAAGTTCTTTTATTTTGAATTTGTACTTCAGGGCTATAGCCAGCATCTCAACATCAAAACCCCAGCGTTCTATCGTCAATTTCGGAAAGATCGTTTCGGCGGCTTTGGCGGTTACGAGCTTAAAACCTCTCTGGGTATCGTAAATTCCGGGTACGGCCATTATCTGAATGAACAGATTTCCTAATTTACCGAAGATCCTCCGCCACAATGGCTCGCTGCCAGAAGAAATCTTATGTCCGCTGATGGCTATAGAACCAATGACGACCTGGTACCCTTGGTTAGTGTAAGGAAAAAACTTGTCGAGATGATCAATAGAGGTTGAGTTATCGGCATCAGTAAATACCCGGAAATCGCCTTTCGCCTCGAGCATTCCCTGTTTAACCGCATAGCCCTTGCCGTGGTTCTCCTGGTTCACAACAGCGCGGAGACCTTTTATCTCTGGCTCAAGTGATTTGACCACTTCTCCGGTCCGGTCTTTTATTCCGTCAATGATAACCAAAATCTCGTAATCATAACTCTGCCTTTTTAAATAGGCATCAATAGACTTGAGAGTCGAGGTTATAACATTCTCTTCTTTGTAAGCCGGGATGATGACGCTTAGATACATAGATAACTATTATAATACACCAGACCTGGATTGAGACCAACCCTTGACGAGTGACCAGAAACCCTGTATTATCCTTCGGATATGGATGATTTCCCTATTATATATGTAAGGCCGGGTGATAAGGATTACCCCCAACTTCTGTCAAAAATAGCCGACCCGCCACAAGGGCTTTATTGCCGCGGGAACATTAAGCTTCTGAACACCTTTTGTTTCAGTATTGTCGGCACCCGCAAAATAACTTCTTACGGCCAGGAAGCGGTTGACCATATTGTCTCCGGGCTTGCCGGGACCGGCTGGACCATCGTCAGCGGACTCGCCTTGGGAGTTGATGCGGCCGCCCACCGAGCCGCTCTCGAAAACGGTCTGCCGACCATTGCCGTCATCGGTTCTCCGGTAGATGACGAGGGTATCGCTCCGAGAACAAATCTTAAGCTTGCCAAAGAAATACTCGAAGCCGGCGGACTTATAATTTCTGAATACGAAAAACCCAATGAAGTATTTCCGGCAAATTACGCCATCCGGGACCGGATAACCAGCGGCTTGTCCAAGGGAGTCCTGATAATTGAAGGCGCGGAGGAAAGCGGTTCTCTGATAACCGCCAAGTCGGCCGCTGACCAGAATCGAGATGTGTTTGCGGTCCCGGGAAATATTTTTTCAAACGTTTCAAAGGGAACTAATGCCCTAATAAAAAGCGGTGCAAAGATGGTAACTTCGGCCGAAGACATAATCGAAGAATATTCAAAAAATGCCCAGCTTAAACTACCCGCCAAAGTTGACATATCAACAAAAGATCCGGTTGGTCAAAAAATCCTTGCTATACTTGATGAAAAGGGCGAGCTCTCGGCAGATAAAATCATCAGAGAACTCGAGATGGAGCCGTCAAAAGTAATTTCATCCCTGTCGATGCTTGAATTAAACGACCGGATAAAAAATATTAACGGAAAATATAGATCAAATTAAAATGAACCTCGTCATTGTCGAATCACCAACCAAAGCCAAAACCATTTCCCGCTTCCTGGGAGGAGATTTTGTCGTGAAATCATCCTACGGTCATGTCCGCGACTTACCCAAAAAAGAACTTGGCGTTGATACTGAACACGACTTTGAACCAAAGTATGTGATTCCGACCAAAGCCCGCAAAAATGTAACCGATCTTAAAAAAACGGCCGAGAAGTCTGACACGATAATTCTCGCAACTGACGAGGACCGCGAAGGCGAATCTATCTCCTGGCATTTGGTCAAAGCTCTCGGCTTGGATGGTTCGGGAACAAAAAAAACGACCGCCAAATTAAAAAATAAAGAACCAAAAAAAATAGAACGGATAGTCTTCCACGAAATAACCAAGTCCGCCATTGAACATGCTTTGAAAAATCCCAGGACCATCGACCAAGACCTGGTTGATGCCCAGCAGGCCAGGCGCGTACTCGACCGCTTAGTAGGTTACAAACTCTCACCTTTTCTATGGAAAAAAGTGGCCAGAGGACTTTCAGCCGGACGCGTTCAATCAGTCGCGGTCAGATTAGTGGTTGAGAGGGAGCGGGAAATAGAAAAATTCAAAGCTGATGAATATTGGACCATAACCGCCAATTTATCGGCCGGTTCGGATGCCCAGAAAATATTTCCCGCAAATCTTATAAAGATAGGCGATAAATCTCTTGAAAAATTAGATATCAAAAACCAGGCAGAGGCCGATAAGATCGTAAAAGACCTCGAAAACGCAAAATATACGGTCCAAAATGTTGAACGGAACGAGGTCAGCCGCTCACCGATGTCGCCTTTTACAACCAGCACCCTCCAACAGGATGCGGCTAAAAAACTTCACTTCTCGGCAAAACAAACAATGATGTTCGCCCAGCAATTATACGAAGGAGTTGAACTTGGTGCCGAAGGTTCTGTCGGTCTCATCACTTATATGAGAACTGATTCGGTCAATCTTTCCGAAGAGTCACTGACAAGAGCCAAAGATTTTATCACTAAAAGTTTCGGCGCTAATTATTTTGAACAAAGACGTTTTAAGACCAAATCAAAAACCGCCCAGGAAGCTCATGAAGCGGTCAGACCGACCGAACCGGAACGCACACCGGACAGTGTCAGAACCTATCTTTCACCCCAGCAATTCAAACTTTACGAACTTATCTGGCGCCGTTTCACAGCTTCACAGATGACTAAAGCCGTATTTGATTCGACCGCGATCGATATTGCGACCAAGAATTATACTTTCCGGGCCAACGGCCAGACGATGAAATTCGATGGATTCCTCAAAGTTTATCCCGTTAAATACGAAGAAAATGAACTGCCGGTTGTAAAAGCCGGTGAGGAACTTGAGTTCAAAGAACTCAAACCGGAACAGCATTTCACCAAACCGCCAGCCAGATTCAACGAGGCTTCTATTATCAAAACTCTCGAAAAAGAAGGTATTGGCCGGCCGTCGACTTACGCTCCGATAATTTCTACTATCGTCGCCCGGAACTATGTGAACAAAGACCGTTCACGATACTTCCATCCGACCGAAATAGGCATCATGGTCAACGATCTTTTAGTTCAGCATTTCCCGAATATCGTCGATATAAAATTCACTTCAAAAATGGAAGGTCAGCTTGATGAGATAGCGGACGGAAAAATGAAATGGACCCCGGTCATCAGCGAATTCTATGGCCCGTTTGCCGAGAATTTGAAAGCTAAATATGAAGAAGTGTCTAAAGAAGAAGTGACCAAACAGGAAGACACCGGCCTACTTTGTGAAAAGTGCGGAAGTAAAATGATAGTCAGAATGGGCCGCTATGGTAAGTTTATCGCCTGCTCCAACTTCCCGACCTGTAAAAATATATTAAAAGAAAAGAAAGAAGGAGCCGAACCGGAAAAGACCGGCGAGAAATGCGACAAATGCGGCGAAGGAGAGATGGTCATAAGAATAGGCCGATTCGGTAAGTTTATCGCCTGCAGTCGCTATCCTAAATGCAAAAATACAAAAAAGATACCCAAGAACCCCGAAGCATCTCCGGCTGAAGAACAAAAAAGCCCTCAAATTGAAAACGAACCGGCAAAAGAGTAGTATAGAGCTACTATATGGTTCCTGTTCTCGAAAAAATACTCGAAAACCAAAATTTCTCCGAATTAGACAAGAACCTGATACAAAAGGCTTACAATACCGCCGAACTCGCCCATCGCGGACAAAAACGCCTTTCAGGAGAAGATTACATAACCCATCCCTTGAGTGCGGCTTATTTTTTGATGGGCCTCGGCATGGATGCAACAACCATTGCCGCCTGCATCCTTCACGACACGATTGAAGATACTGGCATTAGGCCTGAAGATATCAAGCGTGATTTCGGGCAGGAAGTACTTTTCCTGGTCGAAGGTGTGACAAAGCTCGGCAAAATAGAATATTCGCCTGATTTTCCAAATAAAAAAACCGCTTTAGAAAATATAAACTCTCTTAAAAAAATGCTTTTCGCAATGGCTGAAGATATACGGGTAATTATCATAAAGTTAGCCGACCGTTATCACAACTTGGAAACCCTGAAATATCAGAGCGATGTTTCTCAAAAAAGGATAGCTCTCGAAACACTTGAGATATATGCTCCCATCGCCGCCCGCCTCGGCATGGGAAAATTAAAAGGCCAGCTTGAGGATATGGCCTTTCCTTATGTTTACCCCAAAGAATATGCCTGGCTTGTAAAAAACATCAAAAGCAAATATAGAGATCTGGCCGATTATCTTGAAAGGACAAAACCTATAATCCGTAAAAACCTTACCGATAACGGCATTACTATTATAGATATTCATTCACGGGCCAAACATTACTACAGTCTTTACAACAAAATCATAAAACACGGCATGGATTCGGAAAAAATATTCGACCTGGTAGCAATGAGGGTACTCGTTCCGGATGTCAGGTCTTGCTACGAAGCTCTCGGCGTTATTCACAAATACTACAAACCCCTGCCTGGACTGGTCAAAGATTATATCGCAGTTCCTAAACCCAACGGTTATCAGTCTCTCCACACCACTATTTTCTGTGAAAAAGGTAAAATAGTCGAAATACAGATAAGAACTCCGGAGATGCATAAACATGCCGAGAACGGAATTGCCGCACATTGGGCATATTCTGAAAGCGGCAAAAGAAAGGTTTTTAAAGCAGACCTCGAGGAAACCCGCTGGGTGAATCAGCTTAAACAATTCCTTCAGGAAATGAAACCGAACGAAGGTTTGTCCGGTTTGAAAATTGATTTCTTTAAGAACCGGATATTCGCATTTACTCCAATGGGCGATGTTAAAGATCTACCAGAAGGGGCGACGCCTGTCGATTTTGCTTATGCCATTCATACTGGCCTGGGTCATTCTTTAAAAGGCGCGACTGTGAACGGAAAAATGGTTTCGCTTGAATATCATCTTCAAAACGGAGATGTGGTTGAAATAATAAAAGGCAAGACGTTGAAGCCTTCTTTTGACTGGCTGAAGATAGTAAAAACCAATGAAGCCAAGAAAAAAATAAAAGCATGGTTTGTAAATGAGGAAAAGAAATCTCATGAAGGCGAAAAAACAGACTTGGGTGATAAAAAATACAATAAGCCGAAGAAAAAGATAATTGTTAAACAAGTCAAAAAAGGAGTGCCGGTTATCCAAGGTCAGACCGGGTTAATGTATAAAATAGCCCGATGTTGCAACCCTAAAACCGGAGACAAGATAAAAGGTTACATGACCTTAAATCAGGGGGTAAGTATTCATAACATTACCTGCTCAAACCTTAAAAAATCATCCTCAAACGGAAAAAGAATACTCAATGTAAAGTGGAAGATTTAATTCAAGTATCCTTAATATAAAATTATAAAGATTAATATTTTGATATGAATCTTTATTAATCTTTATTAATACTATAATAATTCTCTTGTTATACCCTTCATCCATCCGGCTATTTGTCTTGCCAACATAGAACTTGATGAAACTCTTACTCTTAAGAGCCCAAATTTACCTCCCTTAAAACTGTGGATATTCTTCTTTTTATTAGCAGTTCTCTGAAAATATACATATCTAAAATTAATCTCCGGAAAACCTGTTACTTCTGACCAGTATTCTATATTTTCGAGAGTTACTCTTTTTTGATCTTCAGAAGGTATGTTTTTCTTGTGTCTGTGGTCTTTTATGAAAAGGTCGAATTTAATTTCTTTATCTTCAACGTTTCCTATCTCCTGAAGCCATTTTAAGAATATTTTTATCAGATAAGGATCAGTGTTTGTAAAATTAACCCCTTTGCGAAGCTGTCCTCCGTCATTCAATAATAATCTTTCATGCCAGCATAACATGATGCCCATTAACCAAAGTTCCTTTTTAGAAATTTTTCTTATTTCTTTAGCAGACGAGAGTTTTATATCCTCTATTATCTTTAAAGTTCTAACTTTTCTCTTTTCTGAATTACTTCGGGCAATGGCTATCATTTTGTTCTTTAATTTTTCTGCTTGAGGTCCGGTAAGTTTTGTGTTTTTTAACCAAAAAGCTATCGTCGACTTTGGAATGTGCATTGCGTTCTCGATCTCCGAATAAGAATACCCGCGTTTCCGCATATCGATGACGATATTTTTTTTATAATTTTCTAAATATTGGCTCATGTTCCTAAAATGTAGATTAAAATCTTTATTCGGGACAAAAATTTGATCTAAAATATCTATTTGACCTTCTGAAATTTATGTTATGAAATAGTATTAGACATGGTATATCATAACTAATTAAATAGTATCACTGTACAATATTTATTCAAAGTAGCTTATACACAGTCTATATTACTTAATTTTAGACTTATTTAGACCAGATATCAGATATTCTCAAATAAAAACCGGTATTTAACCGGTATTTCTGACCCTGCATTCAACGCTCAAGCATGGCTCATATCCATCTTTCACACCATAATCTGTTAAATATGTAGCATATGCTATCGGCAATTGTTCCAATAGGAGCAGAGATTTTGATCTTATATCCTCCATTGAATTAAATTCCGCCGGATCTACTCCACCTTTCCACCCATCTTCGATGAGCACATAGACCCAATTATGGGCTGTTCCGCTCCCCTGCCTGACGCTTACCTTGAGACAAGGATACAAAGCTTTTACCGCCTTTTTGACCAACCGGCATCTTATTTTCTTAAAGTCCTTGTAGCTTACTTTATTGAAATCTATTGGCATTGCCGTTTTATGCGCCAGCTTATATCCGGGGTCGTTTTGTATCGCCTTCAGCATTAATTCAAAATCGGCTTTATCAACCTGATTAAGTCCGTTCGGACCACCCATACATATTATCCTTGTCTATAAAACAGCTTGGGTCAGTTTATTATATTGATAAGCCAATTACAACTATCCATAACCAAAAACCCTCCGCTAACTAGCGGAGGGTTTTTGGTTAATACTCTGTGCTTCTAATCTATTATCTTCTTTGCCACTTTATTGAGTTCCTGGAGTGAAGCAAATTTGATAACAATATGACCACCTTTGTCAGTCGAGCGGATAAGCACGGGAACCCTTAACATCTCTCCGAGGTTCTTTTCGAGGGTCTGGAAGCGGTTAACTTCCTGGGAGGACAACTTAGCTTTTTTGGATTTAGATGGCTTGGAGGTAGAGGCCATTTGTTCTACATCTTTTGAGGATAGGCGGCCGCCCAAGATGTGGCTATAGACCTCACGCTGCCTGGATTCATCATTAAAAGCGAGGAGGGCTCTGGCATGGGCGCGGGTCAAAATCCCGCTCCTTAAGGACTCTTTTATGTCTTTGGGGAGGTTCAGAAGACGTATGGCATTAGCTACAACTTCCCTTGATTTGCCAACCTTGTTTGCAACGTCCTGCTGGGTAAGCTTGAACTCCTTGATAAGCCGGTCATAAGCCTCGGCTTCTTCAACCGGATTGAGATCTTTTCTTTGGACATTCTCGATAAGAGCCACTTCGAGTTTGAGACTTTTACTGTTAAAATCATCCCTGATAACAACCGGCACTTGTGCTAATCCCGCAAGCTGGGATGCCCTCAAACGCCTCTCCCCGGCAATAAGCTGATAATAGACATTAAGTCCTCGTGAACTTTGTTCTTCCATTTTAGAAACTAATAACGGCTGCAGGACACCATATTTCTGGATAGAGCGGGAAAGTTCTTTCAAACCTTCCTGGTCAAAATCCTGACGAGGCTGGTCAGGGTTAGGTTTGATCTTGTTTATCTCCACATAAAACACATTCTCCTTGGGAGAATCTGGATGCATTTGTTTTGATCTTGGAATAAGAGATTCAAGGCCCCTGCCTAAACCAAAGGTTTTCTTCATAATTAGCCTGTTAATTTAATTACCTCTTCCGCTAATCGCCGATATTCATCGGCGGCTTTTGAATTGGGACTGAACTGGATTATCGGCTTACCGTAACTTGGAGCTTCAGCCAGATCGATCGTTCTTGAGATAGATGTTTCGAACACTCTTCCAGTAAAATTCTTATGGACCTCGTTCATTACATGGCGGTTCAATTGATTCCTCTTATCATACATTGTAAGCAATACCCCAAGTACTTGCAAATCCGGGTTGAGGCCCTGCTTTACCAGATCAATAGCATAAACCAGTTGGCTAAGACCTTCTAAAGCATAGTACTCACACTGGACCGGTATCAGAACATGATCCGCAGCAGTTAAAGCATTTATCGTCAAAAGTCCGAGCGAGGGCGGACAGTCAATCAGAATATAGTCGTAATTCATCCTTAAAGAACCCAGGGCCTTCTTGAGGCGGTATTCCCTCTCCCCCATCGATACAAGCTCAACCGTCGCTCCGGCAAGCGCTTGGGTCGCCGGAAGAACATCAAAACCGAAGATGGAGGTTTTCTTTATCATTGTCAGGGGGTTCTGGTCGTTAACGATCGCATGATAGACATTATCGCTCTCTAACGCTAAATTAATGCCCAAACCGCCGGTAGCGTTGGCCTGGGAGTCCATATCTACCAAAAGGACGTATTTGCCCAAGGCAGCCAAATAAGCTCCGAGGTTAATGGCCGTGGTGGTTTTACCGACTCCGCCCTTGGCATTACAGATTGTGAGTATTCTTGCCATTTATAACTTGCTGGCCGCTCCGCTAATCGCCTGGGGCGATTAAAGCGGTAAGCTCTTGGCCAATATCCAGCCCGAATCGCAACGATTCGTTGCGGGCGGGTTTCGTTAGAAGCTCCGTTCCTCCTTCACCATAGTTATACTATGGCTCAGTCCGGTACTCGCTTCTGCCTCAATCTTGGCCAAGCCAGCTGCGTTCTAAGTATTGATAAGTAAGTATTTTAATTTTATACTCTCCGCCCGAACTTTTCAAATCAAATAAGACTTATTTAAGAAATAAGTTCTTTATTTGAAAAAATCCGGAAAAGTGATAGAATTACAGGATATTGGGGCCCGAGTGGCGGAATTGGCATACGCGCACGACTCAAAATCGTGTGTCCTTACGGACTTGTGGGTTCAACTCCCACCTCGGGCACATTAAACATAAAGCTGACCCTTAGGGTCAGCTTTATGTTTCCCACCCCGTCTACTTGCATTAAAAATAAAATAGTATATAATATGAAGGTTGGCCTTCAGAGGAGCTTCCATGGAAATTAGCGAGCGGCTGTTGACTGTCTGGATGTACAAGTTTTTACTTGGCAATCTTTCAAAAGAAAAGACGGAAAAACTCAAAAAAACAATCCTTGAAAGATACAGCAAGCGTCAAATGAATTCTAACCTTGAAAGACAGTTGGTAGCCGCATTCACTGTTAATCGCAAGTCCAGAGAATACTTAGGTGAGCTTCTCGACGACTGGGAGAGACGACTCTCCAGATAATGCCCTTCGGGGCATTTTTTGTTGAAAAAAATTAAAAGCTACGGCCGTCAGGATACCCAGAACAGCTCCAGCCACTATATCATACGGCCAGTGAACCCCGCCATATATTCTTGCAAAACCCATCAGACAGGCCGCGGTCAGATACAGCCAGCCGTATTTTTTGTTATACAGCCAGACCGCCATTGCTAAAGCGAAGTAAAAAGCGGCATGCCCCGAAGGAAAAGAATATTCATTTTCCTTGGGAAGCAAAAGATGGACGCTCTGCAAAACCACAAACGGCCTTGGATGATGATAAAAGTACCTTATTATAACAACAAATATAAATCTTGAAACAAAAGCCGAAACCAAAGCTAAGATAACCATCGGTCTATATTTCTTGCGTTCAAACCAGAGAAATACTCCTAAACTGGCAATAAGAACATATCCGAACTTATCAGCCGCAAAAACCATCAGCTTATCAAGCAGCGGATTTTGGCCAGCCCAGGAATTTATCAATTGGAATAATATATAGTTCATCCCGTACAAAATCGCCGCTGCGCAGTTAGAAGGTCAATCGTTATTGCGCAAGAGTGACGTTATTTTTAATATAAATTTTGACTCGTTTAACCCGTACTGGCGATTTTGTACGGGATTCACAAGTTTAATTTTACCAGATTCATCAAAACAGTAGCAATTACTACCGGACCCATTCCGCCCGGAACTGGAGTGAAGAGCGAGGCTACGCTCGAAACTGAATCTCCGTCCATATCCCCGACCATCTTGCCATCTTTTTTCTCATAACCAAAATCAAAGGCGACAACTCCCTTTTTTAACATATCGCCGGTTATAATGCCAGGTTTACCGACGCCCGAAACCACAATGTCCGCTCTTTTGACTCCTTCTTCAAAATCTTTAGTCTTGCTTCTTATCCGGATAACTCTGGCTCCGGCTGCTTCAAGCCAATGAGCTATCGGTTTGCCGATAAGCATGCCTTGCCCAAACACGGCAACGGTCCTGTCTTTAACATTGATACCATTCCTCTCGATGATTATCCTGACCGCCTCTACCGCTGGTGGAAATATTTTTGATGCATTTTCATAGAACAGTTCCTGACTTTCGTCCGACAAAACATCCACATCCTTGGAAACCGGTACCGAACTTAGTACTTCGGAAGCATTAATATGTTCGGGTAATGGCAATTCGATTAAAACCCCGTCGGCCCTGGCTGAAATAGCCGCCGATTCCTCCTTTAGTTTTTGAGTAGTTATATCTTCAGGAAATTCGCACATCTTAAAACTTACTCCGATCTTTTCCGCCGCCTTGCCTTTTAACTCAACAAATTTTTTAAATTCAGGGCTTGTCCCGACTAAAACAGCTGCCAATTGCAGCTTTAGATCCTTGTCTTCAACTTCTTTTTTGAGCTGATTTAAAAGCTCTTCGGCGATAAGCCGACCCTGAATTATCATTTTCTTGAAAATATCTCTTTTATCCTGCGAGCTATTTTTACCATATCTTCCTCTTTCATGCCACGGGTCGTTACCGCCGGCGTACCAAGACGAATACCTGACGGGTCCCAGGGACGGCGGGTGTCGAAAGGTATCATATTCTTATTGACGATTATCCCATCTTTTTCAAGTTTATCCGAAGCCTGCTGCCCGGTCAGGCCAAAAGGCGTAGTATCGATAAGAACCATGTGATTATCGGTGCCGCCTGAAATTACTTGAAAACCCTGGTTCTTCAGTTCCTCGGAGAGAGCTTTAGCGTTTTTAACAATCTGTTGGGCATATTCCTTAAATTCTGGCTTAAGCGATTCTTCTAACGCCACGCCGGTTGCGGCAATGGCATTCATATGAGGACCGCCCTGAATGCCCGGGAAAACGGTTTTATCGACATTGTCGGCAAGGTTTCTTTTAGATATTATTATCGCGCTTCGAGGACCACGCAGGGTCTTGTGGGTCGTTGTGGTCACAATATCGGCATAAGGAAAAGGAGAAGGGTGAGCACCGCCGATAACCAAGCCTGCAATGTGGGCGATATCAGCCATTAAAAGCGCTCCGACAGAATCAGCTATTTCTTTAAATCTTTTGAAATCCAAAGTTCTCGAATAAGCGGAGGTTCCGGTAATTATTAGTTTCGGCCTGAAGCGTTTAGCGATCTCGGCAACGGTATCATAATTTATGAATCCGTCCTCACCGACGCCATAGTGTTCAAACTGGAATATCTTGCCGGTGATGCTGGCTGTATGACCATGGGTCAAATGACCGCCATGTTCAAGAGACATCGAAAGTACCTCATCATTAATATTAAGCACCCCGAAATAGGCAGCGATATTGGCAATACTGCCCGAATAAGGCTGAACATTGACCGCGTATTCATCGGCATGAATATTAAAAGCTTTATACACCAGGTCCACAACCGTATCTTCGAGTTCATCTATGAATTGGTTACCTGCATAATAGCGTCGGTGAGGAGAACCCTCGGCGTATTTATTCGTAAAGACCGAGCCCAGCGCCCGCAGAACGTCATCCGAGACAAAATTCTCCGATGGTATCAGATTAATGACTTCCTTCTGGCGTTTTTCTTCTTTTTCGAGTATATCGAATATCTTGGATGACATCAGGTAGTGAATCTCCGATTTAAATTAGCCGCCAGGCAGTCGGAGATTCTACTACCTGACATTGGCTTTATAGTATCAAAAAGGATAATAGCAGTAAAACTTCCTCTCCGATTTCTCACCCCTTCGCCTCATCAACAAATCCTAAACTATTTATTATGTTGTTATGCTCATACAGGAGCCATAACAACCATTTTTCCTACAAAAATTCAGTACCCCTCTAAAACATCGGACCGAATTTTTGTGAATAGTAAAAATTTCATAAATAGCTTATATTTGTCGTGACTCGGCTCAAAGGATTCGAGAATCGGCACAGAAGTTTTACCAATTATAGTTAGTAAAAAAAATCCCTTCCTTTGTCCTGAATATATCGAGGGACTCCAGAAGGGTATCCGTCATTTAGGCGATTATTTTAGGTTGGCCTTGAGAAGCTTCAAAATTTCCTTTTCAACGGCTTCTTTTTTTTGTTCATTAGATCTTTCATCTATTTCAGAAAGATATAAAGCGAATTTCAACTCATATATTTCCCGATGCCATTTCTTATCAAGATTAGGACATGTAAAACTATCATGTAAAACTTCGACTTTAGCAAGTGACTCGATAAAGCTCCGAGGACCAAGAATATTTCGTTCAACGACCATCCGGGTATTACAAATACCGCATTTCATAGAATCTTTAACCCCGGGGTTAGGATAGGCACGACCAAAGTTACCATACCAACTTATTTTAAAACGATTTTGGGAAATCCTCGTTGGCACTAATGGATGCGGCAACCCATGTCTTTTTTCAAATTCTTCTTTTTCTTTCGGATCTGTTATATGTTTCGCGCCTAGATCCTTTGCTATCTTTTTCGGGTCGAGTTTGTATTTTATTGTCCTCTTTTTCTTCTTAACCTGTATTCCTCCTTCAAAGAACCTTCAATATACTATCAAAATAAATTTGAATGGCAAGATAGTTAATAATTTCGCAGACCATCTTTTTTCGAGGTTAAGCAAAAATCAAATTAACCGATAATTTATGTTTTATTCCACAAATTTGAGGGGAGTTCCTCCGCCTATTAGGCGGATAACAGGACGACGAGGCTCAAATTTGTTAACTAAATTTAGGTTAATTTGATTTTTGTACGAAGATAAAAAGTAGGTCGAGAAAATTATTAACTATCTTGCTATAGACGCAGTAACTTGAGAAACTCCTCCGGTTTTGAGGGACCGACACGTGAGATCTTGGGTTTATCGCCGGTCAGGTCAAGGATGGCCGAAGGTTCTGATTTGGGAAGAATGCCGACATCAAGAACAAGATCCGGCTGCCGGGAAAGTTTGCCGGAAAAAGAATCAATGATTTTGTGTATATTCCCTGTTCCTTCTTCACCCGAAATATTGGCCGAAGTGGAGACTATCGGATGACCGAACAATTTGAGAAGCTGGTCGACCAATGGATAGTCGGCAATCCTCAAACCGACGGTTTTGTGGCCTGAAGTAAGGATATCAGGAACAATGTCTTTTTTGTTTAAAACGACCGTAACTTTGCCCGGCCAGACTTTATGGAGAATATCTTCATCGCCCTTTTTAACATAGGCCAACTCCTTGGCCCATTTGATACTCCTGATGATCATCGGCAAAGGTTTGGAAAGCTGACGTTCCTTAATATCAAAAACCTTTCTGACCGCTTTTTCATCCAGAGCATTGCCTCCGACGCCGTAAATAGTGTCCGTCGGATATACTATTACTCCTCCGGCCTCGAGAACTCTTACCGCTTCTTCGATAGCCGTAGAATAATCTTTGTTCAAATCCACCTGAATTATTTTCACGGGGTCATTTTGTTTAAAAAACTTTCGGCCGGAGGAATATCATGGGGATAGCCGATAGGATGCCAGAAACTGGAACGTATTGCTTTGAACTTATGGCCGTCTGCTATCATCTGCGAAATAGAGTCCGTCAGATAATGCTCTCCGTTGGAGTGGCGACGGGCGGGGTAGTTGAAAATATTATCATCTAAAATCAGGACTCCGGCGGAAACAAGATTCGTTTTAGGATTTTCCGGTTTTTCCTCAATGCCTGTTATATAATTTTCAGCATCTACTTCTAAGACCCCGAATTTACGAGGGTTCTCGGCTTCAGAAACTAAAAGTGACCGGTGTTCTGAAGCAACACATTTTTCGAGACCAACCCAACCATGGATATCATCGGCGTAGAGAAGGAGAAATTTCTCGCCTTTGTTTAAAAGATGGCGACATAAACTAAGGGCATGATAAGTCCCATGTTTTCCGTCCTGGACAACATAATCGATATTAAAACGTTCAAAACTTTTCCCGAAATAGTTCGTTATCTTATCTTGAAGATAGCCGACGACTATCACCAGGTCAGTAACTTTTTCCGGCAAAGCAGTTATGATATGTTCCAAGATCGGCTTACCGGCAACAAGGACCATCGGCTTTGGAGTATCATTGGTGAGAGGTCTCAATCTTACCCCTTCACCTGCCGCCAAGATTATACATTTCATGTGTTTGATTTATAAAAAGCCCTCTGCCGGGCTTTTTATATGTGTTTGTTGTTTATTGGGTCGGGGCGGTCGTAGCCGGGGCAGGCGCAGCTTCAGCTGTTAGTTCTTTTTTCTTAGGCTTCCAACTTTGCATCTTTTCCTTATTCCAAACCTTGTAATTGACCATTAGATTATTGACTGTCGGTGAAATCTGGGCACCTTTTGATATCCAGTATTCTATTCTATCCTTCTTAACCTTAAACTCTTTCTGGTGAGGATTATAATTACCCAAAAGCTCAAGGTATTTGCCCTTGACCCTGGAGGTATGTTCGAGGATAACGACCCTGAAATAGGCCTGTCCTCGCTTACCTGTCCTTTGTAATCTAATCATAAGCATGGATTATATACTAACAAAATTTATAAAATAAGCAAGGGATTGCTCAAGGGGCTATCCATCTTCCGACACGCCTCCGGTGGGATAACTTGTCCCTAAGTTATCCCACCTCGGCTACAATCGCCCGGAGATTGGCCAATGGTGGACTTTGTCCGATATTATACCGTTGGCCAATCTCGGTGTCTCCAGTGTCTCAGATGGATAATCTCTTTCTCTTGTTTTCAAATAGTTTTGAAATTAATAAGACCTCGTTCGTTTGCAGGCAAAATTATTGTATTTTAATTCAAATCGTTATAAAATCTTGTTATCTTTGAAAATTTAGTGAAAGGGTCAAAATTGGCACTATATTTACTCTTTCTTTTAGTCGGATTTATACTTGGTTATTTTCTGAACTTATATCTAGCGGCTGTACTGGCTGGTATTGCTTGTGTTCTCATTTTTATTCTTATTGGGGATCTTTATTTTCATCCCGGACCCTCAGGAACATCAGGGGGTTTGGGTGTATTAATTCTGATAACCTTTCTGCTAACATTTCTTGTCGGTTTGTTCATCGGCTTTGCCCCAGCTCTGCCCTGGAACAAATTATATCACTGGCTGAATCCGCAAAAAATCTGGGAGTTCGTTAAAACACACATCTTTAGATAAGGGGGAACAATAATCAACTACTTTGAGCGTCAATCAAAAACAGGATAACCAATCCTGTTTTTTCTTTTTTGCATATAAAAACAAACTAAACTGATCCTGCTATTTCCGCTAGTTTAGAGACCTTTTCAGACCCAACCTTAGGAGACATATAATCGACATAGCTTTTGAGTATTTTTTTAAAGACGTTATGGCTCACCTGGTCAAGTTCTTCATTACTATAAAGTTCTTTTATTAAATCGTGTAAAATCTCGGCCTGTTCAGGGTCAGCATCTTTATTTTTTAAATTGGCCGCTAACCAGTCCTGCTGCTCTTTAGATAACTTCCCTTCAAGGGCCATCATAAGATCTAACGCAAATTTGTTCTTAAAACTTGCCAGCGACCTCTGTTTTTCCTCTTCAGAAAAACCTAAAACATCATAAATTTTAAAGAGTATATCTTTGTATTCTCCTTTTGCCATGTTTTTACATTGAAAAAGACTCTTCAACCAAATCGCCCAGTATTTCCATCGGCAATACCGGCAACTCTAAAGCCAGCTCGAGAATTTCCCAGCCCTGAGAAACTTCAAAGAGATCCATAGATGATTCAAAACCTTCAGCCATATCAAATTAATTATAGTTCACCAACCTTTTTTAGCAAGCGCATCTTGGGCGGCTTCCTGCTGGGCTTCCTGCTTGGAAAGACCCTGGCCCTCACCGGCTTTTTCCTTTTCAAGAAAAACTCCTATCTTGAAGTTCCGGGCATGGTCAGGGCCCCACTCTTCGAGAACTTCATAGGTCGGAGTGACGCCGACTTTTTCCTGAGCCTGCTCCTGGAACAAACTTTTAGCATCGCGGTATAAACGTTTCTCGATTATCGAAGGAAGTTCCTTTAAAACAAACCTGGAAATAAATTTTTCAGAAGGTTCGTAACCTTGGTCAAGATAGATTGCGCCGATTAGCGCCTCAATCGCGTTGGCCAAGATATATTGCCTGGCCCGGCCGGTGTCTTTGGCCTCACCGCGCGAAAGCAGAACAAAATCATTCAGATCAAATTCGTTCGATATCTTGGAAAGTATATTTGCGTTGACCAAGGCCGCCCGCCAGTTGGTCATTTCCCCTTCCGGATTCGGATACTTGTTATAAAGATATTCGGTAACAACCAACTCCAGAACCGCATCGCCCAAAAACTCAAGACGTTCATTGTGATCCAGACGCCATTTTGGATTCTCGTTGAGATATGAACGGTGGGTTAAGGCCTGCAGAAGCAGGTCCTTATCCTTAAATTCGAAGCCGATCTTGGCTTCAAGCTGAGATGTTTTATCTTCTGACATATCTATAACCAACTCCGAATATCAAAATCCTAAATACTAAACAATACCGAATATATAATTTCAAAATTCAAAATGTTTTGAATTTAAATATTGGGATTTTGTATTTGTTTAGAATTTAAATATTGGGATTTAGAAATTAATTTCATTCCTTATTACTAACCCCTTCTTTCTCTCCTGCTAGTTCGCCTGAATCTTTTGCGGGAGGAGCATCATCTTTACCCGGTTCCCCTATTTCACGATAAACAGTACCTAAAACACCGTTAACAAATTTACCCGAAGACTCACCGCCGAACGATTTAGCAAGTTCTATTGCTTCATTGATCGCAACCTTAGGCGGGACTTCTTCCCTTTTGCCGAAAAGAAGTTCATACAGACCGAGACGAAGAACATTTCTGTCGACAACCGCAACTTGATTCAAAGGCCATTGAGGGGCGGCCTTTTCAATTATCTTATCGATAGCGCCGACGTGACTGATCGTCCCTTCGATCAGCTGATTAATGAATGAGGTATCTTCCATTCCGGAAGCGAATTCTTTGATATTCCTTTCAGTGATACCGGGAAGTTCTTCCATTTTTCTGCCCCGAAAATCCCACTCATAGAGGGTTTGCATCGCAACACTTCTTGATAAATGCCTACTAGCCATTTATAACTTGCTGGCCGCTCTCGTTTTAAGATTTTGCAAGGACGCTCTTGACCAATATTTTCGTTAAAAGTTCCGCTTGCTCGTCATCATATTGCAATATGTTTCCTCGCAATGCTCACCTTTGCCTCAATCTTGGTCAAGCCAGCTGCGTTCTAAATTATAAAATTACTCATTTATTCTTAGCTTTGGCGCTTTTTCATCTTTTCCTGTTTCTTCAATTCTTTGGCCAAAACATTGACCACTTCTTTGCCCTGATAAAATCCGCAATGTTTGCAGACCAAATGCGGCAAGGTCTTTTTCTTGCATTGGGAACAGTCAACTAATTTTAACGGCTTCAAGGCGAGGTGGCTTCGTCTGCGAAGCTGCTTGCCTTTGGCCATGTGGTGACGTGGTACTGCCATAATTGTTGAATTTTTTGGAGCTCTTTGTAGTGAACAAAAATTCACTACAATTATGAGCATCCCGCCTCATCTGGCCGTTAGACTAGTGTTAAGTACCAAAAAAGACGAAGTCGAATTTGCAATTGTAAACTTTATCTAAAAATAAGCACCACCCCAGATGGAGCGGGGAGCCCACATTTAGTAATTATATCCTAACATAAATATTTAATCTTTGCAAACCAGGTAGTAGATATTTGAGTTGGCTTTGCCTTAGTAATTTTCTTTAGAAAATTACATCTCAAATATTCACTACCTGGCAAATAAAAAGCTTCCCTAAAGGAAGCTTAGAATGGCAGGTCATCTATCCGTTTCAAGACTATTCTGAATTCTTCTTCCGTTGCTCCTATCGCCTCTCTGGTCAAGAGTGCATCCGGCGGAATATCGTCTCTAAAAGAATATTCTATGGCTTTGGCTATTAATTCGACGATGCGTTGTTCGGTTACGGATTTTGTTTCAGACATTTCATTTCTTCTTAAAAACCCAATCAAAACCCTTTTTCAGAAATTCGACCTTTTCTTCCTGCTGTCGTACCGCCATAACACCCTGGTTATAGGTTTTATATCTCTCAAGCGTCTCCTCCGCTTCTTTGATAGAATACTCATCACTCGGAATATTCATGACCAAATATTCTCCGTCAGACCTTTTTTCCCATTTAACCGTCCCGATAACAGGATAATCCAGAAATTTAAAAGCAAAGTGCTCATTGTCAGAGAACCATATCTCGCTTTCGAGTCGAACTTTTATTTTAACATTATCCATTCTGGGCAGATAAAAAACAATTGCCGCCTTTTTGTCTCTTTTGGCTCCTAATATTTCCATTTCTCCGCCTTCGCCCGGCAAAGTTCCGACCTTTCCGCAAATGGATGTATCCATTGAGACGATATCGAAACGCTCAGTGTGATGATATTGCTTCTTAAACGGCATAGAAACACATGCAGGCGTCAGTAGTAATGAGAAGATGACCAACCTTGAGTTCCTCAACCTTATTCCTCGCCCTTTTTTAATGTTCTTAGGCTAATATTATAGAAACTAGTGTTTTTTCGCAACTAAAAACCGCTTTCGCGGTTTTGATAGCATCAAGTCTTGTTCAGACCGGACGCTTTAAAGAAAATTTGGAACTATATACTAATGTAAGCGCCAGTGTCAGCGAAAAAAAGAACTGTAGAAGAGCTTGGGTGTAATACCAGCTGAAATTCGGCATTAAACCTCCGTCCGAAGAAACAAAGTTAGAATGATAAGCCAGTGCTGCCAAAGAAACAGCAAAAATCAGCAAACTCACAAGGCCAACAGTCTTGTCTCTGGGTAAAAGCAGGCCGATTGCCAACCCGATAAGAGCAAAAATGACGTGTCCTTCCACTTTTTCACCTCCGGGAACCTATTACCGCCCAGTATTAATACCATATTCATAAAATAAAGTCAAATTAAACAACTTATCAACAATTTTTCCTCGTTGTCCGAATTTCTATGAGTGGTAAAATTAAAATATAAATTTGATTTAATGAAATTCACCCATTTACACACTCACTCCCATTACTCGCTCCTGGACGGACTCTCGAAAGTGGATGATCTGGTCAATCGGGCAAAAGAAATGGGAATGGAATCTTTAGCTTTGACCGATCATGGCGTCATGTATGGCGCCATTGAGTTTTATATGAAAGCCAAGAAGGCCGGCATCAAGCCGATAATCGGATGCGAGATCTATGTTTCAGAAAACTCAATGCACGATAAGCGTCCCAATATCGATAATAAGCGTTATCACCTTATACTTTTAGCGAGAAGCACTGAAGGTTACAAAAACCTCATCCAAATTGTCAGTGCTGCACACATTGACGGCTACTATTACAAGCCCAGAGTAGATAAGAACTTCCTTCGCGGTCATTCAGAAGGACTGATCGCATTATCAGCTTGCTTAGGTGGAGAATTATCGAGAACCCTCCAGACGAAAAGCTATGAAGATGCAAAAAAAACTGCTTTAGAACATCAGGAAATATTCGGTAAAGGAAACTATTACATAGAAATTCAGGTCCATCCCCACATAAACGACCAGAACATCGTTACCCCAAAACTAATAAAGCTATCCAAAGAAACCGGCATACCGATGGTCGCCACCCAGGACTCTCATTATACCCATTCGGAAGATGCTCACGCGCATGACGTTCTTTTAGCCGTTCAAACTGGCAATAAACTTGATGACGCCGACCGACTGACAATGCGCGAAGACGACTTTTCCCTTCTTTCAGGAGAAAAAGTTTATGAAAAATTTAAAATCATCGGTGAAGAAGATGCTCGAACAGCAATAGAGAACACGAACAAAATAGCTAATGAGTGTGACTTGGAACTTACCTTAGGTAAATTTATATTTCCGAATTTCGCTCTTGAGCCCGGTAAGACCGCAGATGAAATGTTGGCTGAATTGACCAAGGAAGGAATGAAAAAGCATGACTTAGACAATGATCCCCAGGCCGAAGAAAGGAGATCATACGAACTTGGTGTCATTAAAAGTAAAAATTATGCTCCCTATTTCCTGGTTGTTGCCGATATCCTCCGTTTTGCCCATGAGCGCCACATATATACGACGGTCAGAGGTTCGGTCGCGGGTTCTCTGGTTGCTTACTTATCCGGCATAACTAACGTGGATCCGATGGATTTCCAACTTCCATTTGAAAGATTCCTTAACCCTTTCCGGCCTTCCGCGCCTGATATCGACATGGATTTCGCCGATAACCGCCGGGAAGAAGTTGTTGAATATGCTAAACAAAAATACGGTTCGGATAAAGTGGCACAAATTGTCACCTTTGGTACGATGCTGGCCCGAGGTGCGGTCCGTGATGTTGCCAGAGCGCTTGGCAAACCCTACGAGACCGGCGACAAGATCGCTAAGCTGATACCAATGGGTTCTCAAGGCTTCCCGATGACAATAGACCATGCCATGGAGCTTGACCCTGAATTAAAAAACCTCTACCAACAGAACGTTGAGGCAAGAGAAATTTTAGATATAGCCAGGAAACTTGAAGGCACCGTCCGCCATGCATCCGTTCATGCGGCCGGAGTTGTTATAAGTCCTCAAAAGCTGACAGAATATACGCCCATCCAATATGACCCGAAAGAGAATAACAAACTTATCACCCAATATGATATGTACACCGTCGGTGAAGATGGCGTTGGTCTGACCAAACTTGATTTTTTGGGCATCCGAAATTTGGCGATCCTCGAAAACGCGGTCCAATTGGTCAAAGAACATCAGAATAAAGATATAAATATCGAAGAGATACCTTTTAATGACAAGAAAACATTTGCAATGTTGGCCAAAGGCGAAACCGAAGGCCTTTTCCAATTAAATGGTTCCGGTATGACCAAATATCTCGTCGATCTTAAACCGACGACCATTCACGACATAAACGCCATGATCGCTTTATACCGGCCCGGCCCAATAAATAACATCCCAGAATACATTGCCCGCAAAAAAGGCCGGAGTTCAATAAAGTATTTTCATCCTAAAGCTGAAAAATTCCTTGATAAATCATATGGCATCCTGGTTTATCAGGACGACCTTCTTTTTACTGCAATGGAACTTGCCGGTTATGACTGGGAGTCCGTCGATAAATTCAGAAAGGCGGTTGGGAAAAAGATCCCGGCTGAAATGGCCAAGCAGCATGAGATATTCGTTCAGGGCTGTCAAAGCCATAGCGGAATTTCAAAAGAAAAAGCCGAACAGATCTGGAATCTTTTCGAACCTTTCCAGGGCTATGGTTTCAACAAAGCTCACGCTGCCTGTTACGGACGCGTCGCTTACCAAACCGCTTACATGAAAGCCAACTTTCCTTCTGAATACATGTGCGCCGTCCTAACCGCTGAATCAGGCGAAACAGAAAAGATCGCTGAAATAATTTCGGATTGCAAAAGGATGAATATTCCAGTCCTTCCGCCAGACATTAACAGTTCTTTTGAGAAATTCACGGTAATTAAAGGGGATAAAGACCAGATACGCTTCGGCCTCCTGACCATTAAAAACCTCGGTGAGAACATAGCCAAGGCGATAATCGCCGAACGGACAATGAACGGGCCCTTCAAAAACATCGATGATTTTGTGACGAGAGTTCAAAACAAAGATTTGAACAAAAAATCACTTGAAAGTCTTATAAAATGCGGGGCCTTGGATAATTTTGAAGAAAGAAATACCTTGTTAAGCAACATTGAGGCGCTCTTGTCCCACTCCCGCGACAAACAAAAGCAAGCTTCGACCGGACAAATAAGTTTGTTCGGGGATTCCGTCGATGCCGCTTTGCCCGGATTACGGCTCATCCAAAACGAACCGGCTAAAAGCTGGGAAAAATTAATGTGGGAAAAAGAACTTCTGGGACTTTATGTCTCTGACCATCCCTTGAACAGTTACCAAACTCAATTCAAACTTGAGAAAGTTATGCCGATAAATACAATTTCGGTAAATACAACAGGGTCAATAAAGATCGGCGGCGTCATTACTAAGATCCAGAAAATAATGACCAAAACCGGCCGGCCGATGCTCTTCTCGCATGTTGAAGACCTGACCTCAAAGATAGAACTCGTTGTTTTCCCTAACGTTCTTGAGAAAAACCCTGAAGTTTGGAAAGAGAACAATATTGTTATCGCCCGAGGCAAGGTCAACGACCGCGACGGAGCGATAAAGCTGCTCTGCGATGACGTTAAGCCACTTACTCTGGGCGCTTAAAACTAAACCGTCGGGTCTTTTTTAACTCGGGCTTTTTTGTTATTATGATTCCTAATGGTAAAAGACCTTGAGAAAATACGACACTCCCTTGCCCACCTTCTGGGTGCGGCTGTTTTGGAATTATACCCAGGCTCAAAACTCGCTATCGGCCCGGCCATCGATGACGGATTTTACTACGACATTGATATCAAAGGCAAAATTTCGGATGATGACCTGTCAAAGATAGAAGACAAGATGAAAGATATCCTCAAGACCTGGGACAAATTCGAAGGCAAAGAAACTTCTGCCAAAGAAGCTCTGAAATTATTTAAAGATAATCCATTCAAAGAAGAACTGATAAAAGACCTTGACGAGAAGAAAGAAAAAATAACCCTATATACCTCGGGTGAATTTACCGACCTTTGCCGAGGCGGCCACGTTGAAAATGCCAAAGACATTAAGCCCGACTCTTTCAAATTATCCCATGTTGCCGGTGCTTACTGGCGTGGCAGCGAAAAGAATCCGCAGCTTACCAGAATATATGGTCTCGCCTTTGAAACCAAAACAGATCTCGAAAAACATCTGGTTATGCTCGAAGAAGCAAAAAAGCGCGACCACCGCAAACTCGGAAAAGAACTTAAGCTTTTTACTTTTAGTGATTATGTCGGGCCCGGTCTGCCTATTTGGCTGCCGAATGGCACTATCTTAATAGAGGAACTTGAAAAACTCGCCAAAGAAACCGAACTTAAAGCCGGTTACAAGCAAGTCCGCACCCCTCATATCGCAAAAGAGGAAATGTATAAAACATCAGGTCACCTGCCGTATTATGCCGAGAGCATGTTCCCGCCGATGGTAATGAAGGAAGAGAATAGTGAAGAGGTCTACTACCTTAAAGCAATGAACTGTCCTCACCACCACCAGATATATGCGGCTGAAACAAGAAGTTACCGTGATCTGCCCTTGCGTCTGGCTGAATATGGCACCGTCTACCGCTATGAAAAAAGTGGCGAACTTTTCGGATTAATGAGGGTTCGAATGCTTTCAATGAATGATGCCCATATCTATACCATCGAAGAGCAGTTTGCTGACGAGTTCAGGGCGGTGAATGATATGTACCTACATTATTTTAAATTGTTCGGCATTGATAAATATGTAATGAGGTTTTCAACTCACGATTCGAAAGAACTCGGCAAAAAATATATCGACAATCCTAAACTCTGGAAGAAAACCGAGGATATGGTCAGGACCGTATTAAAAGAGAGTGGAATAAATTATATTGAAGTACCGAACGAAGCAGCCTTTTATGGTCCCAAAATAGACGTCCAAATCTGGAGCTCAATTGGCCGAGAATTCACTATTGCCACCAATCAGGTTGATTTTGCACAACCTGAAAGATTCGGCCTGACTTACGTTGACACTGATGGAAAAAATAAAACCCCGATCGTAATTCACCGAGCACCCTTAGGAACACACGAAAGATTTATCGGTTTTCTTATCGAGCATTACGCCGGCGCTTTTCCGGTCTGGCTCTCTCCTGTTCAGGCCATTGTTCTGCCGATATCCGAAAAACAATCTGAATATGCCGAAAAGGTTCTTAAAGAACTAAAGGAAAACGGTATCCGATCCGAAATCGATCTTTCCAATGAAACTCTCGGCAAAAAAATAAGGAATTCTGAAACGAGAAAAATCCCCTACCTGTTGGTGGTTGGAGACAAAGAGGTTCAGGCTGAAAAAGTTGCCGTCAGACAAAGAGGTAAGGGTGATGCAGGACAATTAAAACTTGGTGACTTCGTCAAAAAAATAAAAGAAGAGATCTCTCAAAAAACATAAAACCCCGCCTTGGCGGGGTCAGATATTTTTGCCTGAATGAGCGGCAAAGAAAGAAGCGATAATTATCAAGATAACCGCTATCCATCCGCTGCGGTTAAAGGTCTCGCCGGCGGTCAATCTCATGAAAAAAACATAATTCATAAGATTGGCAATTACCGTAACTATCAGTCCGGTCGATAGCCCGTTAAAATATTTTATTGACAGAACGAAACTATAAGTGGTCAGTACGGTTGCCCAAGGGTAACAGAATATACTGTTAAACAACCAACCAGCAACGGTAAATGAAGCCAGGCTTTTAAACACATGGTCACAAAATGGGAGTTTGTAATTCCCGAATTTTATCCGGGAATAGATCACTTCAAAATTAAAAAAGTTGAACCATATCTGGGCAGATATGGCCAAACCGTAGATTTGGAGGAAGCGTAACATGTCTTTCATGAGTCACCCTCTCTGCGTTCTTTATATTTTCCGTAAAAAATATATCCCAAAAACAATACTGCTAACACTGTGACCGTTTGCCAATTAAGCTTATTGATAATTACGTGCCAGCCAAGGACCATATATGCGGTCTTGGCAATATCACAGATTATCAGAACAACAAGATATTTCTTATTGTTTATCGAACGACAGGTTATCATTGCAACCGTTCTGGCAAAAGGTTCAGGACTTACGGCTAAAACTATAAAGGCAATGCCGCCGCCACGTTTTAATAATTTCCAGAATCTATGGTCCTGGTCGAACATTTTGTTATACCATGTGATGACCTCGGATTGAACCCAGCTGATAAATTGTTTGCTTGTTAAACCTTTCCTTCTGACGAGTTGGGTTTCTATTTCTTTTTCTATTTTTTCTCCAATCTCTTTGCCGATCTCAATGGCTTCCTGAACCAGCTTTTCTTTTTCGGCTTTTTCGGCCAGATTTTTGGCAATATATACGCTCAAGCCGCCTATCCAGCCTAAAAACCAGTAAGAGTAGGCGAGCAACAAAAGAGAAATGGTCTCTGAAATTAAAAATATGGACCATAAAGATAGTTGGGGTATAAGCCAGGACATATCTCCAAGGTCAAAAATTCCCCAGAAGATAAGGCGGCGCCGGGTCAGTGTTGGTATAACATTGCCGTCAATATACAGCAGACAGACAAGGCCCATGACGACAAAAGGCCAGATGAAAGGCCACCTTTTTCGCCACTTAGTAAACCAGTTGATTTTCAATGTACATCCTTCAAAAAACGGGGATATTCGGCTATACTAACCGAAAATGGATAAAAAAACCACCGGGCAAAAGATTATCGTTATTGTCGGCCCAACTGCATCCGGAAAATCAGACTTAGCCATTAAATTAGCCAAAAAACTCGGAGGTGAGATAATTTCGGCTGACAGCCGGCAAGTTTACCGTGGAATGGATATTGGGACTGGTAAAGTAACCAAAAAAGAACAAAAAATCGTGAAACATCACCTTATTGATATAATTTCCCCAAAAAACCAGTTCACGGTTTCAGAGTTTAAAAGATTGTCTGAAAAAGTGTTGGAAAAACTTTACACTCAAGGTAAGGTTCCCATAATTGTGGGCGGGACTGGGCTGTATATCGATGTTCTGACCGGCAGAATGGCTATCGCGGAAGTCCCGCCCAATAAAAAACTACGCGCGGAACTTGAGAAACAAACAGCAGAACAACTTTTCAAACATTTAGAAAAAATTGATCCGGCAAGAGCTGTCGATATCGACCGCCACAACAAGAGACGCCTGATAAGAGCTCTCGAAATAGTCGTCTCAACAAAAAAAACAATTCCCAAGAACACACCGATAAATAATTACCAGATACTATGGTTAGGGTTGAGACCTGCTAATTTGGAAAAAAGAATCAAAGATCGTTTAAACGAACGTCTCGAACACGGAATGGTATCAGAGACAAAAAAACTCCGCCAGAACGGTGTCACCTGGAAAAGACTCGACGACTTCGGCCTTGAATATAGATGGGCAGCAAGATCTTTAAAAAAAGAACTGGCCGAAAAAGAATTTCAGGAAAACCTTTATAAGGATATTGTTCGATATTCAAAACGCCAGATGACCTGGTTCAAAAAAAACAAAGAGATACACTGGATAAAAAACTTAAAAGAGGCGGAGAGACTGGTCTCTAACTTTCTTCGGGCTTAGAGTCACTGGGTCCTAAAATTTCTGACTCTGGAGGAGTTTCTCTTTTCTTTTTTTCATCGTGTAGCCTTTCATGCTCTCTTTCCATTGCCTGTCGTCTCCTTTCTTCCGCAAGTTCCCGTTCTATCTTCTCCTGCTGATGAAATTGTTTCTCCCCTCTCGAAACCTCACTGAAACCTACCAATTTTGCGAAAAATTTTCTCATGATTATCTATTTTAACATTTCTTTTAATATTCCTTCAACAACTTGAGGATTGGCTTTGCCTTTTGATTCACGCATAACCATACCGATAAGGAATTTTAGAGGTGCTTCGTTCCCGGCTTTATAATCAAAAACTGCTTTGGTATTTCCGGCGATAACCTTTGCCACGATTTTATTGAGTTCTCCGGTATCAGAAACTTGACCAAGATCCTTTTCTCTCATTATTTCTTCAGGATGATTGCCGGTTTCCGCCATTACTTTAAGGACTTCCTTGGCTCCGGTTGAGGAAAGTTCTTTGTGAAATACCAAGACCATCAGTTCGGCAAACGCCTCAGCTGATATTTTTATACTTTCTATCGCTTCGTCCATTTCTGCTCCAGATGCCTTAAGAAGCCCAGGAAATTCAGTAATTATATAATTCGCGGCAAGAGAGTGGAGTTTTTCCAAGACGTGGGGTTCGTCAGGTTCACCGCCTTCGAGACCCTTTTTCTTATGGTAATCTTTGGCCGCCGCATCAAGTTCACTTGCCGTTTCTTCATAGTAATTACCGAGATGTTTTGAAAAGACGAAAATATCGATCTGGTTATCGGCTAAACCGTAATTTTTCTTGAAACGTTCGCGACGGCCCGAAGGCAATTCCGCCATCTCCGTCCTTATTTCTTCTATAGCAAATGGTAGCGGCCCGCTTTGCTCCAAAGGAGCAAGCGAGGCTCGCCCATCCACATTTATGTGGATGGGCGGTAGGTCTGGTTCGGGAAAATAGCGATAATCATGTGCTTCTTCTTTTGAACGCTGGCTGAATGTCTGTTTCTTATTCTCGTCCCAACCTCGTGTTTCCTGTTTTACCTTCTCTCCGTTATCAAGGAGTTCCGACTGTCTCTTAATCTCATAGTCAACCGCATCTGCAGCGAATTTAATTGAATTCAGGTTCTTTATCTCAACCTTTGTCCCCCATTTTCCGGCAACGCCAGTCATAGAAATATTGACCTCAACCCGCATTTCGCCCTTTTCCATATTCGCTTCTGAAATATTCAAATACTGCCAGATAAGTTGAAGCTCAGAGGCAAAATCTCTTACCTCTTGGCCGGTCTCAAAATCAGGCTCGGTAACAAGTTCCATCAACGGAACTCCGGCTCGGTTATAGTCGACAAGCGAATAATCCTTACCTGGCAGATGGTAAAGACGTCCTGCATCTTCTTCCAGGTGAATTCGCGTAATTCGGAATTTTTTGCCTTTTATCTCAAGTTTCCCGTCATAACATAAAGGTTTTTGATATTGAGAGATTTGATATCCTTTAGGCAGATCGGGGTAAAAATAATTTTTACGTTCAAAAAAAGTATCTTTTTCTATCTTGCAGTTCAAGGCCAGGCCGGCCATGATAACTTTGTTTACCGCCTCCCCGTTTATAACCGGCAAAGTCCCCGGATGACCCATACATATCGGACAAACATTAATGTTCGGGTGTTTTTCATCCGGGTCATTTAAAGAATCACAAAACATTTTTGTCTTGGTTCTTAGTTCGGCGTGTATTTCCAATCCTATCACCGGCTTATATGGCATAATTAATTAATTTATCACGATTTTACCAATAAAAAAAGCCCCTATCAGGGCTGTATTAATTTTAGTTTTTTTAATTTTCCCACGAACTCATCTTTCTCCCTCTTATTGTTCATGTATAAGGTTAGGCTTGCCAAGGTCTGCTCTTCTGTTCTTGGCCAGGCAAATTTTTGAATGATATTTATTTCTGGACCAGATAATGTCATAGAATCAACTCTGTAATCCAAAAAGGCCTTGTAAGCGATCGGCACAGATTCTTGAACGATATGCCCAAGACTTTGTCCATAAACCTGAATTTCATGCTGGGCATGACTATCCAATCGTAAACGGAGAAAATGCATTAAATTGTGAAGATCTATCTTCCAATACCATTGGGTGTAATTCGCGACCGAAAGACCGATCCTGGCCAATTCTCTGGCCAGATTCAGGTCAAGGAATTTCCTGTATTTATCGTATTGCGAGACATATTCGGATTTTAGTACATCGAGTATAAACTGCTGCTGATCCGAACTAAGTTCGTCTCCCCTTCCTTGTCTGTTGCCGGAAGATTGGCTCCGAATCTGAGAAATATCCGGAATATAAAACTCATCAAGCATTTCCGAATAACGTCCTGAGTACTCGTTCACGCTCGCCATCCGATGCCGAATCCACTGACGGGCAACGAAAATAGGCATCTTACAGTGAAATTTAAACTCGACCATTTCAAAAGGCGTCGTATGAGCATGCCGCAATAGATAGCGTATAAGACCCTCATTGGTATTAATCTTTTTTGTACCTTCGCCGTAGGAAACGCGAGCAGCCTGGGCAATAGCTTGATCATTACCCATATAATCAACAAGGTAAACGAAACCATGGTCAAGACATTTTACAGGACGGTTGAGCCATTTCTCGGCGCCCTCGCTAACAGATCTCAAGGTTGTATGATATTCCTCTATGATCCTATCCGGCAGATCCACTTATAGACTCCTTTTTAAAGTACGGTGTCAGAATATTACCAAAGATTTTTAAATAAAAAAAGCCCTTCGTAATTAAGGGCTATTTCGGATCTATTTCCAATACTTTCGACAAAATTTCCCAGACATCATCAAATATCACCTTCGGATCGCGATTGCCGTCAACAATATGACAATTGGGGTACATATTTGCAAACTGGGTATAGTTATCCCGAACCTGAAGTTGTTTTGTGGGATTTTCGAATTCATCTTTCGGACGATTCGCGGCTTTGGCCCGCTCGCTAAATACCTCGATAGGGATATCGAAGATGATATTGGCATCTGGCCAAACAAAAGGAACTTCAGCTCCTAAAAAGAATTGCCACTGTATCTCCATTAGGTGACGAATATCGCCGATATGACTCGCGCCGAAAACAACTGACAATGGACCACGATCCATCATCACTGATTCACCTCTTTCAAGAGCCGGTATGACGTTTCGCTTGTAATCATGAACTCTGTCCCGGAAATACCAGGCCTGAAATTCATAAGAATGCATTTCGCCAAGTCTATAGAGCTTGTGGCGACCAAACAAGACATCATATATCTCCTTATCTACCGGTTCTTTGAGATATTGAACCTTTAATTTGGGAAAATAAGCTGACAAATATTTCTTTACTCTGTCGTACTGTTCGCTTTTCCCGGAAAAATCTATTCCTTCAAAACTAACAAATTTGCCTGAGTAAGGTTTTGGCACGATATTCATCCTTTTAAATAGCTTAAGAGATTTTACAAAAAAAATTGATTCTAAACAAGTTCATAACTAAAAGTTGTGCAGGATGAGCTTAGAGATCTTTATTTTCCCTCTCTCAAGAACTTCCAACCCTTCACCTGAACGGTAATTCGAAAAATAACAGACTTGAGACGCACCGGAATTAACGATCATCTTAGCACACATTTTACAAGGTGAACGGGTCACAAAAATAACCTTGTCAGGATCATAGGTAGAGCATTTTATTAAAGCATTCAATTCGGCATGGATACAGCCGCATTTGCCTGGCTCCGAAGAATCACAAGCATTTGAAAAACCACGGGCATTGCCATTATAGCCGTATGAGTAAACTCTCTGAAAGTCACTCGAGGTAATTATACAACCGACCTTCAACCTCTCACAGGTACTCCTGGAGGATAAAAGCAGGGCAAATTTCATTAAAACTGATTCGATAGATTCCCTTTCCATAATCTAATCCTGGCCTGAATCATTAAAAAAGTCAAAAACGGCTTATGGTCACTTTTAAAGGTATTTACAAAATATAAGTTTATGTTACAATGTCATAGTGACACTTGGGAGAGATTTTCATGAACTACGTTGTTATTCGCCCAAATGGATCCGAGCAAAAAAAGATTTGGTGGCCTATAGCCGTTTTTCCAACTTTAGCAGAGGTAATCGAAATCGCCCAGAAAGAATTCCCGGGAACCCCTCTCGACAAGCTGAGAATTACTGAAGCCGTAACTCTCGAACAAAAGTCGCTATAACCACAACTGACACTACAAGCACGGTATAAAACTGTGCTTTTTTATTTAACTTCAACCCCCATTGAGCGAGCAGTACCTTCGACGAAAACCCAAGAAAACTACAAAAACACTGTTTTCTGTCTTTGTATAATATTGCCGTGGATTAAAATAAGGTCAACAAAAAAGTGCGAGATTATCGCACTAATAATTATTTCCAAACTTTATAAATTACCAAGCTCCACCTTCACAAAAAGTGTCTTCATATCTGTGATAACCGCCTTTACTATTTTGCGTTTTTATTTTTTTAAGTTCTTCTATCTTATCTGGGGTTAATCCACTATTTAGAATGATTTTTAAACTATTCCTACTAATGTCAAAGACGGATCGATCTATGCACATTTTTTGACCAAAATATGAAAGACCGTGTCTATCAAAATTATAACTGTATCCGTCCGGCCAAGGAATCACGACAATAACTCCTGGGATGAGAATTTGTTTAACTTTTCGCTTGAAATAACATGCAGTTTCACCATCAGGGTGTACAATATAAAATGTAGCCCTGATTTTACCAAACATGCCACTTCTCCTTGTTAATGAACGTGTTCTATATACTAACAAAGCATTTGACTAAATGTCAAGTGCTTTGTGTTTGAGATTATTTATCTTACTTTTACTTCACCTCAATCCCCATTGAGCGAGCAGTACCTTCGACGATCTTCATCGCCGCATCGACATCATTCGCATTCAAATCATTCATTTTCTTTTCGGCTATTTCTTTGACCTGGGCCTTAGTAACTTTGCCGACTTTGTCCTTATTAGGCGTTCCGGAACCCTTGTCTATTCCGGCGGCCTTGCGGAGCAAGAATGCGGCCGGAGGAGTTTTAAGTTTGAACTCAAAAGTCCTGTCTTCATAGATAGTTATTTCCACCGGCATGACTTCGCCGATATTGTTCTTGGTCGCCTCATTCACCTGTTGCATGAACTGCTGAAGGTTTATTCCTTGAGGACCCAAAGCCTGACCGATCTTAGCCGGTTCAAGCGCTCCGCCGGTTACTTGAATTTTTACTTGTGTTTTTATTTTTTTTGCCATTTTTGTCTATAAGCGTAGCGAATAGCTACAAAAATGAGCACCTCGCCGAAGCCATAGCGAAGGCGGGTAGCCCAAATATTATCTCTATAGTTTTTTGATCTGCAAGAAATCCAGTTCAACCGGTGTTTCCCGGCCGAATATCGTCACCAATACCTTAACCCTTCCCCGTTCCATGTCAATCTCGGAAACTTTGCCATCGAAATCCTTGAACGGGCCGTCGTTGATCTTAACCCTGTCTCCAACCTGAACATCTATCTTGTATTTAGGTTCTTCCACGCCCATCCTCTTCATCAAGCCGTCAACTTCGGTTGAGGCCAAAGGAGTAGGGATGGTTCCAGCGCCGATAAAACCTGTGACGTTAGGAGTATTTCTGACGACATACCAAGATGCATCGTCGACTATCATTTCAACCAGAACATATCCGGGGTATATCTTCTCTTCTATGATCTCCCTTTTGCCACCTTTTATCTTTATCTTTTTCTCTTTGGGAACGATGACACTGAAGATGCGGTCCTCAAAACCAAGTGAATCAACACGCTGTTTAAGGTTCCTGGCAACGGTATCCTCGTACCCAGAATAGGTATGGATGGCGTACCAATGGCGTTCTCCGGTTGCAACTTGTTTAGGCATGCTATTGTTTCAAAATTAATTTATTCAAAGCAAGCTGAAGAAGATAATCTACTCCGCCCAAAAACAGAGCCACAAAAAGACTTAAACCTATGACAACAAATGTATATTGTACGGTCTGTTCCCTGGTCGGCCAGGTAACCTTTGAAAGCTCGATTCTGACGTCTTTTAAGAATTCGACTAATTTATTCATAATTTTTCGATTTTAAAACGCCCCTCGGCGTATTAACCTACATAATACTCCCCTTGAATTAATAAGTCAATTGTACTAAATATCCAGATTGGTAACTGATTTGGCATGGGTCTGGATGAACTTACGGCGCGGCATAACCTCTGAACCCATTAGAATATCGAATATTTTATCGGCATCCTCCGCATCTTTAACCGAGACCTGAAGCAGAACCCGATTTTCAGGGTTTAAAGTCGTATCCCATAGCTGATCCGGGTTCATTTCTCCTAAACCTTTGTAGCGTTGGATAGAAACGCCGCTTATTTTCGTCCCCTCTCCGCTCTCGGGGGAAGAGGATTCTGAACTATCGCCACTGCCATCTGTTTCAAGCGGGGTCACTTCCCAATCTGGACCTTCACCGGTTTTGACTGAAGCTTTTTCCTTGCCGGCTTTGCCTTTTTTAGCTTTTTCCTCAGCAGCCAAACCAGATTCTTTCCGTATATTATTCAGTAGTTTTTCTTTTTCGGCATCATTGTAGACATACCAGTGTTTCGAACCTTTTTGTATCTTATACAGCGGTGGTTGAGCGATATAAATATTGCCGTTATTTATCAGCTGTGGAAAATATCGATAGAACATGGTCAAAAGAAGGGTTCGGATATGAGCACCGTCAACGTCGGCATCTGTCATGATGACTATCTTATGATAGCGTAATCGGCTGATATCGAATTCTTCAGAAATCGCAGTTCCGATTGCAATTATCAAGGCCCTTATCTCCTGGTGGGCAAGCATCTTGTCAATCCTTGCCTTTTCCACGTTCAAAATTTTGCCTCGCAAAGGCAAGATCGCCTGGGTTCTCCGGTCACGGCCCTGCTTTGAAGAACCTCCGGCCGAATCTCCTTCAACGATGAAAAGTTCTGATTCGGAAGGATCCCGGCTTGAGCAATCAGCTAATTTACCAGGTAGTGTCATACCGTCCAACGCACCCTTGCGTAGAACTGTTTCTCTCGCAGCTTTGGCGGCTAAACGGGCTTTAGAAGCAAGGATAACCTTGTCGAGGATCGAACGAGCGTCGTTGGGATTTCTTTCGAGCCAATCGGAAAATTCGGTATTAATTACCGCCTCAACCGCAGTGCGAGCTTCGGGGTTGCCAAGCTTAGCTTTAGTCTGACCCTCGAATTGCAGCTCTTGTGATTTGATCTTGATTGAAACAATTGAAGTTAAACCTTCACGGACATCTTCACCGGTAAGGTTATCTTCTTTTTCTTTCAAATAGCCGTTCTTGCGGGCATAGTCATTGAGAGTTCGGGTAATAGCCGAACGGAAACCAGTTAAATGCATTCCACCTTCGGTTGTGTGAATGTTATTTGCAAAACCTATTTCCCTCGGTTGTAGGTCTTCGGTATACTGAAGAGCAACTTCAACGAACATATCGTTCTGTTCTTTGGCCGCATAAAAAATATTCTTATTCTTCGGCTCTATTCCCCGATTCAAAAAATCAACATAAGAAACTATTCCGCCTTCGAAATAAAAAGTATATTCAGCCGGAACTTGTTTTTTTTCTTTGCCTTCGCCTACGGTCAGAGGTTCTCTCTGATCCGTAACTTTTATCTTAACTCCTCTGGTTAAATAGGCCTGCTGGCGGAGATGGTTTAGAATTGTATGGATATCAAACTTTATTTCTTTGAAAATAGTCGGATCGGGTTGGAAAGTTATGACAGTACCGGTTTTGTCTGTCTTGCCTATTTTTTTAACCGGCCCGGTCGGTTTGCCCACTTTATATTCCTGGGCAAAAATATCGGGCTTACGGAAGACCTCGGCCCTCATCCAGGTTGAAAGAGCGTTGACCACGGACAAACCGACACCATGAAGACCGCCTGAAACTTTATAAGCTTCGCCGGAAAATTTGCCGCCGGCATGAAGAGTGGTAGCCGCAGTTTCAAGAGCGGATTTTTTCGTTTTAGGGTGAAGATCGGTCGGAATACCCCGGCCGTCATCAGTCACCCGAACTTTGTCATCAGCCATCATTACCACTTCGATGTTCTTGGCATAACCAGCCATCGCTTCATCCAAAGAATTGTCAAAAACTTCCCATATCAAATGGTGGAGGCCGTCGACGCCGGTAGAGCCGATGTACATACCCGGTCTTTTCCTGACCGGTTCAAGTCCTTCGAGAACATAAATATCTTTGGCAGTATATGTACCCGCCTGTTTTTTGTCTTCTTTTTCCGTCATATTTTGAGCTTATTTCAAACGATTATCCCGCGTTCTGGAGAGGTTTTTGGCCCTGCATTACTTGGCCAATATCTCCACGGCGGGATAATACTTTATAACTAAATTCTATCATTTTTACATCTAAAAATCAACCCCAAAATGTGGCTAATTTTCCAACAAAAAACGCCCGTTTAAAGGCGCTATTTGAACATTAAATGGAAGTTAAATACCAAGGTTCCAACAATAATACCAATTACATAATAGACCAATGAACCGGCAATAAACACACCCGACAGACTACCTTCACCCACATTCAATATAATCCACCATATTAGGGCTGCTCCGACTATAAAGACAAATAAACCAAAGAATGTCAGATAAGCGGCGGTGAATATCCCGGCAAGTATCAAAAGGATGGCCAAGAGAGCTAATAATGGCCTGCCTTCGTTGTGCTCGAGAAGTTGTTCAAGAAATTCTTCCAAAATTTACTCCGATCTCAAAAAGCTGTTGAAGAATATACTAAAATATTTACCGGATGTCAAGCTATGGGTAAATTAAAAATGCCCGTATTGGGCATTTGATTCAGTTACTCTTCCTGTCTTTGGGATACAATATCGTCTCTCCTTTCAGAGCCCATCCCCCTTCGAGAGAATTATGGTCAATATCGACCTCATAGTGTGTTTGGTCATTCTCAAAGATAAAACGGTGAGATATCTCATTTTTCTCCGAATCTTCAAACGAACTTTTTTGGATAAGATCTTTAAGTTCGAGGGTCCGGCCTTCTATGTTCTCCACAAAAACCAGAGGGATTTTTGCTCCACCGCAGACAATCACATCGTTTCCGGTAACGATAGGTTCCTGGCGTAAAAATAATGTCATTTTCTTTTCGTAAAATATCATCCTGGCCGATTCAATGATCATTATCGGTACCAATTTTCAAGTTACTCCGTAATCATATTCCCAATAACGGAGGCAGCTGTCAACGCAATTCAGCTTTGAATTGCAGAGCAGTTTCGTCGTAGATTTTTTTCTGGACAGGTTCGATTTCTTCCGTAGTCAGAGTTCTTTCGGGAGAACGGTAAACTATCCGGTATGTGTAGCTCATCTTATCCGGGCCGAATTTTTTGGCATTTTCATATTTATCCAAAAGCTCTACCTGCTCAATCAGCTCCCCCCCCAGATCACGGATAAGATCAAAATAGTTGTTGGGTATGAAATCTTTATTTACCACAAAAGAAATATCTCTCGTTATCGGCGGATATTTGGAAACTTCTTTGAATTTATTTCCCAGTTTAAGTTGTTTTATGACCCGTGGATCTTTGGACCAGAGCAAACGTATGTCCGGAAGCTCCATTGAAGCGATGGCCAGACGCTCGAGACCAAAACCGAAAGCCCAGCCGTTATAGCCCTTGAGTCCCATATTCTCTAAAACAGATTTACGGACCAGGCCTGAACCGAGCATTTCTATCCATTGACCATTGATCTCCGCTTCCATTTCGAAACTCGGATCGGTGTAAGGAAAATTGTGATCATAGAACCTGAAATTAGCTTTAAAAACGTTGGTCGCGATATCAGATAAAGCATTTTTAAGATCGGCAGCGGTTATTATTTTTTTCTCATCCGGCGCTATTAGCCAAGCTCCGAACTGATGAAAAACATTCATATGCCGGCGATCGATCTCGTCCTTACGATAAACTTTACCGTAACAGATCGCGCCTAAAGTTTCCTTGTTCTCGATTCTTTTTTTAATTTCCGGATGGTTCAGATAATAGTACCAGAACACTGTGTCGTGTGTTCTTAAAACATGAGTATCGTCAAGATAATAAGTATCGGACTTAGATCGGGCCGGATGCTCCGGTGGCATATTAAAAAGGTCGAACAAGATATTGGTCGGCACTATTTCCGGTACCTGAATGACATCAAATCCTTTAAGGCTTTTTACGCTCGAAGCTCGAAAGACTATTTCCTTAAGAGGGCTGCCCTCGGTCCGAGACAAATCCGGCATGGTCAAAAAACGTTTTATTCTCTCGGAGTCAGGGTCGGTTTTTTTATTTAAAACCTTGAGAAGCTCCTCAGAATCTTTATCCATTTTTACCTCGAGATATTTCATAGATAATTTTTTATCACATATCCCTCTCTGAATCAACGGAGATTTTTGAATACATATAGATCCAAAATTCAGCCAGCATGGTCAGAATTATCGCCGCAAAACCTGTATACCAATGAAGGATTCCGTATTTTTTAAAAAAAACAATTATCAAAGCCAGGAGCGCGACAAAAAATCCTCTTCTCAATGCATCCGAGGTCCGGTCATGAGAAAAAAGATTGAGGATGAAAAAAACTATCGCTCCACAGCCCCATAAAAAAGCAGATAACGAGGCAAAGAAAAGTAGCTTAACTGTTCCAGTTGCAGTGAACGGGTCAAAAGTGACCGAAACTATCCCAAGACTTATTGCCGCCAAGGCAGTCAAGGGAATTAATCCAAAGAACAGCTTATTCATGTCCTGTGTTGTAATTCATATATCATCAATTTTATCTTGTTCGGGTCAGGCATATCCCGGATAATGAACTCTTCATCCGTTCCTGCTGACTGGATCTGGATAGAACCGAAGTTCAAGACAGTTCTGATGATGCCGTTAATCGTAATGGTTATATCCTGGACCTTATCGATGCTCAAGGTCGAGACCTCTCTCCTAAAAAAACCATTTTGTTTGATATCGATTATCCTTCTGTCGGTAATGACCAGAACATCCAGATAGTAATTGGTCCAAACGGAAAAGAACATCATCCAGGCGATAAGAAGTATCAGCGAATAAACGCCACTAAACAGGGCGGTATTATTGCCAGGTATATTTACTTCCATCTTAAGAATGGCAAAGAGAAGCGGAGGTAGAATAACGAAAAAAATAAGAAAAAGACTGTGAAAAACCAGGCTAAGTTTGTAACGCCTGACTTTTAAATATACCTTTTCCGCCGGTTCGAGGTCGAGCATTGTCATCGAGGGGCCACAATCATTTCAGATGAATCCTAATAAAGAAGTCCCTGTCGGATTAGCTTCCGAGAGATTTGCTTCTTTATTAGGATTCATCGATAACAGATTATCGGCCGATCGCTTTAGCGGTCGTAGCCGATAGATTATCTGTTAGAAATGACTGGGGTCGATGTTAAACCGAATTTAAATAAAAAACCGCTGACATAACCATCATTACCCACAAAACAGCCGAGACACAATAATATATCAGCGAAGCTTTAGCCATTATAAAATCATCGACACCGAATCTCCGCCAATGATATGAAAATATATAGCTCATTATCCCGAAAAATAAACCAAAAATACCGATAAAAACCCAGGACAACTGGGGTGTTATAAACGAAAAATAGCCGCTTAAATTAACCGCCGGAATGAACTGGTTATAATTAACCTGTGGTTGGGTTAAAGGAAGCTGGGTCATATAAATTGCGCGGGCGACGGGACTCGAACCCGCGACCTCTGCCGTGACAGGGCAGCGCTCTAACCAATTGAGCTACGCCCGCCTGCGCCAGCCACGGCTGGCTACGGCGGATAGGCCCGTAAGACAGCAGAGACTGATTATCCAATATTAACCTTGAAATTCTAACACATTTTCCTTTAAATTAAAACCCCGCCTAAGCGGGGCTATCTGTCCCAAGATTCCTTTTTTGAGCTCTCGGACAATTTTTTAAGGAAATACGAGGGAGCTGTCATAAATATCCTTTTGGCATCTTCAAGATTCATGGATCCCATATAGCTGACCATTGAGGCGAGATGTCCTGCGATATCCCGCAATATCGGAACGGCCGAACCGCGGTATTCTACCTGCTTCTCTATTCCCTCCGGACTTAGCCGGGAGGTTGTTTCATACGGATCGTCGGCCTCTTCCGCTCTTAACCTTTCATACATAGCTTCCCGCGAAGCCATGCCCCTGAAACTTTTAACTTTATTCCCGCGAGAATTTCTGAAAACAAGTCCAGGTGTTTCATCAGTCCCGGCAAGCATCCCGCCGAGCATTACCGAATCACCGCCCAGAATAAGAGCCAGGCCGATGTGGCCGTCCCTTTTTATACCACCGTCGGCACAAACCGGGATATCAGAAACAACCGAACATGAATAGACCGCCTCGGCTTGGGTCACACCGACATTGGTGTTAAACCTCGTAGTACAGGCCGAACCGGGACCCAAACCAATTTTTACACCCGCAACTCCCATCTCCTGATATAGCTTAGCGGCCATAGGTAAAACAATATTCCCGACGACCAGATCAACCTTATTCCCTGAAAAGGTGTTTAAAAACGCCTCGGCGGCATGTTTACCGACATCAGATTGAAAATTGGCAATATCCATGACTATCACATCGACACCCGATTTGATAAGTTCAGACGACCTTTCAATATAATCACCAGTGGCACCAACAGCCGCTCCGACCATCAACTGACCATTCTCATCCTTGTTCGCCAGAGGAAATTTCTCGAGATTATCGATATCAACTGAAGCTATAAGGCCCCGTAATGTGAAGTTATCGTCGACTAATGGCAGTTTCTCAATGCGATTAGCGTCCATAAGATTTCTGGCTAAATTCCGAGATATCTCCGATAACTTGGCGGTTATCAAATTTTCCCCGGCAGTCATTCTGTTTTCAACTACAGTATCGTCGGGACAATATCTTACATCCCGGCTTGTCAGCATCCCGACGAGCCGCCCGTTCTGGTCAACAACAACCAGACCACCGACTTTGTTTTTGTCCATTATATTCCTGGCCTCACCTATTGTAGACTTAGGCGAAATACTATAAGGATTCTCGATAATGAAATTTTCTTCTCTTTTAACTTCTTTGACCTTCAAACATTGATCCTCGATACTTAAGTAACGGTGAATAATGCCAAGACCGCCTTCTTTAGCAACGGCAACGGCCATGCGAGCACCAGTAATGGTGTCCATGTTCGCAGACACAATCGGCAGATTTAGCTTAATATTTTTGGAGAAATTCGAAACCAGAGAAATGTCTTTACGGCTCTTGGCAGTGCCCCAACCTGGTTTTATAAGAAAATCGTCAAAAGTGCACCCGGCCAGAACGTTTGCCAGCCATTGGCGCTCTAAGCTTCTCATATCTTCCCTTTTTAAAGGTACTTAACGGATAATTAATATCAAAAAAAACCGCTTTTGGGAAGCGGTTTAATCTTTGTCTAACTCCGGGTGCCAGAGAATCTTTTCAATTTTGCGGGTATTATCGTATGTGTAATCATGTTCAACGGGTACGCCTTCATTGAATGAGCTGTTACTGACGGCCTTATTGTTGCCGATATAAAATCCGATGTGGCTATGTTCTACTCCATCGCCAAAATCTTTTTTTTCCCAAACAAGAACTGCTCCCGGCTGGAAATTGGTTGTTTCCGACCAACCAGAACTCAAAAGATCCTCAACTGTTCTTTCTACTGTTGCATGGATGTCTGAAATGAGCTTGTTAATATACAAGATCGATGACACGAATACGGCGCAGCTTAAGCGGCCGTTATCGAGGATATCTTTCTCAACACCGTCAGATTCAACATACAAATTCCGGAACATCATATTCCGCGGTTGAACTGAATTACCTATCATGGTCAGATAGTTTTTCTTTTGAAGTAACCTCAACGGCATGGTTTTTATTTTAAAAAATCTTTTGTCAGTTTACCAAATAAAACCACCTCTTTGCAATAAGCAAAGAGGTGGTTTTAATATTTACTCTAATATGGCGCGACTTCACGCCACTGGGGCAGTTTCTGGCCGATATAGAGATTGTTTTGATAGGTACATGAACCAGCATTATCAGTTGCGGTCAAAGAAACAGGAAAAGAACCGTTACCCGTAAATACAACGCTGTAAGGCCCTTGAGTCCCTGTACCGGCCGGTGTCGGTACACCGGTTCCAAAATTCCAACTCCATGTCTTTCCCGATGAACTAGGGGCAAATACGGTCGAATCGGTAAAAGTAACAGGCGAACCGGATACTGGACTTGCCGGACTATAAGTAAAGGCGGTTTGAGGAAATGCATGAACCGGAGTCGTCCAACTTGCCTGCGATGCCGGCGGATTTACGCCATTAATATATGTACTCATCTTAACCCATGGCGACCAAACTCCGCTTGAATTCTGAACTCTGCCCCAGGCGGTATATGTCGTATTCCAGACCATCTGACATGTCGTCTGTGGGCGGGTATCGGTCGGATTTAAAGTTACATTCGTGGAATTGTTGACCGGACAATTCGAAGTACTGCTTGAAAAAGTAGAGCCGCTGGTTATCGCTACCGGCACAGTTCCAGACTCCCATTCAGGATTCATGCTTGCACTGGCAACATTCGGATCGCTGACCAAATCATTATCAATCATTGCTTGATAATTGATAGCGTTGAGACTTCCCGGATCTGTATAGATTCCCGAGACGGTAGCATGGACACCGGCACTGCAATAATAACCATTGTTAACAGTCACGGTCATATTTGAAACACTTGGAGTCGGCACCGCGACATTGACAGTTACCTGGTCGGTGGCAATTCCTGCCGATCCATTACATGATAAAGTGTAAGTCGTATTCGCTATCAGGTTTGCGGTCGCAAGTGAGGTATTAACTATCGGGCCGTTAATGAAGTACCACTTCTGATTTGACGGTCGCCAGACCGCAACTTCGGCCTTGCCTTTACTGTGATAGTATCCAGGGACAGGAACATCACCCGGAATACCGAGTTTTAAATTATAAGAGGCGGTGTAATTGCTTTCCGAGGTATATATAAACCAGTCCCCGGTACTTGGACGATATACGGCCAGGTCGGCCTTGCCGTCGCCGGTATAGTCTGCAGGTACCGGAATATCGGTTGCGGTGGCTAAGGCCAAGGTATAGCTGAGGCCGGCAGTCCAATTGCTGTTTGAAGTAAGTACCCACCAGGTTGTACTGGAAGGACGCCAAACAGCCATATCCGTTTTCCCGTCTCCGGTATAGTCTGCCTGAACAGGAACATCACCGGTCGTACCCCATGCTCTTGTAAAATATGTCTTATTGTTGTCATCGGAATTTAAAACATACCAATAACCGGTATCCGGCTGGCCTGCACCAGAACGCCAAACAGCTAAATCTGCTTTCCCGTCACCGGTATAATCGCCTGGAACTGCAAGATCAAAAGTGGGAGTAGCTCCAAGACCCCAGCTAATATAAGGAGAAGGTGGGACAAGAACTGTATACCAACTCGTATAATTACTTTCCGAGGTCAGAACATACCAAGGACCAGAACCGCTTCGCCATTCGCCAATATCTGTTTTTCCGTCACCGGTAAAATCAGCCATAGTCGGAACATCATAATAAGGACTATAAGCCAAAGTGAACGGTATCGGAGTAACGTCGGTAACACCGTTTGGCGGAGAATAATCTATCGTCCAGCCGGAAGTTGCACTGTTAAAAATTGCAAGGTCTGTCAAGCCATCCCCGTTAAAATCACCCGACAACGGTGAACCTATCGCAGCTTTAAGATTAAGAGTTGTCGAATCGACTATTTGCTCGGCTGATTCGGGACGGCCGCCGGCAACGCCAAATTGAAGCGAATAGGACGCTGGCCCAGGAGAAATAGTGCAACTATCGACGCTCGAACAGTTTACTCCGGTAGTTCCGCACCATCTTAAATTAGTAGAAGTGCCGGAATTAACACTGCAAGGACCGTTTGAAAAAGCTCCTGCTCCATTCGACTGACAAGTTGCATCAGCTGTCGCAGCGTTGGCATTGATAGTTATCGCTGTGTCTGTGGAGTTACCGCCTGGATCAACACAGGTCAGATAAAAAGTTTTGCTTGGAGTTGTTATCGGACCCGTGGAATAAGTTCCGGAAGTTTGTCCATTATATAATTTTGCACTAAGTATCATGGTTCCGGGATCATACAAAGAAGTATCCAGACCGAGCGGGTAAGTTGGCGGTACGGTGCTGGTATAAAGTAAATTTCCATTTTGATAATATTTAACGGTTCCAAACTCAACCGCCACTCGCAAAAGGTCTCCGGCTGTATACGCTGCCAAAGGTCCTGCTTTCAAACTCCCTCCTTCGAATATATACAGATTGCCATCGACGTTGGGATATATCCCGTAATCAATGTCAGTATAGCTTTGATTTGAATCGCCATTTCCAAGTCCGGCAATTTTATATTTAGTGGTATCGCCGACCACAAACTCAACATAGCCATCCCCCGAGGATATGGTTTGAATTGAAGAAGCACCTGTATCCCAGGCAGCCACTCCACCTGTTTTAGTTATGGAACTTGCACCCACAGTGATATTTGCTGACGGTAGAATATTTTGCCATTGAACATTTGCGGCAGTCGGAGATACAAGTCCTGTTCCGATGTGGACATTGGATAAAGTCGCTCCGATACTGTAGAAAGATGAATCGAACAACAAAGGATAGGTCGGGAGGTTGGGGCTTGTGAACAAAAGCATCCCGTTCTTAAAATATTTAACCACACCCTTCTGTATTGCAACCCTGAAAATATCGCCTGCAACATAAGTCCCGACCGCAGCCCCGCCGTTTTGGAAAGCTGCGTTCTCTATGATATAGACATGGCCGTCTCCAGCAGCATAGAGAGCATATTTCATCTCAACATAACTCGGCGTGGTATCACTCGAGCTAAACCCTCCCATTTTATAAGCAGTGTTCTCAACGGTAGTAAATTCGACATAGCCGTCGCCGGAAGCGATAGTCTGGGTAGATGAGGCGCCTGCATCCCAGACATTATTTGTACCTCCGGTTTTGGTCAAAGTATTCCCGGTCACCGTTAAGGCGGTTACGTTCTGCCAAGTCGCATTGGACGGCGCACTCGTTGCCAGAGCACAGTATTGGGAATTGGGACAAGGATTAGAAGCACCTCCGCACCATCTCAAATTAGTAGAAGCTCCCGAATCAACCGTGCAAGGACCATTTGAATAAGCTCCGGCTCCATTAGATTGGCAGGTAATATCAGCTACCGGCGCTGGAACCAAAAGATTAAAATTAGTCTGAAAATTTACCCAGCCGGAAGATAAAGTTGTTAGGCCATTATAGAGATAACCGGAAATATCATTATCGATGACCGGGGTTGTGTAGGGCAACTGGAAACGGACGGTAAAAACCGTAGTTCTGCTGTTTCCTGAAACAGAAGTAGTACAAGCATCGAGATGGATGTTGGCGTCGCCATAACCTGGCTGAACCGCCGCATGGCCGCCTCCGGTACAGGCCCGGTAATCCTGATAGCCGTTCCAAGCATCTAAATAATACCAGGTCAAATATCCCCTGTATAAAGGAGCGTTCTCACCTTGAAGATTTATAAGAACATATTCATGAGTGATATTCGCGCTCCCGGTGGAATCGGAGCCGGTAATCGTAATATTATACTGGGTCGTATTGTCGGTCGTAACCAAAGGAGAACTGATGGTAACATTGTCTACGGTTGGGGGAGGGGCGGCGTATGCGGCCTGGGCATAATAAGCTGCCTGCCCATAATAAGTCGACTGGGCGTAGTAGGATGATTGGGAATAGCCATACGTTCCTTGGGCATAAGGATATGTTGCTTCGGCATAAGGATATGTTCCTTGGGCATAAGGATATGTTGCTTCGGCATAAGGATATGCTGCTTCGGCATAAGTTATAATACAAGATTCAAAAGGCCCGCAAGCATAAGCAGGGGCCGCACATCCGCCGCACGAATAAGTCGTCCCATAACAAGGGTCGTCGTTTCTTGTAGCACAAGAAGTACACACGTCAGAACTATAAACCGGGTTGTCTCCGCAAGGAGGATCGTTATTACCATGACATGTGTATCTTAAAAGACACACCATTGACGAAGCGTCTTTAACGCTTAAAGACAAGCTCAGAAATATAACAGCCACAGGAACTAAGACCAAAAAAACAGCATACCGATGTTTCATTGAATTGAGACTAATAATATTTTTACTTTAATATTGTCTTTTGTTGTCTGCTCCATCTCTATTCTACCCTGGTAAATTACGCCTTGAATTTCTATGATGGCAGATCTTTCATCCCTGATGCCGCCCAACAATTTCCAGTCGTTGGAGTAAAGCACTTTAAAATAATCGAAATACGGTTGAGGAAGATTGCTTTTGATATCGAAATTAAATTCGTATCCATTTTTACCATTTTCGTATTGTACTTCTCTGGCTTGAAAGTTAGTGGCATTATTTGGTTTTAAAAAATTAAGTTCTGTCTGGAACGTGGCCGCACTTTTTTCTGACGCAATCGGAGGAATAACAAGCTTTCCTGCATAACCGGAAATATTGAGTGATAAATTAGTATCCGGACTGGGAGCAGGTGTAGCCGAATTTACCAATAAATGACTGTCTTGTTTCTGGGTCTCGTACTTTGAGATCATAAAAAAAACCGAGGCCGCCAAAATCATCAAACCGAATATAATACCTTTTTTATCATTCATATTTTAATAAAATGTAAATTCTCTAAACTATATATATTATAACGCACCCCTAAAAATAAAAAAGCCGGTTTAGCAACCTTCTGATCGCTAAACCGGCTTGAAATTTGAGGTGCATTATTTGAGCACCCCGTAGAACTTGATCCAGCCGCTGACACTTACTTCTTTGTTTGACCTAAAACCTACAAACTTATTGCCATCCAGTCCGTTAACTTCCAACTCGATACTTTTGGGATCGACTTCCATGTTTGAGTTCCGTACAACAATAACCCAGCACTTGTAACCACTGTGAATGTCGTTCCAAGACAAATCACAATGATCGGATCCTGGCCTGTTCTCCATAATAGCAATCTCGGTGTAAGCATCCGGTGGCCCTGGCACAGATCCAACCTCGGCCTTAAGGACCCCTTTCCCGAAATCATTCAGGTCCACTTCGTAGCCACCCCACGGACCCGGCCAGTTAGTTCCAAAGATCTGCCGGAGCTGATATTCGGACGGCGTGTTATGAGCACTTGGAGCTACGGGATTGAGGGATCCCCGATCGCAACCAGCAATCAATGGGACCACTAAAACCAGGGCCACGGAAAATAACTTCATTACATCCTCCTAATTTCAGACTTTTTTAAGGATATCTTGTAAATGACCTATATGGATGAATTATACCACAAATTACCCAAAAAAGCAACGAGTTCTCCGGTTCCTGCCAAAGACACGATAAAACGTATTTAATCCTCAAGGTATCGGCGGCCTCTGGCCTCTAAGAATGGAGTCGACGAGGTAGACGAAACCTTTGCCGATAAGGACGATTATAAACCCGATAAGAGCCCAGAAGAGGATATTCTTGGCCTTTTGGATCTCACCAGGGTTACCTCTCGAAAAGACGAACCTTATGCCGGCGTATAGGATAAGGATGACTATTAATGAACCTGCGATGTTTAATATCCAATTGGAGATGAGGGTTATTAGTCCAAAGATATCATAAGGCTGGCCGTAGAGAGGATTTACTATCCTCCAGGGGATGCTGACGGGTTGGCCGGGGTTGATAGGGCCCGGACCATTATTACAAGCACTGCTACCTGTCTGGCAAATGGTAACATTGGCGGACTGGGTTATGGTATAGTCGGGCCACAAAGCCCCCCCGTCACATTCTATCTTTGCGTAGTAATATTTAGTCCCGGTCGATTGGGGAGGATAAAAAGTAAAATTAGCACTTTCGTTTAAGTTCACTAATTGTTGAGTATTATCGAAATTAGCTACCCGCCGATAAATGAGAGGAACACCATTATCGTCAAAAATTGACCACAAAACATCTGTTGGCGGATTACCAAAGGTGCTGTTGCACTTACCCCAGTCTATCAGTAAGGCCGGATAGACGTTTATACCGACTGTGGCATTTAGATTATCTCCGGAATTAGCTTGTTTTGGTTGAATATCAAATGTGACATCGACTCCAGGAATGGCTTGTGGGTTGGGAGTTGAGGTGGGGGGAATAGGCGTTGGGGTGGTATATGTTGCTTGAGCATAATAGGCTGATTGGGCATAGTAGGATGATTGAGAATAGCCCGGGCCATATGATGCTTGGGCATAGTAGGCAGCTTGGGCATAGTAGGCAGCTTGGGCATAGTAGGCAGCTTGGGCATAGTAAGTCGATTGACCGTAGTATGCGGACTGGCCATAATAGGATGACTGACCGTAGTATGTTGATTGGGCATAGTAAGATGCCTGACTATAGTAAGACGCTTGAGCATAGTAGCTTGACTCTGAATAATACGCCGCCTCTGAATACGCGGCAACGCAACTATAAAAAGGTCCACAGGATCTTCCGGCTGAACATCCACCGCAGGTATAGGTTGCACCGCCACAGGGATCATCTGTTCTTTGAACGCATGTCCCGCTGCAAGCTGACATGACCGGACAATCACCACAAAAACCGGTTCCAGGCCCGCAGTTAGGAGAACATTGGTAGCCAGTAATGCAGGAGGTCTGGGCAGAAACATACCCGCTAAAATACAAAAACGCCAGGATTACCAAGATAAAGGTTAAGATCGTTGTGAAAAGATATTTTTGTCTCATGGAAGGGTCACAATATATATATCGATATCAACCTTGCCGTTTCCTTTGGGATAAAATACGATCCGGCTTTGATAATTAAAAGTTTTTAGATCGATAACGGACAAAGCGTTGTTGTGGGCCGCATACACAACCTGCCAATCCTGATTAGAATTAAATTTTAAAGAATATTCGGAAAAGACATTTTCCATTGACCGGCCTACTTCAAAAGAATCAGTATAACCTTGTTTACCATTGATATAATTAACTTTGCTAATGCGGAGATTCGTTGCACCGTTAATTTTAAAAATATTAAAAACTGGGGGTAATGAATTTACTCCTGTTCGAGAAGCGACTCTCGGAAAGTCTATATTGTCACCGAGTACGGAATTTCTCACACCGGAAACGGAGGGCAACGGTGATTTAGGCCCAATTTTGTCGGAATTCGTTTGGGTCCTACTCTTGATTATAATGAGATACGAGGACCCTAAAGCCATGATTATAATAAACGTGCTTATTATAATAGTTTTCTTGGAGGCCATACTATTCAATTTTATCTAAATTTTGACAAGCAAACAAGTACAAAGTCAACAATGAGTTCTACTTAAAACATTTTGTTTTCCAGGGTTCGGGTAAGGCGTTGCACATATTGATGAAATCCGAAGAGCCCTGATGAAAATTATATTTTGAATAGAAAAGGAGTTCATTGTAACAAGTGTCCCCCACTCCGAACTCCTCGGCTGCCCGGCAAAAGGCAACCGATTTATCTATAAGCCGGTAGTCCGTTTCTATGAACCTGGAGGCCGAATCGGCAAAACATTGGCCTTTGATATTCTGGGGTAAAGCCCGACATAGAGTTTCAATTGTCGGCTGGTCAAAATTCACCTGAACCGGTATCACAAAGAACATTGCACTCAAACATCTGTTCTTTAAATTTTGGTCCCGGGTAAAGGAACAAAATTTGACCAGGCCGTCCGGAGTTAATATCTGACTACGTGATAGCGGCCAGGATTCATTGTGGCATGAGGCCGCAGGAATACTTGAGAACTTGTCGCACAACTTAAAAGCCGCCGCCGGTGTGTGGGGAGCGATATTTTTCACCAAAGCAAAATCTTCATCTTCAAGCGGTTGGAATATTTGCATAAAATTCCCGTCGTAACATACCTGAAGAAAATTGCGTCCGTCCGGTTTAACCGCGACTTTCTGGCAAAGGTCATTGGACTTTTTAGCATCCGCTTCGGTAATATACATCAGAAGATGTCCCAATGCATGGTAACAACTGGCCTGCTCCATTCCGGTCGGATGCCAATTCTGTCTTTCTTCACAGACCCCCTGAAGTTGGGGCAAAATGCTGTTTATTTGACTGTCATCAAGCGCCTCCGTCCTGAATCTCTCCTGAAAAGCCCCGTGGATACAGCCATTAGAACAGAGCCCGCTCGGACACTCGGTCACAACATCCGCCCATTTCGAAGGATCTTTTTTTGTTTCCCGCGCACTTAAGTTATGACCCAGAACATGACAGAACACATAACTTTTGTCCTCGTCCTGAACAAGTCTGGTAACCTGAAAAGCATCTTGCATTGAAATATAGTCCATCAGTTTCGGTATCTCGGTGTCATAGCAGGTCGGTTTATAAGATTCTTTGGAACACTTAACCACGATCTGGTCGGCATATTCCTGAAGGGTTTTGACAGATCCGGTTTTAGAGATCTTAAAAAAATAAATACCGTAAGCCGAGGCCGCTCCGACAAGGATTATAAATAGAGAAAGGTAAAAAGTTTTGGATGAAAAAAGTTTCATAAATTTATTGACCGGAACAGAATTTTTGATAATCTTTGTCGACCGATGAACAGATCTCGGTCCTCTTTTGAGAATTGTACCAAATGCTCAACCTCGTCAAAATATATCTGTAACACTCGTTTCGTTCATCGTCCTTAAGTTCGGGCCGTTTACAAAATGCCAAACCCTTAACATATTCTTTGCCAGGTTCTCCGTATTTCATGTGTCCGCCGGCCAATCCTTCTACACACGGCAGTCTTAGGTCACCAGAAACAGAGTGGCATAAATTTATTCCATCCAAAATATCAAAATCCTGGCTACGAGTATGCAATCTTATGTATTCATGGAACAAACTTACCGCGGTCATTTCCTTAACCGTGTAGCCGAAGAGCTCGAGATTTTCCTTATCACCATCAGAAGGAATTGTTTCGATCTTTTTTACTTCTTCTTTAAAATTCTCACGATAAAGAATTTCAATTGCCGGAAGCATATTGGTATAGCAAGCTTCCTTGTTGTTTATCGGCTGGGTTTTACAGAAAGAAAAAGGGTCTTTAGCCAACTCATCTAATTGATATTTATCATTGTGAGACAGGATCTCAATAGAGTTATAGGCCCCGGAAATGCAGCGGTACCTTTCCATCGGATTGCTTGCCACGCCATCACATATCTTCAATCCGGGTTTGATCATTTTTTCAGGGTCTCCCCAGGCCTCGGTATCGTCGCCATCCACTGTCCCGTGGCCTATTCCATGAAAACACGCTCCCCCGGCATCGGAGGTTTGTCCGCTTAGTTGTTTTTGGGCATAATCACAAAATTCTTTGGCCTTGGACGGGTCTCCGGTTTTTTTCAAAAGCGCTTCCATAAAACCATGATAAAAACCATAAGCGCAGTATGATGTCTTGGGGCTTAATTTGATATCTTGATGTTGAGAAAATCTTTCATAAGCCGCCTGACCGAGACGATGAACAAAACCGTGGCAGTTGGCGGCAAAATACGGGTCAGACTCGTAAAGCTGGGCTAATTGCTGGAAAGCAACGTCAAGACCTTTGGTTTCGAGGGTGTTGTCCAAGGAATCTTCCCAGCATTGGATCTTGTCGTTTTGTTGAGGATCATTGCAGTTAATTTTTACGGCCGAACCGTTACGGTCGAGAACATTTATCACTCCTCTTGAAGAAGGATCTAAGTGGTTATGAAATTTCCAGCTGCCGATCCTATCAAATTTAAAACTCCATGATTTATCGGGGTCTACCGGGTGCTTCGGGTCAAATTCAGGATAAATGTCGTGTGTCGGATGCGGATCGGAAGCAGGCCAGAATGCTTGGTCTAATTGGGTCGTAAAGATTACAGTATCTCCCTGGTTGATGGTCAATGTTGAAGGGAAAAAACCGTCTTTGGTCATAGAAACGGTATAATTTTTGGAATTAGCAGGAAAATATTTATAAAAAAATCCAAAAACATAAATGAGAGTTAAGAAAAGAACCAAGACGATTATTTTAAGCTTCGTGTTTTGTAAAATTTTTATCAAAGATGTGATGATTTTTTATTTTACCGGGGCACATTTCTTATTATATTTAACATCGATCTGAGAACAAATATATTTTTGTTTCTCTGCTGGGTAAATGTTGCTTTCCTGCCAGATCAAATTATTATAACAAGCGATTTTTTGTTCTTCGGTAAGAAGAGGGTTAGCGCAAAACGCTAAGGGCTTGGTATATTCCAGATCAGGCGTACCAACCTCGATCAAACCCTCAATGTATCCTTCAATACACGGGGTGACCAGTCTTTTCTGAAGAGATTGGCAAACTTTTACCTGTTTTGAATAATCAGCCAGGTCCCACCCCGATTGTCCGTTAACATCCGACAAACTTCTCATGGTAGAAATGGCGTATTCATCCTCTTTTATTGCTTCGACAAATTTAATAGCTTTTAAGAAATCGGAGTTGCTTATCGCCATTAGGTACGTGTTCATCTCCTCATAGCAAGTCAGTTTGGCATAATCTTTTTCTAAGCTCCGACAATAAAAAAGAGGGTCGGACTCGTTCTTGCGCAACTTTCCTTGATTATATGCAATTGCCATTGCATTGAACACTCCGCTTCCGCAGCGGTTAAGCATCTGGGGGTTAGGCGCAACCTTTTCGCACAAGGCCAGAGCAGGCATCACGACCGATCTTTCATTCGGCCAATCATTGTCATCATCAACCGCGCCATGACCGATACCATGATAACATTTCCCCAAAGTATCAGCACTTACATTTTTCATCTTATCGTAGGCATAATTACAAAAATCCCTTGCCACACTCAAGTCATTAGTTTCATGAAGAAGAGTTTGCATAAAGCCGTGATAAAATCCGAAACTGCAATAAGAAACTTTTTCCGGTAAGGTAAAGTTTTTGTGTTCAGAAAATAAATAATACGCTTTTTCTCCCAACTTATGGACCAAGCCGTGGCAGTAGTATTTAAAATCCGGGTCATTGTTATATGAGTCCGAGATCATATTAAATGTTCCTTCCAATCCTTTGCTCTCAATAATAGAATCGATGTTGGTGTCCCAGCATTGAGCCCTATTTTCCTCCGAAACATGTACGCAATCAACATAAGGAATCTTACCGTCAGAGCCACGAACTTTGACTATCCCCTGGTAGTAAGGATCGAGGTGGTCATGGAATTTCCAATTACCGGCTTTATCGAACTTAAAGCTCCAAGATTTATCAGAGTCTATCGGACGTTTGGGATCAAATTCCGGGTACAAGGTGTGGGTCGGATGGATATCCGAAGCCGGCCAGAATGGTTTCGTAAGTCGGGTAGTGAAAACTACCATGTCGCCCTGGTTAATAGTTATGTTTGAGGGTGAAAAGCCGTCTTTGGTTAGAGAAATGTAGTAAGTGGCTGGCGACTGATGGATAAAAAATTTAAACAGGTAAAAAGCCCCTAAAACAGCACAAAAAAGAATGAGAAGTAAGATCAGACGGTATTTCATCGACGATAATTATCCCACCCTTAATACTTTTTTGCATTCGGCCTTGTGAATTTCAGGCACCGTAGAACAAAATGACTTATAGTATCCGGGGTCTTTGATATAGTAGCTGACCATTCCAAAGAGATCTTCAAAACAAGGGTACTGGTAAACCTGGTCCGAAATAGAATTGCAAAACCTTATTGCACCGTCCGGCTTATTCTCCCCTCCCCAGTATAGAGAGGCGGTCGAATTTTCAATGCACGCCTGTGTTCCGTTCTTGTCATTTGCCAAAAGGCACCAAGCATAAACTTTCTGAAATTGTTCGGTTGTCATATCTGCAACATTTCTGATGTCCCGGTTCTGAGCCAGGACAATGAACTCTTTGCCAAATCCTCCGTAGCAAATATTCCGGTTTGGATCCGATAGCGGTAATTTAGAACAATACTGAAATGCTTTTGAGAAATCAGCCGGGCCGGGATGATTAATATCCGCTCCGGCAAATTCGAAAAGATACGGCGTTAAATAGGTATAGCACATTAATTTCGCCCCGGAAGGGATTAAGTCCGTATCGCAGGGGGTCAGAGCATCATTCTTGGTAAAGTATATCTTTCTCTGACGCCCCCATGCGATCTTGTCGTGGAATCCCCCGCTTATCATCTCCATTATCGAACCTCCGACACATTGCGGATATTCCTGATAATTATATTCCGGCGTACCGGTCTTTTGGCACATCTCCACCGTTTTTTTAAGGTCGTAATCCAGATACGCCAGGATACCATGACCAAGTCCGTGGAAACACATGGTATAGGCACCTGACCCCCCCGGAGCATGTCTGCAGGCATCAGAGATTGCGTCAAGAGCACTTTCGCCCTTATCAAAAAAGAGTCCAACCACGATAGAGTGCGAACAGGCGTTCCTGAAATCTTGGGTACATTTATAAATACCTTTCAAACCTTCTTTTTTATACAAAACATCGCCGATCGCATGACCAAGGAGATGGAAGTCCGTATTCGGAGGCAAGTCAGCGGTTTTTAAAACCTCAAAAGCATATTCAGGACTTTTTTGATTTGCGAGGTCCTCAAAATATTTTTTAAGCTCACTGAAAGACTGGGAATGTTTTTTCACGTCCTGAAGTTCTGGATAAGATGTTTTCTTAGAAGAGTAAGACCATACTAAAAGACCTGCCACCAGAACCAATAAAAAAAGACCTGAAAATATTTTATAAGACAGTTTCATTAAAATATCCCGGCAAAGAATGGTTTATTTGGAACTTCGTGGTTTAGGGATCGATTTTGGCGTTCCGTTGAAGAAAACAGGGGCTGTATAACGGATCTCGGCCGCGGTGAATTTTTTAGTTCCCGTTATATTATCCGTAGCAATTATAACAACATTTGAATTGTTCGGATTATAGAGATCGGCAAGACTACCTTCTAAAGAACCGGATTTCAAATTAGTCGGCGTATATTTACCATCTGGAGGAGGTATCAAGGTTATTTTTACAAATTTGGTATTGGAATTTGTTATAACCGATACCACTTCAGTTGGACCATAGGATTTGCCGTCAATCATGACCGTACCAGCAACAGATAGTTGAGTTTCGGTTATTCCGGCTATTTTACCCCTAAATTCAGAACTTTTTATATTGTCATTTTTAGACGGGAGACCTTTTGCAAAAAGTAAAACGACTGCGATCAGAAAGATCATTATCGCTATACTTGTCCCTTTCCGGCGTCGGGTATGCATAATTTAAGTATAAATTTAGTTCCGAATATTATCAATAACGGAACTGATATGAGCTTTGAGGTCCTGAATCTTGATCCTGTCCTGCTTGGCAGTATCCCTGTCACGAATCGTAACAGTATCTTTCAGCTCGGGTTTTTCTCCCAAAGTATCAAAATCGATGGTGATAGACAAAGGTGTACCTATCTCGTCTTGCGAGTAATAACGTTTACCGATGTTTCCCCGGTCGTCCCAGACAACGTTGAAGTGTTTCTTGAGGTCTTTATAGATCTCTCTGGCTTTTTCGACGAGTTCAGGCTTATTTTTAAGCAGAGGAAAAACCGCCGCTTTGTACGGCGCAAGCTTCGGGCTAAGTTTTAAAACGACCCTGTCCCCGTCCTCGTGATAAGCGTCGCATAGAACAGCCAAAGCAATGCGGTCAACTCCGGCTGAAGGTTCTATTACATAGGGAACAAAAACTTCCCCGGAGTCAGGATCCCTGAACGACATATCCTGGCCTGAACTTTTCTGATGAGACTGGAGGTCAAAATCTCCCCGGTTGGCGATGCCTTCTATTTCTTTGGTGCCGAACGGGAAATCATATTCAATGTCGATGGTTTCTTTTGAATAATGGGCTCTTTCTTCTTTGGTCTGTTCTCTTTTGTGAACGTTTTTTAAGCCTATTTTCTTGTACCATTCAAAACGTGAAGCAACCCATTCTTTAAAATATTTCTCATCTTCACCTGGTTTAACAAAATATTCTAACTCCATCTGTTCGAATTCCCTTGTCCGGAAAATATAATCTTTAGGGTTTATTTCATTACGAAAAGCTTTGCCTATCTGGGCAATACCGAACGGAACCCTAACTCTTGTTGAGTCGACGACATTATTGAAGTTAACAAAAATACCTCCGGCAGTTTCCGGACGAAGATAAGCAACCGAGGCGGTGTCTTCGGCCGGTCCGACAAATGTTTTGAACATTAAATTAAATGATTTGGCTTCAGTAAATTCTTTTCCTCCACAAACTTCGCATCCATTTTCCTTCAATTCCAAGGTTCTTTTTTTAAGAATTCTCTTACCCTCCTCTGCTACCTGCTCTCCAATGCTTTTTTCTATATTTCTTTTGGGTCGGAATTGGTCTTCGGGTTTATATATATCTTCGGGCCTATATCTTTTATGACATTTCTTGCACTCAATTAATGGGTCTGAAAATCCTCCGACATGGCCGGAAGCAACCCAGGCTTGAGGATTCATTATCAAAGCGGCCGATAAGCCGACGACATCATCTCTTTCCCGAACAACCGACTTCCACCACTCCTGTTTAAGATTAAATTTGAGTTCTGCTCCAAGCGGCCCGAAATCATAAAAACCTCCGATGCCACCGTATATCTCGGAACCCGGAAATATAAAACCGCGCCGTTTGCATAAGGCAACTACTTTATCCAACAAATTTTGCTCTTTATTTTTTTCCATACTACCTGATACTATTTTATTGTACTATTCCCTGCCCCGGCCGGTCAGACAGGTCATTTGTCGTAACCGGGTCTCTGGTAATTGTAATCGTCTGATTTGAAAAACTGTCAGTTCCGGCAAACTTGGGTCCGCCGATAAGCTGGATGGAATTTCCTTTGTCGCTGTCTGCCGGTATAACTTTGACCCTGAAACTGGCTTCATACTTGCTACCAAGAGTTCCGGTCCCGTAAGGCAGTTTGGGCAGGTCCCAGACAACCGTCCCGGTGCTTGAATTATAGGCCGGTGACGGAAGGCCGTTGTTAGCCCATACCATATTATCCCATTGTACATTAGCCGGGAGCTTTGCGGAAACCTCGACGTTATTAATATCATTGCCGGGATTGGTCAGTTGCCAGTGAACATTGAACGAGGTCATATCTCCTACGTGCATCGGCAAAGGACCGACCGACTGGAAATTCGGGTCATTATAGTAGACCGATTGGTTTAAGGCCGGCTGACTGCTTATTTTGGTGACAAGATTGGAAGATGCCGAGATTTGATTGCCGTCAAAACCTTCCGGAACATTCGGAGTCATGAATACGGATGAAACTTTTACGAAACGGTCCTGGGAAGAACCAGGTATTGCAGATGAGAAAGTCGGCTTGAGAGAGACTGAAAAATTTATCTGGCCGCTCATTCCAGGAACAAAATTATTAAAATCAGAAATAGTGGTCGAATCCCAGGTGATTGTTTTGGCCGAACTGTCATATAGACCGCCGTTGGTGTTGAGGGTTCCAAGATTGAAAGTATCTCCTTCAAGTTTTACAACCAGGTTCATGCCCGAAAAATTTATATTTGAATTATTCGAATATTGGACGGTATAGGATAGGTTATCACCAAGAGAAGCGGTATAATCTGTCGAGTTATTTACTTGCATCCCCAAACCAAGAATGGGGTTCGATATCACGGTTGTGGCCGAAGACTTCTGATAGTCAACGTAATCGCTGTCCAATTTTCGTTTCAGGATTACAGAGACCATTTTGTTGTCACCCTCGCTGCCGGTTAAAATTCCATTGACGGTTATCCTTCCGCCTTTGCCCTTTTTTATCGTATCAATATGCCAAGTATTATCACCGAGAACTGGCTGTGGGTCATAGCTTTTTGGACGAAAACCGTCGGGATAATCAAACTCGACCATCAGATCAGAGAGATCGTCATCAGAAGTATTTCTATAATCGAGGATATACTGGGCGGTAGAACCCGAAACAGAATTAGGTGGAGCGACCAGGGTTAAAGTTATCGGAGTTTTAACTATTGTGGTCGAAAAGGTTATGCTTTTCTCAAAATTAGAACTTAAGCTTCCCGCCCTAAAAGACAGGTCAGCTTTAGCCACACCGATATTGCCCTTATCCCCGATAAGATAGGCCACAAAATCTTTCTCGCCCCTTTCTCCTGGTTTAAGAGTGTCGACAGCAAAATTCTCGTTCTGGTTTTCCTGTATCTTTCCGTTAACAAGAACTGCTGCTCCTTCAGGGTAATAGAAGTTAAAATTCAGGTTTGAGAGATCGCTGCGAGTATTGTTCTGATAGCTTAGTTTATATGTTACTTCCTGACCGGCTGTGACCTGGGTCGGTCCGTCGATAGTAAAAGAAACATCCTGTTCCCTGAAAGAAGGTCCGGAGAACCAAAACGAAGATATCGCCACCACCAGAAGCAGACAGGCAAGTAAAATAAGGTATTTTAGTATTCGGCTGGCCATATGTATTTATTTTATCACGGTGTTTATTAAACTTAATGAATTTAATTTCCTCTCGGCCAAGCTTTCAAATATTGCCGAAAGTACCGGCCTGGTGAATAATTCCCCGTTTCGGATGACTATGCCACCGCATCCGCCCAAAAAACAATCCTGGCATACAGCGCCTTTAGTCGAAACACTGTAAACCGCAACCCGGCCGTCGATCGGAGAGGTGCAGAAAGAACATTCATTGAGGTTCGGATAATAACCCAGGATATTAAGAAATTCAACCTGCCACGCCTTCAAAATACCATCAATGTTTTTACCTCTCGAAGCTGACAGATTTAACTCCTTAAGAAGCGAGGTTAAAAAATTCCAGGTTTCCTCGTCTTTCTGCTGTTCAAAAAAAAGACAGTCAACAGCTTCGCTAAAAAAATAAGCTGCCGCGATTGCTGGCAAGTCATTCTTAAGAGCCGGGTATATTTCTTCGGCCTGCGCACCGGTGATTATCGGCATCGCCCGTCCATTCAAAAGTTCAAAATCAACCAAATTCACAAGGTCCAAATGCATTGCCTGAATGGAATGAGGTTTCAAAACACTTTTGGCGATGGCAGTAAGTTTGCCGAATTCTTCTGTGTAGCATGTAACCAACTGGTCATGCTCATTCGTCGCCTGCTTCTTAAGTATTATTGCTCTTGTACGCATATTCTTGATAGTCCTTTAGCCATTGTCATTCCCTCGACCTACTTTTTATCTTCTAGGCTAAATATTAGAATTAATCTCAATTAAGTTAATAAATTTGAGCCTCGTCGTCCTGTATATCCGCCAATATGGCGGTGGAACTCCTCTCAAATTTGTTGGATAACTTAATTTTCAATTAATTCTAATATTGTAGCCGCTCGAAAAAAGACGGTCTGCGAGAAAGAATAATGGCTACAGGATTATTTTCCCATCATTTTTAACAATTCTTCCAGAACAACTGGGATTTCTGATATACCGGAATCATCACTAAAATGTTCTTTATTATGTTCGACCACGATCTTTGCTTCTAGTTTATTTCTAAAAATCTTACTATCACTTATGGTTACATCCGGGTCATTATCAGAGAATATAGCCACAATCTTATTTTTAACACTCGTTTTCACTCTTGTATAATCAAGGGGTGTTTCCAGCCATTCCTTGGCAATATCCCTTTCTTTCTTAGTGACAAGATTAGGCAAATGAAAGAATCCGGCAACGAAGATAGCCCCACCAACCATAGTTTCAGTTGGAAGATTTTCTAAATATCTCATTATAGTCTGGCAACCTATACTATGGCCGACAAAATATGTTTTCTCGTTTGGTTTTTTAACTTCTTTAGCAAGGAATTCAACCCAAGACTTAATTGTAGGTTCATCAGTATTAGGCATGGCCGGTACAGACGTTTTTATACCTCTAGATTTTAGTTCTTGTTCAAGCCATACCAACCAAAGATTTTTGGGTGAGCCTGACCAACCGTGAATTACAAATACTCTTTCCAATGTTTTTATTTTATAAAATCCCGCGTAGGCTTCAGTCTATGAAGGGACTTGCGCAGGCCGACTGGGCCGAGCACGAAGCAAAATTTCAGCAGAAATTTATGCTGTGCCCTGAATGGGCTGAAGCCGAGAGCGGGATTTTAAGAAACTATTTTGTAACTCCGATCCAAATCTTTTTCTGGGGCGCAAGCTCAAATTCTTTTTCAATGTCGTATTTTTTGTTCGCTGGGCCGGACTCGAATTTTTCAAGCAAGACATCTTTCTTTATTTCTTCCGTCCATTGTTCAACCGCTTCGATTATATCTTTGTCTTCCGAATGCCAGTGACCAAGGACTTTCTCGTCTAAACGGTATTTGGCCTCTTTGCGCATATCCTGAAGCTGGCGCATCAACTCACGAGCATAACCTTCGTGGATGAGAGCTTTATCCAAAACTGTATCAAAAGTTATTCCTGATTCCTGTTTGGCATCATAGGTCAGGCCCTTAACATTGAGTTCTTCTTTAACCAACGATTCGATATCTTTGCTGAACTTCGAAGTTCGTTTGGTAATTGCCGAACGCAAAGGTTGGCGAACCTTTAATTGTTTTTCCTTTCGTACGGCCAAACCAGAAGCGATGACATTTCTGGCTTCTTCCATTTCTTTTTCAAGTTTTACGTCAATAAGTTTTTTATCTGCTTTGGGCCAGTCTTCGAGATGAACCGATGTCTTGCTTTTTAAATTGTGAAATATCTCTTCAGAGACAAAAGGTGTAAAAGGAGCGATTAGCTTGGCCGTTTCGAGGATCAAAAATTTAAGCAACCCGAGAGCTTCTTTTCTTTTTCTCGAACGTCTTAACCACCAGTTAGAGAGGTCCTCGACTGTAAATTTTTCTATGGCTCGAGTAGCCGTCGTCGGGTCGTATTTATCAAGAGCGGTTGTTACTTCGGCAATCAGAACATTTAAACGGGAGATTATCCATTTATCAAGAAGGTTGGATGTTTTGGATGTATGGGTAAAATTCTTCGAACCTTCTCCGTATAGTTCATAAAATCTAACACAATTCTCAAGAGTCGAGATAAAACCTTTAAGTTTGGCTTCGACATCTTTCATCGCAAAAAGTTTATACTCCCCTGGCTGATTAAGGGTATAAAAATACCAGCGGGCTGCATCGGCCCCGACTTTATCCATTACTTCAAAAGGTGAAACAACGTTGCCTTTGGATTTAGACATCTTCTTGCCTTTGTCATCGAGAACATGACCAAGGGACATTACGTTCTTATACGACGATCCTTTGCCTAAAAGAGTTGAGATAGCCAAAAGGGTATAGAACCAGCCCCGGGTCTGGTCAACCGCCTCGACTATGAAATCCGCCGGGAACTGCTCCTCAAACATCTTCTTGTTTTCAAAAGGCCAATGCCACTGGGCATAAGGCATTGCACCGGAATCGAACCAGACATCTATTAGATCCGCGATCTTTTTCATGGACGCCCCGCACTCATCACATTTGAGAGAAACGCTGTCGATGTAGGGTCGGTGAAGATCAAGCTCGCCTATCTCGTTCCTTGGAATTTTCCGCCATTTCATTTCACCGCAAAAAGCAACTCCAGGATAATTATCCTTCCTGGCATTATCTTCTATCTCCCGCCCGGTCATTCCTTTTCCCATGCATGTTAAAATCCACAACGGATCACCGTGACTGACGATCAGGATATTTTTACCGGAATATTTATTTTCCATTTCCTGCATAAAATCGGACATTCTCGTGCGAACATCGTTCCAGCTTTCACCAGTCACATGCGCCTTAAAATCAATCGTCCTTCTCAAATCTTCAACTGAACAAACCTTATGCGGCAAGCCGTCACAACTGCCATGACTTATCTCTCTTAATCTTTCGTCGGAAGTGACCTTAAGATGCAGGGTTTTAGAAACTATTTCCGCCGTCTCGGCAGTTCTCAAGAAAGGAGAGCTGAAAATAAGGTCGATGTCATAATTATTCTTTATCTTCTGGGCATTTCGCTCGGCCTGTTTTTCTCCTTCTTTGGTCAGGTGGTATTTATCCAATTTCAGATCGGAACTGATTATCATTTTGCCAGCTTCGTCACGGGTAGTGTAACCGTGGCGCAGGACTATATACCTATTGTTCTTGACAGGGTCCGAAGCACTAAGTTTTTCCATTTCTTCGACCGAACCGACAACCTTAACATCTCCGCACTTCTGACATTTCCAGGCCGGTAAAGGCGTGCCCCAATAGCGTTCGCGAGAAAAAGCCCAATCCTTGCCCTCGGCCAACCATTGGCCGAAACGTCCTTCTTTTATATTTTCCGGTACCCAGTTTATTTTCTGATTGTTGGCCATGATTTCTTTGTTGACCGCCGACATTTTAATGAACCAGGAATTTTTGGCGTAATACAAAAGCGGCGAATCACAGCGCCAGCAGAAAGGATAATCGTGCTCATACTCTTCTTCTTTGAAAAGGAGGTTATTTTTATTCAGATACTCGATTATCTTCGAGGTCGTTTTTTCTTCGGTCGGTTTGTCTTTGCTTTTTACCAGCATGCCGTCGAGATCCTGTCCGACCCCGGTAAACCTGCCCTGCTCATCAACCGTGTGAACTTTTGGCAGACCTAATTTAGTCCCGAGAACATAATCTTCTTCTCCATACATCACAGCGGTATGAACCACTCCCGTGCCGTCTTCGGTCGAAACAAAACCTGCTTCATAAACCTGGTATGAAGTATTTGACTTGAGCTCTTTGATATCGAAAAGCGGTTCATAAATTAAACCGGCGAGATCTTTGCCTTTAAATTCTCCAACGACCTCGTAATCACTGCCGAGAACTTTTTGGATGAGATCTTTGGCGATAACTAAATTTTCTGAAAATTTTCTGACCAGAACATAATCTATGTTTTTGCCGACTGCCAAGGCAACATTGCCGGGTAAAGTCCAAGGCGTGGTTGTCCAGGCGAGAATATAATCCCCTCTTTTCACATGTGAATTCCCGGTTTTAACTTTGAATTTTATGTAAACAGATTTTTCTTTTACTTTTTTGTAACCCTGGGCCACCTCATGAGATGACAAGGATGTTCCGCAACGGACACAAAAAGGCACAACCTTGTGGGCCTGATAAAGAAGTTTTTTGTCCCAGATCTGGCGGATGATATGCCAAACGCTTTCTATATAGTTATTCTCATAGGTTATGTATGGATGGTCGAGGTCAAGCCAAAAACCCATTTTCCTGGTCATGTCTTCCCATTCGGTCTTATATTTCCAGACACTCGCTTTAGCCTTCTTGTTGAATTTTCCTATTCCGTAATCTTCGATATCTTTCTTTTTCTTAAAACCAAGTTCTTTTTCTATTTCTATTTCGACGGGTAAGCCGTGCGTATCCCAACCGGCCTTACGCAAAACAAAAAAGCCCTGCATGGTCTTATAGCGACAGATAAGGTCCTTGAAAGCGCGAGCTAAAAGATGGTGGATGCCCGGCCGACCGTTGGCAGTCGGTGGTCCTTCAAAAAAAACGAACCTTTTGCCTTTCTTCCTGTTCTCTAATGATTTTTGAAAAGTATCGTTATTGCGCCAAAATTCGAGTATTTTATGCTCTGTTCCTTTAAAATCGTACATCCCGTTAGAAGTAGCCCGCCCGAGGTCATTGACCGCGTAAGCGCGGGCGAGACTTCTAACGGGATACATCCAATAATTATAAATTATCCAGAGGAAAATTCAACTAAAACCTGGACTATTTACATCTTTTTTGGCGCCGAGATCCCCATCAGAGAAAGGCATTCGCCAATAACAATAGCTATCGCCGAACATAAAGCTACTCTGGCCTTTTCTATTTTTTTGTCATCCCCGCCTGCTCGCCTCGCTGAAGCATCGGCGGAGCGGACCGGCGAAGCAGGATTTACAACTCTATGTTTCTCATAAAAATTATGGAACTCCGAAGCCAGTTCAAAGGCATATTGAGCCAAGCGGTGGGCCTGATAGTTAAGAGCTATTTCTTCTATCAATTCCGGGAACTTTGACATTTTCCGCATCAACCCAAATTCTTCTTTTTCTTTCAAACCCTCGAACACAGAAGGGTCATTTTTGGGTCTAAGTTCAGTAAGGTTTAATTTTCCAAAAATACTGTTAAGCCGGGCGTTAGCATACTGAATGTAATAGACTGGGTTCTTTTTCGATTCTTCCTTGGCCAAGTCAACATCAAATTCCATATGAGTATTGAGATCCTTGACCAGAAAAAAATACCGGACAGCATCCTTGCCAACCTCTTTAAAAAGTTCATCCAAAAGAACGAACTCCCCTTTTCTTTTGGACATCTTTTGTTTTTCTCCTCCGGCTTTCAAGGAAACCAGCTGGTGGAGAAGTATCTCAAGTTTGCCGTCTTCGTAGCCCAAGGCTCTGACTCCGGCCTTTAAGCGGTGTACATCGCCGTGATGGTCGGTTCCCCAAATATTTATCGCTTTTCCGAAACCACGAATAAATTTATTCCTGGTATAGGAAATGTCGGCCATAAGGTACGAGTAGGATTTGTCGCTTTTGACCAATACCGCATCGCGTTCACCTGAATCATCTATCTTTAGCCATTCCGCACCTTCTTTTTCATAAACATGCTCGCCTTTTTTGAGCATCTTTAAAGTGTTATCGATTTCGCCCGAGTCATATAATTTTTTCTCGGAGAACCAGGTATCAAAATCTATATTAAGTTTCGACAAAGAAGCTTTGGCGGAATCGATCATTTTTTTCAATGCAAACTCGCGGCAAACAGATGTCAGTTCGTCGAAATTCTCTATGTCTTTGACCAAACCCTTATCATCCATCTCTTTGGCGACATCGATGATATATTCTCCCTGGTAAAGATTGTCAGGAAAATCTATGGTTTTTCCTTTTAAGCGAAGGTAGCGGCGGGCAACTGATTCACCCAATAGCTTAACCTGGTTCCCGGCATCATTGATGTAATATTCTTTTGTTATCTCGTAGCCGTATTTTTTAAAGATTGCGGCCAGAGTATCACCGAAAGCTGCCGCCCGGATGTTAGCAACCGTTAAGGGACCGGTGGGGTTGGCAGAAACAAATTCAAGATTTATGCTTAATTTTTTATTTTCTCCTGAACCATAATTTTCTTTTTGTTCCAGTATCTTAACCAGTTCTTGCCTTAAAAAATCTTCAGATAAGTAAAAATTAACAAAACCGTCGGCGGGTTCTATTTTGCTGAAATATTTGCTTAATTCTTTATTTTCTAAAAATTCTTCAGCTAAACGACCAGCTACATCCTTAGGATGCTGTTTCTCTTTTTTAGCCAATACAAAAGCAAGATTTATGGAATAATCCCCCATTTCATTGTTTGGCGGGGTCAGAACATCAAAATCAACACCAGGATAGAGTTCTTTAATCTTGTTTTCTATCCACATTTTCATGTTTTTATCTTATCACCTTCATCTAAAAACAAAAAATCCTTAAGTCTTGCTTAAGGATTTTTACCTATCTTCTTTTTGGTGTTGCCTATTTCTAAATCTCCTAATCTTTCGACGACCACATCCAAACAAATGATACTGCAGCTTTCAATTTTTAACTTTTTGATTAACTTTAATTGGATCTCCTTTAAAACTTTTTCATCGGGTTTGTTCAGCTTAGAAAACAATCTTGAAACAGCATTGGTAACCTTTTTTCGATACTGAAGATCGTAGCATCCGGCAACAAATATCTTTGCTTCCGAATCATTTTCCTGATCTTCATCAGTAAAAAAATGATAATCTCCAGTAAAATAGATCACTACCAGCCGACCAAGAATATCAACGATGGCAAACTCAGCGGCTAAACCTCGAGCCGTATCCTTGTCCTCAAGGTCGATTTTCATCAACCTGGCCAAATCATCTCTCAAAATCGTGCAATGAACATCATAAGAAGAGAAGGTGGTTGCCCAACTCGACACTATCCTTCTCACATTTCTTACACCTTCAGCAATATCTCCCGAAGAACCACCTGTAACTATTGCCGCGAAGTTGGGGCTCCGATATAAACCGGCCATTTCATCTCCGCCGGCTATCAAAAAATTAGTTCCATTAACCTTGACGCAACAAATGAAGTTTTTCTTCAATCTTGCCCGAACATTATTTTTTTTATTCTCAAATTCGTTGACCAGACTAAGCCCTTGGTTTTTAGACATTGTCGCCTCGTTTCCCTTTAAAAAGTTTCGCTCGAATTGTTTCGAGGGTCTTATTTTCGACATTTTTAAAACCACCCGTAACGGTGATGGTTGCCACCGAAGGTAAGACTGAAGATAAAGGAGAAACTCCGCTCTCCCATTTTCCAGATTTATAGAGAGCTTCTAAGGCGATGAAAATCGCACTTTTGAGATTGAGGGATCTACTATTAATTTCCTGCCTATAGTCTTCCATGACTTGGAGAGCTTCAAAAGTACCCGAACCGACAGCACTATATTCTCTCTCTTCTTTACAACCATCTTCCCAAATATCAAAAATTTGATAAGTCCCAAAAAAATTAAGACCACAAATGATCATCTCGGTCATCAAGGGTATTCCATAGTAACAGTAGTCGCGGAGAAGATCTGCGACATAATTTGCCTGGCCTTCGATGGTCAAAGGCACACCTGATCTCTCCATAAACGTAAGGTTTATTTGTTGAAGAATGGATTTTATGTACTGCGCATCGCTGACCGAACCGGCACAGCCAACCCCGGTAAACATAGCGACCTGATCGATTTTGACCGTTTCATCGCTCATAATTTTATGGCCAAAAGACGTTCTCCTGTCTCCGGCGATTAAAACGCCATCTTCAAATTTAAGAGCAATGATGGTTGTCCCCTTTTTTCGGTCCATTTCCTTGGACCCGGAACTACCCTTAAATCTCTGAATTGATTTTTGGGGCAAGGAAGATTTAAGGATCTGATCTATAATTCTTTCCCTATTCACAGGTTTTCCTTTTCAATGAAACTGGTAGATAGATTAACATTAACGCCCTCAATGTCAAAGCCAAGATAGTTGCTCCAGGTCTATTGAAAAGTTGCACGTTTAGCCTCATAATATAAGTATGAATTCACAAGAATATGACAAGGTAATAATTGAGGCGGTAAAAAAGGTTGCTGACTCGGTTGTCAGCATAGTTATCTCAAAAAACCTGCCCAAAATTAAAAGCATGTACCAGGCTCCGTTCATGAGCCCTTTTATGTTCGGCGAGGCAGAAGGCGGAACGGAAAAAGTAAAGGTTGGCGGCGGCTCTGGATTTGTCGTCCACCCGGAAGGTCTTATCCTGACCAACAAGCACGTGGTTTTCGATACTGATGCGGAATACACTGTGCTTACGACCGATGGAAAAGAATATGTAGCCAAAGTCCTGTCTCGTGACCCGATAAACGATATTGCCGTATTAAAAATAGCCGCAACCGGAATGCCGGCAGTCCGCCTTGGAAACTCGGTTAAACTTGAACTCGGCCAAACTGTAGTCGCCATCGGCAATGCTCTGGGTCTTTTTTCAAACACCGTCTCAAAGGGCATTGTTTCCGGATTATCAAGAAAAATTTCCGCTTCCCTCGGCACCGGCGGACAGATGGAACACTTGCGCGGTGTCATCCAGACGGATGTAGCGATCAACCAGGGCAATTCAGGCGGTCCGCTGATTAACGTCGAGGGTGAAGTTGTCGGTATTAATACCGCGATAATTTTCGGCGCCCAGAACATCGGCTTTTCAATTCCCATCAACTGGGCCAAGGAGGATCTGGAAGATATCATCAAGCATGGCCGAATCATCAAGCCTTTCATCGGTCTTCAGTATGTAATGCTTGGCAAAGAACTTCAGAAAAAATATTCCCTGCCCGTCGACTACGGCGCTTTGGTTGTTCGAGACCATGTGCCTGGTTCGTTGGCAGTTGTTCCCGATTCCCCTGCCGCTAAAGCCGGTATCCGGGAAAACGACATCATCACTGCTTTAAACAATGAGAAATTGACCGAAGAGAAAGACCTTCGGGATATGATACAGAAATGCGGCGTCGACGATGAAATAGACCTCACGGTTCTGCGCAAGAACGAAACTCTCAATCTCAAAACCAAACTGGTCGAGCGTAAATAAACGCTCATGAGCGACTACGCCTCAAACCCAAAAGCCAATTTTGACTATGACATCCTCGAGACAATTGAGGCCGGGATTGTTTTAGAAGGACACGAAGTAAAATCTGTCAAAACCGGCAAGGCCTCGATAAAAGGTTCCTACGTTAAAATATTAAACGAAGAAGCATATCTTATCGGCGCAACCATCTCCCCTTACCAGCCGGCCAATACTCCTCAAAACTACGATCCCCAGCGTTCGAGAAAATTATTATTATCCCGCAAAGAAATATCCGAACTTATCGGCACTTCGCAAGCCAAAGGCACGACCTTGGTACCCCTAAAACTCTACGGCAAAAAAGGTCTTGTAAAACTCCTCGTCGGTATCGCCCGCGGCAAGAAAAAATACGACAAACGCGAGACCATCAAGAAAAAAGACATCGCCCGCTCAAAACAGAGAGGACTTGAGAATTAACTGTTTTTGTGGTATAATCTGGAAATGGGGATGACGGGATTCGACAAGGTTCGTTCCAAATTATCTGCAAGTAATGGATGGGTATCACCATTTAAATCATTATCCAAATTCATAATTGCCAAAAACAATTATTCATCTGCTTTAGCTTTTGCTTAACAGACGTTCTCTCATTGATTCTCGCTATTTGAAGAGGGCGCCATCAGCGGGATACTGTTTGCGGGGTCTTGGTGAGTTCTAAGCCGTAGATAGGAAAATTAATTAGAATTCTGGCTTGGCATTTTTGCTAATTTCAAAGCCGAGCAATAAAAAATTAGCTAAACTTGTAGACTATAATTTGATAAAACTTTGCACGGCGGTTCAACTCTGCCCATCTCCACTTTTGAAAATAAAACAGTCGTTATGACTGTTTTATTTTACAATGAATGGCAGAGTTGAACCGGAAAGGGGTCGGGAAAACACCAATGTTTTCCCGTGGCGGAAGAATTGAAACCGAGGGGTTTCAAAGACGGGAGTAAAATGCCGGCGAAGCAGGTCATTTTGTGGAGAATGTGAAACTCTGCCCATCTCCACAATAAACTAAAACTCCTCTTAAAAGAGGGGTTTTAGTTTTGTTGTATTCGTGGTATACGATATTCAGGTACTTGAAACAGGAAACGGACTATGGCCCTTCTGCCAGAAGTTGTTAATCTTACTCCTTCGAGGAAGAAATTACTTGAACAGTTGCATGATGGCCGGTGGCATCACAAATTCCCCGGAATAGGAATCAGGACCTTCGACCTGATGAGTATCCTGGATTTTATAGATGTAAAATTTTCATCCAAGAACCCTGATAAAACCAATAACTGGAAAGTTAAAGCAAGGATTACTCAAAAAGGCAGGTTCCTGCTCAAGAACAAAAAAGCCACGATAGTATACGGGAGAGATGTCGCAATCAGAGAAATGGGCGTTTAAACAGGCGCTTTGCCTGTTTTTTTATTTAAAATATTTCTCCCAGAAATCTGGGCATTTAATTTTGAGTTTTATAACTTCGTCTGTAGTTGCAGTTCGGAATTCTATTTCCGTCGCGCAAAGCGCGACGGAGTTGTCTTGAGTTTTTTCTTTACTGCCGTATTTTGAATCCCCGACTAAGGGATGCCCGGTGTGCGAAAATTGCGCTCTTATCTGATGGAATCTGCCGGTTATAAGTTTTATTTTCAGTAGAGAATAATTTTTATTTGATCTCACGACCTCGTATTCAAGTTCCGACATTTCATAATTTTCTTTGGCCGAATCCGAAACCGATGCCTTTCGGATGTTCTCATTCTTTGCCAGATAATGAATAAGTTTTCCTTTTTTCGACTCTAACTCTCCTTCGGCAACGGCATAATATATTTTTTGTATTTCGTTATCTCTGAATTGTTCAGATAATCTTGAAGCACCTTTTGAAGTTTTACCGAAAAGCACTATACCTGATACGTTCCGGTCGAGACGATGAACAAGGCCGAGAAACACGTTCCCGGGCTTTTTATATTTTTGTTTAAGATATTCCTTAACCTTGTCGAGCAGACTCTTATCCCCGGTTTTGTCTCCCCCGTCTGCTCGCCTCGCTGAGGCTTCGCCGGATCGAGACAACGAGGCAGGCTGAACAAGTAAACCAGCCGGCTTATACACCGCAATTATGTGGTTATCTTCGTAGAGTATATTTAATTTAGACATTAGGATGGCGTCGAAGAGATAGTAGCTTGTTTTGCACGGTCTTTCAATATTTTCCAGACACCAAGACCGACAAGCAAAAACATTCCGCCGATAATATACGGCCAGTGGGAGTACGCCTGTTCCAGGAAAGATTTTTGATTGACTCTTACTTCTTCCGGTTTGGCAACTTTTTTATAAACTCCGTCGTCGTTTTGGTAAACTATTGTTTTGTAATCTCCTGCTGGGAGATCAGAAACATCGGCTTGGTGAACGCCCGGCCCAACATTTATTGTCTTAACTAATTTGTTATTGCTATCGAAAATATCCACTCGATAGCCGCCCGAGGGCTCGCCACCTAAAGGCGCTGACCATTCCACTTGCGGATTTGAACCGTTATCAGAAGGTGGGGAAGGGTTTTTGGACACCTGGGGCTGTGAAGTCAAATTGGGTTGAGATGTTGCTTGAGGCGGAACTGAAGAGGTGGCTTGGGGAGAATTTGTTGTAGTGGGTATAGGTGTCGGCCGGCTTGAAGGTGCGGGGGTTGGCTGGGTATTTAAAGTACTGAAGCTTGCGGTTGCAATGACCTCATTTCCATAAACATCGACTGACCTGACGGTGGCCAAATAATTGTTCCCGGCGCTTAAAACAGGGTCAGTCGCCAAATAATGCTCAAGTTCTATTGTTGGATCAGAAGCAGCGGTAACAGTAATATGGTTGACCGGAAAACTTATAACCAGGTATGAATTTGCCGGCTCATTGGTCGTCCAGGTCAAACCCGCAGAATTATTTGTAATATCGACCGCTCTTAAATTAGAGATGGCCGGGAAAACACCTGAGGGCGGAGGAGTGGGCGCCGGTGTCTGTGCCTGGCCGGAAGTAAATGTGCCCGAAGACTGGCTTTCATTTCCCCAAGAATCTTTCAGGGTCATGATATATTGGTACTCAAATCCTTCAGAAACCGGAATAGTGATGCTACAAACATCTATCCCTGGAGAACAGAGTTTATAATCGCCGGTAAAAGATGTGCCTTCGCCGTAACCACCGCCTAAGGGCCCATATTCAATTTTATAATCTACGGGCTCATTCGCATTAAAATCAACCCGCATCTGGTCTTGAGCAATAACCGTCCAGGCAATATTCGATACGATCGGGGCAGAGTGTTCTATCGTTTCATAAAGCCCGTATTTAAAACTAAACTCTTTCTCAACTCCGTTAATTTCAGCTGCACCGTTAAGATAGTTCGAGACATACGGTTCATTGTGGCCCAGCATTCTCGTTCTGTCGCCATAATAGATCTGCAGTTCAGGTAAAGAACTGCTTATCTGGATCTTATATTTATTGCTGGCAATTACCGGGATCTGACTGATAGCCACGTGGACTCTTTCCCCTCCCGCGACCGGATTGATGTGGGCAATATTTATCGTTTTGGAAACAAGGGTGTTACTGTTGTCATCCAAAAGTTCAAAAGTTGCCGGACCGGAACTGCCGGCGTTGTCGAACCAAAAATCAAAGCCACCCAAAAATTCATTGGCCGGCAAAAAATCTTCCGCAATCGTGCCAGAAGAAGACACGTTCAGAGATTGGGTCAGAAAATAGTCCGGATTAAACTCAAAATATTCGTTCGGCTGGAGATTATCGTCCGCCGAAGCAAGAGCCGGAGCAACAACAAAAACTATCGTTAAAGCCATTGCTCCGAGATTCTTTTTAATCATTGATTAATTATACCATTTTTAACTAAAAACGCCCCGAAGGGCGTTTTTAGTTAAAACATTATTAACGAGTAACAGATATAGGCGTGGTGATCTCGGCTCCAGGAGCGTCGACAGTTATTCTGCCTCCGCCTGCCGCTTGCATTATCCTGTATCCGGTATCGGCCGCCGTTCCTGTTGAGGGGTCCATGACCATGGTTGAAACATAGGTCGGGACGATGCATGAAGCAAGGTCAATGTTGCCGGCTCCTGAACCGACTGCGGTCAAGGCAGCAGGCAATGTGACGGTTACAGCACCGCAGGTTGAACTCCAGACTCCTTTGTTATCAACCATTCTTTGCCAAACACCATTTAAAATAGTGTTGACGTTGGAAACTCTCTGGGTATCGCGGGCTTGGGCAAACTGTCTGGCCGGGTTCAAAGCAACGATAACCACGGCTGCCAAGATGGCGATAATACCGATAACGACCAAAATTTCTATAAGGGTGAATCCTGACTGTTTATTGTAATTTTTCATTTGCGAAATGATTTAAAATGATTTTGTTTAAAGACACTATCCGCTCAAGCGCTTTCGAGCAGATAATCGACCTCCAGTAGTAATTGTAACACCGAAAAATCATATAACTAAGATCGTTATCAACAAAACTAAAACGTCCCAATCGGGGCGTTTTAGTTTTATAAGAGAGATATTACCTGGTAACAGTTATCGGGGTGGTAATTTCAGCACTCGGTGCATCAACGGTAATTCTACCGCCTCCGGCCGCTTGCATAATACGGTAGCCGGTGTTAGCCGCCGTTCCTGTTGAGGGGTCCATGACCATGGTTGAAACATAGGTCGGGACGATGCATGAAGCAAGGTCAATGTTGCCGGCTCCTGAACCGACTGCGGTCAAGGCAGCAGGCAATGTGACGGTTACAGCACCGCAGGTTGAACTCCAGACTCCTTTGTTATCAACCATTCTTTGCCAAACACCATTTAAAATAGTGTTGACGTTGGAAACTCTCTGGGTATCGCGGGCTTGGGCAAACTGTCTGGCCGGGTTCAAAGCAACGATAACCACGGCTGCCAAGATGGCGATAATACCGATAACGACCAAAATTTCTATAAGGGTGAATCCTGACTGTTTATTGTAATTTTTCATTTGCGAAATGATTTAAAATGATTTTGTTTAAAGACACTATCCGCTCAAGCGCTTTCGAGCAGATAATCGACCTCCAGTAGTAATTGTAACAAATACTCGAAAACTAATTATCCACACCGATTGGGTCTACTTTACCTCGCTCCAGAATATCTCTTGATAATAATCGGAAGTCAATGGAAAGCTTGGCGGTGGCCCGTAGAGAAGATTACTATCATATATCAAATTTCTGTTGGTATATCCGGTATTATCAGTATAAGCGAAGCCATATCTTTGGTACGAACCTATCATGCCATAAGAAGTTATAGTATTTCTGACGTAACTCGCGCCACAGGATGAAGAATAGTAATAACGCCCGACCCGGCCGTTTTGAGCGATCAGAGCCGCATCCGCCCGTAAAATATCATCGCTGTTCAAACCGATGTTTATATTATTCTGGGCAATCAAACTGATAATATCCTTGCCGTCATAATTGGTATACAAGAGATTGGTATTTATCGTGATGCTTGTTCTGGTGGCAGGATTGTCCGGAAATTTTCCCGAAGCAATGGTCACGCGTGAATTATTTATTTGTCCCCTGACCCAGACATTGTCTTCGACAAATATTAAACCATTCGCCGGTATCGGATGATTGCCGAGCAGGGTTTCTGTTGAAATGCTCCATGTCCCCCAGCCTGACTGGCCTAAACTGTCACTGCAACCACCGGGAGCGTTTGTTAATTTAGTTACTTTATAGATATCGAAGGTATTATTTGTTTTAAGAACAATATCGTATCCATTCGAACCGGACGGGGCAAAATACTGGCCACTGGCCTGCGCACTTATTTTAATTTGAGAAAGAGAGGAGGTTATGCCCGTAAAATCAACGGCCGGTACCGGGAACTGTCTTCCGGCTATAAAAACATCTGGACGATTGGGCACAGCTGCCGGAGGTAGTGGGTCAACTGGATTCACATGCGTATGGACCCCGAACTCATTTCCGCCGGCATGGTCAGGGTCGTCATAACTGACCACGGCGCTGGTAACAATATTGTGCGCTATCCCGTCAAATCTGATCCCTCCGTTCGAATGTATCTCTCCGAATACTTCTGTACCCGAACCGAACCTGACATTGTCGTTCAACACGGCCGCATATTTGGCAAATGAAGGTTTGGCCAACTTGACCAAAATGGTCTTTGAAAGACCGGCGATGCCGCTGATACTGCCAGTCGATTTAACAGTTACGACCGTGGAACCGATCGGCGGTGCGGTTATGTCGAGCTGGAACTGGCCGAGAAGATTGCCGGATTTATCATAAAAATTGTGAGTATAGGGTCCCGCATGATTAGTACCGTCTTTGAAATCGAGGGGTGCATGAGCAAGATGCCAGCGGTAATATTCGATACCGGCCTCGGCGATCCTGAATGCTTGGTCCCGCTGGACATTGCGGCTCGCCGCATTGAAATTGGAACCGACCCAAAGCACAAGCCCGGAAAGTATTATCATCGCAACGAAAGCAAAAAGCAGAACCGCGATGGTCAGTTGGCCCGATTGTGGCCTGAACTTATTTTTTATCTCATTGGACATTTCGCAGATTTCTTATTAATACGGTGTTCGAATAATCAGTACGGCTTTTTGTGTCTCCCGGAGTAGGGTCGACTGTGACAGTTATCTTCACCAGGCGGATCTGGTTAACATTGATCGGCGAAGGCATCGCTGTCTGCGTTCCGGTATAATTCGGGTCATAGTAAGTAAACAGGGACTGGCTTGCGACCGGCGCCAAAATTACATTATGAACAACATCTGTAAGTACTTCGTTCGCCGGATTATAGACCGCGGGATTTCCGGTCGGCTTGGTCAATCCTCTGGTCAAAGTTGTGCCTGAAACATAATATCTTACCCTCGAAAAAACACCGCTCCCGTCAACATCGCTGTAAAAAGTAAATGATTTTGATGAGGCCGACTCGATCGTATAGCTTCCGTTGGCGGAGGGCCCCATTCCTCTCATTTCAATTCCCATATTGCTCAAAGTTAAGCTGACCTCTTGCTGTTCGACAAATGACTGTCCTAAGAATATCTGAAGATTAAAAACGTTATAGCCGAAATAGCTGATAACAAAGATCAGACCTGAGAGAATTGCCATCACAATAAGTATCTCAAGCAAAGTAAAACCCCGGCTTATAAATATTCTTGACCTGAAAAATTTAAAAATTTTTAAATTAATTTTTTCTGTCATTAAGGTGAAAGTGTTGCTCTGTATTCCTGCCAACCGTTAGAAATGGTTACGGGTACAGACATGTCCTGATATCCTGACTTGTGAAGAGTTAGGGTGTAATTGCCGTTGCTTAAGCCGTTGAAAAATGTCTGGCCATTAGGCAGACAAGTTGAACTGAAATTAACTGTTAGGTCGCTGATAGACGGCGTAATCGCTTGGTTATCGGTTCTAAGAATAACTTGGTATCGAAGATACCTGTTTCCATTATGAATCGCGTTCATCTGGACATCGCTGACCGTGTAGTATGTAGAAGCGGTCCCGTCAGGCCCGACGAAATTCCAGGTTGCATTGTCATTATTTGTTGCGAGCTGGATCTTCAAGCTTGTCTGGGCAGGTTGAGAGAAGGTAAAAGATAAATTATAAAAATTCGTACTGGAAGTGCCGAAATCTATCGTGTTGGAGTTCAGCCATTCATCGCTTGAAGACGCATATTTGCCGTTTATAAGCTTGAGCGTTAACTGACCGACCGGACTATCGGCTTCGAGGTTAGTACTCTTGGCACTGTATTTACCGGCTGACCAGTCCGTATCAGTAGTCAAGTTCCGTCCGGTATATTTCTGGCTTGAAAATCCGCTTTTAGCCAAGGTGGCCGAAACGTCATTTATCCTTTGTCCGGAAGCGTCTTGAGCAGTAACCGAAAGAGAAGATTGGTTTTTAGGTTCCAGCATCCAGGCAACACTGAAATTACTGTTGGGATTGACAGTGAACGGCGACAAGAAAGAGGTCCCAGCTAAGTCGTAGTTTGCATCGGTATTCTGCAAAGTATAATTATCCCACTCGAGGTTTGTAGATCTATTTCCACTGACATCCGTCGTGTCACTGACTGAATACTTGAGAACGTTGGGTCCGGAACCGATCAATTTTGCCCCCTGTTCGGTGAAGTGAATAGCCGGTACAGCCTGACAGAATTTATTTTTGGTCGTAAGTGTCTGGGTGCTTAGTCGGTCAATGGCGAGAGTTAACAGTGTAACCTGATGACTGACGACTGTTGCATGCGGTTTCACCGGATTAGGGTTTGGCGGATCACCCGGTTTATAAGTCTTGTCTGTTGAATAGCCGGCCTTAGTGATGGTCACCTGATAGTTAAGAGAACTCGTGGCGATATCAACCAGCTGGAGCTGGCCATTGTTATTCGTAACGTCAGTAATGTTTATCGCCGGATTAACTGCATTGTTTACGACAGTCACGTTGGCTTGTGCTATCGGGTTGCCTGAAGCATCGATCGCATTCACAAAAAGATCGCCGTTTTTGGATGAACCTTCAAGATTGGCCGGACCGACATAAGTCGTAGTCGTTATGGGTTTAAAATTCGGACAGTTCTGACAAGTTAACGTAAGCTCAACTAATTTGTAGTCGGCCGGAGCAATATCGTTCGGGACTCCGCCCAAAACTCCGTCGAAAGGATCGTCTATATTCCTGACCGTAGTATTTAAAACGAACTTAAAACCGGATGTATTTATATTTTGCTGACCTGGAATTATTCCTGCCGGCGCTCCTCCTTGAATACCGATATCCTGATACTTGATGTTTCTTATAACTTCGAGCTGATTAGAAATAACCGTCAGACCGGTCGCACTCAACTGGGAAGCAACAGTAATATCTATTACACTTTGATAAGCCGAGTATATCGCCGAGGATACGATCGCAAATATTGCAATCGCAACCAGAGCCTCGACGAGGGTAAATCCTTTCTGACCATTTTTAATATTTAAATATTTGAACATTTAAATATGCTACCGTCCGAGAGTTTGAGTTATCTTGTATATCGGAGTAATAATGGCTAAAGCCACGAAAGCAACGATCATGCCCATCACCAGCAAAAGCAGTGGTTCCAGAACGTTCGAAATAGATTTAGTGGTCTCATCGAGTTCTGATTCATAATAATCAGCCAGAAAGAGTATCGACTCGTCCAATTTGCCGGTATTTTCACCGACCAGTATCATCTGGGAAAATATCGGCGGAAAAAGTTTCGGGTTCTGGGTAAAATATTTCGACATTGGGTCTCCCTTTCTGACCCCTTCCGATATTTTCAGCAGTTCTCTTCTATAAACCAGATTGGACAAGGTACTGGCTGTTATTTCAAGAGACTCGACTATTTTAATTCCTGATTTAAGGAGTAGACCGATAGTTCTTGAGAAGCTGATAATATTTACTGACCGCACCATGTCTCCGATTAAGGGAATGGATATAAGTATTACATGCCAGACATACCTTATCTTCTCAACCCTTAAGAGAAGCCAGAAGGCGACAAGCATGGCAACTATACCGACTCCAACCAGGTAGCCGTAATGGATAAGAAATTGTGAAATTGCAATGAAGGCCAGAGTAGTTACCGGCAGGTCAACATGCAAGCTGGTCAGAACCGGTAATATCTTCGGAAAAATTACAAAGATCATTACCGAGGTGATCCCGACCGTGGCCACAAAAATAACTACCGGATAAGCCATTGCCCCTTTTATCTTCTTCTGGAGCTCGTCTCTTTTTTTTAATTCCTCATATAAATATTTAAGGTTCTCGCTTAAGGTTCCCGAGGCTTCCCCTACTCGGATAAGATTGATGAAAAAATCTCCGAAAACATTCCGGTAGCGTTCAAGGCCGGCTGAAAGAAAGTGCCCGTTCTTAATATCAAGTATCAGCTGGTCAAGAATTTTGATAAAAGTCCTGGAGCGTGATTGTTTTTTTAATATCTCTAAGCTTTGAAGTATCTGCATGCCCGAACGCATCATCACCTCAAGATTCCTGGCAAAAAGCATTTTATCCTTATTCGAAAGCCGGAAAAAAAAATTTTTCAGATTAAATTTCATATTTTATTCATTAACAACGCGTAAGATCTCCTCGAGGGTCGTATAGCCGGCTAAAGCTTTTTTGAAACCGTCCTCAAGAAGAGGTATCATTCCGTTCTTAACCGCGATCTTTTTTATCTCACCGGCATCAGCCCGCCTCATTATCGCTTCCCTGATAAAATCATTGACCTCGAGTATTTCGTAAATTCCCATCCGACTGAAATAGCCGGTATCTCCGCACTCCTGACAACCTTTGCCGTAATAAAAATCGCGGTGATTATCTATCAGATCCGACGGGAGAATACTTTTTAAGTTCTCAAGCTCTGCATCGGTAAGTTTTTTCTTGGTCTTACAATGGGGACAGATCATCCTGACCAGACGCTGACCAATGGCAATATTTATCGTTGAGGCCACCAGGAACGGCTCGATCCCCATATCGAGCAGTCTGGGCAAGGTAGTTGCAGAATCATTGGTGTGAATGGTTGAAAGAAGTTTGTGTCCGGTCAAAGCGGCATTAACCGCTATTGAGGCGGTCTCCTGGTCACGTATCTCTCCGACCATGATAACGTTCGGGTCCTGCCTAAGTATCGAACGTAGTCCAGCCGCAAAAGTAAGTCCGGTTCTGGTATTGACCTGGATTTGGTCAACACCTTCGAGAGAATATTCTATCGGATCTTCCACTGTGATAACCGATACCTCACGGGTATTAACTTCCTTAAGTATCGTGTAAAGCGTAGTCGTTTTACCGGAACCGGTCGGACCGGTAGCCAAGATCATTCCGTGTGGACGCTGGGTAGATTTTCTGATTTTCAGTTTATCTTCCCCCGTCAAAGCCAGGTCATCGAGTTTTGATATCTGGGTCTGCTCAGCCAAAAGACGAAGAACAGAATTTTCTCCGTAATAAGTCGGAATTATCGAGACCCGGACATCAAATTGGCTTGGCGGATTTGCGATTGCGATCTTAAAACGTCCGTCCTGGGCCGCTTGGTGTTCATCCGTTCTCATTCCGCCCAGAACTTTTATCCTGGTTATAATACCCGAGTGTATCTCTTTGGGAAAACTGAAAACATCGTGAAGAATCCCGTCTATTCTCAAGCGTGCAATTAGATGTTCTTCAAAAGGTTCGAGGTGTATGTCTGAAGCACGAGCCATGAAAGAATATTCCATCATACTGTCAACCAAAGCAATTATAGAAACTTCGGCCGGCGGAGCGGTGAGCATTTTATCTATTTTGGCTTTTATCCGCTTAGGCGCTTCGAGCGGAATTACAGTTTTAGGCGAAGTTGAAGCTGGTTTACGGGCAGTAATGTCCACTGGGACAGATTCTTTTTTAACGATCGGTATTTTTTCTAAAGGTATTTCCCGGTTTTTACTCTTTAGGATTTCCTCTATCTTGGTCACTATCTCGTCGGTATTGGTCAGGGCTTTAACAAGATAAAAATTCGCTCCGACCTTCAGACTCTTTTCCATCGCTTCGGGCTGGTCGAGGTTGAAAAGGATCATTATCGGCAAAGCGACCTTGTCATAATTTTTTCTTAATTTTTCAATAAGCTCAAAACCATCAACCTCACCGGCCAAGGGCAGGTCAAGAAGTATCAACAGAGGGTGTTCTTTGGCAATTTTTTCCGAAACCTCCTTGCCGTCATATAAAGTTACGGCTTCATATCCGACATTGGATATCTTCTCGGCCAAAAGTTCAGCCATGAAGATGTTATCTTCGACTATTAGTATTTTGCCAAGATTTATTGCGGTTTTAATTTTTGAAACAGCCATTTTTAATTTTAATTAGAGACGGGTTGAAGTTCTTTTTTTACCCTCTCGATAACTTTGTCGAGGTCTTCTGTTTTTCTAAGATGGCCGAGCGCTCCGATGTCTTTGGCGAATTTTTCATCCAGAGGTTGGTCGGCCGTATTGGCCTCGCCGTAATTCGTTAAAAAAAGAACCTTGAGTCCTGCCGTTTCCGGGTCAGATTTTATCTTGGACAAAGTCTCAATGCCGTTCATCACCGGCATTTGAACATCGAGAAGGATCATGTCCGGTTTTATCGCTTTTGCCTTTTCAAATGCAACCTGACCGTTTTCGGCTTCCTCAACCGCAAAACCGGCTACTTCGAGCTTTGTTCTCAAGAGCAAACGCATATCACCGTCGTCGTCAACTTCCAAAACAATAAATTTACCATTCTTAGGCATATAGTAATAATATACCATATTTACTCTCATTAATCGTCCACTTATCAAGACGTGTGCCAGATCGAGATTTACACATTTTTTATATCGCAGTATAATTAAGTTGTGAGCGCATCTTCACCTAAACAAGTACTTCTCCGGGATATTATGACCAAAAAGGTATTTTCGATTTCGCCGGACGCTTCAATTCTCGAAGCGGCAAAAATAATAAGCGAGCATAACTTTGACGGTCTGCCGGTAACAGACAAAGAGAATCATCTGGTCGGAATAATCACAGAATATGACCTTATCCTGCGGACTTCGACCGTAAATTCTTCATTTCTACAAAAAGTACTGAATGAGGTAAGGACCAAAAAACAGGACGAAGAAGATCAAAACGCTACAGAACAACTGTCTTCCCTGAAAGTATCGGACATCATGAACAAAGAACCGCTGGCTCTCCGAGAGGATATGAATTTTGAAGAAGCGGTAGCCGCTTTCATTACCCATCACAAAGTAAATCCGATACCCGTTGTCGACAAAGACAACAAGGTCGTCGGCATAATCAGCAGATATGATGCGCTGCGTCCGCTTAATCTGCTTGGTTATACTTCACACAAAAAATAAATGACGGACCAAAAAGAAACATCCAAAATAAGAGCCAGTGATATTATGACCCGAGAGGTCGTCTACGTTCATCCGGACGTCCCGATATTGGAAGTGGCCAAAGTCCTGGCTGAACATAATTTTGACGGTGTTCCGGTGGTGGATAACGACAACAAACTCATCGGCATAGTTACTGAATACGACCTGATAAATAAAACTTCGGCCGTGCACCTGCCGACTCTTCAGATAGTTCTCAAGAATCTTCCCCAATTCAAAAAAGAAGGCGACCAATTCCAACAGGAGATCCTGTCACTGAAAGTCTCCGACATTATGAATAAAGAACCGTTGGCCATTCCCCCGGAGATGGCTTATGATGAAGTAATAAACATCTTCAAGGACCACCATCGTGTTAACCCGATACCCGTCGTAGACAAAGACAACAAGGTCCTCGGCGTTATCAGCCGCTTCGACGTTCTGCGACCTTTCCATGTACTCCAAGGAGTTCTGAAATATTTTTAAAAACCTCCGCTCAAGTGGAGGTTTTTATGTCAGAGGTATTTTAACCATAAATTTACTGCCCTTGCCACGCCCTTCCGATTCCACCCACATCTCGCCATGATGGCCGGTGACAATGGCATGGGCAATGAACAAACCAAGTCCGGTACCTTCTATCTGCTTGGTTGAGGAATCTCTTTTAAACTCTTCGAAAAGATGAGGCAAGAGCTCTTTGGATATGCCGTGGCCTGAATCAGAAACTGAAAACAAAAACTTGCCGTCAGAGAATTCCGTTCTGACCTTAACAAAACCTTGGTCCGTGTATTTGATCGAGTTTTCTATTAAATTCTGGAAAACCTGCCTTATCTTCTGGGCATCGGCATTTACCCATCCCCCGCCCGGCTGAACCTCGAGAGTGAATTCAAGTTTTTTATTTTGAGCCAACGGCTTAAGCTCTTCAAAAAGACTGCGGATGATCTCAACAACGTCTATCTTCTCCATTTGGTACTCCATTTTACCCTCCTCTATCTTTCTGATACTTAAAAAATCACTGACCAGCTGGACCATGCGGTCGGCAGAATCTTTTATCTTGTGGGCGCCTTCTTTAGCTTTTTCGGGAACATCGCCATAGGTTCCATCATAAATAAATGTTGAAAAACCTTTTATCGCAGCCAATGGGGCTTTTATCTGATGCGAAGCAAATGACAGGAACTCGGATTTTAAATGGTCGAGTTCTTTTAATTTTTCGTTAGCTTCACCTAATTCTTTTGTCAGAACTTCGAGCTTCTCCCTCTGTTCAACTTCTTTCAAAACACTCCGGATAAGAAAAACTCCGAACATAAATAAAAGACAGAATAGGGTTATTCTCAAGATAAGTTCAAGGGCGCTCCTGGCCGTAAAGACTTCGAAAAGGGATATCGAAAGAATTGCGAAAGTGACCATTTCCGTCGTAACCGCTTTCACATTCAGGAGATGGTGTTTCATTATCGCATAGCCCATTCCGATAATAGCCGGGAGAATGAATATCGGACCCAAATCAACAAAGAAAGTATTGTTGAACAGCACTACCAGCAGATAATTTGTGGTTACGAGTAGAATAAATGTCGAAAACACACCTAAGACCATCGCACGCCATTGTTTTCTTTCGAGGTCTTTGGCGGCCAGATATTTTTTTATCATCATAAATATGCTCGCGATAAGATAGCTCAAGACAACCAGCCCGAAAAGTGGCATCAATGGTCCGGGTATCGGCACAACCGAAGTTTTTCCAAGCTGGTAACCGCTGAAAACAAAAGGTGAGATTGTCGTTAACATCACCAAAAAAGTGCCGATCAGAACCAAAGAAAGATAAACCCGAGATATCCTTAACTTAACTTCCGGAAAGTTATAAATGAACAGAAAGAAACTTGCCATCAGGGGAACGGCAAAGAAAAGGACCATCCTTATCCAGAACAGGACATTCACCGGTTCCGAGGTCAAAGAAAAATAATTTGCCAGAGACCAGAAAACAGCCGATAAGCTCATCAGAAAGAAGAACAGGTTGGTCATACTCTTTCGGTCATGAAAATAAACAATTATTCCCATAAAAAATATCCCGAAAGACCCGATCATTGTATATGCTAACTCCTGTGCCATTTTTGTTTTATCCCCGGAACAAAGAAATCTTTGTCTCCATACTCACGGAGGATTATTTTCGGTTCGATCAAAGAACCCATGGTTTTTGAGAGTTCATTGTACTCGGTGTTTTTTTGTTTAAGCGCTCTGACAACCGAACTTCTTACACTCCCCTCGAGTTTTGGTCCCGATTTTGCACCTTTTTTAAGTTCGATGTTTATCTCGAGATACTGATTAAGTTTTTCGTCGTTCATGGTCATCATCGTAAACTTTCCGCTGACGTGCCGGGAAACTTCATCCGCACTCAAACCATCCCGGATATTTTCAGGATAAATATTCATCCCGTATAAACTGGCAGTAAAATCATCCCGGCCAAAAACATAAACGAACGGCAGCTGCCAGGTGTTTATTTTTTTCTTCTCGGCCTCTTTTTCCATATCAAATCCGCTTTCAGCTAATATGCTTTTCATTTCGGAGTATCCAACGACATCACCAGTATCACCGAGGTCGTACCGAACCAGCGGAATACCGCTTGAAGTTGAAAAAATAAGTTTCCCATCTTCGGCTTCGGTATATTTAAAAGCCGGATTATACTGCGCCAGGGTCGGCACCCGGCCGTCTTTTGAAAATATTTTTTTATAAAGTTCGGGTTTTTCATAAGTAACCGTCCGTCTTACCAGATTAGACAGAGGCGTTTCGTGGGCCATGATAACCGCGTCGGCGGTCCCGTATATATTAAGCGAGCCTTTATACAGGTCTCCTGTACCGGCTTTTTTATATAAATAATCCCGCCATTTTTCGCTGAAAGATTCCGCCGCAAAAAGAAACTTGATGTTATATTTCTTCCAGTTTATTCCGTTATCTTTGCCCTGGTCTATCATATCTTTGACGAACGGCGGATAACCGGCAATGATTATCCGGTCATAGTGGTGGCCGATAGCTTTCACCACTTTGAACACTTCCGGAATATTTATCCCAGGAGTGACCACGGTCATTTTGTGATTTTCCGCGATCGCCTGAGTCGCTCGATATATCAAAGTTCCGCCTATCCAAACCCCCATCGCAAAAGAAACTATAAAAAGCGTTGAACCTCTGCCGACCCCGAACGCATCCTGATAAAAAGCATTCAGGGTCAGAACGGCTTCTTTTTCCTGTTCGTGACCGCGCAGCCAATAGAAAGGTTCCCCGGTCGAACCGGAGCTGACCGAGATCATATCCATTAGACCGGGCTCGCCATCCCAACATAATTCCGGGAACGGATATTTGCGCAGATAATTTTTTTTGTTGACTGTCGGTACTTTTTTGAGGTCGGCGGCAGTTTTGATCAAGCTATGCAAGATACCGTGATCCTTCAGGAATTTTTTATAAGCCGGGACTCTCGTAGCAGTTGAGTGAAATAACTTAAGAGCTTTTTTCTCGCCTTCGGCCAACCAAAAATCTTCTTTCTTGGTTTCAAGATATTTTTTATATTTTTCTGAATCTTCTTTAAACATACACTTTCTCCATATTCAGATCGTAACGTCCGGACTTCATTTCTTTTCCTGAAATTATCCGCCTGACCACATAACTTAGCGCCGCTCCCCTCAAAAAAGACGACTCGGCAAGCTGGGGAATACCGGCAAGTTTTGAACCAACCAAGTGGAAAGATCTGACCAGGTCGGGATGAAGGTATTTTTTATCCATAAAATCCATCATTAGTTTTATCTTTTTCTCAAAAGGCAGCGGCCCGGACTTTATATCTTCCGTCACTTTTTTACTTAAATGGCCGTTCAAAAAAGGAAGGTCGGGCTTAAGGTCAAATCTCTCTACATCAATTATAACATTGGGCCCGTTGCCGGTAACCATGACCACCGGGATTCGGTTCTCGCGGGCTATTTCCCTCAATTTCAACTTGAGGAGTAAATTATCCGTTTCCTCAACCAAAACGTCTATTTTAGGTTTAAGCAAAAAGGTTTTAATATTCTCATCACTAATACCTTGATCAAAAACTTCGAGCTTGGCAAAAGGATTTATCTCATAGATTTGTCTCGAGGTCAGAACAGCCTTGTTTAGACCTAAATCAGGCAGACCGGCTCTGAAACGGTTAAGATTTGAAACTGAAAGCACATCATTGTCGGCCAATTTCATGCCAGCTTCAGATTCAAGCGCCAGGCAAACCGCTCCCGGATTGCCGACATTCAGTCCGGCGACGCCTATCCGCGCTTTGGATAGTTTAGCTTCCTCGTCGTCAGATATAAGATATTTGTTTCTCGAGGATCGTAAAAGTTTAAAATCTTTTTCGTTGAGACAATTAACCAACGCATGTCTCCACGGATAATGAACCCAGACTGATTCTGCTGAAAATTTATCCTTGGGGTCTGCTGTTTTCAAAAGTCCAGGATTTTTGACGAACTTAAGTTCTTTGAGCTGCTCCTCAAGTTCATCGATAATTTCAGGTCGGCCGTTCTTTATCTTCTGAAATTCTTTTTTATCGGCCGCTTTTTTAAGATCGAAAATTCGGGGTTGGGTCATATTAATTTTTCTTCGATGCTGTGGCGTGGACTGTGCTTAGGTTTGTAATTCATATATCCGGCGCAGAACAGAAACTGGGGAGTTAAACTTATCTCCGCAATCTCCTGGACCTTCTTATACAAATCCCCCATTTCAATTGAAGCGACAAAGATAGAAGTTTTGATATCTTCCGAATTAAGCTGAAGCATATATCTCTGGGCAAGTCGTCCGACCTCAAGCCAAATCTCCGGATTTGACTCTTCAGAACTTAAAAGACAAATGAAAGGCGTTGAGGCCATGCTTTTGTAATTAAGTTTGGCCAAGAACGGTCCAATATCAAAAAATTTAACCATCGTCGGTATTAGGAACGAAAGAAGAAATGGCATTCTCAAAGAGTAGCCAGGCAGGCCGGTTTTTTTGGCAGATAAACTATTGTTCATCCAACCCGACATTTCTTTTCTAAAAGAAGGTTTCTTATAAGCAAGTTTGAGGCCTTCGGCGGTTAAGACGGCAAGGTTATTTATCTTTTCTTTATTTGTTATGAAGTCCGTCCGGATACGCCCGTCCTTCTTTAAAGACATCATCTCCGCCTGTATTTTCCCGGGCAAGGGCTTTTGTTCGAATAATCCCCTGGCATTTACCCTCTTGGGTATTGTATCGACAAGGTATTCAAGGTCCGTGTTGGCGGAACCATTATTTTGAAAATCGAGCTGGGCAACCAAGTCATTCGAGAGAATAATTTTTTCACTTTTATATATCCCGAAATAGTTCGCGGCAATTATTAAATTTTCGACAAGACAACCCATGCTGATATACAGGTCGCGACCCAACGGGTCGGCCTGGGGTATCTTAAGTTTGGGATCAAAATATATCTTTAAAGTGTTGTTTTCTATTTTGAAAAGCCAGGGCTGACTGTTGTGAGTTGACGGTGCAAGAACGCCATAGTTAAGAATAAATTTAATTTTTTCATTTAAATTGCCGGTTTTAGTAAAATCTTCTTTTTTGACATTCCAAGGGTTCATAATGGAGCTAATAAACTTATTCAGACACTCCGTATTATATCATTTTTACCAATTAAAAACCGACTATTCACAGTCGGTTATAATTGCGGAAAACTTTTATTAACGGGTTATAGTTATCGTAACTGTCAGAAATCCTAAGTTATCCTCTAATTGCGTATCATTTATCGCTAAGAAGATGTTCCCGGACAAACCATCAGGGACGGTTTCAGAAAACACGCTTCCGATAAAGCCAGGACCATAAATACCTGCTCTTCCCGTTTCGGAACCTGTTTTGCCTGTTTCAGGGTTAAGATCCTTCCCGTCATCGAGCAAGGCATTACCGGCAAAAGAAGAGCCGATACTGCCTACCAATGCGCCGCCTGAAATGGTCGGCAACATTGGCTGAATATCGCCGGGCTGGACAACTAAGCTTGTTCCATTGGCGTTCGTTTGGAAGTTGGAAACTCCATAGGAATAAAATCCGCTGGTTGAAATACTTACTATGTCCCCTGCCTGTACAAATATACCGGTATCGTAAGAACCAAGACCTCCGAGCTGGATCAAACCAGCTCTTGAGTCAAGAGAAAATACGGTACTTGGCGGCGGAGATGGAGGAAGCGGAATCGCACCAACGATTTGGGCAATGATTCTTGGACGACTGAACGAGCCGATTAAATATGAATCAGCAAAACCATGACAAGAATAGGCAGTTACTCCTGGACTTTGTGGGTCGCCAGAATTTACCGTGCATTTAGAGCCAGAAACATCTGTGTTTGCATCTTGACGGCCTAGGGCAACCAAAATAATATCGCCATAAAGTGTTACGTGTTTATTACCAGAAATATCATCAGCCTGAAAAGAGTCTGGATTTGATACAGAAACGATTTTGAGCTTGTTAGTTGAATTGATTCCGAATATCTGATTATAAGCCTCGTTAGCATAGAAATTACCCTGAGAATGAGCAACAACAATAACTTTCCTACCTTGCGCTATTTCTTGCTGATATCTTGATACATGCTGACCCAAATCACGACTAATCACGTAATTAACACTATTCCAAGATCTGATTATTGTTTCCAGCTTATTTTCCACATATCCGGGCGTTGCAATTAATCTAAATATTGCCTGCCAGAGACTGGTTGTTGAAGAAGAGATAGCCTGAAGATAGCCTTCCAGAAGATCAAGTTTACCAAGTTCGTCCTGATTATAAGAAATTTGAAAACAAATACCTTCTTTCTCAATCGGAGGAATGAGATAAGGGTCGAGAGCTTGAGATAGCGCTTTTTTAGAATCCCTGGCATCTTGTTTTGAATTATCCATTCCATTTCCAAAAAATATTACTGTATTGGTTGTTGATGGACAAATCTCATTATCTTGAGCGTAGAGATTCATTCCTAATAATCCCATTGATGAGACTAAGATACCTATCCTGATTTTTATATACACCTTAGTTCTCCATTAAATCTGGGTCGAAAGAACAAAATACTTTAAGATTTTGGCCGTAATAAGTTGGTATATCCGAAGTTCCACCAAGTTGAGAATCAGCTTTCAAGTACGCTCGGCTTCTTGTCTCTGTATTTAAAAGCTGAGCACGAAGATTCTTTCTTGCTTTAATTGAATCGTTCAGGCCAAACACATAATCTGCGCAGTTTGCAGATTTTTCTTCATTCATATCGTTCACCAATGAAAGATCTTTACTACTGGCATCAACAAGAAATTGCTGACTTGGTTTCACATACTGTATTAGTGCCGCTCGTCTCTTCGCAGAATCAAGATAATTTAGAACTATCCATCTCTGGAGGTCGTCCCTAACTCCATCGCCATCAGAATCAATTCCTTGAAGGGTTACCTTGCCAGCATCTCCCGGGTCAACCGGAATCGGCTGGTCAAATGTCACAACCGTTATCGGTAACGGCATAGAATATGTTCCATTATTGCCTGTCTTGTTTTTTAGCTGAAGCGTACCGGAATATCTGGTATTAACCGTATTCGGCACACGATAAGTTAGCGTGACCTGATAAGTATTGCCCTTGGTAATCGTCGAAAAACCCGCCGGACTGAAGGAAACAATCTCCTTCAATGACGGAGTAAGAAAGAAAGCGACATTACTTAAATTTTGATTGGCAGCAAACTTAACCACCACTTGAGAATATCCGTTCGGCATAAGAATTTCTGTATCTTGAGACGGGTTCCAGACTATCGGAAAACCACCATCTCCAAAAAGTAATTTTGTACCCATAAGGGTAATTACTAAGACCATGGATAGCACGACAAACCAGGGGGAACGGAGGATTTTCATGCTCAACAACCCCGTTGTAAAAGAAGAGGCATGCCTTGGCATGCCGTCGATAGAATACGATAAAGATTGGTCCTTGTCAATGATAGAGTTGCTTTGTTTATCTTGCCCTGATTTGTCGCGATTTTTGAAATAATTTATTACTGAAATTATCAGATAAGCATACAGAGTCTGACCGATGAAAGGTAGAAAAATAAATATATAGACAAGGGAAGGCGGTAAGTCTTTTTGGGATACCAATAAAGCGGCCAATAAAAATTGTAGGGATAAGTAACCCAAATTTAAAATTCCGAAAAATACAAAAAACACTGCACTCGTTCTGGTTATGACCTGACTTCCCCAAACAGAAAAAATGGTCATGCCTAACCCTAATACTATCGAGTAGAGAAATTTTTTCTTGGTAAATTTAAAAAAATCGAACATATCCTCAAAAACTCAATTAATTACCAAGGTGCTTATTAAATCTCTCTTGGATGAGATAGATTGCGACAGAGGAAATAAAAACCAGCCAAAACATAACAATATAAAACTCTGTTTCAGTATGATGATTATAAAAATAGGTAGAAACTTGGAGGGCTAACTGCAAAGCCAAAACAACTGTCGCCACAAAATAAGGGATGAGGACTACTGCATATTTTTGGCGATTCTCACCCATATAGACATTTGCGGTTATGGAGATGGCAAGTAAGGGCGAAATCACTATGGCATGTAAGCCAATCGTTGCCAAATTATCAAAATAATTATATTCATTCGCCCCAACAAAAACTCTGGCCAGGTCATACAAAACTCTTTCTCCCAAAGCGAGTATCACCAAAAATAAAAGGCCGATTATAAAACCGTTTGAGGGCGTGATTTTATAATGCCAAAAGTTTTCATTTCCCTGACCACTCGAACTGCCGGTGGTTTTGCCCACAGTTCCCATAAAAATTAATACACCCACAAAAATAATAAATCCTATCATATTTTTATTTATTTATATTTCTATAACGTTGAATTGCCCAGACTACCCCGGTTAAAACAACCCCCATCAGAATTAAAACAAAATAAACCCCGAAAGTAGCGTTAGCGTTTAAGAGTACCAGTCCAACCTGAAATAGTAGCCAAATTAAAAGCCAGCCTGAGGTTATGTAATACGGGAGGAGAAGAACCATCAGTCTTTCTTTTTTCTCCCTGTAAAAATAATACATTAAAAATGTAATGAACCAGAAAGGCACGACGATTAAGGCATCTACCGTCAGTCTGGTGGTGATATTATCACTAGCGTGGCCAGGAATGTCACCGTAGTAACTGGAATATCCGGGGACAAAATAATTCACCGCATCGTCAATCGTTTTATTCATCAGGATTGCCAGGGAGATGAATAAAAGGATAGCCAAGATAAGTGAGTATGGAGAAGTTGTTTTAGGTCTCGAAACGGTCGCTTTTTTAGATTCCGCCGGCTTCATCTCACCCGGACTTACCGAAGAAGTTCCAGGAGTCAAAGGTTGAGGGATTGGTACTCCTGACATGTTCTCGAGGTTTATAAAATCAAAAGCGCCCTTAATCTGTTGTTCTTGCCAACCATTACCCAAGAGAACTTCCTTGATCGTTTCATCGGAAGCTCCCTGAGCCCGGGAATTCTTAATATAATTAACGAGATTTTTATCAGTCATAATAACTATATAATCCTATCACTTTAAAAAATAACCCTAAATACATTATCAACAAGATACCAGCCACTTCTTATACTTCCCGACCTGACCTCTCACTATCTTACCGTACTCTGAACTTATTTTCATAGTTACCGGGCCAGGAATGCCTAAACCGATTTTGCGGCTGTCTAATTTAACGATCGGAGTTACTTCAACTGCCGTACCGGTAAAAAAAATCTCCTCCGCGTTTTTTAATTCCCCGGGTTTTATCTTTTTCTCAATCGTTCTTATTTCTAAATCTTTGGCTATCTTTATAACACTGTCACGGGTAATGCCGGGGAGGATTGAGCCCAGAGATGGTGTGAAAAGTTTGGAATTTTTAACCATGAAAACATTCTCACCTGCCCCCTCAGCCACATAACCCTCTTCATCAAGCAGGATTGCTTCGTCCGCTCCTTTTTTCTTTGCTTCGGCAGATGCTATTATCGAATTGACATAGTAGCCGGAAATCTTCGCCTCCATCGGAACAGCTTTGGGACTTAGCCGACGATGTTTAGCAATTGCGACCGACAAATTTCTATGGCCATAGAGCGCGCCCCAGGGCCAAGCAATTATCGCCACGTCAACTTTAGAACCTGCCACATCAAGATCTATCCGGTCATAACCTGAAAAAGCGACCGGACGGATGTAGCACTCCGTCAGACCGTTTGATTTAATCGTGGCAAGGATGGCTTTTTTAATTTGTTCGCGTGAAAAAGGTATTTTTATCCCGAGATATCCGGCTGAATTAAAAAATCTTTTGACGTGATCATCGAGCCGAAATACCGATCCCCCGTTGCCAGTCCGGTAACACCTGATGCCTTCAAAAATTCCGGTCCCGTAATGCAGCGCATGCGTTAAAACATGGACCTTGGCCTTGTCCGAAGGAACGAGATTGCCGTTGAACCAAATTTTCTTAACTTTTAGCACGTATTTACTATATCATCAATTTATGCTAAATTATACCGAGGTTCTACGATATATCTATGTCGTCCGGAACCTCGTTAATTCAATAAATGGAAAAACATCTCAGAATAAATGCCCAGATACGCATCCCTGAAGTCCAGTTAATCGACGACAAGGGTGCTCAATTGGGTACAATGTCGACGTTCGACGCCATGCGCTTGGCCCATGAAAAAGGCTTAGATTTGGTAGAGGTTGGGCCTCAAATGAAGCCCCCCATTGCCAAAATCATGGATTATGGTAAATATATGTACCGCAAAGAGAAGCAGGAGCGCAGTCAAACCAGGCAAAAAGACCAGGAGATGAAAACCGTTCGCGTCGGTTTCAAAACCGGTGAGCACGATCTCAAATTCAAATCCGAACAGATAGACGAGTTCCTCAAAGACAACCGTCCGGTCAAAGTAGAGCTGACGTTAAGAGGTAGAGAGAAAGGTCTGGCAGGAATGGGTAAACAAAAATTAGAGAACTTTCTCAAACTTATCGCCGAATCGTATTCTGTCAGTAATCCTATCTCAAAGTCCCCTTACGGCTGGATAATCGTAATTAGAAAAGATAAGAAAAAATAAAATTTAAACTATGAAAAGCGCAAGCGATAAAACAAATAAATCATTGGCGAAAAGAATAAAGATAACCGGCAGCGGGAAGATTATGAAGCGTCCGCCGGGACAGAATCATTTTAACGCCAAAGATTCAGGTTCAAAAGGCCGCAGAAAGCACGGTTTTGTTCAGGCACCCAACGAATTGGACAGAAAAGTAAAAGCTTTAATTTTCAACTAATATGGCACGAGTAAAAAGAGGGGTAAAACAACACGCAAGAAAGAAAAGACTCTTGGAAAATACCAAGGGTTTTAAGTGGCGCCGTAAGACCCATTACCGAGCTGCCAAAGAAGCAATGCTTCATGCCTGGTCATTCCAGTTCGCCGACAGAAAGAAAAAGAAACGTGACTTCCGCCGGCTGTGGAACGTCAAGATAAACGCCGCCGCCAGAGAGAACGGACTAAGTTATTCGAAACTTATCAATAAACTCAAACAGGCCCAGATAGAACTCGACCGGAAGATGCTTTCACACCTCGCTGAAGTGCATCCGGAAGTTTTCAAAAAAGTTATCTCCCAATAAAAATCCCCTCTCGGGGATTTTTATTTATTGTTCGAGTTTTCGTATTTCTTCTTCTATCTTCTCGAGCTGTTCAGCATCGTCCGGATGAGACTCTGTACTCATTCCTGTTTCGACCTGGGCCTTCCAATCTCTAAGCTCGGCCAGTCTTTTTTCTTTATCCTCGGGTGTCATCTCTTCGACGCTGGGAGTCAGCTGGGTATTATCATCCGCCGCCTCACTGCCGAACATATTTTTAAATGGGTTTTCCATCCCGTACGAAGTAGCCCTTGCAGGGTCTGAAGGTCAAATATTTGCCATTCACATCCACACAAGAACCCAATAACTACCCCGTCCAAAGTTTTCACTACTTCGTACGGGATCCATACACTAATTTTATCAAATTAATCCGGAGCGCAAACTTTTTTTGTTCACAACTCTATTCAAAATAAAAAGCCGACAAATTGTCAGCTAATATCTTATGGATTCACTAATTGGAAATTCCCGCTACCAACAGTGAAGATTTGAGCGTTATCCTGAAGTACTATCTGGTAAACTCCCGGCAACAAAGAAATGTTCTGCAGAGTCGAGCCAGCGGTCCAGGTCTTAGTATCCGTGAATAGTGCGTTAGTTGAGATTAGGTAAGCGTTATAACCGTCATAAACGTAAACATTCACAAAATCCCCGGTCGGAAAACCGGTACAGCCGGAACAGGTCCAGCTTATAATTACCGAAGCGCCCATTCTGTAAGTTTCGCCTGCCAGAGGACTGCTTATCGTCATTGTTCCGGACGGTGAAGGTGAAGTAGGAGATTTGGAACAACCAAGAAAGAACAGACTATTTAAAAGAACAAAAACTGTAAAAGCTTTCACATTTTTCCATACATATGAAAGTGGCGATATATTAGCATTCTGGACGGAGGATGTCTATAAATTAAAAGGTGCGGGAGTTCCCGCACCAAAAAGAATCGTGAAAATTATAACCCTCTAAACTGGAGCAAATTCTGAGCATCTGCTCGTAACAGGATCTCTTTAACTTCTTTAACTTGTTTTACAACTTTACGACGGAAGAAAAGTCCAAATTTCTCGATAACTTCACGGGTTTGAAAAACAATCAGACTCGGCCCTTCTGGGATTATTCTGACCTTATCCATTCCCTTATCGATACCACAATCCACACTTGCACCAAGAGTGACCGAAGCGTAAATGTCGACAGAATCACCCGTTTCCGCGTCTCCGTAGACTATGGTAATACCATGACCCATCGCGGCTGATGAAAAAGGAAACATAAGCAATATCGGATATGACTTTTCGCCGGTTCCAAGCTGGGTATTCATTCTCCGCTTCTCCTTTAAAGGATCTGACTGGTTACATTTATATAATATAATAGAAATAATGTCAATAGGCCTGCGCTATTCTTTGAGAATTAAAACGCCGGAATTATCCAGCGTTTCTTTTCTTGATCCTATTGAAAACATATTTAAGAACAGATCGGATGACCAAGGTCCAATATACAACCGTAAATCCGATAAGCAGGATTGGATCGTTTTCCCTAAATGCGATTAAAAAATAAGGTCCTCCAAAGACCATGTACACAACAATCACCGATAGAGGAGCTGGCAAAGTGTGTAGCCAGTCCAAAAAGCGGCTCATCTGATCCTCGCAATTTAAGTTAGCTTTAAGATTATAAAGGAATATGAGTTGTGTGTCAATGGATATGGCCGACGGGATTTGGCTACAAGTTTGAATCTCATCGGATCACTCGACTCAACTCGTGGCCTCTCACGGTTTAAATCTGCTGACCGAAACATCGCTTCGGTTTTAAAATCCCGTACGCAAGAACTCAAATCCTCGCTCGGAGCCCCCCCCCTCTCTAAAAGCAGAATCAAAACCACCCATTGCAGGTGGTTTTGATAGGATGCGCACCTCGGTCTACTGGCCTCGGTACTTCCTCACTCATCTTTCGGTCGCAGCGCCAATAGACCCGTCTTGACTCGGTCGATCCGAGGCGGACCCGTCTCGCCAAAGGCGAAGCCGAGGCGGAGAACACTGGAAAACTTTGTTACTGGATATCTATAGTTATTTTATCAGAAACCCGCAATTGTTGATAAATCATTGACATTTCATGCTATATTTGATAACATTGGTATACAAATGGCTTAGGCCTCGCCCCCGCCCTCAAAAGCGGGGGAGAACTTTTTTAGGGCTGTTTTTTCTTAAAATTTACCTGAGTAATTGCTTCAAACAAATTATTAAAGACATCTTCATCAAGTATGCCGACTTTATTGGCTAATCTTTTACGGTCTATAAACCTGACCTGCGACAAAATAGCTGTTGCCTCTCTGCCGTCAACTTCTCCCACAACAAAATAATACTTACCCTTCTTTTTTGTTGTAGTTAGGGGCACAATAAGACAAGCGTCTAAGTTAAATTTCTTTATTATAACTACTGGCCTTTGAAAATCTTTACCTGTTCCGTCTTGTTCAAAACCAATATTGACTCCGAGCGAACACCACCAGACTTCCCTCTCGTGAAAAAATACCTCGCTTTTTCGAACATCAAGATTTTCTTTAATGCCATGCCACTTCTTAAAATCTTTATTCATTCCGTTATTAAAACAAAAACTGGATTTAATTACCAGTTTTATCGGGCCAATAGACCCGTCTTGACTCGGTCGATCCGAGGCGGACCCATCTCGCCAAAGGCCAGCTTCAACCCAATGAGACAAGCGAAGCCGAGGCGGAGAACACTGCCTGCCCGCCAAAGCCTTGGCGTAGGCGGGGAAAACTTTGTTAATACGGATTCATACATATTGTATTAGAAATCCATTGAATATGCCAGAATTAACATTAATATCAAAACAGAAAACCTCGCACCAGAAAGACACGAGGTCTCCTATGTACGAGGTTATGAGTTGGAATGCTCCAGGTGTTCTGAGGCTACTTGGTACAGCCCTGATTCTTCATCGGCAACATGCTGAATCATGGCCCAATCGTTTTGGTCCAGCTTATTTTCGAAACGAAGGGCTTTTTGCAGAAAGGCTTCATTCTCTTCAAGATGCAAGCAGACATCCTTATAATACATTCTGTTCGCCACTTGCATTAGCTCATTGACAGTCGTTGCCGACTTGATGGCCTTGAGCAATCGAGAGTCAGCCTCATCTTCGTTATACCTAGTCAAACGCTCTACAACCCAGCCGTAAAGGTATTTTGGCCAGATAATACTGTCCACCAAGAGGCCAACTGTGATGAAAATTACGCCCCAGAGGACTTTGTGATTCTTGCAGAACTCGTCTAAGGCAGTGGCAACCTTGACGGTCATTTCTTGCTCTCGACTATTGATGGGATAGTGGACGGTCCTTTCTCCGAAAACTTCTTTTTTGATACCCTTCTTTTTCAGAAGAGTGTCGCCAACCGTATCAAATTCTTCTTCACCAAACAACGCATCCATCAATGCACCCCAGCCCTTAAAAACAGATACTGTATGGGCTATGCCAATGAGAAAACTAACCAGAAGATACATCTCGATATACCACATAAAACACACCCCCTCAAAGAACTGATTATCTATATTATACCACTATTTTAAGTAATTACAATAGCAACCAAGAGACACTGTTTCTGGTGTTTTTTGTAAGTTAATTTTTCCATTCCCCTTGGCCCCCGCCAAAAATTAGTTTTCGGAAAACTTAAAAAATTAAAGTAATACCTTAATTCCTTGGTCATTTCATCCTGACCCCGCCTGTGCCAAGGCTTTGGCGGGCAGGCATTCTCCTTGAGCAGGGCCAATAGAGAACACTGGAAAACTTTGTTCCGGGAGCTCTATAGTTATTTTATTAGGAATCCCTTTGCTCCAGATTCGGCTTATTTTTGAAGAAAAAAAGCTGAATAAGATTAACAACGCCCAAGAACATTAAGAAATCGATAAAGAGCCCCAGGGGGTTAAAATAAACATTACATATTTCATCATTAATTCTGTCCCAATGGCCATTTACATCCACAGGCAATGGATTAAATGTTTCATAAAATGTTGACTGCAAAGGGGGACAAAATATTGGTTCAAAATCAATCGAATTTATATGAGGAAAATTGGACGAACTTTCAGCTTCAGATATTTTATTTCTATGCCAGATTATTAGATAGCTCTCAATCGGTAATTTCAATGTGGGAAATTCTAAATATGCATTAACTTTAGCGACAGCAATTAATAACAAAATGGAAGTTATAACTAATTTCGGCTTAAAGAATTTAATCATTTTCAATAACCATCCTCGCGGCAAGCCGCGAGGTATTACAACAAGGCTAATTGCCCCTTGTGAAGCCTAACGTATTCTTGCTCTTTTCCTTGATTTTTAACATATGTAGTTATAGCCTCTTCGCTCTTGTGTTTTCCCACGGTTGAAATGAAGTGGACCCCATTCTTAAGACACTGAGTTGATATGTATTTTCATTGTATCAAGACTGCATTTTTGAGCAAATATCGTCGGCGGCATCTTTAAGGCAGAATGTATCTGCATTGGATTTTCGAGCTTTCCAAACCAAATGCAGATACAAAATCTCAACTAGCAGCGCCACGGGGAATCGAACCCCGATACCAGCCTTGAAAAGGCTGTGTCCTAACCGTTAGACGATGGCGCCATATTATATAAGATTATGTCAAAAATTTTACCGAAATTCAAGAAAAATGACGGCACGTTGCCGTCATTCAAACCCTTAGGTTAAGGAGTTATTTATCCTTCGACTTGGCTTTCTCCAGCACCCTCTTACAGTGAAGGAACAGGTTTACCCTTTCGATGATGGTCATCTGGGGTCCCGCCTGAACAATTTTCTCTTCTTTTTCCACCCTTAGGCCTCCTTGAAACTTTCGAGTATTATACCACCAAATTAAATTAAAATCAATATCTCTATTGACGTTTATTTTTTTCGTATATAATTAAAGAACCCTTTCAAAGGAGTCAGATATGAGCCAGAGTGTTCTTGAGCGAACCAAGGTTGATATACAAGAAGCAATGGAATTGGCGGGAGTTTCTCGGAGAACCATTTACAATTGGTTGCGCGATAACAAGGTTGAGTATGTCAGAACCGCCGGCGGATGTGTAAGAATTTTCACAGATTCACTCTTCAAAGAAGGCAACAAAGCCCAGTAACGAACCGGCCCTTGGACCGGTTTTTAATTGTAAAAATCCGGAGTTTGTTATAATTTTAAGCCATGAAAATATTAGGAATAGAGACCTCCTGCGATGAAACAGCGGTAGCGATGCTTGAGATAAACGATAAGGAAATCAAAGTCCTGGCCAATACTATTTCATCTCAAGTAAAACTTCACGCTAAATACGGCGGGGTTGTGCCGAACCTCGCCGCCCGAGAACATGTTAAGAACATCGAGCATGTTTTTAAGCTTGCTCTTAGAGAAGCCGGCGTCAAAAGCCTCGAAAAGGAAATAGATCTAATTGCGGTGACTCGCGGTCCAGGACTGGGTCCGGCCCTCCTGGTCGGAATAACATTTGCCAAAACCTTAGCCTGGAAATACCAGAAACCATTGATAGGAGTTAATCATTTAGAAGGACACATTTATTCCAACTGGTTGAAGTCAGTTGGAATAAATTCAAAAATCAAAGGTCAAAATTCTAAATTATTTCCGATACTGAATCTTATCGTTTCAGGCGGACACACCGAACTTGTTTTAATGACCGGTTATGGAAAATACAAGCTTATCGGCGAAACCCTCGACGATGCTATCGGCGAAGCATTCGACAAGGTCGCCCGATTACTTGGCCTTGGTTATCCAGGCGGACCCGCCATTTCGCAAAAAGCTGAGAAATGGAATTACCGATCACCAATTTCCAATTTCCAAACAAATTCTAAAATCCAAATTCCAAAAATTGAATTTCCCAGACCGATGGAAAACTCCAAGGATTATAATTTTTCGTATTCAGGATTAAAAACCTCAGTTCTTTACAAGATTCGCGATCTGGAAAAGGCCGGTATAAAAATTAACGATGATGTTAAAAACAAGATCTGTTACGAATTCCAAAAATCAGCCTGCGAAGTCATAATTAAAAAAACCATAAAGGCCGCTTTAGAATACGAGGTTAAGTCCATATTCCTTGCCGGCGGTGTTTCGGCAAACAAATACCTCCGGACCGAGCTTAGAAAAAGAGCCGAAGAAGCCGGTTTTAACTATGCCCAGCCTGAATTTGAGTACACCGGCGATAACGCCGCGATGATAGGCCTGGCCGGTTATTTTTCCGCCAAAGGCGGATCCGCCGCTGGTGGAAATTATAAAAATAAAAAAACCCAAGATTTAACCTGGGATTCTGTCGAAATGGATGCGAACCTCAACATCGGGTAATCAAGCGATCCTTTTTGCTCGCCACCCCGGTTTAATAATTCCAAGGAGCATTTCAAGGAATGTAGGCGGCTTATGCATTCCTTCTCTTTTATATATCTCTTCATCGTACAGAAGCAATTTTGTTTTACAGTCGTTACAACGAAGATATATTAATCCTTCCCTAAGACCGTCATTAGAATAGCCATGGGGATAATCAACATTAAGAGCTTGGCATTCTCCGCAAACGAAAAGATAAAAAGCCGAATGGCCGATCCATCCATCCATGCAATAGAGACCGATGAATTTGGGTTCTTTTGTTGCGATCTGTCTGTTTTCTCGCGATACATGATAAAGAAAGATGTCTTGATTACAGGAGACAAAAACACATTCCTTACAGCCAGTGTCTTTGTGTTTTGGATTCAGGCGTCCATATTCTTCCTCGGACAGAGGTATTCTTTGGCCGTTTAGCAAAACCCCGGTAATAGTTCCTCTTTCAAAAACAAAGCAATCAAAATCAGACTTCTCTAACTCTCTGTCCATTGTTATCACTCGATTTTTAAGCTACAATAATATCTATAATACCACCTATTCAGCTAATGTCAATCGAACTGCCAAAAGCCTATAATCCTGGAGAAACCGAAGAAAAAATTTATAAACTCTGGGAAGAGTCCGGTTTTTTTGATCCGGACAAATTGCCAAGGGGCCGCAAAAAACCTTACACGATAATTATGCCTCCACCCAACGCCAATGCACCACTACACGTTGGTCATGCTTTGGGCTTTGCGATTCAAGATATTCTTATCCGCTATCACCGGATGAAAGGCTTCCAAACTCTCTGGCTGCCGGGTACCGATCATGCCGGATTTGAAACCCAGGTTGTTTTTGAAAAGTATCTTGAGAAGAATGGTAAGAGCCGCTTCAATATGACCCGAGAAGAATTCTACAAAGAGTGCTGGGATTTTGTTCAGAACAACAAGCACATCAGCGAGAACGGCATGAAGCGCTTGGGTGCATCTTGCGACTGGTCAAGAAATATTTTTACTCTTGACCCGGAAGTGATCAAAGTAGTTTATTCTACCTTTAAAAAAATGTATAACGACGGCCTGGTTTATCGATCCGGCCGAATATCTAATTGGTGTCCCAAGCATCAGACGGGCCTGGCCGACCTTGAAACAAAATATGAAGAAAGAACGGAGCCGTTTTATTATTTCAAATACGGGCCTTTTATTATTGGTACTTCCCGACCTGAAACAAAATTCGGGGACAAATACGTCGTAATGCATCCGGACGACAAAAGATACAAGGATTACAAGGAAGGAGATAAATTCAAGCTCGAATGGATTAACGGCCCGGTTGAAGCAACCGTCATTAAGGATGAGGTGATAGACATGTCCTTCGGCACCGGCGTTATGACCATTACTCCGGCTCATGACCCTGTTGACTTTGAAATAGCCCAGCGCCACAAACTTGATGTTGAAAAAGTTATAGACGCCAGGGGGAAATTATTGCCGATTGCCGGAGAATTCGCAGGAATGAAAATACTCGAGGCCCGACCGAAAATAGTTGAAAAACTTAAATCAAAAGGTCTGCTTGAAAAAATAGACGAGAATTATAAGCACAGCGTCAAACTCTGCTACAAGTGCGGCAATCTTATCGAACCCCAGATAGTTGAACAGTGGTATATTAAAATGACCGAAAAATTAAAAGACGAGCGGCCATCGTTGCGAGATATGGCCGTTCAGACGGTTGAATCAGGTGAAGTAAAGTTTAACTCGGAAAGATTTTATAATCTTTTCATGAGCTGGATGAAAGAGCTCCGTGACTGGCCGATAAGCCGCCAGATATGGTGGGGAATTCCCATACCCGTCAAATATTGCGACAAGTGTTCTAAAACTTTTGTCGATACAGAGAACAAAATAAACAAATGCTCGAATTGTAACGGCGAATTAAGAAACGACCCGGATACATTTGATACCTGGTTCTCTTCGGGTCAATGGCCGTATGCGACATTGATGGCCAATGACGCAAAGAATAAGAGCAAAGATTTTGACACATTTTTCCCGACCCAAGTCATGGAAACTGGCTGGGATATAATATTTTTCTGGGTTGCACGGATGATAATGCTTTCGTTCTACAGCACCGGCAAAAAACCTTTCGAGAACGTAGTCCTTCACGGCTTGGTCAGAGATAAGGATCGCCAGAAGATGTCCAAATCCAAAGGCAACGTCATCGACCCTCTTGGCGTCATCGACACTTATGGCTCGGACGCACTTCGCTTTGCTCTGGTATTTTCTACAGCGGCCGGAAACGACATTCCTCTCTCGGAAGACAAGATAAAAGGCATGCAGCACTTTGCCAACAAACTCTGGAACATCGCCCGCTTCATACTTATGGACAATACGGCTGAGGTCATGGAAAAAACGCCTGAAGCTCTAACCAAGGCCGACCAAGAAATTTTAACTGCTTTGAAAACAGAAACAGAAGCGATAACCAAAAATCTTGAGATATTTAATTTTCACCAGGCCGCCCAAGAAATATATCAGTTCGCCTGGCACAACTTTGCCGATATTTATCTTGAAGCATCCAAACCCCAGCTCAAGGACAACAAACAGAAAGAAAATACCCAGAAGATACTTCTCTATACCTTATCACAAATCCTCAAACTCCTTCATCCTTTCATGCCTTTCGTGACTGAAGAACTCTGGTCAAAACTGCCCATGAAAAATAAAGGGCTTCTGATTGTTGAAGAGTGGCCCCGATAGAAGTAAAGCGACCGCATCACTCTTTAAATGAGGAAATATCGGTTATGCGGACTTCTAACGGGGCTTGCCTCGTTAGAAGTGTTATAATTAATGTGTGCCTCCATTTCTCTATAATATCCTCCTCGTAATCCTCGGTTTTTTGCCCAGTTTGATCTGGCTTAATTTTTATTACCGGGAAGATTGCCATCCCGAACCCAAGACTCTTTTGGCCAAAGTTTTTTTGATGGGAATCATAATATCTCCCATCGCAATAGTTCTGCAGCTGATTTCAGTCAAATGCAGCGAATTAAGCATCCATAACTTATGTTTTCCGACCGGGATATTCTTATCGAGCAGTCCTGAGTTTTTTCTCTGGTCGGCTTTCGTCGAAGAAATGGTCAAATACTACGCGGTCAGAATAATGGTCATAAAGCGACCCGAATTCGATGAACCGATAGACGCAATGATATATATGATGACCGCCTCTCTTGGTTTTGCCGCAATCGAGAACACTCTGATCGCCTTTCAAACCACGCCCGACGGAGTAGCGGTTACCGTAAACACTTTGCTCCTGCGTTTCGTTGGAGCAACTTTGCTTCATGCACTTTCAAGTGGACTATTGGGGTATTTCCTGGCAATCTCCTGGTTCTTCCAGAATCACCGCAAAAAACTTCTCGTCGTTGGTATATTTTTGGCGACCCTGTTCCACTTTACCTTCAACATGCTGATATTTATTTTTGACGGCCAGGTCGTGGCACTTCTTTATACCACTTCCCTACTGTTAGCCATGGCGTTTCTCGTCTCTGTCCTTTTCGACAAACTAAAAGACAGGACATCAAAAGCCCCCTTTGCGATAAATTAAAATTTTTATATAATTAGATATGCCAGATTTCGGATTTGAAAAAGAAGAAATTGTCGGCCAGCTCGCGGTCAAGAAAGAAGATAAGGAAGAGGGCCATTTAACCGTCGACGTTTTTCAGAACGGAGATGATATTGTTGTCCGTTCAACCGTGGCCGGCGTTAATCCTGACGATATAGACATTTCGATAACCAAAGACATGGTTACGATAAGAGGTCAGCGTAAGACCGAGGAAAAAATAAACTCCTCTGACTACTATCACCGCGAGCTCTATTGGGGCTCTTTCTCCAGATCCATAATCCTTCCTTTTGATATCGACCCGGATAACGCTAAGGCCTCGATGAAAAACGGAGTTCTGACCATCCGTCTGCCGAAAGCTGAACTTGGTCCGCCGGGTAGCAAATAATCCTTACCTCAAATGCCACGCTTCGGTAAAAATACAATTACCTTGATCCAATATACTCTCGTTGTCGGCGGGAGTTTTTATTTAGGCGCCTTTCTCTACACTTATATCAGTTTTGATGAAAAAGTAATTAATACTGTTTCTATAAAAAAATTCCAGCCTGCCCTTGATAAAGCGTCCGGAATGAATATTACCCTGAACGCGGGCAATACAAGCGAGGTTCTGAAAAGTGATGATATTAAAAAAATGATCGAGCCCTACGTCCGGAATTATACGGGGGAAAAAGACGAAAAAATATCTTATTCTGCCCTTGAAGATTATGTCGAATCTATTGCCGCTAACTTTGATATTCAGCCAGTAAACGCAAAACTTCGCTTTCAAGATAACCGGGCCGACATATTCACTCCTTCAATAAGCGGTAAGCGGCTTAATATCGGCGGTTCGGTTGCCACCATCGCCTACGCTCTGGTAAACAATACTGCCTCGGTCAGTTTGCCTTATGACACAATAGAACCTGACGTCACTCTCGAAAAAATTAACGACTTAGGTATCAAAACTCTCCTTGGTCGAGGAGAATCAGATTATGGAAGGTCGTCCGTTTCAAGAATAACCAACATTAAGATAGGTCTGGGTAAATTCAACGGTATTATTTTGGCATCGGGAGAAGAGTTCTCATTCAACAAATTCCTCGGCGATGTGGATGAAACGGGCGGCTATCAGTCAGAACTAGTCATAAAAAGCGGTCTCTTGGTCAAAGAGTTCGGCGGCGGATTGTGCCAAGTTGCAACAACAGTTTTTCGTTCAGCGATAATGGCCGGCCTTCCAATAACAGAGCGCAAACCTCATTCATTTCCGGTCCATTACTACAATCCCCAGGGTTATGACGCAACAATTTACCCGGGAGTCGTTGACCTAAAATTCTTAAATAACACTTCCGGTCATATCCTTATCCAAGCGAAACTTGTCGGCAGCAGATTAGTGGTAGAGATTTACGGTTCGGAGGATGGGAGAAAGGTTGTGCTCGACGGACCTTATCAATATGATGCAAAGCCAAATGGAGCTTTAAAAGCTTATTTTAACCGGATAATAAGTTATTCTGATGGCACTCAAAAGAAAGAACGTTTCGATTCGAGTTACAATCCCCCGCCTGCCTCGCCTCTTGAAAAAAATCCGCTTGAGTAGTTAACAGTGCCCTCGAGAGGATTTGGCCACAATAAAAGAGCTTGCCGTCGCAAGCTCTTTTTCTCAGCCCCGGCTCGTGGCGGTCATCTGCTGATGACCGCATCGCTCCGCCTTTCAAATCCTGGCACAATCAATCAATTGATTGTGCCCTCGAGAGGATTTGAACCTCTAATCCCTTACGGGAACAGCGTCCTAAGCGCTGCGCGTATGCCAATTCCGCCACGAGGGCATAATTCAATATTTTACCATAAATTTTCTAAAAGTAAAAACCCCGCCGTGGCGGGGTTTTTACTTAATCAGTACTGATTAAACGTTAGACGTTGAAGAACTGGGTCCAGTTGACCAATGAGGCCAAGGTCTGGAGGATCAAACCGACAGCCAAGACTACCAAGGCGCCAATGATACCATTGACGATCCTCGATTTGGCTGCACCTGATTTTGATGAATCATCTCCAGCGGACATATAGCTGATACCGCCCCAAACAATGAATATAACGGCGATAACGACGCTGACAAATATCAGAAACCGTGCAATCGTCGTAATAACACCCTGGATATCAAGCAACGTGACAGGTGCTCCGGCATAAGGTGATGTGGGAGTCGGCAATCCCTGGGCCAAGACAAATGCGGGTAATAAAGCTAAGGCTGTCGCGATGGAAACTTTCGCTACTCTGTTTAATTTCAAACTAATACACCTCCGTTCATTTTTTTGTTTTATTTCTACTATTTTATTATACAAAATAGACTTGGTAATGGTAGTCTAATAATCAACAACCCCCGCTGTAAGCGGGGGTTGTTTAAAGAAACCTAGATCCAGGCACCTATTACCGGGAGTAGCTAGCTAACCCCGGATAGGTACTAGACGTTGAAGAAGACCGTCCAGTTGACCAATGAGGCCAAGGTCTGGAGGATCAAACCGACAGCCAAGACTACCAAGGCGCCAATGATACCATTGACGATCCTCGATTTGGCTGCACCGGCTTTGGCGGCATCGTCACCTGCCATCATGTACATCATACCGCCCCAAACGATGAAGATAACAGCTACTACGACGCTAACCAGGATCAAAAACCTGGCAATAGTCGTAATGATACCCTGGATATCAACCAAGGTGATCGGCTGGCCGGCATACGGTGATGTCGGGGTCGGCAATTGGGCAAAAACCAATGCCATCGGCATCAACGCCATAGCGGCTGCGACTGAAACCTTCGCAACTGATTTAAATTTTGTCATATGTACACCTCCCTTCGAAGCGTACCTTCTTAAAAGGCCGCTCTTTTTAATAAAATCCCTATTTCATATTATATCACCTTTACAACGAAAAATATCAACAAGCTAAAAACTTAGGAGATTTAAATCTTTTTATTGGCATATTGGAGGATTCGCGTTTTGATTACAAAATGCTGATGCGCAGTCATTACCACTGCAACACTGGGCACCGACAGGAAGAGTATTATTGCCAGGGCAATTACCTCCCCCGCCAAAGAACTGGTTGGGATTTGTGGCAAATCCCTTAACGGTAGTCACTATAATACCCACGGAAAATATTATTAAAGCCCCGATTATGCCCGACTTAAGTACGCCTTTAGCGGTAGCAACCCTCTGTTGATTATTCCCGGCCGTAACATACATTATACCGGCAATAACTATGGTGATGGTGGCCAGAATACCGCCAAGAGTGAGAAGAAAGCCCCCAATATTTTGAGCTATGGACAACAGGTCATTAAGAGAGATGGGTACTCCGGCGGGTGGCATAATATAATTATTAAAAATTATGAGTTAAAGAATGTCTGCCAGCTGGTGGCGAGAAGGACAATAGTATTGATTATGAGACCGGCAGCAAAGAGTATTAAAGCTCCGATAACTCCGTTTTTAAAAATGCCTTTTGCAGTCGTAACTCTGGCAGAATTATTTCCCGCACTGACCCAGACCAGTCCGGCAACAATTATGACGATACCGGCCACTATACCGGCAATTGCCATTAGAAAACCTCCGATACTTTGGGCAAGGGCAAATATTCCCTGGGCTCCCAAAGTATTCGACGCGTTATTAGCAGTGGTCTGGTAGCATAGCTGGGCATTGAAAGTAGGCCCAGGGTTACAATATATGTTCGGACTCTGCGCATAGCTATAATTGACCAGCGCCAGAGAAAGAGTAAGCAAAGATATGGCAATTACGGTCTTTTTCATACGAAATCTGATTACTTGTCAGCTGAGACAACTACGTTATCCCGGCAAATCAGGTAATTTTAAATTAATACGATGGTATATCCATTATACAATCCGTAACGACAATGACAACCTCCGATTAATCCACAAATAAATCAGGGCTGGGTTGCAACGGAACCCGTCTTATCCAAGAAATATCCCAGATCATCAATGGATATCACGTAGTAATAGTAATTCGTATTAGGGCTAACCTTTGTTGAGGTTAGGGAGTGAGATAAAACCAAGTTAGTATCACTGACAGTCGCCCCCAAATAACAGAAGTAAAGAAATTTGCATATTACAAGCATACTTGTTGCCGGATAATCAGTATTCCAAGTGGCTGTTATTGATGTAGAGGTTGAATTCAAAACAGGATTAGAAATTACGGTTCCCGGCAAGGTTGTAAAGAGATTAGAAACAAAACTATAACCATAATTATTTTGGTCATCTTTTGATATTACCAATACGGAATAATTCGTTTTCAAATTCAATTTTGATACGGTCAGAGAATGGGCAACAACTAAGTTGCCGTCTAATTGCCAGCTTCCAAAGCAGGCCGTAATGCTTAAACAGGCAACAGCCAAACTGGTAGAAGGTTTATCGGTATTCCAGCTAATAGTGGCGGAATTCCTTCCGATATTTGACACTTGGACGTTGGAGATGACCGGCGGGACAGGTACAGGTTTGGGAGTTGGAGTTGGCCTTAAGGTCGGTAAGGGAGTAGGCGTAACCGTCGGCCTTAAGGTCGGTACGGGGGTCGGAGTTGGGGTAGCCGAAGAGAGGGTTTTAAAAAGATAATATCCAAGGATAGCTAATTGGCTATCCGGACTTTTTGACCTGACCCAGACATAATAATAGGTATTTAATTTTAAACCAGAGAGATCGACCGAGTGGCTGGTTACCTGGTTTGTATCAACAGAGGTAAAGATATTGCACTTTCCTGCAGTAAGACAATACTCCAACTGGCTGTCAGACTGCTTATCCGTTGTCCAGGTTACAGTAGCTCCTGAACTTGTGATATTTATTATCTTGACGTTAGAAATCGTAGGGGCAGGAGCAGGTGTAGGCGGCGGACCGACATTTACTGTGACTGATGCTGTAACAGTACCCGCCGGTGAATTACAACTGACAGAATACGCTCTGGTCGCAGGCAAAGCCGGAGTGACTTGAGAACCGGACGTGCCGGTCCAACCGCCGGGGGAAACAGTGCAGGAGGTCGTATTCACCGAGGTCCAGCTTATCATTGCAGTTCCATTATAAGGAATCGAGCACGGATTTATACCGTTGCATTTAATTGAAACACTCGCCGGAGCGGCTGTCGGAGTCGGCGGCTTAACCTTGTTAAGCACGACTAAGGTCCTCACATCTCCGTTTGTCAGCAATGTTATAAGTCCGTCCGAATTGCCGTTGTTCACGTCATATGCATAGAAATCGGCCAGAGATTGAACCTGGACGCTAAATTGGTCGTTGTAATAAGTGTCCCATCGGTTAGTGTTAGTGCCTGAAAGCGTTTCTCTACCGTAATAATAAGTTCCTAACGGAAGATTGCTCTGGGAAACACATTGGGAATCATTACCGGAACTACTCCGAAGAATTGTGGCATTCAAAAGTAACGGAGTAGCAAAAGTTCTTTGGGTGAAAGAGCCGACAGGATCAGGAAAAGACGGGTCGCTCTTACCGCTTGGCGGGATAACAAAGGTCGTGCCCATATTTCCGCCACTAAAAACATTGCCATTAGTGTCGACCAGAATCGTACATATAAATATTGTCCCGGTTTGGGACTGGGCTAAAGAAACCGAAGTATATACCGGCAGAGTAGCCAAGATGACAAATATCAGAGATTTTATTTTAAAATTAAGCATGCTACTGGCAAGTTATTATATTCGCTATCGTATAAGTGGGCACGTTCTGAAAACCAACAGCGGACATTATGCTCGTTACCGATAAAATTATCGTGAAAACACCCAATATTACAACTCCGCCCATTATCCCGGCCCAAAGAGCTTTTTTTGCATCGGATAGGCTTGTAGCATTTCCACGGCTCAAAAGAAAGCTTATTCCGTAAACTATCATCATTACTCCGATCGCAATTATTCCAAACCGCAAAAACCAACAAGAAAGTCCGCTGATGAGACTGATAAGATTGTTCAGATCAAAAGGTCTGCCGGTCGCACTACCAAGGACGGTTGTAAATCCTTGTGCCATAGAAATATACGGTATGGCCGAACTTGAAATAAATATTGTTGCCCAAAAAAAATTTTTCATTGTATATCACAAATTTAACCGCCTAAAGATAGGATATTCTCAAGCAATGTCTTGAAACCTTGGCCGATGATAATAATAACCAAACCGATTATCGCCCAAAGAAGTATTTTCTTTGCAGTCCTAACTTTTTCCGGTTCACCGCGGCCAAAAAGAAGCATCAATCCTGCAATAACTATCATCATTACGATTATCGGTCCGACAATATAGTAAAGAAACGCCGCAATCGCCCCGAAAAGATCATCTAAAGTAGAGATGCCTCCCGAGAAAGGATTTTGAATCTCGAAAGTGTAAGGTGCCCCGGCACTTTGAGGAGTGGGAACGGGCGTGGGTATCGGCGTCGGGACCGGCGTCGGACAAATTAAAGTACCGCAGGCCTGACAAGTCCTTCCCTGATAAAAACATCCGGCGGAAGGATTACAGGGTACACAGGTTGGGACAGGCGTGGGCGGAGGTGTCGGAACCGGAGTAGGTGTAGGACTCGGTGTCGGAGTAGGAGTGGGCGTAGGAATAACCACAACTATTGGAGCAGAACAATTAACCGAAGTGCCAGCAACGTTTGTAGCAGTTAGAACACAGCTCTGACTCAAATTTGGAGTAACGGTACTCGTACCGGTAGAAGTGGTGTTACCGGAACCTATGTTTCCATTACAAACATATTGCAATGTACCGTCGGCATCATTCAATGATGACCAGGTCATTATTGTCGACTGGCCGAGAATAATACTCGTAGGGGTAAACGAAACCGTGCATGAAGGCTGTGGCGCAGCACCAACATTTACTGTAACAGATTGCCTGGCTACTCCCCCAGGCCCGTTGCAGGTAAGATTAAAAGTGCCTGAAGTTGTCACACTATTTACAACTTGGGCATCGTTCAAGTTTGTCCAAACAGTAGAATTATATGTATTCGTTACTGAAGCCGTTGTTGAATTTATACAGGTCCAACTTATAGAGGGTGAAGAACCATAGGCAGCCGAACAGGCCCCGACCGAACCGTTGCAAACAATGTTGGCCACCGGCGGAACCGGATTGACAGTAACCGAAGCTGAACAAGTCGAAGGATTGCCTGAAATATTTACCACTGTGAAAGTACATGTTTGGCTTGCCGTGGGGATAACCGAGGTCGTACTGTTGGCGACCGTACTGCCTGAACCGATATTACCGGTACACGCATATTGAAGAGTCCCGTCCGCGTCGTTATTGGAAGACCAAGTTAAAGCCGAAGATTGTCCTGAAATGATAGACGCCGGAGAGAAAGAAGCTGCACATGAAGCCGGCGGAGCGGCGGAAACATTTACCTGAACACCACCCGAAGCATTTCCTCCGCCTCCGATACAGTTAACGGAATAAACTTGAGTCGAGGTCAGACCTCCAGTATTAAAACTTCCCGATACCCCGCTTGCACCACCAGGAGAAACACTGCAGGAAGTGGCGTCGGTCGTATTCCAGGCGATTGTAGCCGAACCTCCATAAGGTATCGTACATTGGCTTAAAGAACCATTACAGGTAACGCTCACGGTCGGCGGAGGTACGGGATAAATGGCCTGATTTCCGGCTGCATCGTAAACAATTATCCTAAATGTATATTGGCCGGGAACAGGGGGATAAAAATAAACCGATGAACTCCAAAAATCACGGTTAGGCAAAGAGGCCTGGTAAAAAGCCAGACTCCAAACACAGCCGGTCATGTCTGTTTTCATACAGTTAACTGCATTGTAAGGCGCGTAGTCCGCCGAGAATCCAGCCAAATGAGAGCCTCCGGAATCACCCAGACTCCAGGTAACCTGTTTTTGTCCAGGAGTTATATCGGTTACATCGAATTGAGATACTATAGGTGAGGTGGTATCGGTCGGCGTTCCGTTTAAGACGTTGACCACAACATTATAACTATTCGTAACTCCTCCACTCGAACAATTTGCAAATAAAACGGTACTCGAAGTTACGCTTGTCAGAGCACTCGCTCCGGACATCCCAGCAAAGATCTGGTTATTCAATTGGTCAGTAACGTTACCTGACGTTGCGTTAGTACAACTCCAGACGATATTTGCCGAACTGCCGCTTTGAATATTGCAAATATCGGTTGAGCCGTTACAGGTTATAGCCGCATGGGGCGTGGCTTGTGCGGAAACATATTCCCCCATAAAAAGGAGCAGGAACCCCAGAGTAAGAAATAGGATATTAGCCTTCTTATTCATTTGCGTTAATTATACTACGAAACTCGACATGATTAATCCTTGAAGTACTGACGGCTCGTTTATCCTGTCGGCGGAGGCGGCGGCGGAGATAACGGCGGAGGCATTGCCGGAGTATTGGAGTTGGGCGGAAGGAAACTTTCTTCTTTTCTCTTTTTCCACCATCTCCATCCAAACCAGGCAACTACTAAAACCCCAACGCCTCCCACAGCATAGATAAGTATTGTGTTGAGGTCGAAACCGCCTAAAATCCCTGTTGGTTCAGGCGCGGCCGGTATTGGGGTTGCTTTTATTTTTTTACAGTCATTCGAGCATGTCTTGGTTGTCTCCCCCGCTCCGGCATCGCAAGTTCCGTCGTCATTACAGATCGAAGCGCCGTTAATGAAGATGGAAACCGATTGGTTCCCTTTATTATCTGCAAATTGCACAACCAAGGCATCAGGAACATATGGGCCTCTGACCATTATTTTGCCGGCAGTAAAACTGCTGCTACCGCCGGTCGGATCAAATTTAAAAGTCTGAACCGTTTCATGTTTAATATTCACGATCTGACCTGTAAAAGCGGCTGTATCGGACGGGGTTTGCGGTGTAAAGGACTCCGACAGAACGTCAAACTTAACCTCATAATCCCTGTCGGGTAAAAGCTGACCATGGTCATAGTAAAGATAGAAGACATAACTTAACTTCGACGGGTCGGCATCCGGACCAGGTTTATTCAATGCGAAGGCAAAAGAAAACGACGCAAAGAGTGCCGCAATTCCCGTAACTATATAAATTAATTTTTTCATCAAAGAAAACAGATATTGCTGTGCCGCTATTACCTTGGGTAATAGTAACATGACATTATCTCCATTATTTTTAAATTATACCATTTTTATTTTGCTAACTACTCACACACAGGCGGATTTACGTTCTGATTACAGAAAGCCGATTGACAATCGTTCCCAGAACAACAAGTTGACCCGTTAGGAAGACTGTTATCGCCCGGACAGTTTCCCGGAGGATTCTGGCATATAAAAGTTGGGTCGCAATATCCTGACTGACAATCGGAATTATTGGCACAGTCCCGACCGTTCGGATATGGGGGTCCGCCGCCCCCACCCGGAGGATTAGTAGGCGTACAATCAAACTTGAACCAATTTGTACTCGTCCACTGCTGGCCGTTCGGTAAAGTTACAGTTGTCGCCGCCAAACTCTGGATAATAGTATTGGTTATAAGCCAGGCCATCATCACGATAAGCAGGCCTATCATTGTATCTTTGAAAATTCTCTTACCCTGAGCAAGCATTCCCGGATTTGAACCGCCAAGCATCATCATCACGCCCGCAATAACAAAAAAGAGTGTCGCCAATATCGGCGAAAGACCTATCATAATAAAATCGATTATGTCACGGCCAAGTTTATAAAGATCGCAGCTATTGGTACACTCCGGCGGTTGCCAGCAGTCTTCTTTAGTATTACAGGCCCCGCCATAGTTACACACATTATTTATGCAACTATTGGTCCAGCCGCACGAGACTATCGGTTCGCCCGGAACCCAGGCATAAGCAAAACTTACGGCCGTCATTAACATGGCCGGAAAGATCAAGGCCAGCATAAAAGTTCTATAATTTTTCATTATGGTCCGGGGTAAGCGCTCTTCGTCATAAGAGTATTAACCTTTGATTCGGCCGACCTTATGGCGGACTTGAGGGCCTGACGTTTGAGGTTCACGTCATCAATCATATCAGCAAATATCTGGTCGATGGCATTATTGTCTACTTGGTACCAGGATTTGGCCGACAGCGCCTGAACCGCAAAAACTCCAAGTTTAGGATCATTCCTCTGGACATCGATGATGTCCCTTCTGGCCGACGGACGTGAAGCCGCAGTAACATACGCTAGCGAACCGTCATGAGACCCTAAATAGTTAAGGAATCTCCATGCCGCATTCTGATTTTTTGACTGGGCGGACACTCCAACCGCCCAATAGCTGGCAAAGTTTTTGGTATTAAGTTCCGAAAATTGAGGCACCGGAGCAATACCAAAATTAAGTCGGTTGAACCTGCCTTGAACGACAGGGATTTGATGAGAATAATTAAACATCATGGCCAGGCTGCCTTCGACAAAAGCGTCGATTGAATAATGCTGGTCATCATTCCAGGTGTAAACTTTTTTAGCTGGATTCGCAAAATCCGTATAATACTGGAGTGCGTTTTCACCGACCAGAGTAGAGTTGACGGAGCGGGTGAAAGTCGCAGCAGTATTAGTCTCGTTGGTCATCTTGGTTCCGTTCTGTATCATCAGCTCACTAAGTATATCTGAAGAACGGTTTACGTTTCTGGCCGTTCCCATCGCCGCTCCGGCCTGAATAATATTATCTTTAGTATCGAATTTTGTAAGAAGTTCGACATCGTTATTAAAATCCTCCCAGGTCTTGGGCGGCGCAGTTATGCCGGCGGTATTGAACATATCTTTGTTGTAAAAAAGAGCCAAAGTATCGACATACAAGGGTATGGCATATATCTTGTCCTGATAAACAAGGTCTTTTGAAACGACGTCAACGAATTGTTTTTGAAAATCAGAGAGGGTGAAGAATTGGACGGTCTTTGAACCGGAAGTTGCCGGCATCGGCGAAAGTATGTCGCGATGTTTTGCCAGCCAGGTGTTGTCTATCATTATCAGGTCCGGTCCGGTGCCCGATGCCAGAGCATCGATCAGAGATTTTTCATAATCAGCGTATGAAAATTGTCTATAATTAACTTTTATACCTGGTTCGGCACCTTTAAACGCGTTGATAAGGGCCGTGAGGGTCTGGCGGTCATCATAAACACCCCAGAATTCCAAACTGGCCTGGGCATTGCCCGTTCCACCACCGACATTTCTCAAAAACAGCAGTATCGTTACAAAAACAATAAAAATTATACCTCCGATAAGTAGGTAGAAAAATTTGCTTGAACTAAAAAAACTTGTATTCATTTTAAGGTTTTTTGAAAATTAGCCCGAAATGAAATTCTCCTGCATCTATCGGGCCTTCGGACTTAAGTCCGCTCTCTCCGGCAGCTTTAGTTATATTTTCTTCACTTAAGCGTATATCATCCGGCGGACCGAATCCCCCGGTGGATTTTTTCCAATCAATTATTATCATGTTTCCTCCTCCTTTAAGAACCCTGACGCCTTCTTTTATTATATCGGCGTATTTTCTGGATTGGAAAAGAATATTTGCCAACAAAACTATATCTTGAGAGCTGTCAGCCAAGCTTGAACCGCCTAATATTTCAAGATTTGTTCTGATAGTTTGTATATTATTTATACCTTCGGCTCCGGCTCTGGCCCGAACATTATCAAGAGCCATCTCCTGAACATCCAGAGCATAAACGATGCCTTCGGGACCGGTTTTTTCAGCAAGAATGATGGTAAAATATCCGGCGCCCGAACCAAAATCAGATATCACCATTCCCTCCTTTATTCCAAAACGTTCGGCAATAATTTCAGGGTGAAGAAAGCCCCCCGTTCCAAAGGGTTTTTGTCGAGAGATTGGTGTTGCTGATAGAGCTTCCATCTCTATCATTTTACCAAATAGAAGATTGGGTTAAAAGAAAAAGTAATAAACAAGTACACCGGCAGTGGCCAGAGCAGCGAGACCAAAAAGTATCCATACCAAATTATTCCCGGAAGGAACCGCCGGAGATTTTTCTATATTTGAATTATTAGTTTGAGATGAAGGAACCCTGTTAACCTGGGGACTGATGCCGAATTCTTTGAATAATTTAACCATATCATAGCGGCTTATTATGCCGACGACTTTCTTATCAGAATTTACGACTGGTATCGGGTCCACCCTGTGGTGCTCGGCAAAAGCCGTGACCGCATCCTCAACTGTCATATTATCCGATAAAAACAACGGGTCTGTGTTCATTACTTCACTGGCTTTTGTGTCGTCATGAATATAACCCCGCTTGGTTATAAGATCATATTTAGTGAGTATGCCGACCAGGACACCATTTTTGTCTGTGACTGGCAATCCGTTAAAATTATTGGTCAAGATTATGTCTATGGCCACCAAAATAAGAGTATCCGGCAGAACCGAGATAACCCGAGAGCTCATCAATGATTTTACGGAATCTTGTAGAGGCATGTTTACCTATTATACCACTGCTACCGAAGCGAGGCCATCACCGGCTTCCATTTTCATTATCCTAACACCTTGAGTTGCCCGTCCAAGTATCGAAATACCCTCGACTTGAGTTCTGATCACTTGGCCTTTTCTGGAAACAGCGACGAGTTCTTTTATTTCTTCCGAGATGACGTGAGCAGAAACAACTTTTCCCGTCTTTGCCGTAACTTTAGCCGTCATTATCCCCCGTCCACCGCGCTTCTGTATCTTATAAAACTTGAGGTCGGTACGCTTGCCATAACCGTTCTCCATTACTGCCAATATCTGAAGACCTTTCTCAACTCCAGAAGGAACGACATCCGCCCCGATGACTTTTTGCTCTTTATCCAGACGTATACCAATAACGCCGGAAGCAGCACGGCCCATCGGACGCACATCGTTCTCCTTGAACCTGATGGCATTGCCGTCAGAGGTGACAAGCATGACCTGGTCTTTGCCGGAAATTGAAAGAACCCATTTCAATTCATCATCGCCGTGAAGCTTTATCGCTATCATACCGTTCCGCCTGACCTGCGAAAAAGAATCCATGTCTACCTTTTTGACCACACCGTTAGCGGTAACCATGAACAAAAAGTCACCCTTTTGATCTTTGGGTATCGGAACTACGGCCGTAATTATATCGGAGGGCAGGATTTGAAGAAAGTTAACAATTGCCTTGCCTTTTGATTGACGAGAGGCTTCTGGAACTTCATAGCCCTTGGTCTGAAAAACTTTTCCTGAATTAGTGAAGAACAAAAGATTGTCATGAGTATTTGCCAAAAAGAACTGGGTGATAACATCCTCCTCTTTTGTTGCCATGCCGATCAGACCCTTGCCACCGCGTTTTTGGCTTCGAATATCTTCAGGCTGCATCCGTTTGATATATCCGCCGCGGGTAAGCATAAAAAGAGAATCTTCTTCAGGTACCAATTCTTCATCTCCAAGTTCTTTAAGGGCGGATTTAACAACTTTGGTTCGGCGCTGATCGCCGTATTTGGCTTTAACCTCATTCAATTCTTCCTTAATAACCGTCATGATCTTCTTGGGGCTGGCCAAAAGATCTTCGAGATAGGCAATGAGGTCTTTCTTCTCTTTGAGCTCATCGTTTATTTTTTTTCTTTCGAGTCCGGCCAAGGCCTGAAGTCTCATTTCCAAGATCGCAGCCGCCTGACGGTCGGAGAATTTGAATTTCTTAATTAAATTGCCAAAAGCATCGTCCCGGGACTCGGATGATTTTATTATTTTGATTATTTCGTCTATGTGGTCAAGGGCTTTTTTAAGGCCCTCCAGAATATGAGCCCGGTCTTTGGCTTTTTGAAGATCGTATTTTGCCCGGCGAGTCACTATCTCCTTTCGATGTTCTATGAATTTTTCAAGAAGAGATTTAAGGCCAAGTATCTGCGGCTGAATACCGTCAACGAGGCCGAGCATATTGAAATGAAAGGCTTTCTGAAGTTCTGTGTACTTATAAAGCTGATTAAGTACTTTGCGAGGAAAAGAATCCTGCTTAAGATCAATTGCGATCCTTAAACCATCTTTGTCTGATTCGTCGCGGATATCTTTTATCCCGTCTATTTTCTTGTCTTTGACCAAATCAGCTATTTTTATTATAAGTTCGGCTTTGTTAACCTGATATGGTATTTCAGTAACTATTATTTGGAAACCTCGCTTTCCTTCGACAATATCGGCAACTCCTCTTATCATCACAGGTCCCCTGCCGGTGGCATAGGCGCTGTTTATTTCCTTTTCATTATATATGATACCTCCGGTCGGAAAATCAGGCCCTTTTACGAACTGGGTCAGATCCGAAGTATCGGCGTCTTTGTTATCTATAAGATACATTGAGGCATCTAAAACTTCAGTCAGGTTGTGAGGAGGAATGTTGGTCGCCATACCGACCGCAATACCCATTGAGCCATTTATCAGAAGATTCGGGATTCTGGTCGGCAAAACCGCCGGTTCCTGGGTTGAACCGTCATAATTAGGAATAAAGTTAACCGTATCTTTATCAATATCCGCCAAAAGAGGTTCGGCGATAGGAGCGAGTCTGGCTTCGGTATAACGCATGGCGGCCGCGGTATCACCGTCAATTGAGCCGAAATTTCCCTGACCGTCGACAAGAGGATAGCGTAGTGAAAAATCTTGAGCCATCCTGACCATGGATTCGTATGCCGCCGAGTCACCGTGAGGATGGTACTGACCAAGAACATAACCAACGACCTTTGCTGACTTCTGATATTTTGCTCCAGGCCGCAAACCCATTTCATGCATCGAATACAGAACCCGGCGATGAACGGGCTTTAAGCCGTCGCGGACATCAGGTAAGGCACGCGAAACAATAACGCTCATCGCGTATTCTATATAAGACTTCTGCATTTCCTCCGTTATCTCGCGTTTTTGGATCGAAGAATCGGCCATAAAATATTAATAAAAACCCCTTAATAAAATCATTGAAGTCGCCGTAGGCGACAACAATGGTAATTTCTTAATTTAAAATTTAAACTTACTTATCCTCGGATATCGGCAACTTATGGACCTCTCCAGTGTATTCCTGTTCTACGTTAACTTGATTGTTGTTGCGGCTCTCAATAAAACCAAAAGCATTGTACAAGGTCGCTCTCATGTTGCCAAGAGCTTTGGTTAAATTGGCATATATCACCGGGTCACTCTTATCCATCTCGGCAAAAAACTTACTTTGTTTATCGGGTTCAGGATTGAGCATCACGAAAAGATTTGTTTCAAAAGAACGGAACCAGATTATCCCGACCAAGGACACGGTTATGGTCACACACAAACCAAACATTATCTCTCTAATATGCTTCGGCTGTTTATGTATCTCTTCGAGAATTTTCATTTTGATGTGATTAAACTTCGAGTAATACCAATTTTGTCTCTTCGACCGGTAAGGTCTTCTTAACTATCTTAAGTTTATCAATTTTTTCAGGCTCAAGTCCAATCTCTTTAATGAACTTGTCGGGCCCGGCTATGTCAATTTTTAAATCTTTTAATTTATAGTGCATCGGGATTACTATCTTAGGTTCTATCTGGCCTATAATACTTATCGCCTCTTTGTGGTCGATAGTATAATTTCCGCCAACCGGTATCATTAACACATCGATATCGCCTATATCTTCTATTTGCTTGTCTTCAAGCTTATCTTGTCCAAAATCACCCATATGGCAGACGGTTATATCCTCGGATTTGATAACATATATAGTGTTTAATCCCCTTTCCTTGCCGCTCGACTTGTCATGAAAAGAACTGATACCTCTGATATATACGCCCTGTTTCTCGTACTCTCCGGGTCCGTCTATCAAAAAACTTTCCGGACCAGCTTCCGAAACATTGTCGTGGTCGAAATGATGGTGGGTAACCAAGACAATATCGTCTTTTACCTTGGGTGGTTTGAGTCCGATTTCTTTAGGAAACGGGTCTATCAGAATACTGACCCCCTCTTTGTTTTGGCCTGCAGCGCTCGAACGCGTATCTATTCTGAAGCAAGAATGTCCTAACCAGGTTATAGTCATATGTTATAAAATATCATATTTGGACCCAAAAATCAATGGCTTTTAAGCCCGGAAGAATTTGCATTAGAAAGCAATATACTGTATACTTTTCCAGTATTATGATTACTCAAACTGCCCAGAACAATCAGGTTAAATCAATGAAGGACCTTCTTTCGAGAGAGGGCTTTGATCTGCCGAGAGTCGGCCAGATACTAAGCGGCGAGATTATCGGCGTTTCAAAATCAAGCATCATTATAAATCTCGGTTCAGCCGGTATCGGTATCATTTATCCAGGCCATTTTTATGACAATCCCGAAAGAACCAAAACTCTCAAAAAGGGCGACCATGTTTCAGCAATGCTTCTTGAACTTGAGAATGATGAGGGCTACCGGGAACTTTCTTTGAAAGCGGCCCAGTTGACCACCGCCCGTGAAGATATCAGAGAAAAAATGGAAAAAGGCGAACTTATAAACGCACCGGTAATCAATATGAACAAAGGCGGATTGATCCTTGAGATAAACGGCCTCCAGGGATTTTTGCCATTATCTCAGTTGGCCAGCGAACATTACCCTAAAGTTGAAGGCGGCGATACGACCAAGATTGTTCAGGCTCTTCAGAAATTTAAAGGGCAGTCTTTGCTTGTTAAAATTATAGATTTTTCAGAATCAGAGAATCGGCTTATCGTCTCGGAACGGGCAATAAAAGAAGGTGCGGCCAAAGAAGAATTAGCTAAATTAAAAGTTGGCGACGTGCTCGACGGCGAAATAACGGAAGTTACTGATTTTGGTGCCTTCGTCAGAATAAGCGACTCACTTGATGCACTTATACACTCATCCGAGATAGACTGGAAATTCGTCGATAACCCCAAAGACATACTTCATAGCGGAGATAAAATTAAAGCCAAGATCATAAATCTCGAACCAGCAACTGGAAGAATATTCCTTTCACTCAAAGCATTGAAAGAAGACCCCTGGCTTAAAGCCGAAGAACAATATCCTGTTGGCCAAAAAGTTACCGGTAAGGTTATAAAGATACGTCAGAATGGGGCTTTTATAGAAATACCTGGAAATCTTATCGGAATTTTACCAACCTCTGAACTTGGCGGAAAAACCCCGTCCGAAGTTCTGGAAGCAGGCAAGGAATATCCAATGGCAGTAATAAGCATCGACGCAAAGGATCATAAGATGACCCTGACACTCGAGAAAAAAGAATAAATTAAAAGGCCGGTCGCTATGCGACCGGCCTGCCTTTATAGGGCACGCTGGTATTCTGGGATATCGGCCTCGAACCAGCGGGCATACTCTTCATCTTCCTGTTTCCGCATTTCTTCTACTGTCGGGACTCCGTCGGAATCCTCCGAACCTTCGACTTCCGACGTCGGCTGCTTGGCTTCTTTCGTATTTTCATCTACAGGCGATCTTTCACGCCCTATTTCTTCGCCGAAAAGTTCCCATAAAAAATCATTGCTGACCGCTTCCATCTTTTTTTCAACCGCAGTATTGAAAAGATGATACCACTGTTCAGGTGACAAACGGTATCCTTCGTCCGGAAAACGATCATCCCCCTTGCCGATCTGGGAAACAGACCGCCAGGAAGAATGGATCCGCCTCGGGACATTAAGCACGTAGCCGTCGGTGTTATCGCGAGTATAGCGGTAGATCGATAGCATTCCGTAAAGCACCGCCCGGACATGCGACCAATAAGGTCTGTCCGGCCGTTCGAGTCTGTTGAAAAACTGACCGAAAAGAGACTCGGACAGATCGAACCAGGCGGTCCGGTCTATCTCGTGGTCCTCGATGATTTTATGCGTCTTCAGAGAATTGAGCTGTCCCCAAAGGGTTATTTTCCTATGGCCACCGAGGTGTACCCGGCCCCTTTTATCTACCCAGTCCCGATAGCGGTAGTTATACAAAAATATATCGGTATAATCTGTCCTGATATCGATGTCCCGGTAACCTGATTCGCAGATGAATTCTCTGATCCCACCGGCAACCGCCAGTCTCTCGTCGTCAGACAAGGAATTGTCTGTAAATATTCTGTGATTTGGTACAAATTTTGCCAATGTTTCAAGATCGTCCTTTTCTAATCCTCCGCCGCCATTGCCCCAACCAGGAGGTTTTGGCTTATGGTCGAACTGCGCAAGATTAGAAGGTTCCTGCTCAAGAATATTGTGTACCCACATGAATCCCATCGGGTCGTCCGGATGGGGTGCGAGAACCTGAACAGTTGTACCGTGAACCCAATCAAGTTTGAATTCAGGCCTTATCATGGTAAAGAACCCTCACTTTCTAATTCATGAGTATACCCTAAAAATTATGGTTCGTCAACAGAAACCTTTGACTAATGCTACGAAAAGGTATATAATATTCCGAGTACTTGGAAACAGCCGTTTGTGATCTTTTTTGAACAGATCCTAACCGATTGTTCCCTGACAAAAACCCGCCGGATGAGAGTGGAGTTAAGCCAATGGAGAAGCGTCCGAGAGCTGACGATTTTATCAGAAAAATAAAAAATCCTGACCTATTTGTTCCAGACCCGGATAAAGATTTTGGCATGTTCCAACAGATGGATATTGCTTTCGAAGGCATCCACGATAAGCTTGATGAATTGCGGCGCAATCACGGCCGCCTGGGTTACAGTGCCCAGAATTTGATGAGCGACCTTAGTAAATCCTACATCGAAGCGGCTCAATTTGATGATGAAGAAGCCATGGCCTGGGCAGAAAAGGGCATGACAGAACTTACTGAAGGGTTCAGTGAAGCAAGTCTGAATGACCAGCTCGCTGAAACCGGAAACAGGTTCAGCCGGACAATTTGGCAAGAACAGCTTGAGGCAGGTTTATTCGGAAAAGTCTGGCCCGTCATCACAGGAAAGAACGATCAAATACCGTCACTTATTTCCTGGAAAGATTTTCGTGGAAATATCCAGGCTTATTTATATGCCTATCTCGATGTGGTGAGTGAGCCTGCTAAAGCTTTGACTAACGAACTTTCCAAACCAGAAATGACGTCGAGTGTCGAGTTCATGATACTCGAAAGATACCTTGCCATTGCCGACTCCATCACCTTGCGGCTTTCTTTAGAACGCCATATTCCCGGCTATGTTATCAATAACGCTTACGGTCCTTGGGCTGCTTACACAAACAAGCTTCGGACAGCATACGGAACAATTGCCCATGTCCGCCGGGAGTATAATTTGCGCCGTAGTATTCAGCGAATGAACCGCCAACTGTTATTGGATATTGAGGAAATGTTCCTGAAAACACTCTTAAAACTCAAAGAACCGGTTTAGCTACCTTGTTCTGCTCCAATATATCAAGGCCCCCTCGAAAGGGGCCTTTTACTTGACAAAATATCCAGATTTTGATAGAATATTGTGCAGAGTAGGTTTAGTACCTTCAAATCACATCGTTTCGTCAACTCGTTCATCAGGAGAAATTGTCATGGACAACACAATGAGAGAAGCGCTCGGAAACATTGTCACGACTGCCCCCCAGCGGCAACACCGAACCCGTCAAGGAAGTTCGGTGCGAGCAAACCCGCCACTATCAACGACCGCGCAGCGGACACCCGAAGACGTTCTCCGGGATCTCCGCGAGAACAAAGTCAAGGAGGCAAACGCCAAGGCCGCCGCAGAAGAGACCGAGGAATCACGGGCCAGGCACGACATGGTGATCGAATCCGTCGCCGAACTCATCTACGCGGATCAGGACCTGACGGTCAGAGCCGCAGAGCTCGACCGGAAAAGGAAGAGCTACGCACGCGGTTCCGTTCAAGATGGTGAGATCGCGAAGAACATCGACCAGGTCGCCGACGACCGAAAGATCGTTTCCGCCGCACTCGGCAAGATCAAAGCCGAAAATCTCTTGGCCTATGAGGATGGCCAACAGCGGTACAACGTCCGCCAAGCCGCCCTCGCTGCCGAGGAGAAGATTCGTCAACACGGCGAAGTCAAGGCGGCAGACATCGAACAGTTTGTTTCAAGCGCCGTCCTTTCTGGCTTCATCGTCGTCCCAACGGCCGAAGACAAGCCGTGCGAAGCGTCGTTCACGTTCAGGCATCAGTCGTACCAGTCGGCCTGGCCGTATGACCCTTCGGTTTCCGAAGTCGCCTTCAGCTTGAAGAAGATGATTGCCGACTTTCATCAGCACATGGAAGACCGTGAAGACACCATCGTCGGCGAACTGCGCCACGGCGGCTTCTACCTCTCGACCCAACGTCTCCCCCGGAACCCCAACAAGCCGGACGGAGATAAACTCGATTCCGAGTTTGACCTCTTCAAGAGAGAGAACCGGAAACGAATCGTCCGTCTGTCGACCCTTCTCGGAAGAACCAACGACAGCGACATTTCGATCGTTCCGTTGGGCCGTCCGCGGAGCTTCGTTGTCATCGAGCGGCGCGACGGCAAAATCGTCGCCTCAAAGACGACCGACTACCGTTTCGGCAACTTCCTTTTCTACCGAAGAAACAACCAGGATCAGCGGGTCGTCAAGACCGAGCCGGTGAACTTGTACATCACGGGCGCAGACCTGTCCGAGATGAAGATAGATGAGCTCCGTCAGGCCATGGAACACCAGGTCCGGACCGAAACAGAAAACATCACCTTCGAAGAACTGCGGAGCGGCCGCAAAGGAACGTGTTCGGTTTCCGTCCATTGGAAGGTCCGGGACGAGCAAGGAGTGACGGTGAAGATTCCCATCAGATTCAACCTGACCGGGGACGGCGCCGGAACTTTCGTTCGTACCGGAAACACCCCGGAACACCTCATCAAGAGGGTTGATCCCAAGGGTTACTGGCTCGCCAAGACCGGTCAACCCCAGAAGCTCGACGTCCTGAACAGCCTGCCTGTCTGGGGCGCCTTATCCGGCGAGAACAAGCAGCACGAACGTGACTGGCAGCTCTCGAACGAAGCTGAAGTCCAGAATGCGGTCCGCGTTTCAAAGGAAAACCTGGACGAGCTCATCGGCCTCGACAGCCGGGACGGTCTGTACAGCGTTTCCGCGGTTCTCCGAAAGACAGTCGGTGGTGGCAAGGGTAAGCCCAACTACCACTACAACCCCGTCGGTTACCTCATCGCACGGCGTGGTTCGAAGGTCGAGATCGTCTGGGCAGTGCCCGGAACCTCGGCCAACTTCGCCAGCCAGCTCACCGGTGAACAGGAAATCTCCGACTTGCCCAACAGGTTCCGGAGGATTCTCGACGGCGTTCGTTACGGAGTTACCCGTACGAACGAACGGCCGAAGCACCTCGACTTCGTGAAGCAACAGGATGCGACGAACGAAACGGACGAGGAGTAGCCATACTCATCGCCCGAGCTCATAAGCCCTGCAAGACTCCCAGTCTTGCAGGGCTCTTTACTTTTATAAAAACAGGTGTTATAATATTAAAATTCAAAAGTTCCTTAAATTACCCGCTTCAAGGAGGCTCCGGTGACCGAAGCTCTCGCCATGAGGACAGAAGTTGTGGCCAATACCTTCAAAGGTATCGTTACCCTTCCCAATCCTGCCATAGACGAGATTGCGGCAATATGTGTTTTCGAAACACTTTATGGCATTCAAAAAGAAATTATTTTCTACGGCCTTTCCGGCTGTTTGAACAAAGAAATTGATGATTTGATTTCCGACGGCTACTTCCCTATCGAGGTTGGTGGCTATAACTACCGCCAACACAAATTGGGTTCAGCCGCCGAAATGGTGGCGAATATCGCCGGCTGCACAGAAGCCAGTTTGTCCGCCGGAACCCGTGAAGTCTTCGAACTTCTCGAAAAAGAAAACAATCGGGGCTGTCTCAAACGATATCCGATGAGCATTGTCTGGATGATCCAGGAGCTTTACCACTTTCCCGAATACAACATGACCGACCTGGTAAACCGGGCAAAAGAAGTTGTCGGCGCACTGATTGACGACCTCGACCGGAAATCCGGCATGATCTCCCCTGTCAGAGAAGACTTAGACATGACAAGCGAACTTGCCGACATTTTTGAGACCACCGAAAAATGCCAGAATGCACCGTTCACTCCCGGCCGTTACATGAGAGACATGTGGCGTCTGGGTGAACCGGTCGAAAAGATACAGGAAAGAGTCAGCTTCTGGGTGACTGCCTGGAGCCGATTCCAAGAGGAATATGCAAAGGCCAAAGAAGAGTGGTCCAAAATAGCCAAGGAAAATTTTTCTTTCGGCAACATGGCGGGAGTAGCCATTTCAACCTCGAACCGATTCGTTTCCAAGATCGCTTCCCGTTCGACCAACGTTCTGATCAACCGGAATCCTGATACAGGACATACGGTCATAATGACTGCTCGGAAAAACCTTTCCGCCTTGAACCGTGAACTGCAGAGGCGCGAACCGGACATGTGGTACTACCATGAACAGGCCGGAAACCTGATCAATGGCGGACCGTCCTATCCGAGCGTGAGACCGACCGGCCTCGCGCTTTCAGAACTGGCTAACCTGGTAGTGAGATTCTCTCCGGCCTAAAAACCGGCAGAAACGAACAAGCCCCGACAGAAACACGTGAATGTGTTTCTGTCGGGGCTTTTGTATTTTATTTGAAGATCTCATCCAAAACCTGGCTCATACCTTTGAGCAAATCTGTCTGCTTCCGGGCATGGGCGGTATTTTCGATCTCTCTTCTTAGGAGTTTGGAAAAATAAATAAAGTTTTCTAATTCTTTTCTGTCAGAAGTTAAACTGCTGTAGTGAAATTTTCTGAAAATTGCCTTATCTCTTCCATCGAAGTCGGTCTCCGGATTTAAATCCAAAGATACGAACAGATTAAGGCATGCTTGGACTGCAGGCCAGAAACAATCTGTAACAAGCGCTCTGGAGCGATAGACATCATCTTCCATGAGCGGTATCCTGCCGGTCGCCAGAAAGAACAACCCTAATTCAAAATAAGGCAAAGGGTTTGATCTTCCGAATTCACTTGAATCCACGAAGATTTTGTCCAGGTGAAGCTTGATCCATTCGCCCAACCTGTTTGCCAGTTCAAAAAGATTCGACAGATCGCCCGGTCCGATGATCAAATTTGTTTTAAATCCAGGCCAAAGTTTTTGGGCAATGAAAGCAAATTCCTTATAGCTGAATTCGAGTTCAACTATTCTCCAATCAACGAACTGTTCATTGTTTTTGAGCTTCTCTCCTTCTCCGAAAGGCAGGATCAAAAATTTATCTATATTTTCGGCCAAATTAATTCCTCTCTCACTGAAAAAACCACGAAGCGAGCCTTCAGATTTTGCGGACCGGATCTTATCGACTAAAAATCCGACTGACCGTTCCTGGCGTTTCAACTGGCCGCCAATCTTGTTCAGAGCGGTTACGGCGGAAGCTTTCACTTCACCAAGAGCAGTAATCGTGATCAGCCGGCCTGTCAAATCAACCCAGAGAAAATCACTGTTTGATTGACGGTGACCGAGGGGGATATTCCCCCGCTCACCCAAATGAAGTTCCGTCAGTATCTGTTTGGCCGCTGATTCTCCTTTTTTAGTATTCTTCTTCGGTAAATTGCCCGAGAACCGGGCAAACGATTCGACGAGAAAACCGAAACCGGAACCTTCGCCTTTGAATTCACGGCCGGACTGATCAAATGTTCCTCGAAGCCAGAGTGCATCTTCGTTCCAGAAATTCTGAAATATTTCCTGTTTTTTGGCGATTTTAGCACTTCTGGGTTCAAAAGCTGAAGACAGAACAAGTTCCGTAAAAATGTCTGTGGGGTCAACGTCGTGCAGAGGGCTTTTCCAAAAACGGATATCAGTTCCGTTCACACCAAATCACCTCCTAATTTTTGATATTATAGGGACCCCTCCATTTCAGACGGGTCCCAGATTGACAATGTTCTTAGAGTATATTATACTATAGAATTAATTCCGGGTCAATTCAAAGACTTATCACCCTTAGGTTTTACAAAAATTGAAGTCTAACATATACTGAGGTTTAATTCTTGTTTATGAGCAAAATAGCAAAATATATAATCATAGTTTTCCTTATCCTTCTGGCGTTGACCTCGCTTATTGTTCTTGTTGATTCTTCTCAAAATAATCAAAAAACCATAACTCTTTCCGAACTGGTCCAGGGAATAAACTCGGGCAATGTTAAACAGATCGACGTCAAAGGCGATACTCTCGATGTCGTTTTCAATAATGGAGATAAGGCCGAAGCTCTCAAAGAAAATTCTATTTCCGCCTTCGAAACTTTGCTTAATCTCGGAGCAGATAAACAAAAACTTGCTAAAACGGTTATCGATATCCAAGAACCTTCCGGAGCGGTCGTGGTCCTTTCCGCTGTTTTACCAGCAGTCCTGCCGTTTGTCCTGATTGTAATAATTTTCTGGTTCATGTTCCGCCAAGCCCAAAAAGGTTCGATGCAGGCCTTCACCTTCGGCCGTTCAAGAGCCCGCCTGGCCGGTTTAACGAACGGCAAGAAAATAATGTTCAAAGATGTTGCCGGACTCATCGAAGCCAAGGAAGAGATATCCGAAATAGTTGAATTTTTACGGGAACCCAGGAAATTCAAAAAACTCGGCGCCCGTATCCCGAGAGGTATTCTCCTAGTCGGCACTCCCGGCACGGGCAAAACCATGCTTGCTAAAGCTGTAGCCAATGAGGCCAATGTCCCTTTTTACTTTGTTTCGGGTTCTGAATTCGTAGAAATGTTCGTCGGTGTCGGCGCCAACCGCGTTCGAGATACTTTTGATATGGCTAAAAAGACCGCTCCCTCGATAGTTTTCATTGACGAAATAGATGCCGTCGGTCGGCACAGAGGAGCCGGACTTGGCGGAGGCCACGACGAAAGAGAACAGACTCTTAACCAAATCCTCGTTGAAATGGATGGATTCAATACTGATGACGCGGTCATAATAATGGCCGCGACGAACCGTCCAGACATTCTCGACCCGGCGCTTTTAAGGCCCGGGCGTTTTGACCGGAGAATAATCTTAGATGACCCTTCAATGAGAGACCGCGAAGCGATATTAAGCATCCACTCTACTGAAAAACCGTTGGCTCAAGACGTTAATTTAAAATTGGTCGCCGAAAGAACGCCGGGCTTCTCGGGTGCAGACTTGGCTAATTTGATAAATGAGGCGGCTATTCTTGCGGCCAGAAAAGACCAAAAAGAAATAAGTCAGGAGAACCTTCTTCAGGCCATTGAAAAAGTTATGCTCGGGCCCGAAAGACGCTCCCATGTTTTCAGCAAAAAAGAAAAAGAAATCGCGGCCTATCATGAAGCTGGCCACGCTATAGTCGCGACGTTTTTACCTCACACCGATCCTGTCCATAAAGTCTCTATAATTTCACGCGGCCGAGCCGGAGGATATACCCTTAAACTTCCGACCGAAGACAAACATCTCCGCTCACGCTCTGAATTCGAATCTGAATTAGCTGTCCTTCTCGGCGGCTATACCGCCGAACAGCTTGTGTTTAAGGAGCTTACTACCGGTGCTTCGAGCGACCTTAAGACCGCTTCGGAACTCGCCAGAAAAATGGTCACCCAATACGGTATGTCGGACAAACTTGGCCCCGTTGTTTACAAGCAAGGAGAAGAACTGGTATTTCTGGGTAAAGAAATGGCCGGTGAAAAAACATATTCTGAAACAACCGCCTACAGTATTGACCAGGAGATATCAAACCTTATTTCTAATGCTCTCAAAAAAGCCCGCGAAGTTATCAATAAAAAAATGGATACCTTAACCAAGGTTGCCAAAACTCTTATCGAAAAAGAGACCCTCGAACAGCAGGAATATTACGCTCTGGTAAACTAAAATTTCAGTTGGAATTTTTTATTATTTTTTGACCAAACGCCTAAAATAAGGTAGAATTTATCTTGAATTCGCGGGTGTGTAGCTCAGTTGGTTAGAGCACGTCACTTATAATGACGGGGTCGATGGTTCGAATCCATCCACACCCACAACGTCAACAATATCGACGAGAGCGCGCTTAGCTCAGTTGGTTAGAGCGACTCGTTTACACCGAGTAGGCCGGGGGTTCGAGTCCCTCAGCGCGCACTATGGATCTTGAACCTCAAATCGTTTACGAAGACAAGAATTTGTTGGCAATCGATAAGCCCTTCGGCCTTATAACTCATCCTAAGAATAGGGACGATAAGAGCGAGAGCGTCGTTTCCTGGCTTGTTTCCAAATATCCGGAAATTGAAAACATTGGAGAGCCGTTCATCGCTTCAGGTACGCCGATGCCCCGGGCAGGTGTAGTTCACCGGCTGGACAGAGATACGTCCGGACTTTTGTTGGTTGCCAAAACAACCGAAGCTTTTGTATTCTTAAAAAATCTTTTTCAGACCAGGAAAATACAGAAACACTATCAGGCCCTTGTCTCCGGCCACCTGAAAAATCCTTCAGGAATAATCGATTCCCCTCTCGGTCGGATAGGTCTAAAGAGAACAACAAAAATACAGGGCAAGAAACTTATTGACCAGAAAGAAGCCGTGACCGAATATAGAACTCTCAAAAAATTCGAAAAATTTACCCTTTTGGAAGTTCTGCCCAAGACCGGCCGAACGCACCAGATAAGGGTGCACCTTAATTCCATTGGTCACCCTGTTTGCGGAGATATGATTTACGGTTTTAAAAAAGCTGACAAACCCGAAGGACTAACCCGCCTTTTTCTCCATGCCTATAAGCTCGAGTTCGCCACTCCCGACGGCAAGGCCTTAACCCTCGAAACTGACCTGCCCCAGGATTTACAAAATGTCCTAAATAAGCTACAATAGGTTCTTATGGATAAGCTACAGTCGTTTACGTCCAAATATTCAGGCGAAAGCAAATTCAAAGACCTCCAACCAGGTTGGACAGTTAAGATATTCCAGAAGATAAAAGAAGGCGATAAAACAAGGGTTCAGGCCTTCGAAGGCATGGTAATCGCCAGAAAACACGGCCAAGAAGCCGGTGGAACAATAACCGTACGGAGAGTTTCGGGCGGTATTGGCGTAGAGAAGGTTTTCCCGGTTTATTTGCCGTCGATTGAAAAGATCCAGGTTCTAAAAAAACCGAAAGTACGCCGGGCTAAACTTTATTATCTGCGCGATAAGTCATCTCGAGAAATTAAGAAGAAAATGAAGCAGCAAGAAGCTTCCGCTTAAGCTTACGCTCTCGGAGTGTCATGCTTGAATGCGCGGGTGGCGAAACTGGCAGACGCACTACCTTGAGGTGGTAGCGGGGGCAACCCCATGGAGGTTCAAATCCTCTCCCGCGCACTCTGATATAATGAATTGGTATCGATGACTGCGCGCTTAGCTCAGTTGGTAGAGCACATTCTTGACGTGAATGGGGTCATAGGTTCGAGTCCTATAGCGCGCACAAATTAAATGTCCAATAAAGAAAAAATAGAAAACCAAAGCGTAACTGAAGGAGCCACAATGTCTGAAGACGAATTTTCATCTCTGCAAAGAGCTGAGAAGGGATTAGACGAACTCATGGGCTATAATCCGTCTGAGGTTGTTAAAAGAATCGCAAAAGAAATATATATAGAACGTCATACCACGTCGGAAAAAAGAAACTACTCCGTCGAAATAATAAAAAACAAAGACACGGGTATTGAGTCGGCGGTTATAAAGCTACTGGGTAGAATTACATACTCAACAAGTGAGAAGAATGAAATTGAACTCCTAAAACTCATAGATACAGGCAAGGATTTTAACTTTGATATATTTAAGGAAGAAAACGAGGAGTAAAAAATAATCTCATCATAAAACCGCCTAACTGGCGGTTTTATGACGTTTATGTGCCGCGGGAGGGAATTGAACCCCCGACGCCAGCCTCTTCAGGGCTGCGCTCTACCACTGAGCTACCGCGGCCTACGTAATATATTACCCCAAATATCCTAAATTTTCAAGATATATTCCGATTATTTTATAATTATCCACATTTTTATCTACAAAAACTGAACCCCTTTGTTATAATAAACGTACATATTATACTGAGAGTCGTCTTACCATATCCACAAATGAGAAAAGATAAAGAAAAAGCTATACAATTGCGCCAACAAGGCAGAAGCTACAAACAAATAAACCATGAGCTAAGTATACCCATTTCTACCCTTGCTGCATGGTTCAAGAACGAACCATGGTCTCGGGAAATAAAATCCCGCCTATCGAAAGAGGTATCGTGGTTAAATCCCAAAGCCTTGGAACTTCTCGTTCACGCCAATAAAGAACGTTGGCGCTTAAAGCACGAAGAATACAGGACAGCAGCATTAAGAGAATTCAAAAGATACAAAGATGATCCCCTTTTTCTGGCAGGTATTATGCTCTACTGGGGCGAAGGAGAGAAGCAATCCAAATCAAGCGTCGTTAGGCTTGGCAATAGCGAACCGGAAATGATAAGAATTTTTAATCTTTTTCTGACTAAAGTTTTGAAAATAGATCCCGAAAGAATATCTGCCTGGCTATTACTTTATCCTGACCTTGTAGATAGCGTTCAGAAAAACTTTTGGAGCAAATCTACGGGATTATCTCTAAGCCAATTTAAAAGATCGATATATATTAAGGGTCGCCACCCGACCAAACGTCTTTCTTACGGTGTCTGTACTATATATATTCCGAGTAGAGCTTTGAAAGAGCGGATGCTTAAGTGGCTTGAGTTATATCAGGATCATTTACGTTCACATGCCATGAAACTTGAAATATAGGTCAAAAAAACGTAGAATATCAGAATTGCGGGTATCGTATAACGGTATTATGTGATCTTGCCAAGATCGAGACACGGGTTCGACTCCCGTTACCCGCTCCAGATGTTCCCAGTTAATATATTCTCAAAAGTAAGGACCGGCATAAATGAGCGGGTCCTTAATGCAGAACCGGGCTTGTATCTGTATATTGCATTTCCAATAGCTTTTGCTTTTCTCGTTACTTTTGTCTGTGCCAGGATATTAAGCCATGTTGACCCTGATGCATACATCCCCTGGTCCGGTATCCATGTTCATCATTTTGCATATGGATTTTTTATATTGGCCGCTGCCGGTTATCTGGCACTGGTTTTTTCGAGTCCCAGGGCTAAATTCTTTATCGCTCTTCTTCATGGCATAGGCTTAGGATTAGCTTTTGATGAATTCGGGATTTGGCTGCATCTGGATGACAGCGATCCGGCCAGGTTTAGTTATGATGGTTTTTTGATCGTGGTAGCCGGTTTTTTCCTATTAGTCACCATTAGACCGGGCCTAAAAATGGCCAAAAAACTGCTCAATTTGATGTAACAAGGGGTATTGACTTTTTGACCCTGATTTGATACAATTAGAGCATAACCTGAAATATGGGTTATGTAACAAGTAATGGCTTTGATAGCCGTTTTTTGTTGCTCAAATCGCTTAAAAATAACCTCACTTTGTAAACCGAGGCATCTATTGCGGAGCATCTCCGGGAGGGAGATAAGCCAAGCTATCTTGGCTGGCCTCTAAAACTGATTAATATCGGTCTACATCGTGACCATAATGGGTAAACGATTGAAGAGAACTTCAGCTTTCGCTCTTGTTCTTTTATATCAATTATCCTTTTCAGGAATTGCTTCAGCCGCTGGTAATTTCAGCAAATTAGCCAGTGACAGTACGTCTCTCCAGGTAAACATGGAAAACTTAGACGGACATACACTGTCTTCCAGCGAGAACACATGGGATATCATCAACCAAAACATACAGTTGCAGGCAAACCCGGTCCAATACCGCGTGTTAGGAACTTATAACATCTTAGCAACCGGATATACCGCCTCTCCTGAACAAACAGACGACTCCCCTTGCGTAGCCGCAAGCGGATACAATATCTGTACAGGAGACGAGAATGTTATCGCTGCCAACTTCTACGTTAACGGCAAGAGAGTTCCTTTCGGAACTCTGGTAAGAATACCGTCCGTTTACGGAGACAAACTGTTCGTGGTTGAAGACAGAATGAACAGCCGCTATCACAACAATATTGATATATTATTCTCTGATATACATGAAGCCAGACTATTCGGTGCTCAAAGACATAACATTGAAATAGTCGAGGAGATATAAAATCTAAAAACCCCTTACGGGGTTTTTAGGTGGATTGATTGAGCAAGATATCTCCTTATGATGACTTAAAAAATATTATAAATTTTTTGAGCTATTTTGAGAAAGAGTTTCTTTTTCAAATCTTAGAGTCTTGAAAATATAATAAGTGACGAGATACCAAAATACAAAAACTATCGACGCACCAAAATTATAACTTTCGATTGTAGTGAATATTTTAAATCCCGAGACAATGGTCCATAGAATCGCCAACAAAGTCAAAGATATCCTTGAACCTTTATATACAAAAAATAAAACCGGTCCATAGATAGCTATGGCCACCAAGAAGATAGACTCTCCTTCTCTAAAACCTGTGATTAGTATCGCTATTATAAAGAATAAAATAATTTTAAATCGTCGAGATTTTATTTTCATAAATATTTGTCCGCCCACAAGGAATCTCACGTCGAAAAAGATTTGACTCGCAGACTATCAAATCTTTTTCTCCTTGAAACCTTGCGGTTTCAATACTTCCACCACGGGAAAGAACTTTTCTTTCCCGACCCCTATCTTGTTCGAGTCCTTGTGGTCTACAAAAGACAAAACCAACTTAATGTCGGTTTTGTCTTTTGTTGTCCGCCCACAAGGACTCGAACCTTGAACCGTATCCTTAAGAGGGATCTGCTCTACCAATTGAGCTATGGGCGGATTTATTTTGAATGTGCCCCCACCAGGAGTCGAACCCAGATCTCCACCTTCGAAGGGTGTCGCTCTATCCATTGAGCTATGGGGGCGGGATTCGCTACTTCCTGCCTGCCCTCCTACGGCGGGTAAACCGGCAGGCAGGTATCCGTTAAGCTACGGGCGCTTTACCCTGTATCTTAACAGAAAGTTGACATTTTTTCAATTTATTTCTTATATCTTTTTCTAATGTCGGAAATTACTTTCGGCAGCACTTCTAAGACATAATCTAAATCCTTTTTGCGCGTCTGGCGGCCCAAACTTAAACGCAAAGCACCGTTAAGATATTTTTCAGGCACGCCGATAGCTTTGAGGACATGTGATGGTTCAACGGAATGAGAAGTACAGGCAGACCCAGAACCGGCTGAAATTCCATATTTATCTAACTCAAGAAGTAAATTCTCGCTATCCATTCCAGGTATAGAAATATTTATATTATTCGGCAAACGCTCGCTTCCTGTTGCTCCGTTAATTTTTATCTCCGGTAATTCTTTTTCGAGCCGATTTAAAAAATAATCTCTCAGTTTGCTTGTCCGGCTGGAGTCTTCAGTATTTATAATCTCAAGAGCCTTAGCCAAGCCGGCAATAGCAGAGAGGTTTTCCGTCCCAGCCCGATATCCCCTTTCCTGACCACCGCCCATGATATATGGAACAAAAGGAGTGTTTCTTTTTATATAAAGAACACCTATACCATGAGGACCGTATATTTTACCTCCATTAAAGGTCAAAAGATCCACCCCAAGATTATTTACATTCATATCCAGATAACCAGCCGCCTGACAGGCATCGACATGTAATAACGGATAGATACTGTCTTTCTTAAAATCTTTAATCAGTTTCCCTATTTTCTTTATCGGTTCGATGGTGCCTATTTCGTTGTTAGCGTACATAATACTCACCAGCATCGTTCGGGTTGAAAGCTTAGACCTGATATCTTCAACATTAATCAGGCCTTTATTGTCTACTCTAACAAATAGACTTTCTTTCCCTTCGTATTTTAAAAATTTTAAAGGTTCGAGAACGGATAGATGCTCTATCGGAGTAGTTATGAGTTCATTTTTTTCTTTCGGTGCCGCAAAAGCCGGACACATCACAGCCATATTATTGGCTTCAGAACCGGATGAAGTAAAGATTATCTCTTCCGGCCTTGCACCTAAAAATCTGGCCACCTTAAGCCGGGACTCTTCGAGCTTTTTCTTGGCTTCGCGGCCCACATTATTAAAAGACGATGGATTACCATAAACACTCCCGACTGAGTTCATCTCTGCCATTACTCTCCCGTCCACCGGTGTAGCGGCAGCATTGTCTAAATAAATATTGTGTTTTTTGGCTTCTATTGACATAAGTATAAAATTGTGATACTATATTAGTATCAGTCTGGGTTCCTATTTAGAGACCGGTAACGAAATGTAACTCTGATAGGATACTCCCGATTTCGTAGGCCCGTAGTTACAACCCAGCCCCACCTTGGTGGGGCTGGACAAACAATATTCTCTATTATACAGAGAATTTATGTAACTGCAATCTTGCTTATCGGGTCGGGGGTTTCGCGAAGCCATACAGGAAGCCCGCTTCTGGATTCAGAAAAAAAGTTTCCTGAATGAGTATCAAAATCAAAAAGCGCCTGACGGCGCTTTTTGATTTTACGAGATACAATTTTTCTCAAGATATTTAAATACTCTTTCGTTGACCAGTTCGCCGGTAATTGCGTCTTTTAACTTTTCGATATCAAGTTCTTCCGGATTTACTTCCCCTCTTATGGCCATCGTCTGGGCTGCTTTTTCGGATTCTTCGTTTATCTCTTCTTGAGATGGGTAGAGGTTATTTTCTTTGGCTAATTTTCTTAGGATCAGAGCATAAGCAACCTGCCGTTCGGCGTCAGGGCGCCAGTTTGTGCGAAGCTCGTCCTCGGTCTTACCCAAATGAGCGAGATAAAAAGACAGTTCCATGCCCTTGGCGTGCAATTCATTGTCAAAACCCGCGATCATACCGTCCAATTTTTCAATTACCATCTCTTCGGGCACTTCGACTTTTGATTTATCGAATATTTTTGAAAGTATTTCTATCCTGACACGCTGTTTTTCCTTGTGTTTCTTTTCTTCTGAAATCCCTTCTTTGATATTTTCCTCGAGCTCTTTGAGGTCGTTAAACCGGCCCAGACCTTTGGCAAACTCGTCATTAAGGGCCGGCCTTTCTATTCTTTGGACAGTCACAACTTTGACCTTAAAATCTAGCTTCTTACCGGCAACACTTTTATGAAAATATTCTGCCGGAGCGTTCAGAGAAAAATCCTTCTCTTCACCGGTTTTCATCCCGACAAGCTTGTCTTCAAAACCTGGGATAAATTTATTGTCGCCTAAAATAAGCGGGTGGTTCTTGCTTACTCCGCCTTCAACCGGCAAGCCTTCTGAAGTAACTTCGAAATCAACCTCAACCCGGTCACCTTTGTCAGCTGAACCGTCCTTGGCCAGGAATTTTGAACGTGAGGTCCTTAAAAAATCCAAAGCATCGTTAATTTCCACCGGAGTTATTTCAATACCGCGTTCTTTAACTTTAATCCCTGACAGATCCGTTAATTTAATTAGCGGAAAAACGGTAAGTGAGACTGAGTAGATAAGTTTGGCAGTCGAATTATCTTTAACCTTGAGGTCTGATATTTTCAGGACTTCGAGTTCTTTTTCTTTTACAGTCCGACTTAAGCTGTCGTTCACAGCCATATCCATCGCTTCTTTAAGTATCGGCTGTTCACCGACTTTTTTGCGAATGAGGTCTTTGGGCGCCTTGCCTTTGCGAAAACCGTCAAGCTGGATATTTTCAGCAAAACGTTCTTCCGCTTTTTTGACATAAGCCGACAGCTCTTCACGGCCTAATTCGACTGTAAGATCATACTTATTTGACGCTGTCTTTTTAAGAGAAGATTCCAATTTTTATTTTAATTAGATTATTTGCTGGCCTCTTTATCTGCTTCTACTTCTTTATAATCGAGGTTTTCTTTGGGTGAGCGGACATCTATTTTCCAAGCTGTGAGTTTGGCCGCCAAGCGGACATTCTGTCCCCTCTTGCCGATAGCCAAAGAAAATTGGTCATCCGAAACTTCAACCAACGCGTGCTTTCTTTTCTCGTCCAGAACCTTAACATCTAAGATCTTGGCCGGAGACAAAGAATTTGCTATAAAATCTTTGGGTTTTTCACTCCAAAGGATTATATCTATTTTTTCTCCTGAAAGCTCATTGATCACTGTCTGAACCCGGACACCTTTCTGACCGACGAGCGAACCTATCGGGTCAACGCCTTCTTCCTGCGATGCAACCGCGATTTTGGTTCTTGAACCGGCTTCTCTGGCGATTGATTTTACCACAACTGTTCCGCTGTCTATTTCCGGAACTTCCATTCTAAACAATTCTATTACTAATTTGGGATGAGATCTCGAAAGTAAGACCACTGGACCACGGGATGTTTCATCAACTTTTAATATCATAAATCTCAATCTTTGGCCGATGCGATAATTGTCTCCGTAAACCTGTTCGGCCGGAGTGAGCAAGCCATTGGTCTTGCCGATATCAATAAAGACCAGTGCTCCTTCTTTACGTTGAACGACGCCTCCGACTATCTCTCCTTCACGCTTCTTGAATTCAGAAAATATCGCATCCCGTTCCGCTTCGCGCAGTCTCTGGATAACGACTTGCTTTGCGGTTTGGGCCGCAATGCGGCCAAAATCGGTATGGCTTTCGAGCTTGATAACAAGTTCGTCGCCGACCTTTATTTTTTTGCTTTTCTTTTTGGCATCCTTGAGAGTGATGTGTTTTTCGGGATTGAATTTTATCTTTATTTCGCCTTCTTCCGTCTTGGCTGTTTCAGTTTCTTCAACCGGAGCCCCTCTTTTTGTTCTTTCGAGGTCGTGAAAATCTTGCTTGTCTTCAGCAACTTTAACCGGCAACTGCCCGGTAATATAGCCCTCTTCGTCAACGTCCTCTATCACATAGAAGATCTGGGTCATTTCCAATTTCCCGGTCTCAATGTCAAGCTTAGCTTTAACTATCTGGCCTTTTTTGCCATAGTCTCTCTTGTAGGCCGCAGCAATCGCCGCTTCGATTGTTTCTATCACACTTTCCTGGGGAATACCCTTTTCTTCCGAAATTTGATTTATAGCTGATAAAAATTGTTTGATATCAAACATATTTCTGAACTATTAAGGTTTGATCCCTAATGCAGAATGCTTTAGTTATTAATCCTTAGCCGCTAATTAAAATACGAGGCCCGCTATAGCGGACCTATCACATACCTTACTGCTTGTATGTTAACAAAAAGTTAACCGATAGTCAATAGGGTGTAGTATAATATAGATATCCACAAAATTTATCTTTACAAATAACCCCAGTCCGATAATACAAGATATATGCCCCCTCAACCGCCCGTTGCCAAAAAAGAAGATGAGCTTGAAAAAAAATTAAAAGAAATCAAGCTCAAACAGGAAGACGAACGCTATGCTGAAATGGCCCAAAGGTTTGGGATTCCCTTTTCAACCTTAAAAGGCGTTCCGATAGATACCGAAGCTCTTAACCTTCTCACAGAGGAAGATGCCCGGAAATCAAATTTGGCAGTTCTTTATAAAAGTGGGAAAAAAATAATAGTCGCTCTGACCGATCCCGAGAATGCTGAAACAAAAAAGACACTTTCCGCTTTCGAAAGCCAGGGCTTTACCTTGAGTACGCTGTTCGTTTCTCCAAGCACCTTAAATACTGTCTGGCAAAGGTATAAGACGATCAAACAAAAGGTTTTTAAGATCGGGGCCATCGAGATAAACGAAGAAGAACTGACACAACTACAGGAACAGATAAAAGACCTCAGTGATCTTAAAAACAAGCTCCAAAATATCTCTGTTACCAAACTGCTTGAAATACTTATCGCCGGTGCATTAAAGACAAAAGCTTCGGACATGCACTTTGAACCGGAACATGAGACTGCGAGAATAAGGTACCGTCTCGACGGAATCTTGCACGACATCACTAATCTTGATGTTGATTTTTATGAGAAAATACTGAATCGCATCAAAGTTTTGTCGAAAATGAAACTTAATATCCATGATTCTCCTCAAGATGGACGCTTTACTATCAAACAAAGGAATCTTGACATTGAAGTCAGAGTTTCGATAATCCCGAGTGAATTCGGCGAAACGATCGTCATGCGACTTCTCGATCCACGGAGTATAAAAGTAGAGCTCGAAGATCTTGGCATCAGAAAAGACCTTCTCGAAACGATCCAACAACAACTTAAGAAAAAAACTGGCGCGATCATGGTTTCGGGACCGACTGGAGCCGGCAAAACCACGACCCTGTATGCTTTTGCTAACCGGCTGAACGAGCCCGGTACGAAAATAATCACCATCGAAGACCCTATCGAGTATCATGTTAAAAACATCTCTCAAACCCAGGTTAACCCGAAGAAGGGTTATACCTTTGCCAACGGCCTTCGGTCTATTGTCAGACAGGATCCCGATATTATCCTTGTCGGAGAGATAAGAGATGTTGAGACGGCGGAAATCGCTTTGCATGCCGCTTTGACGGGACATTTTGTCCTTTCTACCATCCACACAAACGACGCCGCCGGCGTCATCCCCCGTTTGGTTGACTTGGGTATCCGTACACAGATAATCGCCCCGGCCATCAATATAACCATTGCTCAACGCCTTGTCAGGCGACTTTGTACTAAATGTAAAAAACAGGAAAAAGTAAAACCGGAAGACCTTGAGAAGATCAAAAAAATCCTTATACCAATCAAAGAACGTTTTAATTTGCCGGCTTTGGATCCGTCTCTTAAGATCTACTACGCTGGCCGGTGCAACGAGTGTAACATGTCAGGTTATGAGGGTCGGGTGGGAGTCTTTGAAATATTCGTCGTTTCCAAAGCCATGGAGCAGTTAATCCTGACATCCCCACCGATATCCCAGATCCAGGAACTTGCCGTTTCAGAAGGCATGACCACCTTGATACAGGATGTTTACCTTAAAGTTTTGGATGGATTAACATCGATCGAAGAAATAGAAAGAGCGATGTAGTAAGCTAAAACCCTATAACCTGTAGGCAAAGTCCGAATTTTAAAAAAATTCGGGGCAGGATAGTTCAGAGGAGTAGTCCAGTCGAAACCAAACTATCCGAGCTTAGATATTATCCCGATTGGGCCTGCGGAAATCCTTAACCCAATTGCCTACAGATTATAGGGGTTCAGAGGTTTTGCTTTTTGTCCGGCAAAACCATCGAGTCTATATTTTAATCTAAAATAATATGAATGTCAAGGAATCAAATGTTGCCGCCCAGGGCGTTTTAGATGACCAGGTTTTGGATCTGGCTTTACGGCCCAAGAATTTTCATGAATATGTCGGTCAGGATAAGATAAAAGACAATCTAAAAATAATGATTGGGGCGGCCAAAAAGAGGGGTGAAATTATGGAGCACTTGCTCCTCCACGGCCCTTCCGGCTTGGGCAAAACCACCCTCGCCTATCTTATTGCCCGAGAGCTTGGCTCAGGTATCAAAATAACCTCGGGTACAGCGATTGAAAAGGCCGGAGACGTCGGTTCTATTCTTACTGGTTTAAACGACGGTGACGTCATGTTCATAGATGAGGTTCACCGACTTAACAAGGCCGTGGAAGAGGTCATTTATCCGGCAATGGAGAATTTTAAGCTGGATATCATAATCGGCAAAGGTACCTCGGCTAAAACTCTTCAGATAGACCTACCCAAGTTCACCCTTATCGCTGCTACAACCAAGATCTCAATGCTCTCAAGTCCTTTTCGTTCGCGTTTCGGCGTTAATTTCCGTTTGGACTTTTACAAGCAAAAAGACATCGAAAACATCGTTGCCCGTTCAGCTTCGCTTCTTCAAGTCAACATCGACAAGAGTGGAATTGAATCCATTGCGAAGTCTTCTCGGTTTACGCCCCGTATCGCCAATCGGCTATTAAAACGTGTCCGTGATTATGCCGAGGTTAAAGATCATAATTCCATAAATGCTACCATCGCCGGAGAAGCCTTGAGCATGCTTGAAATAGACGACCAAGGTCTCGAAGAAACAGACCGCAAAATACTGACAACGATCGCGCAAACATTTGAAGGCGGTCCGGTCGGATTAAAAGCCGTGGCTGCAGCGATTTCTGAAGAAGAGAGTACAATTGAAGATGTTTATGAACCTTATCTCATTCAGATAGGTTTTATATCCAGAACACCCAAAGGCAGAGTTATTACTCGGGAAGGCAAAAAACATATAGGAATAAAGTCAGGTTTTGACATCTAACTCACATGAGCGGTCACTCGAGATGGTCACAAATAAAGCATAAGAAAGCGACAACTGACAAAAAAAGAGGTCAGTTGTTTTCTAAACTCTCCAAACTGATCTCTCTCGCCGCCCGCAGAGGAACAAACCCTGAAACAAATCTTGAACTTAAAAGTGCCATAGAGCAGGCACGTTCTTTTAATGTTCCGAGCGATAATATTGAACGGGCCATAAAAAAGGTCTCCGACAAATCCGCCACCCAGCTTGAGGAGTTGTACATAGAAGCTCTGGGCCCTGGCGGAGTTGCCTTAAAAATTAAGGCCGTAACTGATAACAAAAACCGAACTATCGCTGAAGTTAAAAGTATTCTAACCGAAAATAGTTCAAAGATGGTCCAACCCGGAAGTATTTCCTGGATGTTCAATCAATCCATTAGCCTTGATTCGCCAGAAGTTCAGACTCAACTCGACAAACTTCTCGAAGCCCTCGACGACCAAGATGATGTTGAAGATGTGGTCTCAAACCTTAAATAACTATGATAATACTCGGTATAGACCCTGGAACAACCCGTATCGGATATGGCGTAATCGAAAAAAAACAAAACAACTTGGCCTGGCTTGAACATGGCCTGGTAAAAAGCTCTGACCCGGCGGAGGTAATTAAAGAGTTGGGTCGTTTATGTTCAAAATACAAGCCTGAACTGGCAGCTGTGGAAAAGTTATTTTTCTTTAAAAACAAAAAAACTATAATAGCTGTAAGCGAGATGCGCGGCGTTATAATGTCCGCCCTCGCCATGCACAAGATAGAGGTTAAAGAATACACTCCCCTTCAGGTCAAGCAGGCTGTATCAAATTATGGCCGGGCCGACAAAGCACAAGTTGAGCATATGGTCCGTCTGATCCTTGGTATAAAAGAGCGGATAAACCCGGACGATGCCGCTGACGGATTAGCTATTGCAATTTGTTGTGCAAATAATATAGTATACCAATCTAAAAATTTAATTTAACTAACTTGCGGCTTGAATGATTTTCCGGAGACACAGGACCCGGGAATCGTTAAAAGCTTTTGCAAAGAAAGATGGTCGAAGAAAAAAAATATGCCCAGATAGAAGCCTTTGAAGAAATGGAAGATGCGGAGGATGCAAAAGACGAAGATGATGACGATGTTGAGGATGATATGGATGACGACGACACTGAAGATGAAGATGATGACGAGGAAGATTCCGGCGGCTCTGATTACGAGAGTTAAGCTTACTAAATAACCCCTCCCGGGGTTATTTTATTTCTACAAACTTACCTTTACCATATTTTATTTTATCTCCTTTTTTGGGTTCGATCTTCCAATTAGTCTCGACTTTACCGTTTATCTCGACTGCGCCTGCTTTAATCAGTTCTTTGGCTTGAGATATCGAGGGAATGATTCCGCTATCCACGGACGTAGTGGCTAAATTACCTCCTTCATTGCCTGCTTTAGGGCTGATAGCCTCTTTGACTTTATCTTCTCCGTGATAAATTCTTATCAATTCCTCGGCTAATTTTTCCTTGAACTCTCTGGGCTCTTTTTTACTTTCTTCGTCAATCCACTCCTGGTCTTTGTCGGTACATAATTCAAAAACAGTTTTGGTCATCTTGTCATCCATCGCCAGTATTTTTCTTCTTATCTCACTCGGCTCATCTTTTATCGAAATAATTTCACCTTCACTCTTGCTCATTTTCTTTCCGGTACCTGCATCAATAAGAAGTCGAGTTGCTAAGACCATTTTGTCTTTATTAAGGAGGGTCTTTTCGAGGTCGCGTCCGACAAGCATATTAAATATCTGGTCATGGCCGCCTATTTCGCCGTCCACCTTCATCGCAACCGAATCATATCCTTGCATTAACGGATAGAGAAATTCGTGAAGAGCTATCGACTGATTGTTTTTTATCCTTTCCTGAAACATGTCTCTGACTATCATCTGCTGTACAGTTACATGTGAGGCTATTTTAATTAAGTTTCCCATATCCATTTTTTTGAGCCATTCACTGTTATGCTTAACTTCAAAATTTCCTTCAAGCAGTATTTTTTGAACCTGCTCGAGATATCCTTTCATGTTTTCTTTTATATTTCCCTCATCCAACGGCTTTCTGGTTTTATCCTTACCCGTCGGATCACCTATCATTGCTGTAAAATCACCCATTAAGAGAATTATTTTATGTCCGAGATGGCCAAGACCTTTCAGCAGGTAAAGTTGGGCAGTGTGACCTAAATGAATGTCTTTTCCAGTCGGGTCTATTCCATAATAAAATGTCAGTGCTTGGCCGGAGGATAATTTATTTATAACTTCTTCTTTGGAAGGATAAAATCCGTCGGGCGAAACCCGTCGGTCGAGAAGGAGTCCTATTTTGTTTTTATCCGTCTCTACCGCCATATTTATAAATAATATAGGTTATTAATATCCTTGTAAATATCGATTTTTTATGGCATTATTTTAAGGAATTAATGCTGCCTAATTTTACCGTTGAAAACCTCCGGAAACGTAAATATCCGGTCAAAAAGATAATAAAAACCTCCCTCACACTCTTTGTGTGGTTTTTTGTTATTGGGTCTATAATATTTTTAACTTATTTTATTTATATCGAAAGAACCCTGCCTGACCCGGAATCAATAATTACGCGTAAAGTCGGTGAGTCAACAAAAATATATGACCGGACAGGTCAGGTACTCCTATACGATATTCACGGGGAAGAAAAAAGAACCATTGTTCCCTGGGAAAAAATACCCGATTCCATAAAAAAAGCGACTATTGCGTCTGAAGATAACGATTTTTACAGTCATCGCGGTATTGATTTTAGAGGCATTGCCCGGGCTTTTCTTAAAGATATTTCGGGCGGAGGAATTTCCCAGGGCGGTTCAACTATCACCCAGCAATTGGTAAAAAAAGCTCTTTTGGGTGATGAGCGGACACTTACCCGGAAACTTAAAGAAATAATCCTAACTATAGAGATAGAGCGCCGGTTCAGTAAAGATGAAATATTTTGGATGTATCTTAACCAAATACCTTACGGTTCGAACGCTTATGGAATTGAGTCGGCCAGCCGGACATTTTTTAACAAATCGGCGAAAGATCTTACTTTGGCCGAATCAGCCACTTTATCCGTCCTCCCTAAAGCGCCCACCTACTACTCCCCTTACGGGAATCACGTCGATGAACTGATGACTCTTAAAAACGGTATTCTCTCGAAAATGCTTGAACTTGGTTATATAACTAAAGACCAGTACTCCGCCGCTCTTAGCACAAAGATAGTTTTTACCCCTGGAATAGAAAAAATTTCCGCTCCTCATTTTGTAATGATGGTCAAAGAATACCTCGAATCTAAATACGGAGGAAATGCGGTTGAGAATGATGGTCTTCAAGTGATTACCTCTCTTGATGCAAACCTTCAACAATCAGCCGAAAATTTGGTTGCCAAATACTCCGCCATTAACAAAGAACGCTATAAGGCCAATAATGCAGCCTTGGTCTCTATCGATCCCAGGTCAGGAGAGGTTCTGGCTTTGGTCGGTTCAAGTAATTATTTTGATGTCGCAAACCAGGGTAATTTTAATGTTGCCACGGCTTTAAGACAGCCTGGTTCGTCTTTTAAACCTTTTGCCTATGCTACCGCTTTCAAAAAAGGATATCCCGATGCAACAGTTCTTTTTGACGCTAAAACAGAGTTCAATCCTAATTGCCCCCCTGATTCGAGCGGTGAGAAAGACCAGTACGGCCTCGACTGTTATTCGCCAGATAACTATGATGGGCGCTTCCGCGGACCGGTTACCCTTAGGAATGCCCTGTCTCAATCTTTAAACGTTCCTTCGGTAAAAACTCTGTATCTCGCCGGAGTTGATGATACAATAAACACCGCTCAATCAATGGGCATTTCAACTTTACAGGACCGGTCGAGATTCGGTTTATCTTTGGTTCTGGGCGGTGCCGAGGTAAAACTTATTGACCTTACATCTGCTTACGGTGTTTTTGCCAACGATGGGATCAGAAACCCTTGGTTTATTATAAATAAGGTTACCTCGTCTGACGGAACGGTCCTTGAAGAACATAAAGCTGAACCAAAACGAGTTCTCGACCCTCAAGTAAGCCGGCTTGTCAGCGACGTTCTGTCTGATAACAACGCCAGGGCTCCTGAATTCGGCTATAACAGTTCTCTTTACATCACGGGCCGGGATGTTGCCGCAAAAACTGGAACTACACAAGAAAACCGGGACGCCTGGGTTGTAGGTTTTACTCCTTCTTTAGCAACAGGAGTTTGGACAGGAAATAATGATAATCAGTCTATGACAAAAGCTGGCGCCGGTATAAGCGCTTCAGGCCCCATGTGGCACGAATTTATGGTCACGGCCCTTGGAAGCACTCCGGTTGAAACGTTCAATAAACCTGACCCCGCTTATTCATCGAAACCTATGCTTAACGGCCAGTATCTACCAAACTCGAATACCCAGGATACCCATACAATTCTTTACTATGTTAACCGAAGTGACCCTTTAGGCCCTCCTTCTGTTCAGCCAGGAGACGACCCCCAATTCAAGAACTGGGAGTGGGCTGTCAGAAATTATTATCAGTTATCTAATTAGTATCTTGTTAGGATTTATATTTTTATCTTTAAGAAAATTTGTCAGAAGTTCTAATCTTATCACCAGTTCGTTCGCTATTACTTTATTAACTGTGGTTATTGTAAGAGTATTATCCTTGGCACTGTAGCTAACCACAAAAGGAATATCCTTTAAGACTTCGCCAAACTCTTTTTTCATAAACAAGCCGAATTCATCGGTTATTTTTCTGTTCTTGTCTTGGTTTTTAACAAGAGAAATTTCTTTCCTTTCAAAAGCTTTTTTGAGATCTTTAAACATTATTTTTAACCCTACCTTCTAAGAGGCATGATGAGGTACACGAAGTCTTTATTATCGTGTTCTGGTCTGATAACCAAGGGACTTCCTTGACCGGTATATTCAATGATAATATTATCCGTCGGGATTATTTTAAGACCATCTATCAGGTAATAATGGTTCACCGATATCTCAAAAGGTTCGTTCTTAAGCAAAGAATCAACTACAACCTGAATCTCTCCTTTGTCGGAGTTTTTAGAAGTTATCGTCGTGTTTTTTTCTTTAAATACCATCTTTATATCCGCTATATTCGAAGAAAATAATCCGGCTAAACGTGCGTTCTTTTCGAGATCTTCTTTTTTAATTAAAACGCGTGAAATGAATTTATCAGGAATAACTTTCTTGTAGTCAGGATAGTTTCCGTCTATCAAACGGGAGATCACCTCAACCTCATCAGTATAAAAACACACCTGATTTTCTCCGTATCTTACTTCAATGTCTCCTTCTACATCCCCTAAGACCCTTAATAACTCTAAGACTGTGTTTCTCGGCAGTATAAAAGAAATATTTTCTTTATTTTTAATTTCAATTATTCTTTCTGCCAATCTGAAACTGTCTGTTGCGGCTAATGTCATTTTATTCTGATTAAATTGAGTAAAAACCCCTGATAACTCGGGTCTTGCTTCTGAAACAGCGACCGAGTCGAGAACCGCAGTTAAAGATGCACGGATAACTTTGGAAGGTACAGCTAAAGAGTTCCCTGATTTTATTTTAGGTATTATCGGAAACTCTTTAGGGTCGAAACCTAAGATCTGGGTTTTGTATTTTTCGGTATTGATCGATAGGATATTATTCTTGGTTACCAATGTCACTTTCTCATCATTTAAATTGTCTACAAAATCTGAAAATATCCTTGCTGGGACCGCTATCTCGCCCGTTTCTTCTATTTTAGCGCCGAGATAATAACTTATCCCTATTTCTAAATTTGTAGCCGATATTTTTAATCTGCCACTTTCAGTTCGGATAAGAACATTATTAAGTATCGGAAGAGATGGGTTTCTGGAAATAACTCTTTCAACAGTATTTAAGGATTGTTTTAATTTTTTCTGGCTGGTAGTTATTCTCATATATAAATAAAATTAATTATTATTATTAGGGGTGTTCATATGTTTATAATTTACGTGGCTCGGTAAACTAGATAAGGTAGATCCTTTAAAATTACTTGGGGACAATATTTTATTTTTGTGTATAACGTCTTGATTTCAAAGGGATTAATTCCGGATAATATTTAAGTTTTAAGAAATAAACAAAGATATAAATAAAATATCCACTACTTATCAAAAGAATTATAAACACGTTCCCGGATAAGAAGAAGTTCCTGTTTCTGCAGTTCGTCCTCGGCTTCTTCCTTCTTAATTTTATCGCAAGCATGGATAACCGTCGAATGATCCCGACCACCGAGTTTTTGACCTATTTCAGGAAAAGATAATTTGGTTTCTTCACGGAGCAGGAACATAGCCACTTGTCTTGGTTTAACAACCTCTTTTTTGCGACTTCTTTTAACCAGGTCGTTGATTGAGATATTGTAAAAATCAGCCACGCTTTTAAGGACTGTTTGAGGAGAGGTTTTACGGTAGGGACTACTAAGATAGGTCGTAAGAATGTTTTTTACTTCCTTTAAGCCAGGTTCTTTATTGTAGATCTGACTGAAGGCAACAACTCTGTTTAAAGCTCCTTCAAGCTCTCGGACGTTTTTTTGAATATTGGTGGCGATATAAGAAAGAACCTCATTATTAAGATTTGATTTCTTTTCTACCGCCTTAAGGTTGAGAATAGCCAGTCTCGTCTCAAAATCAGGTATGCCTATATCCGCTATCATCCCCCCTTCAAAACGCGACCTCAAGCGTTCTTCGAGAGCAGGAATGGCCTTGGGTGGGCGGTCCGAAGACAGAATGACTTGTTTGTTTTTACCGTGTAATTCGTTGAAGATGGAAAAAATAATGTCCTGGGTCTTTTCTTTTCCGGCAATGAACTGGACATCATCAATTATAAGAAGGTCAAGTTGAGAATAACTGCTCTTAAGCTGTTCAATGGATCCGGTTTTAATAGATTCGAGAAGGTCGGCAGTCATGCGTTCCGCCGGAGTATAGAGAACCTTAACATCCTTGATGTCTGCGCATAAGCGATTGCCGATGGCTTGAAGCAGGTGTGTTTTACCCAAACCAACTCCGCCATAAACGAACAAAGGGTTATAGAGTCTGCCTAAGTTCTTTGTAATAGCCAAAGAAGCGGCATGAGCCAGATCATTGTTTGAACCGACGATATAAGAGTCGAAAGAGTATTTTCTGTTAAGGTTAGTATTTCGGTCAATGTCTTTATCCGAATCAGAGCTGTTTTTATCTTCAAAATCTTTATCCAAGATAGCCACAGGCATCGGCTGTCTTAGATCTATCTTGGGAATACCGACGACATATTTTATTTCCCTTACCTCCGGAGAAAGTGATCTGATAGAATCAAGGAGTTTTTTATTAAATTTATTTTCGAGCCACTCCTTAATGAACCCGTTAGGGACACTGACGACAACCGACCGGGTATCACGCGAAAGAATAGAAGTGCTTTTAAACCAAGTCGCAAAGTTAGCCCTGGAAAGAGAAATCTCCATATCCCCCAAAACCGCCTTCCATAACTCCTCGTTGGTCATTGAGTAAAATATAAGTTATCAGTACGAGAGTCTTAAATTCAGATACTGACAATTAAGTTAAGACTAAAACTACAAGTATAAAAATATTATAGCTAAGAAAAGGAACAGACTAAAGAACATAAAAGGACCGAAAAAGTTGATATAGTGTTTATAACAAGTGGAAAAACAAGCGCAATATTGACCGCCTCTTTAAAAAAATGTTTAATCAAAAATTTAAAAAAAATTTTGTCAATAATAAAAATTTTAACCGGACCAAGAAGGGGTTGACCTGAAGCCAGAAAATTTTTATACTGGTTATTACTATTATGACGATATCAAAAGCCTGGACATATAGGCCTAAAAAGAAAAAAAGGAAGGTAAAGCATGGTTTTTTCGCAAGGTCCCAATCACGATACGGACGGAGGGTTTTAGCCCGCAGAAGGAAAAAAGGCAGATATAAACTGACCGTATGATCTTTTACCGGTAAAACCAGTCCCGGAAGACAGTGGCATTACCAACAAAAAATCGTTTAAAAAAAAGAACCGATTTCGACAAGGTCTTTAAGACCGGAAAAGCTGTTAAAGGCAGTTTTTTGTTTATAAAGTTAAAAAATAGTTCCGGGGTAACAAGATTCGGATTAATAATACCCAAAACAGTCGAGGCGCGAGCAACAGCCAGAAACCGCTTGAAGAGAGTTTTTTCAGAAAAAATAAGAGCTTACCTGAAAGAAAATGGTCTTGCCGGAAAAGACATAGTGGTAACGGTTAAAAAAGTCGATAAAGAAGAAGTGCTCCTTTCCGAACTTGGCAGATTGCTCGGAATGCTTAAATAAAAAATGAACACAATGATCAGTTTGATAAAATTGTATCAGTATCTCACAAGAAATGTGTTTGGCTATGTTGCACTGCCTTTAGCTGTGAAACCGGAATGCAAATTTTACCCCTCCTGTTCAGACTATGCCGTCGAATCATTAAATAAGCACGGATTCATAAAAGGAACATACAAATCATTTGTAAGAATATTGAAATGTAATCCCTGGGCCAAACCAGGAGTAGATATGCCTTAAAACAATGCTCGAACTATTCAATACAATTTTGTACAGACCGTTATTCAACGCCGTAATATTTCTATACGATATTATTCCCGGCGGAGATTTCGGCCTGGCAATTGTGGCTTTAACCGTGATTATTCGCTTGGCCTTTTCCCCTCTTAGCATCAAGACCATACAATCCCAGAAAACGATGAATAAAATAAATCCTAAACTCAAAGCGATAAAAGAAAAATTCAAGAATGATAATCAGGCCCAATCGGCTGCGATCATGGAACTCTACAAGGAGCACAAGGTTAACCCGTTCTTCGGCTGCCTACCCCTCTTGATACAACTGCCGATACTGATCGCTCTTTATAGAGCTTTTAGAGCTGGATTCCAGGAAGCCAACCTCTCTATGCTGTACAGTTTTGTAAAAAATCCGGGACATATTCATACAATCTCACTTGGTTTTATAGATATAACCTCGAGAAGTATTGCCCTGGCCATTATCACCGGGGTTTTCCAGTTTATCCAATTAAAACAAAATTCCTCCATCACAGGTTCAGCCGGGGGTGTTTCTGACCAAAAAGAGCTTCAGGCTTTGAATAGCCAAATGTTGTACTTTTTTCCGGTTATGATTATAATAATTGGTTGGAACCTACCGGCCGGACTCCTTTTTTATTGGGTAGCTGCTACTTTATTCTCCATGGGCGAGCAGCTCTATGTTAAGACAAGATATAAGGATTAAAATGGAAAATAATGAACAAAAAAACTTAAAAGAACTTATTTCGGAAACTCTTCTAAAGATGGGTCAGTTTATGAACATCGAGTGTCAGGTTGAATTTAAGGAGGAACTTGATGACCGGAACAGTAAATCTCTCCTGATCTCGATTTATACTCCGGACAGTGCCCGGTTTCTTATAGGTAAGAACGGCCAGAATCTCAAATCTCTTGAGCAGGTTTTAAGGGCGATGCACGCTAAGAATATGTCAGATTTTAATAATATCGTTGTTGACGTTAATGATTACCGTAGATCAAGAGCCATGTACGTTCTTGATATTGCACGTCAGGCAGTGACCCGGGTCAGAAGTACCCAGAAATCAGAGGCCCTAATGCCGATGTCCCCTTACGAAAGAAGAATAGTTCACATGGAATTAGCCTCCTGTCCCGACATTGCTACCGAGAGTATCGGCGCCGAACCTAACAGAAGGATAGTTGTAAAACCTTACCCTTAAACATAAAAGCTACCATCACGGTAGCTTTTATAAAAATTTAAGAACCACTTACTTGCCTAACCTCAAGGCGTAAAGCTTTTCGTCCGAATTATTAATAAATAAAATATAATCTTCTGTGTTCGAGAGGAATAGCGTTTTCACCGCGAAATCCAATTGATAGACTAATTTTTTTGAACCGTCGGAAGAGTTTATCTTGTATACATCATCAGCCGACGGCGAACTTGGGATTGCGCAGTAAAAATTAATATCATCGATGCTCCAGGCGCATTTTAAGGCGTCCGCCTGAATGTTCAATGGCTTTTCATCCCCGGAATCAGCAGACTTTAGATAAAGGTCAGGTAAGGATGAATTTGGGTCAACCTGGGTTGAAAAAAGTTCTTTGTTACCGCTCTTTGACCAGTTTTCCTGAACGTTAACCTTAGGATCCATGAAATTCTTAAGCCAGACCTTGTCAGGGTCAAGGAGAAGAATTCCCTTATCCGGAGTCTCAAGCACTATCTGGTTCAGAGATGGCCATAAAATTTGCAGACCACTTATCCGGGTACCGAGTACCTTCTTAGGTGTACTGCCGTCTGATTGAGCAACAAACACAGAACCTTCTGCCGAACCGCTCGATGTAGGATCGGTGGAAAAATAGGCCAAATAATTTCCATCCGGTGAAAAAGCCATTGATTGAACACCGGGACCGAGCAAAATGGTTTTTCCGGTATCCAGGTTTGAATATTTAAAATCAAAACCTTTTTCCGAATAGAATGCGTTTATAACCTCTTTTTTGTTGGGCGACCAGAGGGCTGATACAAAATTGGTCAGAATTTGGCTTGAGACAGAGGTTTCGGATTTATTAACCAGGTCGTACTCAAAGAGTTTGCCGGTGTTCTTTTCGTAATACAGAACACTGCCATTGTCGGGAGAAGTTGTCGGCGAGACCACTTTCCGGTCCGAAACCAAAAAAGGTGTTGTTTCGTCAGGCGTTGCATTAGGGGTCGGACTGTTTTTATCTGAAGAGGCCGAATCACTCCCAAACTTATCAAGGATGGTACCTGTTTTTGAGGAGGGAGAATTTATCAGACCTAAATCCCCTTTTAGGAACAAATAGCCGCCCAAAAAAGCCGTCAAAGACAGAGAAACAATAAGGAATGGTGAAAGTTTTTTGTTTTTCATAAAGGACAGGATAATTGATTATAGCACCTCGAAGATTTATTGGGAAAATTGTTCTCGAGCCTCCTGGGCGGCCTTACTCGCCTGTTCATACAATTTTTTTTCAATAAAATAGGCCCAGAAGACGGATATGGTTGTCCAAGGCATAACATCAAGATAGGGTACAAAATCTAAACCTGCCCCGGTACCCAAGGCTCCAAGAGGACTTTTATTGACTATATTGCTCAATTTTTTAGTGGTATTTAAAAGTTTTTCGGAAGTACCTTTAAGACCGGGAATTTTGCCGACCAACTTAGCTCCTTGCTGAACCCGCTGTTCTAAATAAACTATTCTCTGGGCGGCTGCGGTCATGTTATCGCTAAGATCAGTGATGAAAGACTTGGCTTCTTTTTGCTTGGCATCGGTGAACCAGTAGATAAGAAACATAGCTGCCGTAATGAATTTGGTGATAATCCAGGCAAAAACCGCACCAACCCCGGTCATATCCAGAAGATCTATAATGTCTTTAATTATGCCTAAAGGTAAAAGAAGGACAAAATATTTGAATAAAGAAGGTCGTTTGTAGGACGAACCCTGATTCAAAAGTAACTCCTTTTCCTTATTCAGTTCTTGTTCGATTGCTAACTGATTAGCATATCCAGCTTCCTCATCTTCCTGTTGTTCTAACTCTTCTTGTATAGTCTCAATCTCTTCTTTTGAAATTTCTTCCTGTTGAACTGGTCTGTTTTGAACAGAGCTCTCTAAAAGTTGTTGTTCTTGGTCGGACATAGTATTAACTGTTCTCTTTTGCCCACTCTTCTTTAGCTTTTTCGACTTCAAGTATCTGTCTCGGGTCAGAGGTTATTATCTGGTCTTCAGCGTATGATGCGACAACACGGATGCCGACATGATTTTGTCCAATGAACAAAAGCCCGAAACCTACCCGGGCTTCGAGAAGATAATATTTTTCAGCATCAGTCAGGTTGAAAGTCTGCTTAACAACGTCTATTGCCGCCGGCGATTGTTTCATTAGGACCTGCATTGAGGAGTTGGTCACTATCGCCTTCCCTTGAGCCGTGGCCATAAAATCAGGAATATCTTGAGAAATGGTCGTGAGGCCTAAATAATATTTCCTGGCCCGTTTGGCGATATTGAACAGGAACTCTGCGCCCAAGGGATATTTCATCAGCCACCAGGCCTCGTCTACGGCCAGAACTCTTTTTTTCAGATCTCTTCTGACCTGGGTCCAGATATGGTTCAAGATCAAATACATTGCGATAGGTCTTAGCTCCTCTTCCATGTCGCGGATACTGAAAACAACCAGACGATTCTCGAGAGAAACATTGGTTGGATTGTTCAAAAATCCGGCGAAAGTTCCCTGGGAGTATTTTTTAAGACGGACAGCCATTGATTCAGCGCCGGTCAAACCTTCCATAACATTTTGAAGGTCGGATAATATTGGTGGAGGGCGGTTGGTAAAATCCTGTTCCGCGGTTATATCTTTAATCGCATAGGTTTGGATAAGGGCTTCATCAAGTATGGAATCCTCTTCAGGCGTAAGTGTGCCGAGGATTAATTTTAAAAGACCGAGCAGATCAAGAAGGTGAGACTTAAAGACATCGGCCGGAGATTCGTCTTGTTTCGGCGCCGGCAGATCAAAGGGGTTAAGGTGATGGGGGGAGTTTATCGATATTTTAACGGTTGAACCGCCGACGGTCTCGGCAAGATATTTATACTCATCTTCAGGATCGATCACCAGAACCTGAGTTCCGAATATCATGCTTCGGAGGATTTCAAGTTTGACGGTATAACTTTTTCCGCCGCCTGATTTTCCGAATACAACCGAATTTGCATTCTCAAGCTCAAAGCGGTCATAAAGCACGAGAGAATTGTTGTGAGTATTTATGCCGTACAGTATCCCAGAGTTTGAAGTGAGGTCAAAAGATACGAACGGGAATACGGAAGATAAGGGTTCGGTATTCATCGAGGTATAGACATTGACCTTGTCCGTATTTAGAGGAAGAGTCGAAGTAAATCCTTCAGACATTCTGAAAGTGGCCGGCCGCGAAAATATCAGCTGATATTCGAGCATGCCTCGAAGCTTATTCTCCGTTTCATCAAGCTCTTTTAAACTCGATTCATAGAAGGTTAGATAGATGCCAATCTCGAAAAATCTGTCCGTCCCCTGCTGAAGACGATCTCGCAGACTTTCAATGTCTTGAATTGCGGTCTCAAGTATTGGATTACGAACCTTACCGGCAGCAGATTCTTCCATCACTTCAGCTTCGAGACGGGCTAACTGGTCACGTAGCTGTTTAAGGATTTGGGCGGTATTCTTTGGGTTTACGAAGATAGAGATATCAAAAACCCGGTCGAGGTTTATTACCGGCGAGAACCAGTTGGTATGGAGATAACGCGGGTAGGTGGCCAGAAAGATCGTCCGGGCGTATTGATTCCCGATCTGAATATGATTCGGCGCAACACTAAGAGCCGACGGTGCTAAGAAGCTGTCGATATTTTTTGTATTGGTCTCGGTTGTTGGTTTAGGTTTGGCCATAATTTTATATCTTCTTCTCTTCGCCGGTGGTTTTAGCGACAGGATTGTAAAGATTATAGAACATCTGGACGAGCTCATCTCTTTCAAGCACCCTGGTCTTCAATCCAATTCCGACCAAGCCGCCAAAAATCAGTTCCGCTCTTTGCATAAGCTGATTTCTGTAGATTTGGAATTTATCGTCGGAGATAGATTGTGTCTGGCCTCCCTGGCCTGCGATGCTTTTTATACTTTGGAATATTCCGGTTTTGGTCGGAGCTTCAAAAATATAGAACGGAACAACGATATAGAATTTTTTAGACATTATATTGGTAAGAGATGAGAGCTCTTTTATAAATTTCATATATTCATTTGCTTGAATGCGGAGAAGTTCATTATCAAGTCCGGCAGAAGCTTCGGAAGCCAGTTTAAGATAGTCATCTATGTAAAGTCTTCTCGAGACGATAGAAATATGAAGCGGGAAATCTATAGAGTTTAAAAATTTCTGGAAATTCTGAATTATGGCTATTTGTTCATCTTCCGAGCGGAGCTCAAAATTGATGGCCGAAACCTCAACTATTACCCGCATCGAGCCGTCTTTAAGAAGCAAGACGCTGTCTCTTATCTCGGATATCGAAACCAGATTTTGGGTCGAAGGACCGGCGGTCGCCATATTAATTATGTTTACTTATTTTTCCTGTCTGAAATTATAATCTCTTTTTCAACACCTATTTCCTGCATATCGGACTTTTCTTCTTTTTTAAAAACATATTGCTTTGGATTAAAAAGATAACCAAGCCAGTAAAGAATGTAATTTATCAAAGGGACGTCGCTTATCCTGACAAAGGCCAGAGCGGCGGATAATCCCGCGACAGGTATGGCCAGGAAAAAAAATATAAGACGGTTCATGGTCAGAAACATGAAAAATACCACTGCCCCGCCGCTTGCAAGCCAGAGAAATTGTTTAAGGGTTAAAGGCCCAATAAGTTTTGTTTCTGTCTCTATGAATTGTGGAACTTGAAATTTCAATGTTTATGCGTCGGGTTTATTTCTCAAGTCAATTATACTGGCGACCTTTTGAAGCTCATTCTCAAGTGATTTCTGGGCTTCACTCGGAAGTTGTTCTTTTGCCCCTGGTTGAGTCGGTTGTATAGGAAGAGGGTTTGGTTTAATCGGGGCGGCGCCAAAAGTCTTAGTACTGCTGCCGGCCTCAAAAGGGCCAAGGTCTGGGATTTTAAATTCCGGTTTTGGCGGAAGCTTGGGTGGAATTGGAGGCGCTTGGGTCACTGGAGGAGAGGCGGTCGGTTTAGGCGCTCTTATTTCTTCCATTGTCGGAACAGGAGCAGGTTTTATTTCAGGTTTTGGCGCTTGAGCAACTGGAACCATTGGAGCGGCGGGTGCAGTTGCCGGTTTTTGGAATTGAGGCGGAGGTATGCTGGGCTTTGGCGGAGATGCTACAGGAGGAGTGGTGGCTGGAACTGGGTTTGGGGCATTCTGCCTTGGAGGAAGCGGCGACGATTGAGGAGGTTTTGGGGTAAATGAAGGCGCGGGCACCGATACTTTGGCTTGAGGAACTGTCGCGCTTTGACCGGAAGGTGTTTGAGGCAAAACAGGTTTGGCGGGCGATATATTTGGAGAAGATTGAGGGGCACTCTTCGGTATGGTTTGCTGTGCCTGAACCGGGGGTGACGGTGGTAGCGTAGAAGGTCTTAAAGCCGGAGACGGTGAAACAGGAGGTGCCGGAGGTCGGAGTGCCGGAGAGGGTTGTGAGACGGTCGGTGCCATGCCGACAGGAGGTAGCGGCGAAGGAACAGTTAAGGGTTTAGGTATGTCAGGTTTCTGGACGGTCGAGGATTCTTTTTGTATCTGCGCGATCTTTTCCGGGAATTTATTTCTCTGGATCCTTTTCAACTCTTCAATTATCGGGGTGAATGATTGCGAAACAATATAATTAACGACTTCAGCTGCCTTGTTTTCATCAATGTTTGATTGAGAAGCAAGGGTGCTTGGAAAATCTTTTATGAAAATATTGCCGAGGACTACATCGCGGACTAATTGGGCGGCCTTTGATATCTGAGGTTCTTGAAGCTCATATTTTAAACCGGCCAAGGTTATCGCGGTTGCCGTATCTTCTGAGGAAATAAAATTTTTAACCGATTCAGGCAAACGGCCGTAAATCTCAAAGAAGGCTTTGGATTCAGGAGTGTCAGAGTTTTTAAAACCAGCAAAATAAGGACTGGAAATAAAATACTGATATGAAGTTATGGGATTAGTGACCGGTTCCATGTTTATTTTAGAGAAGTTAGAAGTGTTTTAATTTGTTCAAATTCATTCTTAGCCGCATCAACCTGATACTTTGTTGCGGAATCATTAATAGCAAGTTCGTCAACTATCTTTCTGGCCATGTTCAATATACGCTGAGCTTCGGTAGATAATTGGGCAGCCTTCTGGCTATCATTAGCAGCTTTAGCCGATCTAATACCCGTGGTCAGGTTTTTTATATTATCCAGATACTTATCAAGGGGTTTTATCTTTTCATCGATAAAGGCGTCATTTCGCACTTTAAAGAATAAGGTGTTTAAGGCCTCCACTTTTTCCGCGGAAGCTTTAGGATGAGATATTATTGAACTAATTCTGCCGGGCGTAAGGTTTGCCTCAAGGGCAGTCTGAAAATCTGAATTAGAAATAGTGTCTTTCGATAGTTCAAGAATGTCCTCGGTACTTAGCTTTCCGGCCGCCTTTTTCAGGGCCTGGTCGTAAGTATCGTTACCAAGAAGCTGCAAGGATTCTTTGGCTTTAAGAGCGGCGATAATGTTTTTCTTCTGAACTCTCGACAGGAAATTATCTTTCTGGTTAGCTGCCTGGAACAGATTTGCCGCGTCCTTAAGTTGGTCTGTAGTCATATCGCCGAAGTCCCCTTTTTCCGCCATGACCATAGCCATTTCCTTCTTCATATCTGGCGTCACCTTGCTATTGTTGAAAATAGATCTTCTTTGGTCAGCCTTGAGTCTCTCCAGATAGTCTTTGGCCTTCTTTACATAGTCTGCTTTGTCTGCTTCAGACGTAAATATGGTGGACTGTTCTACAAAAACGTCCTCGGCGCTTTTAACTATATTGCCTTGAGCGTCTTTAATATCAGCAAATTCGCTGTTCTCCGCTCTAACATCCGCTATTTTTTGTTTTAATCGAAGGTTGTTTACCTGGTTGTAAAGCATATCCCGGTCTGGCTTGCTTAGATGTTTAAGGTCAACTTTTTCAATCGCTCTTCTGGCGTTCATAGAACTAGCTCCACCGTATAGGTCGTAGAGTGATAAGACTTGGCCTCCGTTCAGTCCTTGCCGTTCTTCAAGAATTTCGAGAGCGGCTATCTTCTCATTCTTTGTACCGTTCTGGCTGAGATTCTGAAGTTCGGTTAGGTCTGTTATCTTTTGGACTCTTTGGCGGGCACTTGTTACTGCTTGAGCCAGGGTCTTATCTGCGGTTTCTTGGGCCCCGAACCTCTGGGCAACTCCTGATTGTAGTCTTTGGGCCCCCTCCTCACCTCCATATATGTAACCTAATCTTCCTGGTAAACCTTTCTTTTGAATTTCGCCAAGCTTCTCTCCCATAGCGCCGGTTACACCGGTTCTTCTGCCGATGTACTGGCCGAAGCCGATTGGTGCAGATGCACCCCACCTCGCTACAGCCGCACTTCTGGCCCAAATTCCGCCCGCAACCGCTCCGGCACTCGCGGTTATGGACATTGACCTCGCTATTTTAGCTCCGCCGATGAAAACTATCCCTACCAGAATGAAGAAAAATAATTGTTGAGCGGTGATGCCCAAGGTATCAATAAGGGGCCGGGTCGGATCTGTTCCGAAATTTGCAGCGACCCTTTGTTGTTGTGCCAGCATGTAAGAACCGAAGTATATAATGAAAAGATATAACGGCATAAAAATATTCCAGCCGATGAACTCACGCCACCAGTTATGCCACACCTTCCGGGTCGTAGGCAGAATAAAACCTATCCAGGCGATGGGAGAAGCGATAAGAAGCGCCCAAAGTATCGGTATCCGGACAATGGAGAAAAAGAAAAGCACCATCATACTGAAAAATATTATGGATAGTAATATCATTTTGGCGAAAGCGGCCATGGTGCTATCCCAACCGGTCTGGGTTATGGCCGGACTATTCTTCAAACTGTTCGTAAATGTATCGGCAAGAGCCGTGCCTTGAGCGACTCTGTTACCGATATCGCCGATAGAGGTCAGAAACACATTACTTAAAGACTGGGACCAGTCGATGATAATATTACCGATAACTAAACTGAAATTTATTAACAACACAACAATGAGAAATTTAACTATTAAAGAACTGAAATTATATCCGCCGACATTAAATATCGTCCCGAAGGCCATTATTATCAGAGCAATAATGAAGAACATATTTGCAAAATCTCTGACTGTCGCCCACAAATCCCTTACGACCGGAGCATTGGCTATCCCATAGCTTAGTACAGCAGTTGTGCCGGTTGACAAAAGACCGGTCCCATTGGCCAGGACGCCGTTCAAAAAGTTAATGAACTGCTCTATGATACCTGTCCCGCAGCCCACGTCTGTTACCAGACAAAATGCGGCCGTAGCAACGGCACCTGGTACGCTTGCTCTTGCTTGGTATAAAGGTACGGACGTGCTTAAAATCAAAACCATCAGGACTATCAGACCCATTTTGAGGCTAACTCTGTTTTTATCTTCTAAAATTTTAAACATTCTTTTTAAGATCAAGGACAAATATAGCCTTGAATGCCGTCTGATGCTGCGTTTGGAGCGTTTTCACAAGTTGAAGACAGGGTCGAGTAATGATCTATCCCTGCAGCGTTTGAACTCGGGACATAGCATCGATAGATCGGGGTATTAGCATTTAACATCGGGCTTGAAACAAGATATCCTATCACACCCTCATCACCATACGTTCCGCATGGATTAGGGCCACTGGCCAGCATATGGTCTCCGTTTAAGAAACATGAATGAAGTTCTTGTGTATATCCGGGGACCGTAGCTGAAAGGACGATAAACGAAGGCCCATCATATGAATAACCCAGCGGAGGAGGGTTTAATATCGGGTCTGGATGCTGGTAATGGTCTGGGCCGTTATAGTATCTTTGTATCGTCTCATTACAGGTAAAACTTGATGGCGGTGTGGGGATGGGAGTTGGAACTGGTGTTGGTGTCGGCGTCTGTCCTACTGGTGTTGGTGTCGGAGTTCCTCCGGGCGGAACTGTTGGCATTACTGTTGAGCAAGGTGTTGAAGCGGTCGATACTCCAACTGAAACAGGATAAGGTTTCGGGTTACCTGGGTCTTCAGGAGGATAAGGCAGACCGCCGGGCCCGGTCGGGGTTGTCGGACAAGGTATCTCCGGATTCGGTACATCAGGAGGATAAGGTTCAGGTTTATAGGGTTCCTGTTGGCGTTCGTCAGGTGCGGCAAGGTTAAGAACGCGGCTCATCAGTGTCGAAGTAAGGTCGGAAATTATACCCTGAAGAGAGTTGACGTTAGTTAACCAGGCAAGTTCTTCTTGAACAACCGAAACTGCAGTTCCTTGAAGTGCGCTGCCGGGAGTTAAGATATTTTTAAAAACAATGCAGGAGCCGTTCGAGGCCCGTAAAAGACAACTGTCTTCAGGACCATAACCGGTTCTCGAAGTAAAACCAAGGCCTGATACTGCTTGGTTCACGTCGCTACCTGACTCTAAAGCTCTTTGAGCCTGAAGTTCAGCCATCGATAAAAGCATAGAGCCGTAATAGTTATTTTGAGGTTCGGCAAGGCGGGATAAAGTATTCCAGCCCCCGTTACCGGCAAAATTATTACGATAATTGCCCATTGAAAAATTGGCACCCATCGTACATCCGGCTCTTAAATTGAACGGATCAAGGTTACCTGTTCTTGTCAGGGGTCCACCATAGAAATTAAGGTTGGGCTGGTTATTAGCATTAAAAACATTTTTCAGATCTCCGGAAAAAAAGGAACAAAGATTGGTTCCGCCAAGGATTGAACGGAAAAGGTTCTCACCTCGGTGTTCGGCGTCTATCTGAAAATTTCGCCAACTTCTGACAAAGGCTGGTCCTCCGTTCCGGCCGCTGGTTCTGACCGCACCTATCATTCTACCCGTCATCCCGTTCATTATTTGTCTGGCAAAGCAGCGGCCGACCACATCGCCATAATTTTTAGCGCCTTCCAGGACCGCATTCATAGTCGGTACGTTTTGGGTGAACAGGTTAAAAATACCGAGCCAGTTAAAAACGTTACTAAGGGTACTACTTAAATTAGAAAGGATCTGTACGCCGGTATAAAGTTTGTTAATCACCCATTGGGCCAAAATTCCGCCGACCGAACAAGACACTCCTCCGATAAGAACGTCGGTAAAACTGACCTGCGCCTGGGGCGGAGGGGCTGATTGGGCATAGGCGTCCGGAATGAAGCTTAAGCTCGGCAGGATTACAGCCAGAATGGTTATAGATACTGTAAATATTTTAAAACTTCTGAACATTTATTTTGGAAAATTAAAAACAAGACCTTCTGTCTGGACTTTATCGGCATAAGCTTTTATCGCTTGAGGGATGTTATCAGAAACTTTAGACAAAAAGCTGAAGGCAATGGCGGCTTTTATGGTGTCATCATTCGCTTCCGAAAGGGCTTTGTTTATTATTATCATTTCGGAGATTAATTGATAAAAACTGACATGAGCGTCTTTCCATTCGGTAGGCACCTTTGCTTGAGCCAAAGAATCGGCTATTTTTTGGAACTCATCTCTTTTTGATTTGAAGTAAGAAATGTATTCTTCATTTACGAACCCTCCGTTATTTGTGGCTTCTATCTTGTTACCCATATTTTTTATCTCATCAACGAACAAGTCCATGAATGATTTCCAGGTCTTAGTTGAGTAATCCACATATTGTTGTTGGCTTTCTTTTGAAGAATCTACGATCGTGATTTGGGGAGGATTTGAAGGTGCCAAGTCTTTTATCCCGTCGCTTAACAGTGAGTCGGTTAGGTCGCTTAAGGATGAACCATAGTTTTTACTGTCCGGCTGGAGAGAGCCCTCGGCTAATCCTCCGATGAGCAGATTCGCCGCTTTACTAGTCAGGTTGTTGTTCAAAAGAAGGTCGTTGGGACCCGGTATCATCGGGTCATGGCCCGAGGCAACCTCTTCTCCATCAAGATATCCGTCACCGTCGCTGTCAGGATTGGTATAATCAGTACCCCAATATGATTCTTGTGAATCGGTCAGACCATCATGATCAGTATCTTGGTTCGGGTCAACCGGGGCGATAGACGAGACAGGGTTGCTGATATTGGCAAGTTGAATACCTCTGAAAGATTCAAAAAAAGAAAAAACAAAAACAACGGCTAAAACAGCCAAGAGGCCGATGGATATTTTTATTTTTGTTGTCATAACAAACCAGCCGTAACAAAATTATCGGTTGGCTGGACACATTAATTATAGTATATAAAAATCCAGTAAAATACTGGTTAACTGTGCATATCTACAGTGAATGATTTAAGGCCAGGGGAAGGAGGGATATTTCGATTTAAGTTCGGTAAGCACGCTTTGGGGAACGCTGTTAGGACTCGTCCCGATCAGGCGTATAACTTTGTAAATATCGATTCCGAACTGGTCTTTTTTGCCGGAGACCTTACAGTCGAATCTGAAATCGTCAAAACATACTCCCGAGTAGGGTGCACCGTAAGTTATTACGCCGACTGCGCATGGAAGTAAGTCCCCTGTCTGGGTAGGAGGTATGTGGATGATTATTTTACCGAGCTCGTCATTGATGGCCGGCAATGGAAAAGGTGTAAAGCCAAGACCAAGAGCCCAAGGACCCTGTTGGTTTTCCTTATTATTGCGGTATTTTTGAGTTATAAATGGAAACTCTATTACTTTGCCATTGCTTGGTGTTGGCGGGCCGACCTCAATTGCGCTTCCGATAAGAGGAATGGTCACTGGACCCCCCAGCGGTACTGAATAGCAAACCCCGAAGAAGCAGAAGGTCGGTTGTTCCCAGAATGCATGAAATTTAAAATCACAGGCCCGTTCGCTTGATAATATCGGACCGCCGAACGGAAACTGATGAGGGATATAATCTAATACTTGCGTTGTGCGTCTTATGGTCGTGATTATGTCAAAAACCTTTTTGACAATACAGATAATTCGTCCCCACCAGGCCAGTGAACAAGACGGAAAAACTGTACCTGTCCCGCCGGTTGGAAGTTCGCCCCAGTTCGGAGTTATATCGGTACTGGGCAGGTTTTGGGCAAAAGAAGTTTTAACCGAAAGCATGGAAACTAAATTCTTAAATATATTGTTAAGGAATTTGAAAATGCTGTCTAACCAACTATCTGATGGAATTTTTTGTTGTTCGGTGGTGCCGGTTGAGTTTTGAAAAGTTTGGACCGGTGACGGAGAAATATTTAAGATTTGTTCAATTTGTTCCCGAGAAGGAATGTTTGAGGGTGATAACTTAGTTGTTTCTCGGACCGGCGTCGGAGTTATAATGCCGGGAGTTTTTTTGGATTGAGTGGAGGAAACCGGAGAAATTGGAGGAGAAGGAATAATGCAATAACCGTCTTTGGCGTATGACCCGGAACCATGTATGGATTGGCAGATTTGGTCGGCCTGGACACATTGACCCTGATTCAGAAAATAACCCTGGGCGCACACACAGAGGTCAAGGTCAAATTCATAAGAGGAATACTTACCGTAGTATATCGGGCAGAAAACAGCTTTTAACAACGGTATGGATAGTTTTCCGGTGGGTGTAAAATCCGGTCGGCCTTGTGCTACTAAACATTGATGGTATTCAGCGTCAGCCGCCGCATAGTCCGTCATTTGCTGGCGGCATTGATCCGTCTCCAGTTTTCCAAGCTCTGAATTAGAAACACTCCCAAGATATTTCAGGAGATTAGTATAGGATTGTGCGGTAGTGCAGCCAAGCTCACTCGGAGGATAGCAGGCGCTTTTTAAAATAAAATCAGAATCTTGGTCGGCTTTTTGAAGTATTTGATCCTGGCATTCAGGAATGCCGTAGATAAAAGGAAAATTCTTGTCTAAGGTACCGTCTTTACAGACCACTGACCCCTCCTGATTAATGACGGAGCAATCCACTCCTCCATGACCGGAACATATCTTTGCAAAAAACTCTTTGTTATATTCAGCTCTGGCTGCGGCGTCAGGTGTGGCAAAAGGAAGAGGAGAAGGGCTCGGAGCACCGGCCCCGGCGGTTATAGCGCTTGCAAAATTATTCAATACGAAAAGAGTGGAGCAAAACAAGATAAATACCCCCGCTGTTATTTTTAGTTTTCGAGCCATTTAATAATTATAGAACATCGGACAAATTACCTGAAGAGCAGGTCTGACAGTCTCTGCCAATCTTCAATTGAGAGATTTTCCGGCCGGGCTTGGATTTCAATGCCGGCTTTTTGAAGAGAGCTCGCTATCCCTTCTTTGGATTGACCAAGTTTTTTGGCAAGCGTGCCGGCAAGCTGTTTTCTTTTTTCTGAAAATCCCATTTTCATAAGATTGAATAATTTAGTATTTCGGATAGCCGGTTTAGGGGTTAATTTTATAATTGCAGAATCCACTTTTGGCACCGGCCGGAAATTATTTTTTGATACAAATCCGATTATTTCGGGCTCGGTATAATATTGGACAGACAAAGCCAGCAAGTTCATGTGAGGCGGCTTGGCAACTATCCTTTGGGCGACTTCTTTTTGGATCATTAATAGTATCAATTTTGTTTGAGGCCACTCTTCAAGTATTTTCCGGATAAGGTTTGAAGTAATATAGTAGGGTATGTTGGCGACTATTTTGTATCTCTTTTCCTGTAGGCCGTAATGGACCGGTTTTATTTTAAGGACGTCGTCTTCGGATATCTCTACGTTCGGAGAATTTTTAAAATTTTCTTTAAGCATACTCACCAGGTGCCGGTCTTTTTCGACCGCGATTATCTGGCTTGCCTTTTCAGCAAGTTCTTTGGTTAGATTTCCGGTGCCGGGGCCGATCTCGAGAATGATATCGTCTTTTTTAATATCGGCCGCAGAAATTATTTTATCCAGGATATGAGGATTGATAAGAAAATTCTGACCGAGGGATTTTTTGGCTGTAACTTTCATCAATAAAAAACTTTTTCATCGCCGTCATCATAATTAATATCAAGCGACTGAAAGTCAATTAATTTTTCAGGTATTTCGCCGATAAAACGCGAAGGCAGGGTTATTGAATGTGAACCGAAAATACTTCGATACTTGGCAAAGGTCAGGATAAGGTGTTCTTTGGCTCGGGTAGTGGCGACATAACACAGCCGGCGTTCCTCTTCGAGTTCGACCGGATTTACAATTGTCCGGTTGTGCGGGAAAAGACCCTCTTCCATACCCACAATGAAAACCACTGGAAATTCAAGACCCTTAGAAGCGTGAATGGTCATCAGAGTTATTTTGTTCGGGTCGTCTCTTAGCTTATCCGTATACTGGATGAGGGTTACTTCCTCTAAGAATCTTTCTATCCCCTCTCTTCCCGGCAGTACGTCGTATTTTGCGGCAACTGTCTGAAGTTCTTTTATATTTTCGAGGCGGTCTTCAAAGTTTTCGTAATCACCGGTTTTGGTTGTACTGAATTCTTTTAAATAATCCTCGTAGTTTATTTTTTTGACGATGTGTTTGATCGTTTCACGTAGGTTCTTTTTGTCTGGCACGCCGGTAAGTTCGCTAAGGGTTCTATGAAATTCGGAAACCGCGTTCAATTGTCTCGGCGGTAAGGCCTTGTTGTCTATAATTCGGGCCATTGAGATAAGGATGTTTTCGTCTTTGTTGTCTCTTAGTTTCTCAACCAGAGATTTGCCTATGCCTCGGGCAGGAACGTTATATATTCTGTCGAGGGCCAATGAGTCGGCCGGATTAACGATAAGTTTAAGATATGCGAGAAGGTCTTTAATTTCCTTCCGGTCATAGAACTTAAGTCCGCCGATTATCTGATAAGGGAATCCGCGGGTTATCATCGCTTCTTCAACCGCACGGGACTGGGCGTGGGTCCGGTAAAGAACGGCGAAGTCTTTGATCTTATAGCCCTTGGCCGAAAGATCTTCTATTTTGGAAATAACAAAATTTGCCTCATGCCTCTCGTTCATTGTCTCCGCAACGGTGAGCTTCTCTCCCCCATCGTTATCCGTCCATAAAGATTTGGGTATCTGGTTCCGGTTGTTTGAAATTATTTCCTGGGCTGCAGTAATTATGTTCTTAGTCGAGCGGTAGTTCTGTTCAAGGAGGATTATCTTTGCATCGGGATAATCTTTTTGAAAATTTAAAATGTTACGGATATCGGCCCGGCGGAACTGGTATATCGACTGGGCGTCATCGCCGATACAAAATAAATTTTTATATTTTCCGGCCAGGAGGCCGATCAAAATATACTGGTCATAACTTGTATCCTGGTATTCGTCTACCAGGATATATTTCCAGGCTTCCTGATATTTTTTTAGAGTCTCCTCATTTTGGCGGAATATCCTTACCGGCAGAACTATCAGGTCGTCAAAATCAAGCAGATTGTTTTCTTTCAGAGTTGATTGATACTTTGAATATATCCTTGCGACTATCCCGGATAAAAAATCTTTTGGTTCGTTATTTTCGGGGAATATTAATTTTGTCTTCAATTCCGATATTTTGGCCAATATCATGCGAGGATTGAAGCTTTTAATATCAATTTCCGATTCGAGCATGACACGCTTCACGACTGCCAATGCCTCATCTTCATCGAGAACGTTAAAATTTCGTCTGTAGCCGAGCTGGGGGATTTCGTTCCTAAGTATTCTAAGGCCGATCGAGTGGAAGGTTCCGATAAGCGGGAATTTGAAATCCTGGTATCCGAACCTTGTGTCCGGAATTTTTAAACCCAGGAGTTGTCCGATGCGGTCCCTCATTTCCCCCGCGGCTTTGTTGGTGAAAGTTACGGCCAGAATATTTGAAGGGTTTATTTTCTGGGAGATAAGATAAGCAACCCGGTGGGTCAGACAGCGGGTTTTGCCTGAACCCGGACCCGAGATAACTAAAACCGGACCGTCGATTATTTTGACGGCTTCTACCTGTTTTTCGTTCAATTTTTCTAAGATTTTATCCGACATTCGATAGAACTTTATCACGGAATTTAAGTTTTGGACAACTTATCGGGACTGTCTCATAGCTGTATTTCTGTGTTATTATTATATTAATGGCCACTATCTTCTTGGAATACTTCTATTGGCACTACGCTATTGCCCCGACCGAAATTTTGCGGATAATGGGCAATTATCTTAAGGGTGCTCAACATCAGTTCATGATGTCACAGCATTTTAAGACGCTTTTTGCTCCATGGCATCGGCAAAATCCTTCTGACCTCGGAAAGCGTGACAGGAATTTTACTGACAAGGTCCTCGACTTCGTCGCCGACATCTATATCCGTCTCATTGCAGCTTTTATCCGACTTTTAATCATTCTGACCGGACTTTGCTGGCAATTATTGTTAATACTTAGCTTTGTTGTCTTGCTGGTTATTTGGCTATCCTGGCCGCTCATTTCGGTATATTCGGTTGTGAACGGGGTAAATCTTCTTTTAACAATGAAATAAATTTATATGGATTTTGATCTTAAAAATTCTCAAATATATAAAGCGGTAATATTTTACGGCCTTTTTCCGAATTGGCTCTTAAGAATATACCGGACTTCATTTTTGATAATCGGTTCTTTGCCTTTAGCCGGACTGATGGCTGATAAATTCTTTGCCGCTAACATTAATCTGAACTTAGGTTGGGCCTATGTTTTTCTGCCACTTGGTTTTTCGGTTCTGTTCTTTGAACTGTTCGGTAATTATTACCTCCGTTATCCTAAAATCCCCAAGAACAATAACTTAGCCGAGCAGTTAGAATATGAGGCGGCGGCCGTGATGGAGAAGGCATATATAATGGCAAACAAGATTGGCGAAGCGAAGATCTCCACCAGAACCGTGCTTATCGCGATGTTTAATGACCCGGTTACGGCTAAAGTTATCCGGCGCCTCATCCCCAACTTTAATGATGTTAAGCCACAACTCGTTGGTCTATTGGGAACCGAAGAACAAAGATCTTCGGGCATGTCATCAAAGAAGGAACTTTCACCGGAAATGAAAGAAGTTCTGGAAGGAGCCCTTAAATCAAAAGACCGCCACAAGGGTTACCGTGTATCCATCCTCGATATTCTGGCCTCAATGTTCGATTACAACGATGGATTCAAATCTTTTATTTTAAATCAAGGATTCGATGAGAATGATCTTGAGGAATTATCGGATTGGTACGAAAATATCTGGAGTTTTTGGCGCGAATACAAAAAGTTCTGGAGCTTGGATAATCTCCTCCGTCAGCCGCCGATCGGCCGGGACTGGATATACGGTTATGCAGGCCATCTGACCGCTTTTTCAATGAACCTGACTGATAAAATGGAATTTTCAAAGCCGACCCTCCGTTTATTTATGCGCCAAAAAGAAATTAATCAAATGGAACAGGTCTTAGCTCGTTCAGGCGAAAACAATGTTCTGTTGGTCGGTGAAGAAGGTGTCGGTAAGGATTCGATAATTGCCGACCTGGCTGAAATGGCGGCGAAGGGTCACGCCCTGCCCCAGCTTAATTACCGGAAGATATTTGACCTTAATCTTTCTCTGGTCGCCGGAGCGTCTAAAAACATTGTTGAGGTTCAGAACTTGCTCCTCGAAATATTTAACGAGGCGATCAGGGCCGGAAATGTTATTTTGGTTCTTCGGGATTTTCACAATTTTATCGGAGAAATAGGCGGCTTAGGTCGGATAGATGTTTCACAAGTCCTCCTCCCCTACCTTAAGGCATCTAACATTCAAGTTATCGCTACTACTACTCCGCAGGCGTTCCATAAATTTATCGAAAGCCGTTCAGAGCTATCAAGTATTTTTGAAAGAATAGATATCTCCGAACCGAGCGCAACAGAAACAAGAAGAATATTGGAAGAAGCCGTGCCGGGTGTCGAAAGCCGTTCCGGAGTTATCGTTACTTACGGAGCGATAAAACAAATTGTCGACGGTGCCGATAAATTCATCCGTTCCTCGCCTTTTCCTGAAAAGGCCTTCGCGCTCTTAAGCGAAGTCGTTTCATACAATGTTGCGGCCAAAAAAAGATTGATAACCCGAGAAGATGTCGAGGCGGTCATCAGCCGCAAGACGGGTGTGCCTTTGGGACCGGTTGAAGGAGATGAGAAGGTCAAATTAACCCGCTTAGAAGAGTTGATGCACAAGGAATTAGTAGGCCAGAACCGGGCGGTCCAGGTTGTAGCTTCAACTATGCGACGGCTTCGAACCGGTCTTGCCAAGCGCGGCAAACCGGCCGGAGTTTTCCTTTTTGTCGGTCCGACCGGTGTCGGTAAAACTCAAACCGCAAAGATACTCGCCAAAACTTATTTTGGTTCGACCGACCGGATGCTTAGGTTTGATATGTCGGAATATCAGAAACTTGATTCGATCGACCAATTTTTGGGTTCGACCAAAACCAATGAACCGGGCCAGTTTGTTACCGCGGTTCGCGATCACCCGTTCTCCTTAATACTTCTTGATGAAATAGAAAAAGCCGATAAAAATATTCTTAACATTTTCCTCCAAGTTTTCGATGAAGGCCGCCTGACCGATGTTTTCGGCAGAAAAATAAACTTTGAACAAAATATCATAATTGCAACTTCGAACGCCGGAGCAGATGTTATCCGGGACCTGGTCAAAGAAGGTCTCGATCCTTCGATGGAAAAGGAAAAAATTGTCGACGTCCTGATAAAGGGCGGCTATTTCCGGCCAGAACTTTTAAACCGTTTTGATGAGATAGTCGTATTCCATCCCCTTTCGCAGGTAGAGGTCGGACTCATTTCAGGACTTCTGATGGATAACCTTGCGACGAGAATGAAAGATCAAGGATATATTTTTAAACCCACCCAGGATGTTACCGACTATGTTTCCAAGGTCGGTTTTGATCCTCAATTCGGCGCACGGCCGATGGAGCGTGTGATACGAGATAAAGTCGAGAGCGCCATTGCTAAAAAAATTCTCGACGGAGATATTGTAAAGGGCAAGCCCTTTTCTCTCAAACAAGAAGATCTCTAAGTGTGGACCCACCGGGAATTGGACCCGGACCTCGGCAATGCGAATGCCGTGTAATACCGTTTTACTATGGGCCCTCGCGTTGAGGGTTAAACGTCAGCTGTAATATATCTCATTTCCCTCTTAATTTAAAGTTTTTATAAAGAAAGAACCTCCGTTTTACCGGAGGTTCTTTCCAAGATTGTTTCGCGATCTACTATACAATTTGAAATCTGACCTTTGCCTTTTTTAGCAAAGCCAGAAGTTCATATTTGAATTCTACTAAAAAGCACAAACCTTAGCAATCCACACTGTGAACAATTCAAAATCGGGCCGCCGACCTGCCCGCCCTCCTTCGTCGGGTAAATTGGCAGGTAGAGAGTCGAACGAAACTGGAGTTTAAGTATTGAGTCGGGCCGCCGAGAATCGAACTCGGTCTTTACGCACCCGAAGCGTACGTACTACCGGCATACTCCGGCCCGACTCAATACTTACTTGTTAGTTTTTCCCGGTACTGCCAAATCCGCCGCGGTTCTTACTTTTCATTTTCGAAACTTCCTTAAAATCCGCTTTTAGATATTTTACAAAAATTCCTTGAGCTATCCGCAGACCCTTGGCTATCGTAACCGGTCGTCCGGTAAAATTAAAGGCTGGCATTTTGTATTCATCCTCATCTCCACAGTAATCCCAATCCCCTATTCCGATGCCATGGATAGGTAGAATGCCATGCTTATGCATTGAGCCGCGCGCGGCCAGAAGCAACATGTATCCTTTCGGCGTCTCAACTGCGATGTTCAAAGGAATGTATCCTACCATGCCCGGAGCTATTTTTACAGTTTCTCTCGCGGTTAAATCAAATCCTGCCGCACCCACGGTCTTATATTCCGGCATGGGAATCTTCTTATCAAAGCGTTTAATCTTTACTTTCTCAGACATAGTATTTTTTCATTCTTTCTTTCTCTTCTTCCTCAACCGCTTTTTCAATACGTTCGAGAGCTTTCTTGAGTTCTTCTGCGGATTGCTTGTCGAGTTCGTGAATGCGTTGCTCAAGATATTCTTTTTTGTTTTTAGAAGGGTCGTCGAGAACTTCGGCTAACAAAGAGTTAAGTATCAGACCGATCTTCGGCCCCGGTTTAATCTTGAGCTCTTTCATTATGTCTTCTCCGTTGACCTTAAGCATCTTCGCCGAGATAGGGTCATGCGACACTTTATCAATTATATACTTCATGTGCCTTAGTTTGTAAGGCACGGCCTTGGGGCGGCCCGAACCGACACGGTCTGCTTCGCGGACCTTAAGTAGGTCTTCCATATTTTCTTTGCCGACATTGACCATCAGCCGTCTGACCGAAGACTCCGTCACCTCGCCGACATTGTAATAGAACAAGTGATAGCGGACCAGCTTGATGACCTTTTCGGAAATATCTTTTGGAAATTTAAGCCGCTCCATTATCTGGGCCGTAATTTTGCCGCCGACGACATCATGACCGTAGAAAGTTGAATACTTGCCTTCGCCTCTTTTGGTTTTGGGCTTGCCGATGTCATGGAACAGAGCGCCTAAGCGGACAGCTAAGGAATATTTTTTATCCACGGTATATTTTAAGGCCCGGGTATTGTGTTCCCAGACGGTATAAATGTGATGAAGGTTTTGTCCAACGTCTATCCCCTCTCTTAATTCTGGAACGATGTATTTTAAGAGTCCGGTTTCCTCGAGAAGAAGAATTCCGTCATAAGCATTGTCCGATTCGATTATTTTTACAAACTCGTCCCTTATACGTTCTTTGGATATCGCTCTCAACCATTCGGAATTTTCTTTTATGGCTTCTAAAGTCTTTTCTTCTATCTTAAAATCGAGAACTGTGGCAAAACGGACTGCTCTTAAAAGTCGCAAAGCATCTTCGGCGAATCTGTCCTCGGGTTTACCGACAGTTCTTATAACCTTTTTCTTTATATCCTCTTCTCCCTGGAACAAATCCACGCCTTTGCCATTAATGTCAAAGGCGATTGCATTAACTGTAAAATCACGGCGGGCCAGATCGTCTTCTAATTTGGATACGAATTTTATTTCTCCCGGATGCCGTTTGTCGGTATATTTACCTTCTATTCTGTAAGGAGTTATTTCAACGATGGATAATGACGTGTCTTCCGAGCCAGTCTTAACTCCAACCGTGCCGAAGGTATTCTCGTAAACATGTTCCGGAAATATTTTTTGTATCTCCTCGGGCTTGGCGTTGGTGGTCACGTCCCAATCCTTAGGTTCTTTTTTCATTAACAAGTCGCGAACGCAGCCGCCGACAATATAGCCTTCATAGCCGGCTTTGGAAAGTTCCTGGAGTATGTTTTTGATTTCTTTGGGTAAGGTCACCCTGGAAGTGGAAGTTCTGTGGACCTACCGGGAATCGAACCCGGCCCTCGTCCATGCCATGGACGCGTCGTACCGATAGACTATAGGCCCATTTAACTCCGAGCTGATTTAAAATTACCATTGAAAAATAACACAAAAATGATAAAATTACAAGGAAAATAGGTATTGCCGACATCGACCCTCTTGGTCGCCTACGCGTGTCCCCATAAGAAGCAAACCTCTCGGGAGCAGTTAAGAAAGGGGTCTTCTTATGGGGCCCCTCGCGGGCGACCTAACGGGTCCCTCGACGAGAGCCCTCGTCGTTCAACGGATAGGACGGAGGTTTCCTAAACCTTAAATCGAGGTTCGATTCCTCGCGAGGGCACCCTGATTTGACATTTCACCTCCGTAGTGCTATAATATAGAAGCTTAAAGGCTTACTTTATATATGATTAAAAACCCTATGAAAATTGAGCTTTTACTTACTGTAGCCCTTATCGGGTCGTTTTTGGCTGTTTCCCCTGCCTTGGCTGCCGCTCCAAGTGTTACTACAAACACAGCAAATATTACCTCCGACCATAACGTCACTCTTTATTGTAGCTATAACTCAAACGGGCTTTATACCACGATTTGGTTCGAGCTTGGAACAAATTCTTCTTTAAGCGGAGCCAGGACGGTTTATGCCAACACCGATTGTACGGCGGGAGTTATAAATCTTTTATCCGGAACTACGTATTATTACCAGGCGGTCGCAAGGAACTCTGACGGAACAACGTTCGGTTCAACAAATAGTTTTACCATGCCTGGCAGTTCCGGCGGAAGTTATACTAATACCGGCGGGAACAATGGTTCGGGATACAATTCAGGTTACAACAATTGTTACAACAATTGCTATAACAACGGTTACGTGCCTAACGGTAACACTTCTTATGGCGGATATAACATAAATAGCGGTCCGGCTGTACCCCAGGCACTAACAAATGGCCCGGCTTCAGTTGCTCCGACGACCGCCGTTTTGAACGGAAGCGTTAACCCTGAAAATTCTCCGGAAACAAAGTTCTGGTTCATGTTCGATACTTCACAGATCTTGGATGCAAGTAGCCAGAAAACCAGTGTCCAACCGACCGGAGGCGGAAATGCCAATCAATTAGTAACCGCAAACATATCTGGACTTACTCCCGGTACTACGTATTATTACCAGGTCGTTGCGCAAAACAATTCTGGCACGGCTTTTGGTGGCAGCCGGACTCTAACTACTCCGACCGAGGCCCAGTACAACGCAAACCAGGCTAACGGCCAGGTTTTAGGTGCTACAACTTCGGTAAACGGCACTTCGGGCTCAACTTCAACTGGAAAAACAACTTCGAAGACAACTAGCCATAAAACATCAATCGCTCCCATCGAAAAAAATGCTCAAAATCCTCGCCCTTCATTTATTTCACTTGAGTATTCACTCGAAGGCCAAGGTGCCTTGGTTCTCTCGGCTGATAATATAAAACCTAATCCGGGCGATAATTTTAATTACACGGTTGTCTACAAAAACGATACCAATTCGACTTTCAACAACGCCGGATTAAAAGTAATTATTCCTTCGGACACCAGCTTTCTTAACGCCAGTACGGAACCGATCATAGTTTCAGGCGATATAGTTCAGTTCGATCTCGGCAACGTTGCTCCTCATCAGAACGGCGAAGTGATTGTGACGGTTAAGATAAAAGAAACTGCCGCTGCCGGTGAAAATCTTATCTTTACCTCGGTTATGACCTACAAAGACAGCTTCGGTATTCAATTGGCCACGACCTCGTATCTGACATTAAAAATCGGCGCTTCAGGTAAAACAGAAAAAACCGCTTCTATTTTTGGCGCCTTTTCTGGTTCGGCCGGATTGTTATTGTTCGCTTTCGGCCTCATCATTCTTTTGGGAATAGTCATCTATGTTTTCTTGCGCTACAAGAAAATGAAGAAAGAGGAAAGCAAGGATTTTGATATGGGTATGATACCGCCGACAGTTGAGCCGCTTCCGGCTCCGATGGGTCGGCCGGATGTCTTTCAGCCAATTAGCAAATAATAACTGGGCCCACGCTCGGAATTTTTTAAAAAGTTCCGAGCGTGGGCCCATAGCTCAAAGGTTAGAGCCACCGGCTCATAATCGGTTGGTTCCTGGTTCAAGTCCAGGTGGGCCCACCACCTCGTTCTTTACAAGGAGAAATGAAATGAAATTAGTACATCTGGTCGAAGCCATGGGTTCCGGTCAAAGCAACATGCCGCCTCAGATCGCAGAACTTCGAAAAACCAAGGTCGATGAGATCAAGGGCCTTCTCGAAGAGCACTACAAAAGAACTGATTGCAAGCATGATTTTCTTTCAGATGAATGCGGGGGAGTTTCTCTCGAGATGTTTCTTTACGACTTGCTCAATCATGAACCAGATCAGGATGAGTTAAATGCACTGAGCGGCGGACATGTCCCCGCTTTCCTTCAGCCCGGAGTTGGTGGTCGGTCAGCTTGAATACTGTGCCGGGGTGGCGGAAACGGCAGACGCAGCGGACTTAAAATCCGCGGCTCGAAAGAGCATGCGGGTTCGACCCCCGCTCTCGGCATGACCTTTGTGTGCACCCGTAACTCAGTTGGCAGAGTGCCTGACTTTTAATCAGGAGGTCGGGGGTTCAAATCCCTCCGGGTGCACCAAACTCACCTTCGTGAGTTTGGTGAGGATTTGAAAAGCGGAACCATATCGCAGTCAGCAGACTGAGATGGTGAGCTGGGGTTCTCGGAGTGAGATCTCAAATCACTCCTTGAGAACTCTGTCGACAGTTCGGCCGAGTGACCGGCGAGGCCGAAACTGGTGACCAAATCCCTCCGGGTGCAATTCATTTTTGCGAGTCCGTAGCTCAGCTTGGACAGAGCACAAGCCTTCTAAGCCTGAGGCCGCAGGTTCGAATCCTGCCGGACTCGCCATCCCCTCATTTGAGGGGATTCACTTTATTAATAATCGGCTAAATGATAAATTTTATTTAACTGGAAGCGTGCCAGAGTGGTTGAATGGGCCTGACTCGAAATCAGGTATAGGGGCAACCCTATCGGAGGTTCGAATCCTCCCGCTTCCGCCAGAAATAAAAACCGCTCTCGGAGTATTTTCGGCTACTTGTTGACTGAAGAGATTATTAATAGTATAATTATATTATAGCTATTTTGGAGGTTTCAGATGCTACACAAAAGTCCGTCCGAGCTCTTAAAAGAATGTCGAAGAGAGTGCCTACTTCATTTACATGGGATGATGTCAGGTAGAATACATACTCGTCGACAGATAGAAAATTCGAAGAAAAAATGCGTATCGTTGAGGAGGAAGTATCTCGCCGCTCTTAAACGTAATCCCGGAATTGATTTATATGGGGAACGAGGGTTTCCTCCGAAAAAAATTTCTTAGAATATATAATTACGCCGACCTATTTGTCGGCTTTTTAATTTCTTAAAACCGCACCAAAATCAAAATTAATTTTCCAGATAATCCCGCTTCCGCAAATTGACCCCACCTATAAATTATTATAGTATTTCAGCACTTTACCGTACCTTAAAAATGGTTTTTATGAGACTTGAAGACCTCGACATTTCACCCAGTAAAATAGGTGAAACTGCAAATAGAGTTTTGGAGAGGGCTTTTGAAGAAGTTCGTCGACGGGAGCACGGTTTTCTTAACACCGAACATTTATTCTTAGCCTATATCCAAACAGAATGGGATTTCTTTGCCGAGGTGATGCGGGACTTAGAAGTTAACCCCAATACTATTTTGCGGGCAATAGAGGAACATATGGATCGAGCCCCGGCTTCTAAACGTGAACCAAAAGTATCCCCTTCGGTTAAGCTTATTCTCAAGCTTGCCGTGCATAATGCTTCAAGGGCAGGAAGGTCGCAAGTAGAAGCATCCGACCTTTTTGGTGCTATCTTTGAAGAGACCCAGGGTCCGCCTGTATCAATTCTCCGACGTCATGGCGTTGAGCCGGATACTCTTATATCCCGAGTAAATTCCAGGATGCGTGACTTTGAACTCCGACAAGAGCGTCTGAAGAAAAAGTTCGAACTCCCACCGTTCCTTAAACATTTCGGCACGAATCTTAATTTGCTTGCTCGTCAGGACAAAATACCGCCCGTATATTTCAGGGAAAAGGAAATTAGTCAGGCCATGGAAATTCTGTGTCACCGGGAGCGGCCCAACTCGGTCATTCTTATCGGCGAGCCCGGGGTCGGCAAGACCGCGGTTGTTGAAGGTTTGGCGAGTAAGATAGAGCTCGATCCGTCAGGTGTGCCGCTAAGACTAAGGGATTGTCAGATCGTAAATTTGGCCATGAATACCATGGTCGCCGGAACAATGTTAAGAGGAATGTTTGAAGACAGGATACAAAATGTTATTCGGGAGATCAAAGAAAAACCTAACCTCATTCTTTTCATCGATGAAGCTCATACTATGGTCGGGGCGGGTTCGGCTCTTGGTGCTCCAACTGATGCGGCTAATGTTTTTAAATCAGTTATGGCTCGAGGAGAAATAAGAATTATTGCCGCTACAACCCTGACAGAGTACAAGGAATATATAGAAGAGGACGAGGCTCTTTCCAGAAGGATGAAACCTGTAATGGTAAGAGAGCCGACGATAGATGAGACCCGTAAGATCATATACATGCTCAAAGGCAGACTCGAAAGGAATTACTCGGTAAAATTTACCGATGAAGCCATTGAAGCGGCTCTTGAAATGTCTCCCAGATATCTTCGGCATCTTCGTTTGCCGGACAAGATCGTCGGCTGGCTTGATACCGCTGCTGTCAAAGTTGAAATGTCAAGAAAATTGGAAGTTAAGCCCGAGAATATTATTAATGTTATTTCAGAGGCCTCACGAATCCCGGAGAATATGGTTTTCAGAAATGTAAGTGAACAGTTCAAAGATATGGAACAAATTCTCGGTCGTAGAATTGTCGGCCAAAGGCATGCGATAGAAAAGGTTTCAAGCACGATACGCCTGAACAAAGGACCGCTCAAGGACGGCTTTGATCGCCCCGACGGAGTTCTGCTATTTCTCGGCCCGACCGGTGTCGGCAAAACAGAATTAGCCAAATCATTGGCTGAATTTCTTTTTGGTGATGAAAAAAGGATGATTCGGATAGACATGTCAGAATATCAGGACGGCTCTGTCTCGGTAGACAAGCTCATAGGTATGCCCCGCGGCATAGTCGGCTCTCAAAGAGGTGGCATTCTCACCAACCAACTTAAGGATAATCCTTATTCGGTAATTCTTCTGGACGAAGTAGAAAAAGCGGCTTCGAGTCTGTTGAATCTTTTTCTGCAGGCATTTGATGAGGGCTGGCTTACCGACGGACATGGCAAAAGAGTTTATCTTAGCGACGCGATTGTTATTATGACATCCAATATTGGTTCGAGATTTTTCCAGACCAACAAATGCGGTTTTTTAAGCAACAAGACTGATTTGAATCATGTCAAAGGCGATGTAATGAAAGAACTTAACAAGCATTTTAGCCCCGAATTCAGGAACAGAATAGATGAGGTGATTATGTTTTCTCCCCTAACTCAAGATGAGGTAAGTGAAATTGCTAACAAATATATTAAAAAGACCGCCGATGTTTTAAAAGCAGCTGGAAAGACTCTAAAGATAACAACCGGTGCTTTTGAACATATAATTACGAACGGCCACAGTCATCAATTTGGAGCAAGGTTTTTGAAACGCTTTATAGACGATAAAATAAAAATTAAAGTTAACGACAACCTTAATAAAAATAGCTTTTTATTCGATATTGGTCAGAATGGCGAACTTTTATTTGAAGCTGACGGACCTGAACTGCAAAACCGGATGATGGCGATGACATAGAGAGATAGTCACGACAAGCCCTTTTCAGGGCTTTTTAGTTTGTAAAAATGCCGAAAAAATGTTAAAGTTTGTTGTAAATTAAAGCATTATGACAGAGCATAAAGACGTAAAAAACGGGACAAAGACCAGGCCGCCGATCGTGGTTGTTTTGGGTCATGTTGACCACGGCAAAACTACCCTCCTCGACACTATCCGCAAAACCAAAGTGGCCGAAAAAGAATCCGGAGGTATCACCCAGCATATCGGCGCTTATCAGTCCGAGATCAATGGCAGACTGATAACATTTTTGGATACGCCGGGCCACGAAGCTTTTACCGCTATCAGATCCCGCGGCGTGAAAGTTGCCGATGTAGCAGTTTTAGTAGTGGCGGCCGATGAAGGTATTAAACCTCAAACCAAGGAAGCCATCGGTATAATTAAAAATGAAAACATTCCCGTTATCGTTGCGATAAATAAGATAGACAAAGAAGGGGCGAATGTTCAGAAAGTAAAACAGGAACTGGCTGCCGAAGGAATTCTGACCGAAGATTGGGGCGGTAAAGTTCCGGCCGTGGAGATATCAGCCAAACAAAACCGTAACATCGACGACCTCTTGGAAATGATAATCTTAGTCTCTGACCTCGAAGACCTCAAAGAAGATCTTTCTTTGCCGGCCGAAGGGGTAATTATCGAATCTCATCTCGACAAGAACCGCGGATATGTGGCGACCGCGCTTGTTCAAAAAGGCACTATCAAACCCGGAGATTGGATAGTGGTCGGAACCGGTATCGGTAAAATAAAATCAATGGATGATTTTACCGGAAAAATATTAAGTCACGGCCTCCCCTCCCAGCCGGTAAGGATAATTGGCTGGTCTTTTGCTCCCGGCATAGGCCAAAAATTTATCACCTCAAATTCTAAAGATGACGCCGAAAAAATATCCGTCGGCAACAAGGACCAGGCCCCGCTTTTCCAGCTCTTTAAGGAAAAAGGCGCAATAGAAGAAAACAAGAAAACCCTGAAGATTATTTTTAAAGCCGATGTTGCGAGCTCACTCGAAGCGATAGAAGCTGCTCTGGGATCGATAGCTTCCCAGGAAGTCGTTTGCCAGGTTGTCGGCCACGATATTGGTAATATATCCGAGAATGATGCAAAAATGGCGGCCGGGTCAAAAGCCCAGGTTATCGGCTTCAGGGTTTCAATCGATGCTTCAGCTAAGAAATTATCCGAAAAAGAGAACGTAAAATTAACAGTCTTCGATATTATTTATGAGCTTATAGAATATGTCCGCAAAGAAATGGGTGATCTTCTCGACCCAGAGATAAAAAGGACGGCCTTGGGCCGACTTAAGGTTCTGGCTATTTTTAAACAGGATTCGAGGTCACAGATTATCGGCGGCAAGGTTGTTTCAGGTAAAATAAGCCGGGGTTCTTTGGCCGACGTTTTAAGGAATAACAATAAAATTTTAAGCGGCAGGATAACTCAACTCCAGCACAACAAAGAAGACGTTCAGGATGTCAAAGAAGGATTTGAGTGCGGATTGAAGTTCGAACCTATGAAGGACCAGCCAAGCTGGGATATTAAAGAGGGAGACGTTTTGGATATTTATAGCGAAGAAAAAATAACCCGCTCATTATAACTATAAAGTGGCGGCATAGCCAAGTGGTAAGGCAGAGGGTTAAGTCTGTCCCGATTGCGAAGCAATTGCGGATCCACGATTTTTGTAAAAATTTGTTTGGCCAGGTAGCCAAGCAGTAAGGCATCGGTCTGCAAAACCGATATACACGGGTGCAATTCCCGTCCTGGCCTCCAAATTTTTGCAAAAATCGAGACAAAACTCCTATACGCCGGTTCAATTCCGGCTGCCGCCTCAAGTTTGTAATACAATATATAAAAGTTTGCCCGGGTGGTGGAATGGTATACACGCACGACTTAAAATCGTGTGCCGCAAGGCTTGTGGGTTCGAGTCCCACCCCGGGCACCAAACTAAGCTAATAACTTTCTTAGCTTATCTGTAATGCGTCCGTAGTTCAACGGATAGAGCGCAGCCCTCCGAAGGCTGAAATGCAAGTTCGATTCTTGCCGGGCGCACACCTGCACAAAAAAAGAACCCTCCGAAGAGAGTTCTCAGAACTTACGTTCTGTTTGAGAGCCGAAGCTCTCTAATAGGAACTGCCTGAATATTAACACCCTCAAATATTTGTGCAAGTCCTATCTGTGGATAATTTGTACCCTATTGATTAATGCACTCCCTTCTTTTAAAGTTCCTATATGGGTAATTTTTATACTGGAAAAGGAGATAAGGGTAAAAGCTATGTTGGAAAAATTTCGGTTTCCAAGACTTGTCTTGAAGTTGAATCATTGGGCCAGCTCGATGAACTGAATAGCATGCTCGGAGTGTTAAAGAGCCAGAAAATACCAAAAAAATTAAAGAACATCCTTCACGGTGTCCAGGAAAATCTTTTTATAATCCAATCCCACATTGCCAACATTATGCTGGGTGGAAGTTTCAAGGTACCGGAATTCAAAGAGGTCAAGATTAAGGATATGGAGAAGATGATAGACGACATAGAATCAAGATTACCGCCGGTTAAAAAATTTATTATCTCCGGAATTAATCCGGTCTCGGCCTGGCTTGATCTGATCAGGGCAAAATCGAGAAATGTTGAAAGAAGCGTTTTAAAGATAAAAAAAATAAATAGGCTTGACCAGAATATCAGAACGTACCTTAACCGATTATCAAGTCTCTTCTTTGCCCTTGCCCGTTACGAAGCCAGAAATGTTAAAGAATCTAATCCGTCATACAAATGATCTGGTTTTTTGTGATAATTTTATTTGTTTTCCTCGGTACCTTTGCTTATGCGGGTGTTCTTGCCGCGCCCTGGTTCCCGACCTGGTCACGAGATATTGAGAGATTTCTTAAATTAGCTCAAATAAAACCGGGCGAAAGATTTTATGATCTTGGTTGCGGCGACGGCAAACTTGTTTTTGCTGCAGCCGGAGCCGGAGCAAAAGCGACCGGATTTGAAATATCTCTCCTCCCCTACCTCATAGCCATATCAAGGTCAAAATATATAAATAACTCGGAAATTAAATTTAAAGATTTTTGGAAACAAAATTTATCCGATGCTGATGTGGTGTATCTTTTCCTAACCCCCAAAGTAAATCCCCAGGCGAAAATAAAACTTGAGAAAGAACTTAGAAAAGGTGCTCGCGTTATTGCATATACCTGGCCGATAGACGGTTGGCAACCGGTCATGACTGATATCCCAAAGGATCAACCTGCGATGTATCTCTATGAACTCTAAGTACGATAGTAAATTAAAGTCATTTTTGGTAGGATAGGCCCAACTCTATAGGGGAAAAGGTCCTTGAAAAAGATAATTTTTCTGGCCTGGTTTGTTTTATTTTCCATCTCTGCCCGGGCTCAAAATTTTGAGATTCTTAACCCAACAATTGAACAGGGTGGGGTACTTATCATACATGTTATCTCTGAACAGCAAAGTTCAAGAACCGTTGTCTCTTTTACTGACCGATTTTACCCCGTAAATCATAACGGCTATGTTTTTATCGGCATTGATACTAATCTTCTGCCTGGTAAATATTCTCTATCTTTAGTTAAGTTTGAAGGAGCAAGAATTATCGATTCCTCCACACAGGAAGTTGAAGTTAGGGAAAAGTATTTTCCCGAAGTTATTTATGCTTTTAAAAAACCGGCGGCGGAATCTAAAAGACGTGCTAGTGAAAGAGCTATTTTGGCCGCGGCATATGGTCGTGCGGACATACGTTCAGACAATGCGGAAGGAGTTTATAAAAATCCCCTCGAGGATATGTATGTAACAGGAGAATTCGGCAAAAGACGGCGTTACTTAAATGGCGATGTTGTACACGGCGGAGTCGATTTAAGGGCCGCAAAGGGTATCCGGGTTGAGGCCATAAATTCTGGAGTCGTTCTTCTGGCCAGAAAGAATTTTTCTCTCGAAGGCAATCTGGTCGTTATAGACCACGGTTCGGGAATATTTTCGCTGTACCTTCATCTTTCGAGGATAAATATCAAAGAAGGAGATTTTGTCACAAAAAGCCAGATGATAGGTCTATCTGGCGCGACTGGGGATGCGAGAGGTCCTCATCTCCATTTTATGGTCAAAGTTAACGGAACAAATGTTGACCCGCTTAATTTTATTGATATAATGAATCAGTTCTTTAGATAAAAGGCGTGATAAGTGATAAATAATTCCGGCATTGCTTGTAAGGTTTGTTACCTCGGGAATATTGTGGTTATAACTAAAAGCGCCGGTCAGTATAAGCCGATATCTTGGCGAGAGCATTTTTTTGGAGAAACCCCATTTTTCCAGAGACTTCTCTCCAGATCGATTTGGCAGAGAATCTTTATCAGGCGCACGGTCTTAGATCGGGCGTCAGAATACCAGATAGTTATTATGCATTGTAATGTTTGCGGCGTAAAATATGAATTTTTACCTGCAAAAGACTTAACTCCGCCGAAGACAACTATCGGTTCTATTCAGATAAGGCCTGACTTAAATACCCCAGAAAAAACTAAAAGCCGATAAATATTGGCTTTTTAAATTTACTTTTTATTATGGAACTTTTCATGAACTTCTTTTAGCTGTTTATCGGTAACGTGAGTATATATTTGAGTGGTTGTGACCGAGGCGTGACCGAGCATAGCTTGGACCGAACGGATATCCGCTCCGTTCCGAAGCAGGTCAGTCGCAAAGGAATGCCGTAAAGTATGCGGAGAGATCTTCTTGCCTAAAATCCCCGCTTTTATGGAATATTTTTTTATTATACGTTGAATACTTCGCGGGGTAAGTCTTAGGTCTGAATCCTTTGAGAAGTTTACTGTTTTAGGAATACGGATAAATAATGCCTCGTCAACGTCGGTCCTCTTCTGGACATAATCACTTATGTTTTTTCTGGCGAGGTCGGAAAGAAATACCACCCGGATCTTTGAACCTTTGCCTCTGACGGACAACTCTCCCCTTTTCAGATCTATCTCATCCCGATTCAGGGAGCAAAGTTCTGAAACTCTCATCCCAGTACTGAAAAGAGTTGTAAGGATGGCCCGGTCACGCAAACTATCCAAACTACCATCCTCGGCTGCTCCAAAAAGCCGGCTAAGTTCTTCTGGCTGAAGAAAAGTAACTTCCCGGTCTTCCTGTTTGCCTAATTCTACCCGCTCGGCAGGGACAGTTTTTATACCTGTTTTGGCCAGATATTTAAGAAAATTCCGGAGGGTAATTATGTGATAATTCTGGGTTATTTTTTTGAGTGGCCTATCATTTACGTCCCGTAACCTGTTCAGGTGAAGCCGATATTGACGGACGAGTTCTTCGTCCAACTGGTTTATATTTTTTATCTTGGCAAAGTTCAAAAAACGGTCCAGATAACGGCCATAATTCTCGAGTGTTTTAAGTGACTTGTTCTTCTCTATTTCGAGGTACTCGAGGTAACGGATTTTGAGTTCTTTGACATCCATGTCGCATAATTATTATAGCACAGTCCATCAGTTGTAAAAATCCCGGTGATGTGTTAGAATAGTTTTGTTATGTTATCTACACAACAGAAGACAAAGATCCTGACCCAATATAGGATACACGATAAAGATACTGGCTCTCCGGAAGCCCAGATTGCTTTATTTACCGAAGAAATTGAGCGTTTAACCAAACACCTCAAAAAGCACGGCAAGGACAACAGCTCCAGGGTCGGACTCCTGAAAATGGTTGCTAAAAGAAAACGACTTTTAGATTATCTGAAGCGCGAAAATCCCAAAAGGCACGCTTCCATTATCAAAAAACTCGGTTTAGGTAAGTAATGGCCCATAAATACTCAATTCCTCAGCGAAAAAACCACCGGGTTGGTGTTTTTGTCGATGTTCAGAATATGTATCATTCGGCAAAAAACCTTTACGGAGCAAGGGTTAATTTTAATGAACTCCTCAAGATAATAACCGCAGGCAGGGAACTTGTCAGGGCGGTTGCCTATGTCGTTAAGTCTGACACCGAAGAAGAAAAAGCATTTTTTGAAGCTCTGGAAAAAGCCGGTTTCGAACTTAAAATAAAAGACCTTCAGATATTTCCGGGCGGCATGAAAAAGGGTGACTGGGATGTCGGTTTAGCCATTGACGCCATTAGTTTATCCAAACAACTTGACGTTGTCGTTGTGGTGTCGGGTGACGGCGACTTTGAGCCTTTGGTAAACTATCTTAAATTTGACGGTCTTATCGTCGAAGCAGCCGGATTCAAAAGAAGTACCAGTTCTAAGATCGTTGAAGTAGCTAATAATTTCATCGACTTGGAAGAGGTTGCAGATAAAGTTATACTAAGAAATAGAAAAAATTTAAATAAATATTAATAACTAAAACCGACCGAGGAACAGGATGAACGGGGCCTTCCCCTGTGCTCTCCGGAACCGGAGACCATAGGAGAAAATCTCGTTACTCGTCGGTCAGGTTATTCTTCGGCCTTTATGGCGATAAAAAAATACGAACAGGAATTTGCGGGAAAACCGCTGAAGGTTGAAATTGGTCGCTTAGCCAACTTAGCTAACGGTTCTGTCTATGTTCAGTATGGTAATACTGCGGTCCTGGTCACAGCAGTTATGTCTCCCTCGGCCAGAGCCGTTGATTATATGCCGCTTTCAGTTGATTATGAGGAGCGCTACTATGCGGCAGGTAAAATCAAGGGTTCTAAATGGATAAAGCGCGAAGGCCGTCCGTCGGAAGAAGCGATTTTATCCGGCCGGCTTATTGACCGTTCTTTAAGACCGAGATTTGATCACCGTATCCGGAATGATATGCAAGTGGTTGCAACGGTCTTATCTTTTGACAGCCAGAATGACCCGGATATGCCCGCGCTTTTTGGTGCTTCTTTGGCGCTGATGATCTCGGACATTCCTTTTAACGGCCCTGTTGCGGGTATTCGGGTAGGAAAAGTTGGCGACAAACTCGTTTTTAATCCTGTTTATTCAGAAAGAAAAGAAAGTAACTTTGATATTGTTGTCGCAGGAACTTCTAACCGGATAAATATGATTGAAGCCGGAGCATCTATAATTTCGGAAAAAGAGATAGTCGAAGCTATCGGAGCGGGATTTAAGGAGCTCAAGAAATTGATAGAGTTTCAAAGACACATTACCGATGATATCAAGCCTGTTAAAAAGGAACTGGCTTTGGCTGAAATAGACGGGAAACTTACCAAGCTGGTCAAAGATTTTTTGTCACCTAAGCTTGAGAAATTTATCTATACCAGAGTAAAACAGGAATATGTTGACGGTATGGCAAAGGTCAGAAAAGAAGTCCAGGATCACGTCAAAGAAAGCTATAAGGAAGATAAAGATCTTGCCAAAAAACTTCAAGAAACAGAGCATTTGTTTGACGAAGAAATAGGCCAGGTCGTTCACCAAAATATTTTGGACCATGAAAAAAGACCCGATTCGAGAAAATTAGACGAAATAAGAGAGCTCTCGGTTGATACGGCCGTTCTCCCTTACACCCACGGCTCCGGCTTGTTTCAGAGAGGAACAACTCAAGTTCTTTCGACCTTAACCCTGGCTTCGCCCGGGATGGAACAGTGGGTTGAAACGATGGAAATAGAACTTACCAAAAAAAGATTTATGCATCACTACGCCTTTCCCCCTTTCAGCGTCGGGGAAGTCGGACGTATGGGTGGAACAGGGCGCAGGGATATCGGCCACGGTGCTTTGGCAGAAAGAGCTTTGATTCCGGTCATCCCTTCAAAAGAAGATTTTCCATATACTATCAGGATGGTTTCCGAAACCTTGGCCTCTAACGGCTCTTCTTCAATGGCCTCTGTTTGCGGTTCTTCACTGGCTTTGATGGACGGCGGGGTACCAATCTCTTCTTCAGTTGCCGGTATTGCCATGGGTGTTATGTTCGATGAAAAAGGCCAAAATTATAAGGTTATAACTGATATTCAAGGACCAGAAGATCATCATGGCGATATGGATTTTAAAGTAGCTGGGACTAAAGAAGGTGTTACGGCGATGCAAATGGATGTTAAGGTTGAGGGTATTACTGAAGAGGTTCTTGAAAAAGCTCTGGCGCAAGCTAAGAAAGCCCGTCTTGAAATACTTGAAAAAATGAATTCTAAGATAGATAAACCAAGACCGGAATTATCACCTCTGGCGCCTCGGGTAAAGACCATCAATATCGACCCTGATAAAATCGGTACAGTTATAGGTAAGGGCGGGGAAACGATAAATAAAATAATCGAGGAAACCGGTGCTGAAATAGATATTGAAGACGACGGTTCTGTTTTTATAACCTGCTCTTCGGCAGACGGTATGGAGAGAGCGATACAGATAATAAAAGACCTGACTTATGAACCTAAGCCGGGTGATGCTTTTGAAGGCAGAGTGACACGTCTGTTGGATTTTGGAGCTATGATAGAATATATGCCTGGAAGAGAGGGATTGGTGCATGTGTCAGAGATATCTAAAGAGAGGATCCGCCGACCGTCTGATGTTTTGAAAGTAGGTGAAAAAGTCCAGGTTAAAGTGAAAAACACCGATGAATATGGTAGAATTAATCTGACGATGAAGCAATAAATCCAATTACCTGGTACAAATTTTTAATCTGTACTTAAGTACCCTGGATTTTCTACCATAGAATGGATGGAGACCAGAAGACACTTACTGTTGGTGATATTCTTGACCAATTAGTCAAATCCCCTGCTGCTCAAGGGCCTGGTCCTCAAGTTCCCCAAACTCCCAAACCGGCCCCACCACCTACATCTACGCCTCCTGTAAACTTAAGCCAGGAAAGGGGTTTTAGCTTACCTCAACTTGGCAAAAAAGAAGAATCTTCTGAACCAAGCGTTCAAACAAAACCTTCTGCATCTTTTCCGGTCTCAAACCAGACTCTAACCCCCAGACTTTATATTAGAACTATGGCTGATGATCTGGTGAGATTAAAAAAAGGCCAGACACCGACCGAAGTTCAAATCAAATCAGCTCCGACCGTGTTCAGTGAAGGAAAAAAACTTGAACCACAAATCCAGTCTCCCAAAATTCAACAAATTCAACCGACACAGCAAGTTGTTGGGCAGGAAGTCGAATCACAGCCTGAACCAGGTAAGGGCCTGGTATCCGAAGTATCCGATCTGCTAAAAACTTTGCCTGTGACCGGTCCTTTTGGCGGCTCAACACAATCGAATGCCAAAATCCCGCCAATAAAAATACCGTTTTTTGGTTCAAAACCGTCCTCGGAACCCCCTCTTAAAGCTTCAATTTCACTACCTTCAATACCCTCTCCCGGCCAGTCTGTACCTGAACAATCTCAACCTCCTTTTTCTGGGTTACCGCCGCATATTCACGAAGAAGTAGAAATATCAGATAAAGACCTCTTGCCCGCTTTTCCGGGAGCCCCTATGCCCAAAAAGATACCTAAAAAACAGGAAGAAAAAGTCGAATACAGGGCTATTGCCAGAGTGGTCAGTAGCGGAATGGTAACTGGTATTTTAGGAACGGTAATTCTTGCGGTGGTGGTTTATTTTGCTCTGACCTTTTTTGTATTCAAGAAAGAACCACTTTCTTTAAATTCAACCACTCCTACCCCGGTCGACCAAACATCGGGTAGCGACGATAAGGGGTTAGAAACAATATTCAAATCAACCCCGCTAATTAATTTTAACGTTCCCACCGACAATAAAACCACAGCCAGAGAATTGCAGTCTTTTATGGACGGGCAAAATATTGATAAAAAAGAGTTCAAAAGGATTAACTTCCAAATTCCAGGGCTTGCACCGGATCAGAACCCTTCTTTTGTGGATATAATGAAAAGCTTGGCTATAACTCCTCCGCCCGAACTAAAAGATATAATCAGCAAGGATAATATGGTTTTCTTGTATGGTCAGGAAGAGGTTTTTGGTAATGAAGCCAATTTAAAAAGACTGGTATTTATAGTTGAAATAAAAGATTCTGATAAGGTTCAGGAAGTAATGAATAAATGGGAGGCAACTTTAGCCGACGATTTTAATGAGGTTTTCAATATCGACCCTTCAAAACAGGCAAGCTATACATTTTTAACCAACGACCACAGAGGAGTTACAATAAAGTACAAAAACTTTCCCTTGCCTGACAAGAGTATCGACTACACGATCATAACCTCGTTAACCGGCCGGCATTATCTGATGATTACAAATTCGAGGGAATCGATGTTTTCTCCTGCCGACAAGATTAAAGGTCTTTAGAAACCCTAACTTTGTTGGTATCTTGTTAATAAGTCATTTTTTAACTCGGAATTTAAAAGCAGATTGTCACCAAAAAGTGCAGAGTTTAAGAGGATTTCTTTTAAATTTGTGTCACCAATAACAATAGGTGACAAATTATCCACAGTTTCGATTGACCGGTGTCACCAATCTTAGTATACTCTAAGTAGTTCATTTGGCTGGTTATTATTAAGATTTTAATAATAGTTGGCTTTTGTTCATGTTTTAAAGGCTTGGGCTCAGGCTTACCCACTTCGGGTTTTTGTACGGGCTACCAAGCCTTTTTTGTTTGCTTTTTTATTTTTGCATGATATGCTAACTTCGAATTATGGATAATGATCAATTAAAAAAATTAAGAGAAAATCTGAACAAAAGGTTAAAAGAGATAGATTTGGAATTATTAAAAATTGCCTCAGAAAACCCGTTAGTTAAAGGCGATTTTGAGGTGAAGGTTGAAGATCTTGGCAAATCATTGGAGGATACGGAACAAGAAGCCGGAGAATTAGACAGGAATCAGGCTTTAGTTAATGCCCTTGAAAAAGAAGGTAAAGATATCAGAAATACTCTTAACAAGATAAATTCAGGCCTATACGGTAAATGTGAGAATTGTTCTTCCGAAATAGCTCAGGCAAGACTGAAGGCGGTTCCTGTGGCTAAACTTTGTATCAATTGCGCTAAGAAAAACCCTTTTTAAATAATTTTCCTGGAGGGGAAAATATAAGATTGTCAGTAACTATTTTTTCCGCTGCTCTATATGGTATAGATGCCAAGTTAATAGAAGTAGAGGTGGATTCATCGAGAGGCATCCATTCTTTTAACATAGTTGGTTTAGCGGATAAAGCTGTTCAAGAATCTAAGGAAAGAATAAGTTCCGCTATGAAAAATAGCGGATTTTTGCCTCCAAAATCAAAAACCGGCAAAGTTATAGTTAACCTTGCCCCAGCCGATATTAAAAAAGAAGGTCCGGCATACGACTTACCCATTGCCCTTGGCTATCTTTTTGAGACCAAACAAATAAAATTTGACCCCAATAAACGGATTTTTGCCGGAGAGTTGTCTTTGGACGGACGTTTAAAAAATACAGCCGGAATATTGGCAATGTCTATTTTGGCTCAAAAATTGGGTTTTAAGGAAATCATTGTTCCCAAAATTAATTCCAGTGAAGCTTCTATTGTCAGGGGTATAGATGTTGTTGGAGCCGAGAACTTGGCTCAGGTTATTTCACATCTGGACAGAACCAATATCCTGGATCCGGTTAAAGAAAACCAATCTCAAAACAAAGAATATTACCCCGAATCATTTACATCCATTAAAGGCCAGGAATATGCCAAAAGAGCACTTACTATTGCTGCTGCCGGAGGGCATAATCTGTTTATGTCTGGTCCGCCTGGGGCGGGCAAAACCTTATTAGCCAGGTCCTTAACTGATATTTTACCGCCTTTGTCATTTGTTGAGGCAATAGAGGTTGCCAAGATATATAGTTCCTTGGGTTTAATGGACAGTAACTCCCCTCTTTCTTTAGGCAGGCCATTTCGAAGTCCTCATCATACAACCTCAGCCGTCGCAGTTATCGGCGGCGGAACCTTACCCAAACCAGGAGAAATAAGCTTAGCCCATAGAGGTGTTCTTTTTCTCGATGAATTACCAGAATTTCCAAGGAATGTTATAGAGGCACTCAGACAACCTCTTGAAGATGGTACGGTGACTGTTTCACGGGTTTCCGGCTCGGTTAAACTGCCGGCAAAGTTTATGCTTATCGGGGCAATGAATCCCTGCCCGTGTGGCAATTATGGTAATCCACACGGCGAATGCATTTGCAGCCCTTTTAGTGTTCTCAAGTACCGTAAAAAAATATCAGGACCATTATTAGACAGAATAGACATACATATAAATGTTCCGCGCGAAACATTGGGGGAAAATGACGATAAATACGAAGAAAAACTTGCTGATTTTGCGAAGATTAAGGAAGGTATAGGGAAAGCACGAACCATCCAGCTGGATAGGTTCGCCAACTTAAATGTTTTCAGTAACTCAGAAATGAACTACAAAAATGTTGAAAAATTAAGCAATATTGATACAACAGCCAAGCTTGTTCTCAAAAAAATAATAAACCAAAAAGGCCTATCCTTAAGAACTTTTCACAAGACTTTAAAGGTGGCCAGAACAATCGCAGATCTCGAAAATTCCGAATCTGTCAAAGAGGCTCATATTTCGGAAGCCCTTGCTTTCAGAATGAATGAGAAGATTCTGACGGAACTTGGCTGATGTTCCGCGCGGAACATCTAACGCACTATCGTATAAACCCTGCAATAGTTGAGTTATTAATGGGAACCTCACGGTGATCTACTACTCGCAGTCCATAGAAGTTTTGTTCTACAACCTGGATGCTATCTTCCTTAACTGAGGTTATCAGGGCTATGTGGCCGTACCGGCCGTAACTTTTACCTACAAACACCACTACTCCTCCGGCTTGAGGATAAGACGTATTTATGTATTTTCTCCAATCCTTTGCGTTACCTCTTAGGCCCGAGTATCCATGAGCCTGAACAAACGAAACACATTGGCCATCCCTTGTCGGAAGGTAAACTTGAGAACCGACGGTGACCGACTTAGCAATATAAATTGGATTAGGTCCCGGCATTTCACCGTCCGGGACGATTATTTCAATGCCTGATTCAAGCTGACTTTCAGTTTCAATCTTGTTGAAGGATAATATTTTTTGAGAGTCAGCTTTATACTCCTTAGCAATTGACGCGACCGTATCCCCATTTTTTACCGTATGAATAACACCACTAACTGGAAGAATCTTCAAAACCTGGCCTAAACTCAGCTGATTCGGATTTCTTATGTTATTGGCCCAAATAATAGTGTTGGTGCTAACACCGTAATCAGAAGCAATAGAAGCGATCGAGTCTCCCTGTTCCACAGTATACTTAATTACCTGGTCAGGTTTGAAACCGTCTAAGTAATCAGTAGATGCCGGATTTATAGCTTGGATTGAGTTATCATTCATGCCGGAAGTGCTTACAAACGATTCAACGGTTGTTTTTCCTGGGTCATCAGGGCTTAAAGCCGAGAGGGTACTTATGTCAGCGAGCTGACTTGGTGATTCTTTGTAATCCAACATTGAGGCCGAGGTTTCCTCAATAGAATCTTTAAGTAAATTACTGAATACTGTCGGTTGGCCTTGTTCGGAGGCTTTAAAACTTAGAACCGTAAAAACAGCCCCAATAATTAGGAAGCAATACAAAACGTCACTTTTAAGAAATGACAGGGTTTTCTTTACCCAGTATCGTTTAAGGAAAGAAGAACGATATTTGTCGGAGAAGATACTAATGGTTTAGCTCTTATTTAGTACGGACAGTGTTATAAACGCAAAAATTCTCGCAATGAGAATTACAGTATCTAAATTAGCATTTTTAGTTCAGGGCGTCAATCAGAGGCTGTTGACATAAACAACCTGTTGGATATAAATTTCGATAATGACAACCACTAGTGAGTTCGGCAATTGGGCTGAATATTACGTCGCACAATATCTTAAATCCAAAGGGTATGTAATTTTGGATAAAAATTACCGCAAAAAATGGGGAGAAATAGATATAGTTGCAGAAAAAAAAGGAATACTTATTTTTGTTGAAGTAAAAGCCAATAAGAATAATATTCCTGGATTTGAGGCCGAAAACAGGGTAAGCCGTGAAAAGTTAAGAAGGATGAACAGGGCTATCCAGAGTTACCTCTTTAATAAAAAATTAAGGTCAGACCAGGACTGGCAGATCGATGTAATTTCACTAAACTTAGAGCGGGACAGGGGATTGGCCAGAATCCGCCATTTTAAAAACATCGAAATGTAGGCCAAGTTTTAAGAGGGCTATTTCGCTTTACAAATTGATTATAATCTGGTATAATATGAGTATAAGGATTTGTCCTTTGAAAACTCGGTTTTGCCCTAATTTGGGCAGGGAGAGAGAAAATGAAACGGTTTTTCCTGATGTTGATTGCTTTGTTTTTCTTGTCGCTGCCGTCAAAGGCGTCGGCCCAGCAATTGTGGGTGTACGATTCGCGGGCGGGAGTGATCCCGGTCAGCGGATACGGGTATGACCCGTATTATCGACAGCCGTACGGCGGTTACTATGATCCCAAGATGATCGATCCGTGCTACGGTTCGGACCAGTTCTATCAGGGGATGCGTGGCAGCATGCATGTCCACAAAGGTGAGGTCCATTTCCGTCCCTGCGATCCGACCGACAGCCGTATCAATACAGCCGTCGGAGGAGCGCTTGGTGCGGGTGGCGGAGCTCTTGTCGGAGCTTCGGTTGCTGGTCAAAGAGGCGCTGCTATCGGCGCCACGGCCGGGGCTATCGTGGGAGGCGTTCTTGCTTCTCGTCGTTCTCATGACAATTGTCTTGTTGTGAGGTCGGCAACGGCAGTCGAGACGCGGTCGGGACATGTCACGACCGAGGCGGTATCCGCAACGGCTCCAGTAAACGTTCCTGAACTGCAAACAATTCCGGAAGTTACTTCACAGAGACCGATTGCCGGTCCGGCCGTTTCTGGTTCGGCCGAGGAACTGGAGATTTGCAATCAGACTCGGGTTTACGTCGAGCTTTACGACGGCGACACCTATCTCGGGCGCATGAGCCCGGGATCTGTACTGCGGGTCGGTTTTCCCAAGAACAGGTATCGGGGTTTTGCCCTGGTGCCCAATCCTGACGGCGGTTTCCGGAAAGACGAACTTGACCGCGAGGTTAGTCCGACAAGTTGGATTTTCGTCGAGCCCGATGTGGCTCGAGGGAGGTAGTGATGAAAGTTGTTGTCGAGGGAATCAAAGTTCAGGGCTTTGATTCAGTTTTACCGGTCAGCCCTGAAAAGTACGAGCTGTTGAGCTCGGCGATGATCAATTGGGTCAAGAAGCACATCTATTGGGTTCTTCCGATGAGCGGCATGATGGTCGCTGGTGGAGGAACCTACTGGTACATGAGTCCTGGTTCGAATCAACCGCGGATACCTTCGCAGGTTGTCCCGTTTGTTCAGCAGGGCGGAGCGCCTCAGCCGGTCTATCAGATGGCCGTTCCGTGTCAGCAGCAGGTTCCATGCCAGCCGGTCATCGTCTGTCAGACCGTGAACTGTCAGCCTACGGCGCCCTTACAAGCAGCGCCGCCGGTACAGGTTATGCCGCCGGCCGTTGTCCAACCAATGCAGGTTGCTCCACCAACCGTGGTTCAGCCCCCGCCAGTTCAGCAGCCACCACCGACCGCAAGGCGGCCGGCTCCGGCGGTTCAAGGAGAAAAGTGTCCATGTGTGGTAAAACCGGTGTTCGAGGAGGTTCAACCTGAACCGCCTCGACAACTGAATGCTCGGGATGATCGCCGCAGAGATATCTGGGCACCTCTCAGCGCAAAACGCTGAACTTCTCCTCTCGATACTACAACGCACTTCCCCTGCCTTCTGGCAGGAACAGGAAGTGCGTTTTTTCTTTTATAAAATCTTGAAAAAACCTGAAAAAATGATAAAATTCCAACAATGAAACACTTCACCAAAGGTCCGAAAGAAACCCAAAAATTAGGGTATTTTTTGTTAAATAGAATAGGTTTAAGGAGGCGCCGGAACGCAATTGTGGTTTCTCTGTCTGGTGATTTAGGTGCTGGTAAAACGGTTTTGGTCAGAGGGTTGGCCAGGATATTGGGCATAAAATCAAAGATCAAAAGTCCAACCTTTACTTTAATGAAGAAGTATAAAATTCCTCGCTCTAAAAATTCAAAATTTCTATATCACCTCGACTGTTACCGGCTCAAAAACCACAAAGATCTTCTGGTCCTGGGTATAGACGATATTTTAAAAGATAAAGAAAATATCGTGATGATTGAGTGGCCGGAAAGGGTCAAAAAAATCTTGCCAAAAAAACACATCAAAGTATCCATCGATCACGTTAATGAAAATACCCGAAAAATATCTATAAAATGAAAAAACTTATTCTTATTGATTCAAATGCTCTGGTGCACAGAGCTTTTCATGCTTTACCGCCAAGCTTGACCTCGCCAAAAGGCGTCATGACCAACGCTGTCTACGGTTTTACCTCCGTGCTCCTTAAGATGCTTAAAGATCTCAAACCCGATTATATTGCGGCAACTTATGATCTTGCCGGGCCGACGTTCAGACATGAAGAATTTGAAGAATATAAGGCCCATCGCGCTAAAGCGCCCGATGAACTCTATGCTCAAATTCCTTTGACCAAGAACATTCTTAAAGCTTTCGGTATTCCGATATATGAGCAACAAGGATTTGAAGCCGACGACCTGATAGGCTCGTTAGCTGAGGTTGCAAAGAAAGAAAAAGGCCTCCAGGTGGTGATAGTGACCGGCGATATGGATACGCTCCAGTTGGTGGATGACGATAAAGTCGTTGTTTTTACTTTGCGAAAAGGTCTGACCGATACGATAACCTATAACGAGCAGGAAGTTAAAAAAAGATACGGTATTAAGCCCGAACAGGTAATTGATTTCAAGGGCCTTAAGGGTGACCCATCTGACAATATCCCGGGCGTACCAGGAATAGGGGAGAAGACCGCTTCTTTACTGGTCCAGGAATTTGGAAATATCGAGGAAATGTATAACAAGATCGAGAACAGTTCTAAAAAAATCAAGCTTAGTCCCAAACTTCTTGAAAAATTAAAAGAGAACAAAGACCAGGCGTTTTTTTCAAAAAAATTAGCAACAATCATCCGTAATCTCGAAGTAGATTTTAATTTAGATAAAGCAAATTGGAGGAAAAATTTGAAGGAAGAAGATGTGGAATCGACGTTCAAGGATTTCGGATTTTATAGCTTAATAAAGCGTTTAGTTGAACTTGATATCACCGCCGTTCAAGCAATGCCTTTGGATGAAAAAAAAGAAGCACCTTTGGTTAAAAATGATTCCGTAGAGATTTTAAAGGGAAACAAGGAAATTAAAGGGCTTTTAAACAGAATAATGGATTTAAAAGAGCTGACCTTTGATATCAAAGAAGGAGTTTTTATTTTTACAGATAACGGTCAAAATTGTTCCGGTTTTGATCTGGAAGACATATCAATATCAAAATCAGGCAGCGATGAGTTGTGGAAGATTTTTGTTGCCATTTTTGAAAACGAAAAAATCCATAAATCCGGGCATGACCTGAAGCCGCTTCTTAAAAAATTTACTGAAAAAGGCATTCATGTTTCCGGCGTTGTTTTCGATACCAAGATCGCAGCCTACTTGCTTAAAGGCGATCGGAAAGATTATGAACTGCCGGTATTGTATCAAAATGAATTAGGCAAAGAGTTGTTTCCAGGCGATATGAATTATCTTCTTTCGATTCGGGAACTTAAAAAACATTTATGGGAAAAAATTAAAGAAAATGGCTTGGTAAAGCTTTTCGAAGAGATAGAAATGCCTCTGATACAAGTTTTGGCCGAGATGGAGCTTTTAGGTATTAAGATAGACCAAAGATCGCTTGAGAAGCTTTCAGGATCTGTTAATTCAGAGATCAAAAAACTTGAGAAAGATATTTATAAATTCGCAGGAATTCAGTTTAACATTAACTCCCCGGCCCAGCTAAAGGAAATACTTTTTGAGCGCTTGGGAATTAAAGGCAAGGTCAGGAAAACAGCCAAAGGCTCTTTATCAACGGCAGCGGGAGAGCTTGAAAAATTGGCGGACGAACACCCGATAGTTAATTTGATATTAAAATACCGAGAACTTCAGAAACTAAAAACTACCTATATCGAACCATTCCCGCAATTGATAGACCCAAAGACTAAGAGGATACATACAACCTTCAATCAGGCTGGTACTGTCACAGGCAGGATATCAAGTCAGGACCCCAATTTACAGAATATTCCGGTCCGGACAGAACTGGGGCAGGAATTTCGGAAATCATTTGTTTCCGAAGTGGGATATAAATTGGTATCTTTTGACTATTCACAACTCGAACTTAGGATCGCAGCTCATATTTCGGGCGATAAAAAAATGTCTGCTGCTTTTAAAAGAGGAGAGGATATACATACCCGGACGGCGGCTGAGATATTTGAAGTTGCACCGGAAAATGTTACGCCGAATATGCGCCGCGAGGCCAAGGTCCTCAATTTTGGACTACTCTATGGAATGGGCCTTCTCGGTTTTCAGAGAGCGGCCGGGGTTTCCCGTGACCGGGCCAGAGAATTTATTGACCGGTATATGCAGGAATTTTCCGGGGTGGCAAAATACATGAACGATACGGAACAAAAGGCCAGAAAAGATGGGTTTGTCTCAACTATCTTTGGCCGTCGCAGGTATTTGCCTGAAATAAATTCAGGCATCCCTCAGCTAATCGCTCAAGCCGAAAGAATGGCGATAAATCATCCGATACAGGGAACCGAAGGGGATTTTTTAAGGATAGCGATGGGACGGATACATGAACTTGTCTATAACGAATACAACGAGAACGACGTTAGAATGCTGCTGCAAGTTCATGACGAGCTTTTATTTGAGATAAAAAATAATTTAATTGAAGAAGTTTCGCCTAAGATCAAAAACATAATGGAAAATGTGGCCAAATTAGACGTTCCGTTAGTGGCTGATATAAAATCGGGAGACAACTGGAGAGACATGTCATAATATAACCTTATGCCCGAACTACCGGAAGTCGAAACAATTGTCAGGGATTTGAGAAAAAAAGTTATTGGCCTGAGGATAACCGATTTTTGGTCGGACCGGGAAAAACCGGTCAAACAAGCCGGCGGTTCTGCTGGATTTAAAAAAGAAATTAAAGGTAAAAAAATATTATCGGTCACTCGCCGGGCTAAATTTATTGTGATTGATATCGAAGGAGATAAGTCACTTTTTATTCATCAGAAGATATCGGGTCATGTGATGTATGGTAAGTGGAAATTAGAGAACGGTGCCTGGATTTCTTCTGTCCCAGGACCGCTTAAAAATGATCGCCAGAACCAGTATATACGCTATATCTGGGCCTTTAATAATGGATATCAAATGGCGATGTCTGATTTGCGAAGATTTAGCCGCGTAATCTTGGTTAAGGACAAGGACGTTTCTAATTTAAAAGAAATTCGTGATTTAGGGCCCGAACCCTTGGAAGTTTCTCAAAAGGAGTTTAAGGATTTGTTTAAAAATAAACGCGGTAATTTAAAACCAGTCTTGATGGACCCATATTTTATAGTCGGCATCGGGAATATCTATGCCGATGAGATACTCTGGGATTCAGGAATCCATCCTTTATCTCGAGTTGAGAATTTAAAAAAGGGCCATATTGAAAAAATATTCAATTCTATGATAAAAATCTTGAAAAAAGCTATCCAAGCCAAGGGTTCAAGTGTGGATGATTACCGTACTCCGTCAGGAGAGAAAGGGAGTTATCAGGAGATTGAAAAAGCGTATCAGCAGACGGGTAAAAAATGTTTTCGGGGCGATGGCGGTGTTATGAAGAGATTGGTAATTGGTCAAAGGTCAGCTCATTTTTGTCCGAAACATCAAAAACTTTTTTAATATCTTAAAATGCTGAAACTTAATCTCAATAAAATACTAATTATCAGCGGCATCACAGCCTTAGTTTTTGTTGCAATTTTTTTAATTTGGTGGCAGAAAGCTCCAATCACGATAAATAATGAAAATAAGACTACTCAAACTGTTGAGATCGGCCCCAAAAGTCCGATAACGGGCACTAATTGTGACAATGCCGCTCAACGGCCTCTGGCGGTAATGATATCTTCTGATCCGGTTACTCGCCCTCTTTCGGGTATAAGCCAGGCTGATATTGTTTTTGAAATGCCGGTGACGCCGAGTGGGGTCACGAGAATGATGTCAATCTATCAATGCGAAGAGCCGAAAGATATCGGTTCTATTCGGTCTGCTCGCCAGGATTTTATCCCTTTGGCGGCAGGATTGGATGCAATCTACGCTCATTGGGGAGGGGAGCATGGCGCGCTTCAAAATCTGAACAACCACGTTATCGACAACATTGATGCGATGAAATATGAAACGGTCTATTTTTATCGGAAAGCCGGAGTACCGCAGCCACATAACGGTTTTAGCGACTATCAGCGCCTCGTCAATGGAGCCAAAGATCTTAATTATTCTTTGAGCAAGAATTTTTCCGGCTACCCTCATTTAGAAAAAAACCAAAATGCGAGAAATATTCTTAACTTGGTTAATTCAATTTCGATAGACTATACCTCGCCGTTCAATGTTTTATGGAGTTATGATGAAAATTCAGACACTTATAAACGCTTAAGGAACGGCCAGCCTGAAACGGATAGGAATAACGGAAATCAGGTCTCCGTGAGCACAGTTATCGTGATGAAGACCACTTCTTCTTTTACTTCTAAAGATTATTTGACTGTTGTTACGGCCGGAAACGGCGACGCTGTAATTTATCAGAACGGTGTTAAGATAGAGGGCAAGTGGTCAAAAGACCCTGCGACCCTTGATAGCAAACTTTTCTTTTATGATAATGATGGAAAAGAAATTGAGCTTGCTCCAGGCAAAATTTGGGTTGAGATCGAGACAAATTAGATCCTAATTATGGTCATTTTTCTATATGGCACTGACTCTTACCGCCTAAAAGAAGCGAGAGAGGAAATGATGAAGCGGTACAAATATAAATATCCAAGCGGGATAAATTTTTTCGTGTTTGATGTTTCTGAACCTAATGAACTCGAAAACCTTGAGAAGGTTTTAAAAAGTTCTTCATTTTTTAATGAACATAAATTGGTGATCATTTCGAACTCATTCCTTAAAAAAAATATAGCCGAAAAATTATCGGCTATATTCAATAGCTATGATATTGGAAAATCAAGCGACATAACCCTGATCGTTTCTGAAAACAGTACTGAAAAAGATCTCGGAACTAAGAATAAAGAGCTCTCAAAAACTCTTTTACAAAGTAAGATGGTTAAAAACTTCGAACCCTTGACCGGATCAAAACTGGAGGAGTGGATCATAAATGGGTTCAAATCAAGACTCTGTCAGATAAACACAAATGCTTTAAGAAGATTAACCAGTTTAACCGGTAACGATAGTTGGCGTTTGGCGAATGAAATAGATAAACTAACTGCCTATAAGGCCGGTAAAGAGGTGACTGTCAAAGATATAGAAAGTTTAGTTTCTGGTAGCGAATCATCTAATGTTTTTGAACTTACCGATGCCATAAGTTTAGGAAATAGAAAAAAGGCCATTGAGCTTCTATATTTTAATATTTTTACTGGCCAAGACCCGTATTATCTTCTGACTATGATAGTTCACCACTTCAGAAATGTACTCATAGTTAAAGGTCTTTCAACATCAGGACAATCCGAACCCGAAATAGTCAAAAAGACAAAACTTCACCCTTTTGTGGTCAAAAAATCTTTAAGAAGTAAGTTCAGTCTTGAAGACGGAACCCGGGTTTATAAGAGTTTGTTGGAACTTGATTCTGGTTTCAAGAACGGAGCCATTGACCTTAAAGACGAACTCTCCGGTCTCTTAATTTGAAATAATCTGTCCTTTGGTTATTATTACTGTCATCGTCCCTTAAAAACCTTAGGAGGCATTTTGAGTCAGGATCCGGTTGTAAATGAAAACCCAAAGCCGAGCTTGAAAAACCTTATTGATCAGGAAATATCATCTTATCTTGAAAAAAGGGTTCAGAAAGAACCTATCACGATATCTGATTTTTGGGATCTTCTCGAGGCCGACCCTCAATTGGCCCAGCTCTCGCATCAGAGACTTTATTCGGCCGTAGGTTCACGCGGATACGAAGATATCAGTTTTGAGGTTGATCCCAGGCGGGCCAAACTTCTTGAACTTGAGCCGGGTTTTGTGATGAGAGTACCCAAACTTTTCACTCAACGTCTTTATGGTATCGAAAAAGTTCTGTTCTCAGTCGATAATTATCTTTATATGGCAGCGGGTCAGGGCGAAGCTTCTCGGCAAATGCTGTATTTCTGGGGTCCTCCCGGTTCGGGCAAGACCACACTTGCTGAAATAATGCGCCGAGTTCTTGAAGAACATGGCTTTTGGCAGTTACAAGACTGCGAGCATCATGACAATCCTGTCGATGCTACTCCGCGTCATTTGCGGGCAAAGATATTCGAGGATTACGGAATATTTATTGATCCGCGCGCAGACATCTGTCCCAAATGCCGTAAAAAGCTTACTGGCGAATATGGGAACGATTACAGGAAGTTCAAAGTTGAGTGGAAAACATTTTCCCAGAGGAAAAGCTGCGGTATCGCTGTGGTTTCTGAAGTTGATCCGATAAATTTCAACATGGCTGTCATGATCGGCGAGGAAGATATCTCCAAGTTGGGGGATTACAAAAGAGGCGATCCTGAAACTCTGATCTTGAACGGGGCGTTCAGTCGCGGTAAGCGCGGTATAAATGAGATAGTCGAAATATGGAAAAATCCGGTCGAGGCTCAAAGGCCTTTGCTGACCCAAACTCAGGAAAGATATGTTCCTTTGCCTAAATTTACCGGGCAGGTGTATTCGGAGACCGTAATTATCAGCCATTCAAATGAAACAGAGTGGAGAAAATTTAAATCCGACCCGACAAATGAAGCGACTATGAACCGTATTTATGTTGTAAAAGTTCCTCACAATCTTAGACTGACCGAGGAAGTCCAGATCTATAAAAACTCATTTCTCGACAGATCTCTTAATTTCCGGAATATCCACATTGACCCGCATTCTCTTGAACAGGTCGCGATGTTCGTTCTTTTTACCAGAATGGACAACAAGAACTCTCAAGTGGAACCGCTGGTAAAAATAAAAATATATGACGGTCAGGACTTAACATCTTCCGGAGAGCCCGTTAACATTACCCTATCTAAGTTCGGCGAGTTAGCTGACCCTAAAGAGGGGATGGTCGGACTATCTTATCGGGATGCGACCAAAAGCATAATCGAAGAAAGTCTGGCCTATTATCGTTGTTTTTGGGAAAAGGATGAATATCTCTCCAAATGCGGGGGCTACCTTAACCCGCTCTGGCTTCACAAGGCCATGGTAAGATATGTTCAGGAATCTGATATACCAAAAGATGCCGAGTGGCCAAGAGCCGGAAAAAAACAATGGCTTTCGTTTATCCAGGATGACCTTTATCATGAACTGCTCGAATCACTCAAAACGGATGTTATCCTGGCTCACCTTAAGAATATTCAGGGTTCATTTCAGAAAACGGTCGATTATCTTTTGGGAGTCTACACAGACAATCTGATCCGGTCTTTTAACAAAGAACCGGTTGACGAAGATTTTGTTAAATCTGTTGAGGAAAAACTTCTTATGTCTGAATCTGAAAAACAGGCTTTCAGGTCAGAAATGGCCAAGGCCGCGTTCAGTTTAAAGGTCGCCGGAGAAAGTATCGATTCCAGTGCTTCAGGAAAGCTAAAGTTTTCCCTCGAGACTCTTGCCAGACAGAACATCATGAGATCAATAGCTCAGAAACTCGGTGATCATAGTGAGAAAACCCGATTGATAGAAGCTATGACACAGATCGGCTATGCCAAGATCGGCGCCGAGACCGTGCTTGAACACGTAGCCAGACATGCTTAACGCATGTCTTTTTTTGTGCTAATTTAAAATCCAGCTTCCTTGTTCCAAAGGGGAAAGCTTGGCTAAATTCAGAGATCTTTCACAATTAGACAGAGAATTTAATCGAAGTACCGGAGACAGACAAAGGCATGCGGCTTTGGTCAGAGAATTGATGAGAGATAATCTGGCTCAGCTTTTGGAAGAGATCGATATTTTCCGGTCTGATAATCAAGACATGTCCGGTAATTTGCAAAAAATAAGCGTTAAGATGGCCAAAGAATATCGTTTTATTTTTGGCCACAGACCTCAAAATACGAAAGGGACTGGTCAGGCCGAGGGAGTTAAGAGGGGACAAGTGGTAGGGAGTATCAAAGATCAATCGGATGGTGTTAGTGGCAAAGATAATTTGGGTGGAATTGAGAAAGGGAGATTGATATTTGAATTAACTCCCGAAGACATAGATGACATCCTGGATGATTCGGCCAAGGATCTCAATCTCCCATATTTAAGTCGGAGCAAATCTAATCAAGTCTTATCTTTATCTGAGGCACGGTGGCGTGGTCTGAAAGAGAACGGGATAGCTCCTCGGCTTGATCTCGAGGCTTCTTGGATTGAAAAAATAAAAAGAGAAAAAATGATGTCCAAGAATAAGAGCATAGCTCTTAACCCTAAATTCATAAACGACGATCTCCGCTATCACGGCCTGGGCATTAAACAGCGTCTTCAGACAAATGTTCTTCTGGTCTGCATCATGGATAAATCAAGCTCAATGGATGCCAAGAAAAGATACTTCACGAAATGTTTCCTCTATGCCGTTTACAATTTTGTCAGAGAAAAATATCTCAATTCGGACAGGTTGTTCATACTTCATGACACCGAAGCCCAGGAAACCGATTCCGATAAATTCTTCCGTGTTTCCGGTGACGGCGGAACCGCTATTTCGAGTGGCCCCAAAAAGGCCCTCGAATTGATAAATAAAAGATATGACCAGGAACAATGGGATATATATTGTGTTCATTGTACTGACGGTGAAAATAATTCCAACGATAGTATTGAAGACGTGGTCAAAGTGTTCAAAGACCTGCTGGCCATCTCCAAACTTATCGGTTTCGCTGAGATCCAACCGGATAAAACGGACACGACCGCTTTTACCGATTCTGTTGTCCGTGGAGTTAAGAATGAAAGATTCAGAAAAATATTCATCACGAAAAAAGAAGATCTCCGGAGAGCTTTCGACGATTTTTTGAGTATTGAGCAGGAGGTTTAAATGAGTCTCCTCAGGAACTACTCCCTCAAAGATATCGAATATTGGAACGAACGGATAGAGAAAGAAATAATTCCATTTTTGGGTCTTGAAATCTTTCCTCAGGAATTTGAGATCGTCAGTCAAAGAGCAATGCTTGAGCGGACAGTTTACTTCGGAATGAAAGATTTTTATCCGAACTGGGCGGCTGGAAAAAGATATGATATAAAAGACACTCTTGTCGGTCTGGGTCTCGAATATCTGCCTTATGAACTTGTCAGGTGCTCGAATCCGTGTCTGGCTTATCTCATGACGGATAATGACCTCGCTATGCAGATACTTACCATGGCCCATGTTTACGGCCACAATAATTTTTTCAAAAACAACGGGCATTTTAAGAAATATGCCAAAGCCGATTCGGTGGTGGATTTCCTTAAATCTTCCGAAGAGAGAATCCGTTCTTATAGTTCGGATATTTCCATCGGTAAGGTCAATGTCAGAAAATGTATCGAAGCCGCTCATGCCCTGATGTACCAAAGTAGCGAGTTACTCGGAACTAATCCTGGCGAGGTTTTTCAACGCCAAGATCTGCTCTTGTTTTTGAGCGAAAACTCCCCAAGACAACTTCAGGACTGGGAAAAAGACATCATCAATATTGTTAGACAGATGTTTAATTGTCTGTTCAGACCGGCAATTCTTACCACCGGGGTAAATGAAGGCTGGGCGACCTACTGTCACTATAAAATAACCCGGGCCTTAAAACTCCCGGCTGAACTTTATTTTGCCTTTGCCCGACACCACAGCAGTGTTGTGCGTTTGCCGGACCAACCAACCGCTTACAACAAGTATCTGGTTAACTTTGTTATTTGGAACGAAATTGAAAATGCTTATTATCCGGACAACGAAGATCCAACAGCCCAAATTAGGCCGATACCTCCAGATATGTTCAGGATAATGAGTTCGAGTGATGATGAAAGTTTTTTGTCTGGATATCTGACCAAAGACATAGCTAAAAAATTAAGACTTTTTTTGTGGGAAATTGCCCAGAATAAGGATATAACGGTGGGCCGTATCATTGAAGGGGCGGATAATGAAAAACAGGAAAACAAATCTTTTAACAAAATCAAAGAAAGATTATTAAAAGGTGTGGGGTTCAATTCGATGCCGGTTATAAATGTTGCAGAACCGAATTATGAAGGTAACCGGTCATTGTATTTAAGACATGAGTTCGATGAACGCTTTTTAGAACCGGAACACACCTTGAAGACTCTTCAGTATGTGTATTATTTCTGGGGTAAAATGGTTTTACTTGAGACCAAAACTTACAACAGAAAAGTACCGTATATCTATCAATTCGATGGCAAAATAGGAAGCCAATTCAGGAAACGCTGAAATATTTATTCAATAAAACTAAGCAGCAAAATGCTGCTTTTTTGTTTGCCGGGGCGTATGATTCACTTGATTTTAGCTGATTTTTATCTATACTGCCCTTAACAGTCGCTCTTTTATAACAAGGAGAATATGGCAGCTGAACTGGTTAAACTCGATATTTTACCGGTCATAGATATAAGCCCTTCTTTAATGGTTTTTCCGACCACATCCAGTTGGTTAAGTTTAACAGGCCGTTATGGCGAGGCTCTTTTTACCGATGCTGTCGCCGGCAGATGTCCTTTTGTTCTTTGTGTCATGACAATTCCAAAACGACCTGCTCCGGAGAGGTTTTACAAACTGGGCGTTGTTGCCGAACTGGAAGTTAATAGGGAAAAAGAATTCGTTGCCTTCACCGGGCGATACAGGGCCGAAGTTACGGATTGGTACGAAGGTCCAGGGGACAGTAACTATTGGCGGGCGAGGGTTACACCGTTCGAAGATGTTGAAGAAGATTATTTTAACAAAAAAAGAGACGGCACTATTGTTACGGAATATATTTTCGAGCTTAGTGCTCTGATCTTCAGGATCAAAAGGCTTCTCAAAAGACTGGTTGAAGGCGTGGATACGGATTTTTACGGAGATATGCCTGAAATTAAATTTATCCTGGACGATTTTGACAACTTCGATTTTAACCGAAGAGAAGGTATAGATAGTTTCGTTTGGAATTTATTGGCCGGGATTCCTGAAGCCAGTTCGAACAAGAAACAATCGATATTAAGGACAAACCTCCTGACCAAAAGACTCGGAATGATCACCGAATTGCTGGCAGAAAATATAGCCATCTTTGTTAACGAACACGGCAATATAGAAAAAATAGCCAAGAAAAATATAAAGAATTCCAGGGCCCATGAAGCAATGGAAAAAGTCCCGGTTAACCGGAAAAAAAATACCGAAGATGATTTTGTGGCGGATGCCCATCCGGAAGTGGTTAAAAAATGGAAAAAGTTCCAGGAACTCAAACCATTCATGAACGAAGATGCCTGCCGGGTCGCAATGGAGGATTTTAGCCGCCTCAAGTCCTATAAAAGTCCCGATAGAAATACTTCGGAATGGATCAAATACGAAGCCCGTCTTGATTTCAACCTTTCTTTGCCTTGGAGCAGCGAGACCAAACAGGAAGAGAATATCAACCGGGTTATGGCGGTTCTTGATGAGGATCACCACGATCTTAAGCATGTCAAAGATACGATCTGTGACAATGTTGCCCCGATAATTCTCAATCCGGATTGTAAGGGCAGTATCCTTTGTTTCATCGGTCCGCCTGGAGTGGGAAAAACTTCTTTGGGTAGATCCATCGCGCGTGCCTTGAACCGAAAATTTATCCGGGTTTCTTTGGGCGGAATACACGATGAAGCATCGGTCCGCGGTCATAGACTGACCTATATCGGCTCCGAACCGGGGAAGATATTAAGAGAGATTCAGCGTTGCGGGGTCAAGAATCCTGTTTTTATGATCGATGAGATCGATAAACTGGGCGGGACTTCGGTCAATGGTGACCCTAAAGCGGCGATGCTTGAGGTTCTTGATCCGGAACAGAATTGGAGCTTCAAAGACCACTATCTTGATGCCGGGTTCAATTTATCTCATGTCCTTTTCATTGCTACAGCCAATGTCGAGCAGAATATCCCCGGACCCTTAAGAGACCGCATGCACATAATTCGTTTGCCTGGTTATCTGATGCCGGACAAGGTTGAAATAGCGAAGAGATTTTTGATATCCCGATGGATGCCCGAAGTCGGACTATCAAAGAAAGACGGCGATAAGGTAAAAGAACTCTTGTCCTTAAGTTGGGATGATGGAGTTTTGGAAAAAATAATCGAAGAATACACTTCCGAGGCCGGAGTGAGGAATTTGGACCGGTGTTTAGAGGTTATTCTCAAGAAAATAACCAAGGAATACCTTAAATATAGGTCAAGCGGCCAAGAATTAAAAGAGTTCAGGGTTACCGATAAAGTTGCCTCTGAATTTCTTGGCAGGAAAAAAATATTAAAAACCGTTGCCCGTCCAACTGTTCAAGGCGAAGCTATCGGCTTGGCTTGGACCTACACCGGCGGCGATATTTTGTACATTGAGAGTAAGGTCCTTAATGAATTCAATGAGGGTAAATTCGTCTTCTCTCATACCGGACTCCAAGGTAAGGTTATGGAAGAATCGACCAAGGTTGCCCTATCTCTTATTCGTGAAAGATTGGCGGATAAAGACCACGGCGACAGGTTAAATAAAAAATCGATCCATATCCATGTTCCAGAAGGGGCGATTCCGAAGGACGGCCCTTCAGCTGGAGTAGCTTTCTACTGCTCTCTTTTTTCAGCTGTCGATAAAAGACTGGTCAAACCCTACCTGGGTATGACCGGTGAGATACGTCTTACCGGGATGATTCTTCCGGTCGGAGGTATCCGCGAAAAAATCGTCGCTGCTTATTCGGCCGGTATCAAAGAAGTTATTCTTCCCAAGCAAAATGAGCGTGATCTGCCCGATGTTCCTAAAGACATTCGGGATAAGCTTAATTTCCATCTGGTCGAGACGATTGACGAGGTTCAGGAGATCGCTATTCTTCCTGAGACCACGAATCAGACATAACCAAAAGCCCTTTATAGGGCTTTTTATTTCGGTTGAATTTATCAGCCATACGATATAGGATGTAACGGTGTTTAATCCTTATACCTATCTCCATATCGGCCAGTCTTCTGATATTCCAGAATCCGGACAGAGATGGCTTTACCGGGTCTTTGAAATAGTGCCCGGTTTTTTAGCCTGGGCAACCCTAATTCTGATATTCGTCTTATCATTTAAATTGCCGGTTTGGGTCGCTTTTTTTATCATAATCTTCGATGTCTATTGGTTCATTAAAACCGTATACCTGTCTTTCCATCTCAAGGTCTCATATAATCGTCTCCGGGCAAATTTGAAGATCAACTGGCTGGAAAGACTTAATGGTCTGGAACCGGATTCTTATAAAATTAAAACTGTCAGGTCTTGGTATGATGTTTATCATCTCGTATTCCTGCCTCTTTACAAAGAAGATTTAAATCTTGTTTCGGCGACTTTTGAGGGTCTCATGCGTTCCAATTACCCTAAGGAAAAATTATTTATCGTCCTTTGCTATGAGGAAAGGGGAGGCGAATCTGCAAAGAATGTTGTAAATGAGATACAAAAAAATTATGCTCACAAATTTTATCGCTTTATGACTATAATGCATCCAGCGGGACTTTCTAACGAAATTCCGGGCAAAGGTTCGAACACCGCTTATGCTGCCAAAATAGTTAAAGAAGAAATAGACAGGGCACAGCTTAACTATGACCAAATCCTTGTTTCTAATTTTGATATTGATACGGTCGTATTTCCTGAATACTTCGGTATCTTAACCCACACCTATCTGACCAGCGAGAATCCACTTCATGCATCATACCAGCCAATTCCTCTCTATATAAACAATATCTGGGAGGCGCCGTCTTTTGCCAGAGTCGTCGCATTCTCGGCAACTTTTTGGCACACCATAAAACAGGAAAAATGGGAGACGGCCACGACCTTCTCGTCCCACTCGATGCCGTTTAGGGCTTTGGTCGATGTCGGCTATTGGCAGAAGAACATGGTCTCCGAAGATTCACGCATCTTCTGGCAGTGTTTTTTGCGTTATGACGGTGACTATCGAGTTGTCCCGCTTTATTACCCCGTTTCGATGGATGCCAACGTTGCCGATACGACCTGGCAAACTTTCAAGAATGTTTATAAGCAGCAACGGCGCTGGGCATATGGCGCGGAAAATATTCCGTATTTCCTGTTCGGTTTTTTTAAGAACAGGTCATTATCTTTTTTTAAGAAATGGCGCTACGGATTTATGGTTGTCGAAGGCAATCATTCGTGGGCGACGAATGCTCTTATTATTTTTCTTCTCGGCTGGCTGCCAGTGGTTGTCGGAGGAGGGGAATTCAACCGCTCGATCCTATCCTTTAATTTGCCTCACATTACCCGCTGGATAATGACTTTCTCAATGGTCGGTCTTGTCTCTACTGCTACGTTATCAATAATCCTTCTTCCGCCTCGTCCGCCTAAATTTGGGAAATTTAAATATCTTTGGATGGTTCTGCAATGGCTTCTTTTCCCTGTGACGACCATTTGTCTCGGGCTTCTGCCGGCACTTGATGCCCAGACTCGTCTGATGTTAGGTAAGTATATGGGATTTTGGGTTACTCCAAAGACGCGTCGTATTTGATTTTGTTTTCATTTTCAAATAACATACCTTCATAACCTCATGGGAGAAGGATATGACCGACCCTAAAGACTGCCCTCACAACAACGTTGACCTTAGCTGGTCTCACGGCGAATGTCCTCGATGTATTGATTGCGGGATGGTAGGGGAGTTTGCCCCGTTTCCTGATATTGTTTGGGGAAATGATCCATTAACGATGGCCGCGGAACTTATGGTATCTTCTGAAGAAGAGGCTGCCGACCACATGATCAGTTATCTGGCTTTGGCCAAATGGTCAGGATTTTCTGTTTATGACGAGCGTTTGAAAGAGCTGACGAAAAATTAATCCGCTAGAAGGCGGATTTTTTATTCAAAATGTGTGAGCTTTTGGAACGATTCGAGGCGTTCTTGGAGGAGGGGATAATTTTTAAGAGAGGGATCTTCTTTGAGAAGAGTGCGGGCTTCGAGACGGGCTTTTTTTATCAGGTCGATGTTGGCAAGGGAAGCCATGGCGAGGTCAGGCAGACCTGATTGCTTGACTCCGAAAAATTCCCCCGGTCCACGGAGCTTCATATCCTCTTCGGCCAGTTTAAATCCGTCATCTGTTTGGGCGAGTGCGTTTAAACGCCTATTTGTGGTCTTATCCTCTGTTGAACAAAAAAGAAGGCAGTATGATTGAAATTCATCCCGTCCGACCCGGCCGCGGAATTGGTGAAGCTGGGCAAGTCCGAAACGTTCGGCGCTTTCAATTGCCATGATCGTTGCATTGGGTACGTCGACGCCAACTTCAATGACCGAAGTTGAAACAAGGATATTATACCAGCCGTCCTTGAACTTATTCATTATGTCGGCTTTTTCTTTGGGCTTCATTTTACCGTGAAGCATTGCGACCTTGAGGTCAGGGAAGACTGCTTCTGATAATTTCTTATATTCTTCTTCGACCGCTTTTACTTCCTGCCAGAGGATATTCATCTTGCTTTGTCCATAGCCGGCTTTAATTTCTTTTTTTGGATCAGACACTTCAATACGAGGACAAACAACGAAAACCTGACGCCCCTTTTTAACTTCTTCGCGTATGAATTGATAAGATAATTTTTTCTGAGATGGCGGGACAACCCTGGTGATTATTTTCTGGCGATTCTTCGGTTTTTCTTTTATGAGTGAAATATCAAGGTCGCCATAAATGGTTAAAGCCAAGGTTCTTGGGATGGGCGTTGCCGTCATACTTAGGAAGTGAGGGACAAGTTCCATGTTTTTGACTAAAGCGGAACGCTGATGGATGCCGAAACGGTGCTGTTCATCGATAACAACCATCGCCAATTTGGCAAATGAAACATCTTTTTGGATGACGGCATGGGTACCGATAATTATACCAACTTCACCTGACGCTATTTTCTGTTTTAATTCTTTTTTGAGAATATCTTTTCCGTCAAGCTTGGATTCGGAACCGGTTAAGAGACAGGTGTGTACGGCGCTATCTTTAATCAGCGAACCCACGGTTTCATAGTGCTGGGCGGCCAGAACTTCGGTCGGCACCATAAAAACCGTCTGACAGCCGTTTTTGGCAATCTGATAAGCGGCGGTCAGGGCAACAACAGTTTTTCCTGACCCGACATCTCCTTCCATCAGCCGGTTCATCGGATAATTTTTCTTGAGATCTTTTAATATTTCCCATAGCGAGACCTTTTGGTCGGTGGTCAGTTCAAACGGCAGTTGGGCTATAAAATTCTGAATAAGCGGCTGGTCGAATTCTACGGAGATAGATTTTAATTGGTTCAATTTCCGTCTTTCGAGGAGAGCTTTAATCTGGAAAAGTAATAAATCTTCAAACGCAAAACGTTCTCTTGCGGTTTCTGCTTCTACAAGCTCGTTCGGATAATGGATATCTGAAATTGCTTGGGAAAGTTCCGGGAAATTATATTTAGAAAGAAGTGAGGAGGGGAGAGGGTCGTCGAGGGTTATGTTTTTAAGAACGGGCTTAATCAGGAAACGTAGATACTTGGAGGTTACGCCTTCGGTTTCCGGATAAACTGGTACAAGGCCATGGGTGTGTTTCAGGTTTACTGAAGAAGCTGCGGGCTGAAGGTCAGGAGAGGTCGATATCTTTTCATAGGTAGGGCTTGAAAGATAAACTCCGTTTTTGTTCAAAGAAACTTTTCCGGCCAGACTGACAAAGGTGCCCTCGGTCAGTTGATTCTCGATATACGGTTGGTTGAACCAGACGACTTTAATTGCGCCGGATGAATCACCGACGATGGCGTTTGTAACAGATAAGCGTCTTGGGAAGATACGGCGGCTTGAGATTTTCAGGACCTCACCTTGAACATTAACTTTTTGTCCGGGTTCGGCTTGGGCAATTGGCATTAGTTCGGTGTAGTCTTCATAACGAACGGGAAAATGCCAAAGGAGGTTTTTTAGAGTTTTAATGCCAAGCCGGTTTAGCCGAGAAATATTCCTTGGCCCGACATTGCGCAATTTTTCTATCGGCAAATCGAGGGGTGTCATTGGTTAGCCGTTATTTTAACATTTTTTTAAATAAATCAACACAAGAGATAAACACAACCCACGCTATTAGCGTGGGTTGTGTTTATAATGTCCCCTCGTGAGGAATCGAACCTCAATTACAAGATCCGCAATCTTGTGTCCTATCCGTTGAACGACGAGGGGAAAATTATAATCCCATTCTCTTTGCAATTATATCTATCAGAGAATGTTCATGCTCTTTTTCAGGCAAAAAATTTATTAACAACGACCGTATCAGAAGAGGATTCTTGTTCTCGATCGATACCGTGACATAGGGCATATACCATTTTTTTGCTTCCAGACTTAACTCCTTTAATTCCCCGGGGTTGTAATGTATCCAGAATGAGCGGAGGTCCTTGTAATAATACATTGCGTTGCCGATTGCCACACCCCCCTGGTCGATATGTATCCTTGAGATTTCAGGCCGGCGGGTGGAATAAAGTATCAGGACCAGAGAGGCCAGGACCATAAAGATTGCGGTCAGTTTGTCCTTGCCGAAATACAGCATTCCGCCACCGCCGATTATCAATGCGACGATGAGGAGGGAAAGGTATCTTTTTTGAGGATTGAAATAAAACGACGGTGCCTCCCAACCTATTGCCGGTGAGGCAAGTGAGGTTTTAGCTTCCAGGGGTTTGATAAATTTTTTTATAATGGGAGCAGCTGGTCTTTTTATGACAAGGTTCGGCGGCGGATTTTTGAACCGCTTTTCTTTTTCTCTTTGATGCTTTTCTCTTAAGTTAAGTATTTGAGGCATGGTCCTCTTTAGGAATTATTTTGTGGCGGTGAGGGTGAGATTCGAACTCACGGTACGGTTTCCCGTACAACGGTTTTCACAACCGTCGCCTTAAACCACTCGGCCCCCTCACCAAATTAATTATCATCTTGACCGGAGGTGCGCTTGAAAGCGTTAAAACCCTTTGATATTTCGCTTAGAAGAAAAGCTCCAAGAACTTCATAGGACATGAATCTTGTCGTTGACGAAACCTCGCGGTGGGTAAAAAATCCGATCAGAAGCATCGCCAGGAGGGAAATCCACCAAATATACACGAAAAGTTCTCCGGGCATTATTCTTAACTTAACCCCAGTCCAGCGCGATGTTTCTTTGTGGACGATGTAAACACCTAAAAGAATAAGGTAGCTTGTAGCTACAGCCTCGGAAAGTTCGAATTTAGGATTGATAAAATTGAACCAACATAATCCCAAAAGGACGAATGTCCAGATAATAAGAAAGTAAAAAAGCAGGTCTTTTACGGAGGATAATTCAGTTCTGTAGCGCTTGGCTACTGCTTGATTATCCATATCTCTATTTTAGCACTATTTTGACTGATTTGCCAGTTTTCGCGACGCTTTAAATAAGGCCTAAAAAGTATTGTTTTTAGGCGCAGAAGCACTATAATCAATGAATTATGTGTGGTATAGCCGGTTCGGTCAAATCAGGAGGGAAAAATGCCGTTGACGGTATTTTACGGTCCTTAGCTCATCGCGGTCCCGACGATGTCGGAGTTTATTCGGATGCGGAAAATGATGTCCATCTTGGCCAGCGCCGCCTTTCGATAATTGACCTTTCTTCCGCCGGACGTCAGCCAATGGCAAATGAAGACGGGAGTATTTGGCTGACCTTTAACGGCGAGATATATAATTACAAAAAATTAAAGCCGTTTCTGACCGGTAGGGGCCATAAATTCAGGTCAGAAACCGACTCGGAGGTCATTATTCACGGCTATGAGGAGTTCGGCACTAAAATTTTTGAAAAACTCGACGGAATGTGGGCGGCCGCTCTTTATGACCGTTCTTCCGGCAAGCTCATTTTGAGTCGCGATCCGGCCGGGATAAAGCCGTTGTATCTTATCGAGGATGGTCAAAAAATTATTTTTTCCTCGGAGATAGGAGCTTTAAAAAGCAACTGCCAAGCCGGAACAACCCTTAACGAAAGTTCGTTGGTTAAATTTATGGCCCAGGGTTATATATATGGCGACGAAACGATATACAAAGAAATAAAAGAAGTTCCAGTCGCAACTAATTTGGTTTTTAACTTGAAAGAGGGCGGATCTTTTAAGGAATCCAATTATAATTTTTCAGGAGAATCATCGGTTAAAACCCTCGAAGAGGGGATAAGGAGTTTTAAAAATACCTTTAACGAGAGCGTCAGACAGTCCCTCCAGGCCGATGTTCCGGTCGGAATTTTCCTGTCAGGCGGTATCGACAGTTCTTTGGTCGGGCATTATGTAAAGGAGAACGGCGCTGACCTAAAAGTCTTCACCATCGGCTTTGAAGAAAAAGATTTTGATGAGTCGAGAATTGCCCGCGAAATAAGTCGGGCTTTAGGTTTTAAAAAACACTTTGTTCATATTTTAAAACCCAAGGATATTTCCGATAAGACCGGCGAGATCATTGACTTGTTCGGCGAACCGTTCGGCGACATGTCATCTTTACCTACTTACTATTTAAGCATGCTTGCCAGGGAGAATGATTGCCGGGTGGTTCTAAGTGGTGATGGCGGAGATGAGTTGTTCGGCGGTTATCCGACCCAGTATCTCCCCGAGATAGTCTCTTTGTATTCTAAAACTCCGGATGTTGTTCATCAAGGCCTGGTCAGCCTCGCAGATTATCTGCCCTCAACCTATTCAAAGCTCGGATTTGAGGAAATGGCTAAGCGTTTTTTGCACGGAGCCAAGTCAGATTACAGAAAAGGCCATTTTTTGTGGAAGGTTTTGTTTCGGATGGAAGATGTCAAAAATATATTAAAAAAAGATTTTTATGAAAAATATGTTTCGGAAGTTTTTGAACGCGGTTTTTCAGATTTTTTTGACGAAGAACCCGCAGCTGATAAAGTTTCGGAAGTTATCAATGTTGATTTTAAGACATTCCTTGCCTCAAATTGCCTGGTCAAAAGTGACATCTGCTCGATGGCCCACGCCGTGGAATTGAGGGTGCCGTTCCTTAACCGACCTGTCCTTGAATTTGCCCGGACGTTACCTTCGGAGTATAAGACCAAACCCTTTCAGACCAAGATTTTATTAAGAAAAACTGCAGAAGAAATTTTGCCGGCAAGTATTACCAAGATTAAGAAAAAGGGTTTTGTTCCTCCGTTATCACGCTGGCTCCAGGGAGAACTCAAAGGTTTTATGCTTGAAAATTTAAGCCGGGATAACGTTTACAAAACAGGGCTTTTAAACTATGATGCCGTAGATTCTCTGGTTAATTCCCACCTGAAAGGCAAAAGGGATAATACCAGACAGATTTGGAGCCTGATAAGTTTGGTCAGATTTTTAAACAAAGCCAAATGAACAATTATTCAATAGTCATTCCGGCCTACAATGAATCAAATGCTATCGGCAAGGTCGTCAACGACCTTCTTGTTCTTGGCCGGAAGAGCGGCCTCAATCTCGAAATAGTTGTGGTTGACGATTCTTCGACCGACAATACTGTCCAGGTTGTTTCGAAATTCTCGGTCAGGTTGGTAAAAAACCTCCAGAATTTCGGTTACGGATTTTCGATAAAAAATGGCATTGCCCATTCATCCCATGAAAATATAATAATAATCGACGCCGACGGCTCATACCCTGTTAACGCAATTCCTGGCCTGGCAGTGATATATGAAAAAGGTTATGACATGGTTGTCGGAGCAAGGCAAGGTAAATTTTACCGGGGGTCTTTTATAAAATATCCAGCCAGACTTATTTTTTTATGGCTGGCTGAATTCATTGCCGGACGTAAAATTCCTGATGTTAATTCAGGCCTGAGAATATTCAGAAAAAATATTTATCAAAAATATGCCGATACCTTATGCGGAACATTTTCTTTCACCACCACTTTGACCCTGGCAATGCTCCTTAATTTTAACTCGGTTCATTATCAGCCTATAGATTATTATGAAAGGATCGGCAAATCAAAGGTTAGGTATATAAGAGATACCTTGAGGACCGGACAGATCTTAGTTGAAACGATACTCCTTTATAATCCGATAAAACTATATTTATTGTTAAGTGCCGGGATAATTTTAATCGGAGGCGTAGGCGTTATCTCGTCTTATTTTGTAAATAATTTCTTGGTTTTTATTGTTTTTCTGACCCTAACTTTGAGCATCGTAGTTTTCGGGCTGGGTCTGGCGGTTTTCAGATTAAGTAAAAAATAATGATACCTCAAAAAAAATTAAATCTCGGTTCTGGAGATTTCAAAAAAAGAGGATACGTTAATATTGATTGGGACAAAAGAACTAACCCTGATTTTGTGCATGACCTGAATAAATTTCCTTATCCTTTTAAGGACAACGAGTTTGATCTGATCGAGGCCGACCATGTTCTTGAACATCTGGATGATGCTTTTGGGGTGATGAAAGAATTGCATCGCATATCTAAGGGCAAGGCGGGGGTTATTATCCGGGTCCCGCATTTTTCGCGTGGCCTTACTCACCCTGAGCATAAACGGGGCTTTGATGTAACATTTCCGTATTACTTTGATCCGTCGGTCAGACAATATTATCAGGGCACGGAACTTAAGTTGAAAAATATGAAATTACTATGGATGGCCCAGCCTTATCTTAAAAAAAGCATTTTACCGGCGCCGGTCTTTTATGCGGCCTTGGCGTTCAGTGATTTTATAAGTTTTTTGGCTAATCTTTCTCCGCTTTTATGTTCCCGCATCTGGTGCTATTGGGTCGGTGGGTTCGAGGAAATAAGTTTTGAGTTTGTGGTCAATAAATAATTTATATGGGAACTAAAGAATATAACTACGATACTTTTTGGCTTCGTCTTTCGGATAAAACGGCCCACAGGGTCAGAGGAAAGTTTTTCAAATTTTTTATGGAAATAATGAATCCGCAGCCCGAAGATAAAGTGCTTGACCTGGGGGTGACTTGCGATGCTAAACGTGACAGCAGTAATTATTTTGAAAAATTATATCCTTGGACGAAAAATATTACCGCCGTCGGACTTGAAGACGGTTCTTATCTTGAACAAAAATATCTGGGTCTAAAATTTGTCCGTGCCGACGGGACGGCTCTGCCTTTCCAGGACAACACTTTTGATATAGTTTTTTCTGCGGCTGTAGCCGAGCATGTCGGATCTTTTGAGAATCAGAGAAAATTCTATAATGAAGCACTTCGGGTCGGAAAGAAGGTTTTTATCACCACTCCTGACCGATTTTTTCCTGTCGAGGTTCACACCGGCATTCCGTTCCTGCACTATTTGCCGAAAAATATTTTTAGAGCCATTCTTAGAAGAATCGGCATGTCTGACCTGGCAGATGAAAAAGCTCTTAACCTTTTAAGCTATGGTGACATCAAAAAAATTATCGAAGGACAGGAAGATGCCAAGATAATAAGAAAATTCAACAGTCTTTTAGTGGTCAAAATAAGGTGACTAAATCTTAGTTCCTGAGATGCGCCAGCTTATCTGGTTGTAGTGGTCAATATGAACATCTCTGAATTCTTGTTTGTTTAACCACCGGTAGACCTGTTCTCTGGTAATAAAATTCGTTATCGGGGCGTTTAGTTTATCTAAAACGTTCAATTTATTCCTACTAAAGGATAATTTCCGCCAGTTCCTAAAATAGTCATAATAAGGCATGAATTTAACCGGCAATAAATATACACTGTATATCGGAAGATACATCGCTACGGTCAGAACGGAGCTCAATGCAATCTTTGCCTTAAAGGGAAGTTTTAAAAACACTCCGCGTTTGACCGGTTCAAGCAGGGCCCAGTTTGGCCAATTTCCTTCCTTTGAATAGCACCAGATAATGATTCTGCCACCCGGCTTAACAAAGGTTTTGATGTTGGCGAAGGTTTTATCTGGGTCAGTGGTATGCTGCAGGACACCGATTGAGTAGGCAATGTCATATTTTTTTCCCAAGCTTATTTTAGCCAAATCTCCTTCGGCGAAAGAAACATTATTCCGGCCGGCATTATTTTTTCTGGCGATATGGGTCGTATTAAGGTCGATACCAAGAACGTTTTTGGCATAGGGAGCTATAAAGTTAATATGCTGACCACCGCCGCAACCGCAGTCAACAACGTCTTTGTCTGTAAAAAAATCCAGATCCTGGGGATATATCCATTCTTTGAATAAAAACAGAGAATCATCATAGAATTTTCCCCACTGTTCCGACCAGTTTTTTTGTTTTTTCTGCATTATTTTTTCGAACTATTTATAGAAAGTTTTTTTTGAAGAATTGTCGCGGCAAATTTTGTTTTAGCTTCGAAGGGTGTTCCGCCTTCCTGCCAGACCTGGTTGTAGTTTTTGTTGACCCAGTTGTATAATTTTACCCCGATATCATGCCCGAAGAAACGAAAACCGTGTTCGTTTGTATCAAGGTGAAGGTAGACTATGAAATCCGGCGGATTTTTCGAATAAGAATTTATAATGTCATCCTCGCTGAAGGATAAGAGGTCTCCAAAAGCAAAAATTACTTTGGTCGGGTCAGGCCGTCTTAGAAGATAATTCAGCATTATGCCCCTGGGCAGTACGGAAAATGTCTCATTTGGGCCGAGCCGGCGCTTAAGTTCATTGACCGTATCTTCGATTATTGGTCCGCGTTTTTGATCCACAATAAGAGTGTCATTAATATCGGTTCCGCAGCAGTCGAAGGTATTTTTTGAATAATTTGCACTGCTTATCCCGATATCTTTTACAACCATAACCGAAAACGTGACCAGGAAAAATATTTTAAATGTCCGGCCGATATTATAACGTTCAAGATATCTTGGCAGCCAATCGGTCAAGGCGACAACCGCTAAAAGTGTGGCTGGAACTCCGAGGACAAAACCGTAATGATAAATTCGAGAATTAAGAGGCATTTTTAAAAGAAATGTTCCCGCAAGCACAAAGCTCGTTACAAGCATCGGCCAGTTTTGCTGATGATCCGGTCTGCGTTTTAAGGCCAACCAGAGAGAGATTCCAAATCCCGCGAGAATCAATACTGGAAACGACCGGGCAATTTCAAACCAGCTTGTGTTGGGAATTAGCAAGTATTCCAAGACTCCCGTTAAGGAGAATATTATCCAGATTAAGAGGCGGTTAGGTCTTATATTTTTTAAAGACAGGGATATGAATATACCAACGAGGGCCATGTTAAACCAAATCCAGCTCCAGCCCAACATCCTAAGAGAGTTGCCTAAAATATCGTTGGTACCAAGACTTGTTTTATAAAACGGCAAACTGTTCATCTGGGCCAAACCGCCGTTAAAAGCCAGGATGAATTGTCCGAATATTCCTTTGAACGCTTCGTTGACCGGCATTGATTTTGAAAAAAGATATATGGTGACGAGAGGTGGTACCAGACCGATAAAACAGGTGGTTAAAAATCCTAAAATTATCCGGGCCTTATTTTTAAAATCTATAACAAGTTCTGTTCCGAAATAACTTAAAACTATTGCTACGGCCGGGATGAATATTTCGATCTTATTTATCACGGTTGAACCTAGAAGAAGTCCGGCCGGAATAAGCCAGATGAATTTTTTATTATTTCCCCAGCGTTTTAAACAGGACAGAAGGCCCATTATCGTCACAAATCCCAATACCAGTCCGTAGGAGTACGGTGTTAGGTAATCATAATTGCCATTCTCGGTATATCTGCCGAAAGCAAAAATTCCTATAAAAATAATACCGGATACGAATACGGACAGGGGATTGGTTATGGTTTTAAGCCAGTCTTCAATCAGCCAGACCAGTAATACTAAAATAAACAAACTCACCACGATCAGAGTTGTAATACTTGTTCCCAGAAGATGAAACCAGAGAGCATTCAGATAAAACGGCAGAGGTCCGAAATAATTATTTATCATGTCGCGGTAAAGTACCGCGCCTTCCGATATTCTCCAGGGTATATAAAGTTCTTCTCCGTAATCAAGCAGAATATCCGCCCAGGCATACCAGCTCATTTTTATCAGATAGGCCGCTATCCCGATGTAAGTGGAGATTTTTAATACCAAAAGAATCCATTTTTTTTCTACGATCCTTGTGGGGTCAAAATATTTATTGAAAATTTCTTTCATAAGTTTATTTTTTTTCCGGCAATACTTTAAAAATAACGCTCAAATCCTGATCATAAACTTTTTTGAAATGTTTCGTATCTTTTTCAAGATATGCAAGGAAGCTTGTTTGTCCTCCGAACCTTCTGGTAAAGACATAAGAAGCGTGGAAATCCTTTGTAATCGCGTCATATGTAGATTTAATATGGTCCGGAGTACAATATTCCGCATCGCAGGTCTGGTCGCCGGTATCTTCGATGTTCAGATAGAAAATATCCCAATAGAGATGGGTGTCGTATTTATAAAGAAATATGGGGTCCATGCCGTAGGTATAGTAATTGTCCTGGTTCCAGAAAAACAGGGACGGAAACTGGTCAAAATATAAGTGAAAAACAATATCACCCTTGTTACTGTTTTGCTTTAACCATAAAGCCGGGCCCTGGAATCTGTAAGGCAGCATTGCGCTAGCAAAATAACCTTCAAAGCGGGGGAGAGTGTTGCAGGCGGAAAAAGTAAGAAACGGGACCAGAAGACAAAACAGCATTATTTTGATTTCTTTTAGTTTGTGCGGCTCCAGTTTCTCGGCTTCTGAAAGATAATGGGTAAAAGCCAGTCCGGCAAACATTACAATAAAAAGCGTCAGGAGGTCTATTGCTCGGTTGGCGGTAACGAACATCAAAAAAGAGAAGAAGACCATTATAAAAGAGCTTAAAACCGCAACCTTGGTTTCTTTTGAAAATTCCTCTTTTTTATATATGGACAGACCGGCGATTATCAGTCCGGCAAAAAAAATAAAAAATATCGGGAAAAGTATCCGGCCCTGACCGACCCATTCGGGCGGCTGAAGTTCCGTACCGATCATGGCTTTAAGCTGTTTGCCTTTGACCAAGTAAAAATCAATCACCTGGTTGTAAATAAGTCCGATGTTAGCAACTGGATGCGGTCTGGCCATCAGCCCGGTGGCAGTTCCGGAAACGAGGGACAAAATTTTGTTTAGTCCGACTCTCTGTCCGTTGAGGAATTTAAAAATAACTATCGGCCCGACAGCGATGAACGGCAGCCAGAAAACTGCCGAATGTATCCAGGATGATAAAAAAGAAAAAATAAATACCGGCCACGAGGAACCGCTGTAAAAAAAGCTGAATATTAAAGCCAGAAAGGCCAAAGAAAGGTCGTGGGGTCTGGCCATTGCCATCCGATACATCATCCAGCTGCTGGTTATCGGCATAAAAACAACAAAAAGCCAGGCATACCGTATATCTAAATTTTTAAAAGCGATATAAATTGAAACAAGAGCGATGAAGGTTATGACTACACCCGAGACTTTTATCGCAAAGGCCAGGTCGGTCATATACGTGAAAGGTATTAGGAAAATATGAAAACCGTACCAAAGGTCAGCACCGGCCAGGTGTATGTTTGAAAAATATGTCCAAGGAAAATCAGTATTAAATATCCCGTTCGTTCTCAAATACCATGAGTGACGGATATGGTAGAAACTGTCCGGGTCAAAAATATTATTGCTCCGGAGATTGGTGTAGGTTGCTATCGTAAGAAAAATTAAAAAAATAAAGACCGTTTTATATATCGGTTTTATGTTGCCAAAAGATTTAAATATTTCTTGAAGTTTCTCCATTGCTTTAATGTCTGCCTGACAGCATATTATAAATATTAGCCCGCTTCAAGAAGCAGGGGAGTAACGGCCTAAACTGGACTGTTTCTGGATAGGAAAAATAGGACTCGGCTACAACTTTAGCCTTCGCCAGTCGCTCAGGCAAAGTCGCAGCCCCGCCTCACGGTGGTTGTTTACTGACAACCACATCGCTCCGGCTTTCGAGTCCCACCCTCTTCCACAAATAAATAAACAAGAACTGCCGCAGGGGCAGTTCTTGTTTCTAATGCGGAGATGTGAGGGACAATTGGAAAACTCTTATCAAGCGGCTAATTACGGCTTTTCAGGAAGTTGATTATGATTTTAGCTTGGTTTTAGGGAATTAAAAAGCCGAGGTTAGTCGGCTTCAAACTTGGTAATTAGTTCTTTAACACGATACATCTCATGGCTAAGATCTGCGTAAAAATGAGTTCCTGCGCCATTTAGACTCTCTCGAGTAGTCTCCACGAATTTAAGATGCTCTTTCAATAATGGCAAAAGCGTAGCTTGACCATATTTTTCAAGAACACGAAGAACATTAAAGCGATCGCTACAATCCGGTATGTCCCTAAGTTCAGGCCAAGTCAACATCTCCGAGAGTTTTTCTACGTCATTATCATTTAATTCCGGCCCTCTTTCTGCAATATAACCAAGCATTTGATAAAGCAATGAAAGATGCCCTGGTTCCTCATCAGCCTCTACCTTAGAAGACAGGAGGCCATCAGAATGCAATTTATAAAGTTCTTCGATAATTTGGCTTGGCAACAATGTCTCATATTGCTTATATAAATCTCGGGTTGCATCTGCTTGCTTTTGATTACGATCTAACCGCTCACTCGAATCTTGTGCCCAACGTTTAAAAATCTCGTTCATGGCTTTATTTTAGCACCTCCTATTAAAAGGGCAACTGATGTATTCTATCATAATTTTACAAAATGTAAAGCAAAAGTTCGGATCTTCTTGACTCTATGCCCCATTGAGGCAATTTTCTTGAAACAAGGAAAACTCGAGAAGATAAGCCATAAAAAGACAAAACCTTCTCTTTTGAGAAGGCTGTCTCCGATGCGGAGAGGGTGGGACTCGAACCCACAAAACGCTTTTTAGACGTTTACGGTTTAGCAAACCGCTGGCTTACCATTCGCCGCACCTCTCCTTTGTCTTGGAGGGGGCTTCGACTTCGCTCGCCCCCTTCCAACCTCGCTTGCGACGGCGCACGGCGCCTGCTCGCTCCTGCCTCCCCAAGGGAGCAGATTTTAATTCTAAATTTTACCACAATTTTCAGCCTCTCGCAATGACCAGACAGATGACTTTTGAAGCGCCGCCGGACTTTAAAACCGAGGCCGCTTCCCTAAGTGTTCCGCCGGTGGTACAGACATCATCTACCAACAATATGGTTCTTTTATTTATATCTACATTTTTATTAACGGAGAACTTTCCAGCTAAATTTTTGAGCCGTTCTTCTTTGTTTTGAACGTCTGCTTGGGGTTTTGTAAATTTATTTCTCATTAAGATTTCATTTTTTACCGTGAGTTGGGTTATCTCGCCGATCATATTGGACAATATTTCGGCCTGATTAAAACCTCGCCAATTAAGGCGCCTAAGATGAAGCGGGACCGGGACTACGAGGGGATAGTTTTCGGTCAGGTTAAAATTTTTATCTCTGACAAGGTGGCGGATGTATTTTTTAAAAAGGGGTCTTAATGATGCGGCAATATCAGGTACCATGCGGTATTTAAGCGTTTTGATAGCTTTTTCGATGAGAGGATTATTGTAATCCGAAACTATCAACAAATTATCGATCACGGAAAATTCAGTACAATTAAAGCATGTTTTCCCAAGAGGTGTGGCGGTTTTACAGCCAGTGCACTCGAAATTATTTTTTATAGGAATTAAACCCAGGCACGATTTGCACAGGTATTCTTTCTTATTTTGAGGCGAAAATCTGCCGCAGCCAAGACAGCTTACTGGAAAAATCGTGTCTGCCAAAAAATTAAGCATTTGCTGGGGATAATTCATGATTGTTACATCCGAGCTATGTTATAATAAAGATGGGTAAAATATAGTAATTTTTTGATTTCTAAGCAAATCAAAAGAATGTCAGGGTTTTGGGACCGGAGATTAACTACGGTTACTTTTAGGTTTTAGATCAAATGCCGTTTAATTTTTTCAAATCAATTAAACCTGGAGGCAGTTTGGGAATAGACATCGGAACCTCCTCGATAAAAATAGTGGAACTTGATAAAAAGTCAGGACGTTTTTCTTTGTCTAATTACGGCATATTTGAACTTAAGGGTATAGAACAGCCCGGCAGTCCCGACATGGATTCCGAAAAATGGCAAAGTATTTTGAGAATGCCGGATAAAGAAATATCTGAAGGTATCATGCAGCTTTTAAAAGCAGCTAAGATGAGTTCTGTCGGTGCGGTCGTTTCAATACCGTCTTTTTCTACCTTCGCGACCGTTATCGAGATGCCTTATGTCTCTAATGAGGATTTGGCCAGGGCTTTGCCGTTTGAAGCAAAGAAATATGTACCGATACCTCTTGATGAAGTAGTTCTCGATTGGTCAATCGTCGGAGTCGCGGACGGTACAAAAGCGGAAGCTGGACCCTCGACAGTGGAAGTTTTTCTGGCGGCGGTATCAAAAGAAGAAACAGCCCGTTACCAGACCATAATTAAGAATGCCAGTCTTGAACTCAAAGCTCTCGAGCTTGAGAACGCTGCCTTGATAAGGGGTCTTTTGGGCAACGACTTGAGTCCGACGGCCGTGGTCAATATCGGTGGCAGAAGTACCTCAATAATCATAGTTAACCGGGGATACGAAAGGGTGGGTCATAACTATGAGATCGGAGGTTTCGAGATCACCAAAGCAATTTCTCAATCGCTTGGGGTAAATCTCGAAAAAGCAGAAGAACTTAAGAGAAAATTCGGTCTTAAAAAAACACAGGAGAATATTATCAACGAATCAATGACCTCGCTAATAGATATGATGGTTTTTGAGACCAAAAAAACAATCGCCAATTACGAAGAATCAAAAAAAGAAAAGATTGCAAACATAGTTCTGGTCGGCGGCCTGACCAATATGCCTGGTTTTGGCGATTATTTCAAAGAAAAGATCGGCCGCGATGTGGTCATCGGAGATCCGTTTTCGAGGGTGGTTTATCCCAAAGAATTGGACTCGCTTATGCCTGAATTAAGAAGTACCTTAGCTATCGCAATAGGGTTGGCAATGAGAGAAACATAAGGTGATATAATAAGATTAGATCCCTGTATTAAAATTTGACCGGAGCACTTATCAGGCAACAAACAGTTCTCCGGCGAAATTTTAGGGAAATAAGCACGTGGACGGTAAAGACGGATTACAATTATTACCTGGAACTAAGAAAAGACTTGGAATTAAAATCCCGGGTGAGAACCGATTTCTTTACACCGGCAGTGCCGTATTGGGGGCGGTGCTTGTTAGCATGTTCGTTTTGCAGAACTATATAACCTCTTTGAAAACCAAGGTTATGGACATAAATGACCAGATAACCGGGGTTGAGCAAAAAAGAAATAAAAAAGATGAAAACGAACTCCGATCTTTGAAAGACCACCTTATTACAACCTCAACCCTGATCAAACAGCACAGATACTGGACACAGTTGTTTACTTGGTTTGCCAGTACCTTGGAAGGCCAGGTCCAGATCAGATCGTTGAATGTGAGCACGGCTGGTAAAATTACCGTTTCTGCGATTGCCGCCAATTATACCGTTGTGGCCAAGCAGATTGCAGCTTTTCTTACTGACGACAAAATAACGGATTTCAATGTCAGCAAGTTAACTGCGGCCTCAAACGGAAGCGTCGAGTTCGGAATTGAAATGAAGGTCGATCTTTCGAAACTTATTTATAAATAATGGCGAGGAGCATAAAAAATTTAATAGCCTCTGTCCTGATATCGATAAGCGGTTATCTTTTGTGGACCCAGGTTTTGCCGGACTATACGATAGTTAACTTTTTAAAAGCGGAAGTAATATCTAAAACAGATGTTTTAAATTCAAGATCGGAAACGATCAAGAAGATACAGAATTTAAGACAGGATAGTAGCTCTAAATACACAGCACTTCAAAGATTAGCCCTGGTCGTACCGGACAAAAGAAACATCTCCGAACTTATAACGGAACTCGAAGAAATATACTCCAATAATGGATTTATTTTGCCTGCAATAAGTTTGGGCGATCTTGAACAGGACCCGACAAGCCAGGTAGCCAAAATAGGTTTTGAAGGCGGAGCGATCGGAACTTATTCTCAATTCTTGAGCTTTCTCGGCAGTTTTCAAAAAAGCATAAGACTGTTCGATATAAGCACTATTGATATAGGTTCAGGAACAGGAGTCGGTCTTGGTGGAGGGAATGATCCCCAGCTTACATTCAATATGAACGGGCAATTTTATTGGTTAAGGCCGGCCGAATCGGTTGTGACCCCCGGCGGGACTTCATCTGGTGCTAAGGAGGCGCCATAAATATGGATAGGATAATAATACAATTTGGCAGAAGTAAAATAATATTATCATTGATAATAATGATAGGTTTGGTTGCCGGATATATGTCATACTCTCAAGCTGATGATCCGACGGTCGGTGTTATAAGCAACCAGCCGGCCATAAAAGCCGGAGATTTGGAGTATTTCAATAATTTTAATGTCGACTTTTCGATACTTGACGACCCTCGTTATAAGGATCTGGAAATCTTCGGAGAAAATCCTGTTGATGCGGGAATTATTGGTGAGCGTAAAAATCCTTTCGCTCCGCTTTAAAAATGCCGATAAAAATACCAAACACATTAGTTGAGGAATTAATTCGCCAGGGCCTGATGAACAAAAAAGACTCAAAGGCCTACGAGGATTTGGCGCGTAAAGAAGATAAAGAACTCGGTCAGATACTTATAGAAAAAGACGTTGTTACTTCTGCCAACCTTCTTCAGATAAAATCACAGCTTTATCATCTGCCGATCGTAAAACTTGAAGAAGTTCAGATCGACAATAACGCTCTTAAAGAAGTTTCCGAAGATATCGTCGCTTTTTATAAGATAGCCCCCTTCGCCAGAGAGGGGAATGTACTTAAAGTTGGAGTTCTTAATCCTGAAGACATAGATGCCTTGGAAGCTCTTAAGTTTATCGCTTCCGGACGTGGTTTTACTATCGATAAATATGTAATGGATTATAAGGATTTTGAGTCGGTTCTCAGAGGTTACCGTTCTTTATCGGCTGAAGTTGGAAAAGCCCTCGAATCGCTCTCGGATGAGATAGAAGAAGAAGCCGTCGGTCCCCAGAAGATAGAAGAAATAACCGCCGAGGGAGCTGTTACCAAAATTGTTGCCTCCATCGTCAAATATGCGGTTGAGTCGAGAGCGTCTGATATTCATATAGAACCATTCGAAGAGAAGGTTAATGTCCGTTTCAGGGTAGACGGCGTTTTAATCATAGCTTTAACGCTTCCGAAGAATGTACACTCGGCTGTTCTGACCAGAATAAAAGTTCTTTCTAACTTAAAAATAGATGAAACTCGCCTTGCTCAGGACGGCCGTTTTTCTACAACTCTGAACAAAAGAAGGATCGATTTCCGTGTTTCAACTTTTCCGACCAAGAACGGCGAAAAAGTCGTTATGCGTATCTTGGACCCGTTGACGAGCAAGATAGATCTTGTTGACCTGGGTCTCGAAGGTCGTTCAATGGAGGTTCTTGAGAGGTCTTTGGCGAAACCGTTCGGCAGTGTACTTATAACCGGTCCGACCGGTTCCGGAAAATCAACGACCTTGGCCGGTATTTTAAAACGTATGAACAACGAGGAGGTTAACATAGTCACTCTCGAGGATCCTATCGAGTATTTTGTTGAGGGCGTTAACCAGTCACAGGTCCATGAAGAGATCGGATATACTTTTGCTTCCGGCTTGAGACATATTTTGAGGCAGGACCCGGATATTATCATGGTCGGTGAGATTAGAGACCCGGAAACCGCTTCTTTGGCCGTTCAGGCCGCATTGACCGGTCACATTGTTATTTCAACTCTCCACACCAATGATGCCATCGGCGTTGTTCCCAGGTTGATAGACATGAAGGTGGAAAAGTATCTTATTCCGCCGACCCTTAACGTGGCTGTTGCTCAAAGACTGTTGCGTCGTCTCTGTTCTGATTGTAAAATTAAGGATAAGGCGAACGTTGCCGAAGAGGGGATAATCAACGCCGCTCTTCAGACAATGCCGGAACAGTACAGCAAGCAGCTTTATTCTGCGACCGGTTATGAAATTTACCGGCCCAACATCGACAACGCCTGTAAGAAATGCGGCGGCAAGGCTTTTAAAGGCAGGATCGCTATTTTTGAAATGTTGGAAATGAACGACCATCTCGAAAAAATTATTTTAGCCGATATTTCAGAGGCGTCTTTGAGAGAAGAAGGTAAGCGTCAGGGTATGATAACAATGTTCCAGGACGGTATCCTTAAAACTTTAAAAGGCGTTTGCTCTCTTGATGAGCTCCTCGAAGTAGCTCAAATGGAGGACAAAGGGTAATTTACAAATATGGCGGATTTTAAACAACAGCTCGAAGACCTATTATTGAATGCTGCGCAGAACAACGCGTCTGATATCCATTTGTCTCCTGGAAATTATCCGATATTGAGAATAGACGGGCGCCTTATACCGTTGTCCAATAAAAAGATCCTCGATTCAGAAACTCTCGAGGGTGTTATTTCCATACTTCTTGGCGATGAGAGGAAAGCTCGCTTTGTTTCAGAGAAAGAACTCGATTTTTCTTATGAATCTGCCCAAGGCGTCCGTTTCAGAGTAAATGTTTATTATACTCAAGGCCGGATGGCGGCAACCCTTCGCCTGGTGCCTGTTCAGATTAAAAGCGTAGAGGACTTGAATCTCCCTCCGATATTAAAAGTTTTTGGAAAACTTTCCCAAGGTTTTATCTTGGTTGTCGGGCCAAACGGCCACGGTAAATCAACGACCCTTGCGGCTTTGGTGGACCTTATTAATAAAGAAAGATCGGAAAAGATAATCACTATCGAGGATCCGATAGAATATATTTTTACACCTGAAAAAAGCATTATTGACCAGAGAGAGGTTTATCAGGATACATTCTCTTTTCATAAAGCTCTACGCTCCGCTTTCCGCGAGAATGTTAATGTCGTGATGGTAGGAGAGATGAGGGACTACGAAACTATGAGTGCTGCCGTTACCGCCGCCGAAACAGGCCATCTTGTTTTCGGTTCCCTTCATACAAACAGCGCCTCTCAAACCATCGAAAGGATAATCGACAGTTTTCCTCCCAACCAGCAAACCCAGATAAGGAATCAGCTGGCAAACACCATTTCTGGTATAATTTCTCAGCGTCTCATCCCAAGAATAAAAGGCGGTCTCATTCCTGCAGTCGAGGTTATGATCGCAACTCCGGCCATCAGAACCCTTATCCGGGACAACCGTCCTCGCCAGCTCGACCTGGTCATCGAAACCAGCCAGGAAACGGGTATGATATCTCTTAACCGTTCTTTGGCTGACCTCGTCCGGTTAAAAGAAATAAGTTTGGAAAGGGCCCAGTTCTATTCACAGAACCCTTCGGAACTCAAAGAGTTAATACGTTAGGTTATAGGTAAGAAGCCGGGATTTATTAGCTGCTTACCGATAAGCTAATTTTATAATTTGGCAGAATTTAGTTATCAGGCTAAAACTCGGGAAGGCCATATTGTTCAAGGGATAATCGATTCCCCGAACCAGAATCTGGCCGTCGATATCCTTCATGGCAAGGGTTATATTATATTGTCTCTCGAATCCAAATCGTCGCTAAGCACTATGGATATCTCGCTCGGTTTTCTTTCCCGGCCGAACAGCAAAGACCTCGCGATATTCACCCGCCAGTTATCAACCCTTATTGATGCAGACATGCCTTTAAGCGAAGGTCTAAGAATTCTTGCGAAACAGGTGGATAAAGCATCTCTCCGTACGATAATTGCGGAAATCGCCGAAGCGGTTGAAGGAGGTTCTTTGCTTTCAGCCGCCTTGTCCCAATATCCGAAATTATTCTCAGATTTCTATGTTAAGCTCGTTCAATCCGGAGAAATATCCGGAAAACTTCATGATTCTCTTTTATATCTTGCTGATTATGTCGAGCACAGCCAGGAAATAAATTCAAAAATAAGAGGTGCGATGGCTTATCCTTCTTTTATCATATTTTCTTTAGTCGTCGTTACTGTAATTATGACCACTTTTGTCTTACCTCAATTGCTGTCAATATTTAAAGAGGTTGGCGCGACAGATTTGCCGATCACTACCCGGACCCTTATTTGGGTAACAGACTTTGTTAACGGCAATCTCCTGTTTTTGTCGATATTTTCTTTCTTTTCAATATCAATAATAGTTTATTTTATAAGAACACCCGAGGGAAAAGAATGGCTTGATGTGGTCAAGATCAGATTTCCCCAGCTTGGAACGATAGTCCGGAATCTCTACCTTGCCAGAATGGCGGAAAGTCTTACCACTCTTATGAAATCAGGCATCCCCATCTTAGACGCTCTTAAAATTACCGGAGAATTAGTGGGTAATTCGGTTTTTAAGAAGATAGTTTTAGATGCAGAAGAAAGCGTTAAGGCAGGAGGAAGTATTTCAGCGGCTCTGACCAAATATAAAGAGATTCCGCCGCTTTTTTCTTCGATGATAGCAATAGGGGAGAGAACAGGTAAGATGGAGTTTATCTTAGAGCATGTGTCTAAATTTTATAAATCCGAATCAGAAGCATCCATCGACAGTATCTCTCAGATAGTTGAGCCTGCCCTTATCTTGCTTCTCGGTGTTGCGGTCGCCGGATTGGTTTCGAGCATACTTTTGCCTATATATAACGTTGTCAGTAGCGTCTAAGATAATTATCGGATGTGGATATCTTGTTTTGCTAAGAATTACAGGCGCTGTATAATTAATCGTAGGTCCATAAAACTTCGTTTCTAAATATAAAGTTTAAGTTCTCTATCAGTTGCTTTTTAGTTTTTATCCTTAAAGCTAAAGACCAAGTGATAGAAGCTAAATAAAGTGTCGATTATAAAAAAACTAACTAAAAACTCTTCAAAGGGTTTTACTTTGGTCGAATTGCTGGTCGTTATCGCTATCATCGGTGTTTTAGCCACCTTGATATTGCTTCAGTTGGGTGCTGCTCGTCAAAAAGCGAGAGACGCCAAGAGAGTTGCTGATATCAACCAGGTCAGGTCCGCAGTCGAATTGTACTTCGACGATAACAGCGGTCACTATCCGAACGTCCAGACCCTTAACGATAACCTCGTTAACGTAGGTAAATATATGACCCTATTGCCGGTTGACCCTCTTGCTGCCGGAGGTTGTGGTGCCGGTGCAACTGCCAACTATAACGGTACAGGAGGTTGTTACGGCTATGCATGGAGCCCGAACGTGAATCCAGGTAAATTTCATCTCTGGGCCGAACTCGAGAGATACTCAACCGCCCTCACCGCTGATATTGACTTCAACTCTTTGGGCGCATCCCCGGTCTTTAATGGAGCTGCTGTGAACGGAGCCAGTGAAGCCCAGCCTTGTGCTGATACGAACGTCCAGAACCAGAACTGTGTCTATGATGTCGGTGTGACTCAATAAGTTCTAATATTAAAAATCCCCCTTCTTGGGGGATTTTTAATTAGATGATATCATCAGTTCATGAATTATCTTTACCTCCTAATGGTAATTTTTATCGGAACCTGCTTAGGAAGCTTTATGAGTGTCCTTGTTTCAAGACTGGATGAGAAAGAGGGGATATTAACCGGACGGTCAGAATGTCCTAAATGCCTGGTTAAATTAAAATGGTATGACTTGGTGCCTCTACTTAGCTTTTTTGCTTTGGGTGGAAAGTGCCGTAAGTGTAAAGAAAAAATATCTTTTATTTATCCGGCGATGGAGTTGTCGGTTGCTTTTTCTTTTGCCTCCTATCTCGTTATCAACGGCTTTTACCTTAGTTTAGCGGATATATACAGTTTAATGATGATATTTATACTCCTTATCTTATTTTTCTTTGACTTTACTTACTATATTTTGCCAGATAAGATAATATTTCCGGGCATAGCTATATCAGTACTATATTCTGTATTTTTTGAGCCGAACTATTTCTTCGAGCGTCTTTTAACTGGCTTGGGCTTGGCGGGTTTTTTTGCTATTATGTATGTAATATCTCACGGTGAATGGATTGGTTTTGGGGACGTTAAGCTCGCTTTGTTTGTTGGCCTGTTGACGGGATTTTTATTGGGCATGTTTTCAATGCTTACTGCGATCTGGGTGGGTGCTTTTTGGGGCATCGGTATGATGTTAATGAGCAGGGCCAGCATGAAAACGGCGCTTCCTTTCGGTTGTTTTATATGTTCTACAACCATCATAAGTATAATATTTCATGGATACATCACTTTATCCCTCACTAAATTATAAAAAAAAGACTTCTGAATATTTGATGGCGTTTGTCCTTATGTTTCTTGTCGGGGCGGGTGTTTTGTGGGTCAGGGGATTTTTAAATTTAGATAAGGCGCGTCTGGACCTCGATATCAATGGTCGGAAAAGATCTTTTGAGGGCGAGGTTACTCGGAATATGACCGTTATTGACGTCATCCAGGCCGCGGCTTTGGCCGGCAATATCTCTCTTGCGTTGGTTAAGGACGAAAACGGCGGATTTTTTATCCGCTCCATTGACGGATATTCTTCCGTGACCAGTACCAAAAAACTTGATATTTATTTAAATTCTTCAAAAATAGACCCGGCTAAGATATCCTCTACTATCGTCAGGAGCGGAGATAAAATAATTATAACCACCGAATAATGAAAAATGACCAGTAATCCCAAAAAAACAAGTAATAAACTTATCCGCACAGCCGGCTTTACTTTGATGGAGGTTTTGGTGGTGATGAGTATTTCTTCTTTTATTGTTATAACCCTTCTCAGCAATGTCTTAAGGAACAGGGTTAGTTTAAGTGAAACCGCGAGGGTTATTGTGGCGGATATAAGAACCGCCCAGGCAAATGCTTTGGCCTCTAAACAATATAACAACCTTAACCGCTGCGGCTATGGCCTTCATATGCTGACTAAGAGCCAAGCTTCAACTGCCGAACCTTTCGGCCGTACGTATTATTTGTGGACAACAGGCGCAAGTCCACCAAGTTGTCCTCCTTCAGGTGGCAATGCAACCTACCAGCCGTCGGACTCAGGGGTTGTTACTAACAGGATACTGGATTCGAGACTTGAGATGTGTGATCCGCCTTCAGGACAAAATAGCTGTGCTTCGGGTACCGGCACCAGCGGGTCTTTTAATGACATATACTTCTCAAATACAAGCGGAACCATCTTTGTGAATAATAAATCCTGCCCCATCAATAATGCCGCGCAAGGATATTCAGAGATACTTATCCGCAAAATAGGAGCAACCTGCCCGTCTTCAAGTTGCTTATACATATGCGTAATGGCTAATGGCAATATCTTCAATAGTGCCAATCCTTGTACCGCGGTTACCTGTTAATAAATGATCATGCACAAAGAACCCCATAGAATTCGTGAAAAAGGGACTACGCTTGTGGAAGCGATGGTTTCCGTGCTTATTTTAAGCATCGGTATCATCCCTTCATTCTCTATTATTTTGTTGGCGAACAGCTTTTCCTCAACCATAAAAAATAATCTTATTGCTTCCAACCTTGCCCAGGAGGGTCTTGAGGTTGTCAGAGCTCTCCGGGATAATAACCGCTTTAATAACCGTGCCTTTGATTCAGGCCTTGCCGCCGGAACTTATACAGTTGATTGGAATTCAAATGCCCTTTTGGTGGTGGGAACCAACCCCTCCCTCTTATTGAATAATGTGGGTTTATACAATTATTCCAGCGGCACAGATACTGGTTTTCACCGGAGAATAATAATCGTCAAAGACCCCTTAACTTCCTGTAATTGCGAACTCCGCATAACTTCGGAAATAACCTGGAACGAAAGAGGGAAAAGCAAACTCATTACCGCCGAATCACATTTATATAATTGGTTTTAATTATGTCCAGAAAAGTTTTAACTAAATTTTATTTACGAAATAATGAAAAAGGATTTACTCTTGTTGAATTTATTACAACTATGTTTGTCTTTTCTGTCATGGCGATTATAGTAGCCGGTATTTGGGTCAAGGCCGTTCAGATCGAGCGTAGAGATTTTTCCGCTCAAATCATCGAAGAGAATACCTTAGCTGTTTTGGATACTATGGCTAAAGAGATAAGAGTTAGTACGATTACCAATCAGGACAATAATTGTTCAGCTGCGCCTTCTGCAAGCTTAACTATGACGTTCAATGACTCTTTAGGGGGTTCGGGCACTCTGGTCTATAGTCTTGTGGGCGGGGTTGTCCAAAGAACCTATGGCGGCGTAACTTATCAGATGAGCTCTAATGATATCGTTTTTAATTCTCTGGGTTTCTGTGTTTCCGGCTCCTCGACCAGCCCTTATGGAAATGATGCAACCAGGGTCACCATCATTGCATCAATATCAAATACAACTGGAAATATCGTCACCGTAAATACCCAGACAGCCGTCACGATTCGGGATGTTAGTGCCGAGGTACAAAATTAGCATTGACCAAATGTTAACTGATCTGAAAAAAGAAAATCAGAGAGGGTCCATAATGCTTTACACGCTTTTAATATTGATCTCGTTGATATTATTATCCGGGACACTTCTAAAGATATTTATCCCAAAGCTCCATGCAGTCAATGAGACCGTTTATTCAACTGACGCTCTTTATGCAGCGGATAGCGGTACGGAGTGGTGTCTTTATGAGAATAACGTCAATCCGATCAAACTAGCGATGCCTTTTGATGAAGGTTCTGGTACGACTGCTAATGATTATTCTGGTTATGGCAATAACGGCACCCTAACTAACGGCCCTACATGGGTAGCCGGCAAATACGTTAACGGTATAAGTTTTGATGGAGTTAATGATTATGTAAGGCTGGGTAATGTATTAAACTGGCCGTCAACAAATAGCATGACCATATCTGCTTGGATAAATCGTAGGAATGTAACTAATAATGCAACAATAATTTCAAAAAAGACCAGCAACTCTTCTACCACCCCAGGGTATTCTCTATTTCAATGGTCCGCAGCTAATGGCGGAAACACTTGTTTCTATATATCTGACGGTGTAGGTCAATACGAAACTTGTACGCCCGATAATTCAACTATAGATCTAAATCAGTGGCATTTTATTGCTGTAACCTTTGATCGAGTCAACGGAAGGGCCGGCTCTTCTATATATATTGATGGAGTAAATTCCGAACAGTCAAGTTATGAAGTGGGAAATCCGAGCACTCTTGGCGCTGTTAGCAATAATGAAAGTCTTTGTATCGGTACTGCGCCTGTTGGTGCCGGATCATGTACCACGACCCAGCTACAGTTCCCGGGCACTATTGATAATGTCAGGATTTATGCCAAAGCCCAATCTCAAGCTGAGATCCAAGCCGATATGAATACACCTGTTCCAACATCAATCCCACCCGTCAGGAGTCCAGTGGCAAGTCCCATGATGACCAACGGCTCAGTCTTTTCTATTTATTCACCGGCCTCTTCATCGACCCCATCAAATTGTACAGACTATAGCTTAAATTATAGGACCGTTGGAACATACAGAGGTATTTCTAGGTCTTTGCAGGTTCACCAATAATATAGAGGTGCCAGTTCTAAAGCTATATTACTCACAATAATAATCTTGTTAGGATAAGACTATTTTTGTATAATAGAAACAAATAATAAGCGGACTATCCTCTAGATAATCCGTATAAATAAATGATTAAACGTTTACACTCGTTTTCTGCGATAGCGGTTTTAGTGGCATTACTGGGAAGCGCTTTAAGTGCTTATGCTCATGGGCTGTTTCCCCAAATCGTTCTTTCCGCAAGTACAGGCACGGAAACGACCTATATATTTCAAGTTAATAATTCTAATGATGATGCAAACGAGGATGGTGTAAATTATTCATCATCCAACCCGGAACAGTGGTTGGGTAACGGAGCATCGACCGATAAAAGTTATCTCGGCCTGCGCTTTAATGGTGTTGCAATTCCTAAAAACGCTGTTATTACTGCTGCATATCTTGATCTTTACTCTACTCAAGACCAATGGATTAATTTAAGCGTTCAGATTGGAATGGAAGCAATCGGTAATAGTGATCCGTTTTCTGCTACTCGCCGAATGTCTCAGCTTGTATTGACCTCCACTAAAGTAGACAACAACTCCAATGTTAAATGGTCGGCTAATGGCTGGTATAGTTTTAGCGATATAACCTCGGTTGTCCAAGAGCTGGTTAATAGAAGTGATTGGCAGTCTGGCAATTCGGTAGCTATTGTCTTAAAGGGGACAGGAACTCAGTATGGCCGTAAATTCATTGCTAGTTTTGATAGCAATCCTGGTTCTGCACCACGTTTTGTCGTACACTATATGGTTGCTGGTTCTTCTACTCCAACGCCACTTCCTACTCAAATACCAACTTCTACTCCGATACCAACCCCAATTGCTTCCCCAACTCCAAGTATTATTCCAACATCACCTCCTTCCCCATCTCCTGTAGTGACTCCCATTCCAACTCCCATTCCTACTCCTATTTTTACCTCAACCCCTATTCCAACTCCAACTTCCCTTGATAAAACAGCTCCTTCCATTTATTCAGTCGCAGCTACAAATCCGACCCCTTTTTCTATGACCATAAACTGGACTACTAATGAGCCGGCAGATTCTCAGGTCGAATTTTGTCTTACTTCGAGTCATTGCAATAACAATACTCCGATCATATCCTCTCTTCAGCTTAACCATTCTATTAACCTTTTTGGTTTAACTCCTCAAACCCGTTATTATTATTGGGTTAAATCTAGGGATGCAGTTGGCAATTTAGCAATTTCATATAGAAGGTATTTTGTGACCTCAAGTTCAATTACACCAACACCTGTTCCAACCCCAACTCCAGTCGCAGGAGATACGAAACCACCCATCATCTCGAATATTTTGGTTACAAATATTGGACAATTTTCAGCCAATATTTCATGGACAACTGATGAAGCATCAGATGGCCAGGTAGAGTTTATGAACCCATGTCCTTCAACTGGTTGTCTCACCCCCGTTGTTTCAACTCTTGTAACATCTCATCTGATAAATATTTTTAACCTTAGCCCCGGGACAACTTATCACTATGTAATAAAATCTAAGGATGCAAGCGGGAATTTATCCGTTTCTTTAAATCAATATTTCACTACTCTTTCTCCAACACCCACTCCTACCCCAGTTCTTATGCCGACTCCTGCTCCAATTCTTACACCCACGCCCATGCCTTCCACAGCTCCTTCAGCCGACGTTTATCCCGAATCAATGTCAATGCATGCCTGGCGGGTTGGTGGTAAAAATGCACCTAACCCTCTCTATGACAAGTGTGATGACGGTACGGATATTGTTTTAGTCCACAATCAGTACTATGTAATTGGTTATGACGGAATTAAATATCCAACCTGGCATCCTCCAGTGGTCACAAACCCCATAACCGGGGTAGGCAAGTGTTACTTTGGTCATGAACATGGCACTGATCCTCAAACCTACGTCCATTGGAATGATATTGTCCAGCATTTCGGCAAAGATATTAATGGTGACGGAATCATTTCAGCTATGATTATCAACCCATTGACCGGCCAGATAACTCCGGGCGATCGAGCTGGCATTCCTTTCGGTATCGCCAATGAACATATGGACCAATATTACAACCAGGAAAACCGAGATTCAGTCTTTGTCAGACATGAAGACCATGTCGGCCATAAAATAGAAGTTGCTAATTATGAATCCGACACTTTAAATAACAGCACCCATACCATGGCCCAGCTTCCTGGTACGACCGGGATCAATGTACCCTACTACAAAGCAGGTTCGGAAACCTATCAGCCGACGGGTATTGTCTGTACTCATCTCCATAAATTCCATCAAGGCACCCATTCACCTGATGCGGTTAGAAACAATCTTCATGAGGTCATTTTCCATTCAACTTGCACCAGTGTAGATACCAATGGCATCAACGCCCCGGCCTATTATCCAAGCAATACGGTCATATTAACCGGAATGATGGCTTTCGGTAATCCAGGTGAATATCTGCGCTTCTGCTTCAACGATCGAATGACTAAGGTTTGCGCAGATGGTAAAAATCCTGATGGAACCTGTGTAATCAATGACCCACTAATCAGCAAACTGCCTAAGGCAATTTACAGCGATACTCTCGGCCGAAACATGGTCGATAAATACTGTCTCGATAATTTTAGTAAATTAAATCCGGGTCTTAACTACTTTAATCCATATGAACTCTGGCAGGGTGATCTTCGGATTCAGAAGGCGGACGGAGATATGTTGGCTGAACATGGTCGACAATGGGATGTCTTAGATCCTGTCAGATTCATTGACTCAACCTCAACCACCGGCATAAGCTACAATTCGAGCCAATGTGCTTCTGGCGGAGCCTTCAGTAATATTCAGTATATCGGTGGTTGCAACTCCAGAACCCAGAATATACCTTGGGATTCACCACTCTCTGGGTTCAGAGGTTTAAAGAGGACAACTTATTTCGGTCGCAATCGTGTTTCTAATCCTGGGGGCCCTGATGTTTGGTGGACCGATCCTCTGGGCGGTAATGCAAGTCCAACCCAATTTACATCCGGTCTCAAACAGAGAATCTCACCGGTTGAGGCCGATATCCAGAAAGTCCAATATCGTATCCAGCAGCTTTATGGCCCAGATAACTTCCTTAATGACCGCGCTATTCAGAGAACCTTTAATGACGGAGGGGGGACAGTCCATGCACCGAATTAGAAAAAATAGCCGTTTAAAACGGCTATTTTTTGATTGCTAATATTCTCGATCATTCTTGCTTGCGAGTGTTTTTTACTATAGCCTTATCTTATGATTAGTAAAATTGAAGTCCGTAAAAGAATAGATAAACTTCAAAAGACAATAAATCATCACCGCTATCTTTATCATGTTTTGGATAAGCAGGAGATATCCGATCAGGCCCTCGACTCTCTTAAAAAAGAGCTTTTTGATCTGGAGCAGAAATACCCTGAATTTGTAACTCCCGATTCACCGACCCAAAGGGTCGGCGGCAAACCTTTAAAGGAATTTAAGAAATTCAAACATCCGGAACAGATGCTTTCCTTTAACGATGCTTTTAATGAGAAAGATATGGAGGAATGGCAATCTCGTTTTGAACGCTTATCCAAGGGCGCTGCCTCGGATGGATTTTATTCCGAGCTCAAGATAGACGGCCTTGCTATCGAGCTGATATATAAGAAAGGAGAACTTGAAATAGGTTCCACCAGGGGGGACGGCGTCACCGGAGAAGATGTTACCCAGAACTTAAAAACCGTCGAAGCAATACCGCTTAAGCTTTTAAATGAAGATGAAGTTGAAAAAAATCTTAAAAAAGAAGGTTTGGATAAATTTATTCCCGAGGTTAAAAAATCTCTTAACGGCACCTTGGTTGTTCGCGGAGAAGTTTTTATAACACTAAAAGATTTTAAACGTATAAATCGTGAACAGGAAAAAAAAGGCCTTAAGATATATGCCAACCCGCGTAATCTGGCGGCTGGCTCTGTCAGGCAGCTCGATCCGGCAATAACCCGTTCCCGCAATCTTGATTCTTTTGCTTATTCTTTAAGGACAGACGTCGGACAGTCCAAACACGAAGAGGAACACCTCGTGCTTAAAGCCCTTGGCCTTAAGACCAATCATAATAATAAATTTTGCAAAGACCTTAAAGCGGTCCAAGCGTTCAGAGATCACTGGGAGACGGAACGTGAAAAACTAAATTACGAAATAGATGGTACGGTCGTAGTGGTGAACGATAACAGGATATTTGAAAAATTAGGCGTGGTCGGCAAAGCTCCTCGGGGCGCGATAGCTTATAAGTTCGCGCCGCGTGAATCTGAAACGGTTGCTGAAGATATAATTGTCCAGGTTGGCCGGACGGGAATCTTAACCCCGGTGGCGGTTTTAAAACCCGTCAATATCGGCGGGGTAACTGTTTCACGGGCAACCCTCCATAATCTTGATGAGATAAAACGTCTCGGCTTAAAAATAGGGGATACGGTCATAGTCGGGCGGGCGGGTGATGTTATTCCGGATATCAGAAAAGTTATAACCGAATTGAGAACAGGCAAGGAAAAAGAGTTTCATATGCCGAAGAAATGCCCGGTCTGTGACAGTCCGGTTGAACAGGTTTCGGGGCAGGTCGCTTTTAAGTGTGTGAACAAGAATTGTCCGGCAATCAGGAGAGAAGCCGTATATCACCTCGTTTCTAAGCGAGCTTTTGATATTGATGGAGTCGGTCCCAAAATAATTGATCAATTGATGGAAGCCGGTCTTATTCGTGATGCGGCCGACCTCTTTCGCCTTAAAAAAGAAGATCTTCTTAATCTTGAAAGATTTGCCGAAAAATCAGCCCAAAATACAATTGAAGCGATTAATTCGAAGAAAAATGTTTCTCTTGATAAATTCGTCTATTCTCTGGGTATCGACCATGTCGGCGAAGAAACAGCATTTACTTTGGCCAGGCGATTCCAAAAATTAGATGCTATCGCCAAAGCTAAGCTCGATGATTTAAACAATGCACCCGATATCGGCCCGGTGGTAGCGGAAAGCATCTACGAATGGTTCCAGAAACCGTATCATTTAAAGTTATTGGAAAAATTTAAAAAAGCTGGAATTACAGTTCTCGAAGAAAAAAAGAAAAAAGGTTCAGATAAATTAGCCGGCAAAACATTTGTTCTGACCGGGAGTCTCGAATCTATGACCAGAGACGAGGCCAAAGACAGGGTCAGGGAACTGGGAGGCGATATTTCTTCTTCAGTCTCAAAAGAGACGGATTATGTCGTGGCCGGGACAGAGCCCGGTTCCAAATTTGATAAAGCCAAAAAACTTGGCGTCAAAATAATCGACGAAAAAGAATTCCTGAAAATTATCGGATAAGAACATGTCCCTGCCAGTCGAGGTAGAACTGAACTCCGAACGGACTTGGCGGGATAGCTACTAGTATGCCTTTTGTTATGAGATCGTTTATATCTTTCGGTACTGTGCCGTACTTTTGAACATAGAGCGACACGGCTTTATCAAGGAGGTCGAGGATATCAAGCTGAACCAAATGGGTTTTGGCGTTGTCTTTGACCAATTCATCGTTTGAAGTTGCATATATCGACTCCCATATTATTCTAGTCTGTTCGCGGTAATTATTGCTGGTACCGTAACGGGCGGCCGCGGTCTTGGCTATCTCGCTAGCTCCAGGAGTATTGGCGGCAAGATTAAAATACTTAATTGCATTTATTCTGTCTTTAAAAAATTCGTGATAGGTAGTCGCAAGATAATAGGGGATGCGCCAGTCTGGGTCAGCATCCTGAATGCCGAGCTCGGCTATTTCAACACCCTGGCTGACATGGCCGATATTGGGCAGGATTATCGTTGAAAAAGCGTAGGGATAGCTGAATTTAGGGTCAAGATCATTTACAACCTTGACCATGTCTCCGAATTTTTCAGGATAATCATTTACTTCTTGAACTGCATATATCCACATTAAAGAAGAAGCTGCTGAATTAAGGCCCAGGTCGACTATCTTTATCGCCTGAGCTGGAATTATTGCCGGTGTAGTATCGGGTCTCTGGTTTATTTTAAGGTCAGAGTAATATTGGAGCATAATTATTGCTCCAATTAAGAAAGAAAATATCAAAGCTTGGGTAGCCCCCCTTTTTACAAAGGCTGTATCTATAGAGAATGAGTTCACAGGTCTTTTTTATTAAAAACAGTCCCGGCGATATAAAGAAGGAAAACTATATAAACTAATGCATAAGCTGATGAAAAAAACATTTCAGACCTTGAAATATGAAGGTTGTGTGCTATCAAGCTACGGATGTCGAATTTTTCCAAATTGGGTAGGACGTAGTAGATTCCCAGGAGCAAATCCTTGGTCAGTCCGGCAGATTTCATTGCGTATGCCTGTATCAATCCGAGAAGATGCCCGATATATATAATTAATATTGTATATATCGTTGAAGCGAGTGGTGTGGTAAAGACTGAAAAAAGTATAAGGAAAGCAATTAGCAGAGCCGTTTCACAGAGCTCGAGCCAGACATTGATGAAAGCATAATAATCCATACCCCCGCCGTTGGCATAGACGACAACAAGATAGGCAGCGGTCATGAGAAATGTCAGGAGAGCTATCCCAGCCAGAAGACCCAGGAATTTTCCGATTATTATGTTTGTTCTGGTGACTGGTTTTGCCAGAAGAATGTAAGTTGTCCTTTTTTCGACCTCATCATAAACCAAATAACCTCCAAGGAACACGGTTATTATCAGGCCGAAAATATAAATTCCGGCAAGGCCCAATGTTTTGATTATAAAAATACTGTCTTCAATAGCCAGAGAACTTAGAACTGCGGTCGAACCAATGAAGATAAAAGCAAAAATAACTATTCCGTATAATATTTTATCTCGAATAACCTGGCGAAAAGTGTTTTTAGCGATTGTCAGTACGGTTCTCATAAACTTTTTATTGTTTTTACGAACTGTTCTTCCAGCGGCAAACCCTTTCTAAAACCGTCGGTCGAACCTGAATAGATCAGCTGACCTTTATTTATTATTCCGATCTGGTCGCAGATATTTTCAACGTCAGAAAGTATGTGGGAATTGAAAAATACCGTCTTGCCGGAGTTTTTTAATTCATGGAGGACGGATTTAATTTCAAGGCGGCCGATAGGATCAAGTCCTTCCAGCGGCTCATCCAGAAAAATATATTCAGGGTCATTAACCAGGGCTTGTGCAAAACCCAGCCTCTGTTTCATACCCTTAGAGTAAGTTCTTATTTTTTTGTTTCGAGCATCGTAAATCCCTATTTTTTTCATTGTTTCTTCAAGTTCTTTGATAGTTTTTTTGTGCACTTTAGGAAAAATATCAGCCGCAAACCTCATAAATTCAATACCTGTCAGCTGGTCATAAAATCTCGGCTCTTCGGGCATGAAACCGATACCCTCCCTCGTCGAAGACAGGTAAGGAGAGCGCCCGTCTATCGATATGCTGCCTGAATCAGGATTGTTGATGCCGACGGCTATTTTGATGGTTGTTGTCTTGCCGGCGCCGTTCGGGCCGAGGAAGCCAAAAACGCTTCCTTTGGGAATAACCAGAGAAAGGTCGTCGACAACCTTCTGTTTGCCGTATGTTTTGGTGAGGTTTTTTATTTCTATCATGTTTTCCTTACAATAATATTACTATGTAATACGGCACAATCAAGATGCCGGAGGGTTTTATTTTTTGTATAAATTGTGATAATTTATTAGAATACATAACCTCTACCATGCTTACTGAAAAAGAGATAAAACACATCGCCGAGCTGGCCAGGATAGAACTGACAGAGAAGGAAGAAGAAAAAATGAAGGACGAACTCTCGTCTGTTTTGGACTATGTTGTACAACTGAACAAAGTAAATACAGACCAAGTCGAGCCCCTATACCAGACCACTGGTTTGGTAAACTCCATCCGTAAAGACGAACATCGGACCGAACCGTCTGAAGGTCAGATTTTTGAGATGGATGAAAAGTTAAACAAAGCTCTCATCGGTCAGGCGCCGGAAAAGGAGAACAGTTTTATCAAGGTCAGATCGGTTCTAAGTAAATAAATGGTAAACAACAAATCCCACACAATTAAGAGCGTTATCGAGGGATTGGAGAAAAAGGAATTTTCTGTCGAAGAGATATTCGGCCATTATGCTGTAAAAATAAACCTCGAGAACAAGAAACTCAATGCCTATTTAGCTATGTTGCCGCAGGACAGTTACAAGTTGCCCGGGCACGGGACTTTAAAAGGCGTTCCTTGCGCTATCAAAGACAATATCCTTATCGAGGGCTATCAGGCGACGGCCGGTTCAAAAATTTTGGCAAATTATATATCCGCTTACGATGCGACAGTTATAACCCGGCTTAAAAAACAGGGAGCGATGTTTCTGGGCAAGACCAATCTCGACGAATTTGCGATGGGTTCTTCGACTGAAAATTCCGCTTTTGGTCCGTCTAAAAATCCTCATGACCTTGAACGTGTTCCGGGCGGTTCATCCGGCGGCTCGGCCGCGGCCGTAGCGGCTGATCTATGCGTCTTTGCCCTGGGTTCCGATACCGGTGGTTCTATTCGTCAGCCCGCGAGCTTGTGCGGTGTCGTCGGTTTAAAGCCGACCTACGGACGCGTTTCCCGGCATGGAATCGTCGCCCTGGCCTCCTCGCTTGACCAGATCGGCCCTTTGACCAAAAATGTTTACGATTCAGCCATGGTTATGAATGTTATTTCAGGAAGGGATATTTTTGATTCTACGACTGCTGACATGTCTGCGGTTGATTTTACTAAAGATCTGGATAAGCCGATCAAAGGACTTAAAGTCGGAATTCCAAAGGAGTATTTCGGCAAAGGTATGTCAGTGGAGGTCAGAACAAAGGTTGAGGAGGCGATCAAAAAAATGGAGACTCTTGGCTGTAAGATAGAAGAAATAACCCTACCTCATTCCGAATATGCTCTCGCGGTGTATTATATTGTCTTACCATGCGAAGCTTCTTCCAACTTGGCGCGTTTTGATGGAATACGCTACGGCCACTCGGCGCACCATGCCAAAACCCTCCTCGATGTTTACCGGAAGAGCAAAGCTGAAGGGTTCGGCCCCGAACCCAAAAGGCGGATAATGTTGGGAACCTATGCTCTTTCTTCGGGTTACTATGACGCCTATTACCTCAAGGCTCAAAAGGTCAGATCTTTGATAAAAAAAGATTTTGAGGAAGCTTTTAGGAAGGTTGACATTATCGCCGGGCCAACCGCGCCGACCACAGCTTTTAAAATAGGGGAGAAGGCGGCCGACCCGCTTTCGATGTATCTTTCCGATATTTACACTGTTCCGGTCAATTTGGCGGGTCTGCCCGGAATCTCTATACCTTGCGGCAACGGTTCTGAAAGCGGTCTGCCGGTCGGATTTCAGCTTATCGGACGTGCATTCGATGAAGAGACGGTTTTGAGAGCCGCTCATCAATTAGAAAAATCACTTCAATAAATTTATGCAAATTTTAAATATCGACTTTAGCTTGTGGTTCTTCCGAATAAAACTATTTTCCGGCATATTGTCATTGATCTTCGGCGGGGTCGGAGTTTATTTCATAGTTCAATTCCAAAAATTAGTGGGAGTAAAAGCGCAGGCCTCGAAGCTTGCTCTGCGTCTGGACCAGGCACAGTACATGTCCGGGAGCGAATCAAAATGGGAAGAGATAAAAAGACATATCAATTCCGACCGCGAGTCAGACTGGAAACTGGCGGTTATCGACGCGGATAAATTTCTCGACGACCTGCTTAAAAAAGACGGCTATCCCGGAGAAACAATGGGAGATCGGCTAATGAGCATTGATAAGGCGCAATTTGTAAGTCTCGACGGGCTGTGGGAAGCCCATAAGATAAGGAATAAGCTTGCCCACGATGTTAATTATTTTTTGCGCTACGCCGAAGCCAAAAGAGCCATTCAGTGTTATGAAGCGGCTTTGAACGAGCTTGGTTCTACGGGTTAGACTTGTGAATTTACATCCCTGAAGGCCCGTTCTATAATATATGTATGAAAAAAGTTAATTTAGACAAGAAGCTTTGGACAATTGTCGGTATTTTTGCGGTGGCAACTTTTGTTGCCATGGTCGTAATAAGCAACACGTCCCAGGAGGTGCCTATGGGCCCTGGGCAGAAGGTGGTTTCACCCAAATTATCTACTCCGCCAACCTCGGTCACATCCGGTACGGCGAAACAGGTGGCGACTTATACTAATTTGGTACAGCAGTACCAGGGCCGCCATATCCAGTTTGACGCACATTGCCAGGCCATTCCGAATTACGTTACTTACAAGAACGGGACCAATGTCATGTTCGACAACCGTTCCGGCGATGCCAGATATATTTCTGTCGGCGGCGCCAAATACTATCTACCCGGATATGGATATAGGGTCCTTACTTTATACACCAAAACCTTGCCCCAGACACTCTATCTCAATTGCGGGGCCGCAGTTAATGTCGGCAGAATTCTTCTCCAGCGTTAGTATATAAATTAAAATAAAAAAACAATCCCGCTGTTTTGCGGGATTGTTTTTTATTGAGTGACCGTTATTCTGCCGGTATCGCTTGGTACAAGGTGATTGTGGTACATCCAGTTTCCTGTTTTGGTAATTTTAAACGACCAGGAGCTACCGGGCTTGGTTCCGTCGCAGGCGTCGAACGAGACGTTCTTGGGATCTGGACAATGTTGGACCATCGAGGTGCCGCTGTAGAGCATGTGGGTCGGATGTATGCCTGAAGCGGTCCACATTGCACGGCTGCTCGAATTAACGAAATTCACGATTGTTCCTATTTTTATATTTAATACGTTCGGAATGTACCCGGAGTCGGTATATTTAACCAGCACTTCCTGGGCCGATTCAGGTGGTGTGACCCTGGGCGAGACCGTTTCAGAAGACGGATAAACCTGGACCGGCGGGATGGAAGGCGAGGGGGTTAGACTGGCAACGGTTGTCGGAGTAGGGGCTTTGAATTTTAAAAAGAGATACGTTCCTCCAACCAGGAGAAGCAGAACCACCATCACGATTAATATTTTGGTCATAATAGGGATTATATCATAAGCTATCTAAAATTAATCTCGCCTTGTCTTAAGGGGTAATTCATATTATTATATATGGATATCGCGGGGTGGAGCAGCGGTAGCTCGTTGGGCTCATAACCCAAAGGTCGGGGGTTCGAATCCCTCCCCCGCAACAGCAATGTGTCACCATTGGCACCAAAACAGTCAGAAATGGCTGTTTTTGGTTTATAAAATAAAAGAGAGCATTTTAAGCTCTCGCATCCACTAATTGAGTTTTCAGAAGAGATCCCTCCCTCACGGTTGTAAAAATCGGCCTAATGGGACCGGATGGCCAGTTGAACTGAATCGGCTTTTCGAATCTTTTAAGATCAGTAAAGAAATATCCGAATGGCAGCGGATAAACACCAGCTCGATACCCCTCTCTTTCAACCAATCTTCGTGCCTGACTACGAGTCAGATTATTGAAGTTCAGATACATCTGATACTCTTCACGTTGTTTAAGTTCTCGAACAGATACGAGTCGCCCAACCCCGATAATAATCCCGTGATTTTGTCTCCCGCTCTCGTATTCGTAATTGTTCACGCAATGCCAAGCAGTTCTTCCTGAATTATATAGAAGCACATCGCCTCGATAATCCCAATCATAGCTTCTGGTCTTTACGCCATATTCACCTAACTGTAGTCGTCCGTCCAAAAGCATATCGTTATATGGATACCAATTAGGAAATACCGGAAGTTTCATTAGATTCTCCTATTGTTTCAGAACTGATCCACATATTACTCTTAATCTATACTATTTCAAGCAGAAGAAAAACTATATATCTCCCCGATATTCACTATCAATTGTTGCCAATGACGGCACACTTCTGCAACACTATAGGAGAGACAGACGCCGAAACGTCTGTTTTTTCTTGGCCTGTGAGGTTCTAACCGAGGAGTTTTATTCCGACGAGAAATGATATTAAAAGCAGGGCTATAATAATCCCTGTTTCCTGGCTTGTCATTTTGTTCGGTAGCGGTGCCGACAGGCCAGAGGGTTCTTCTGTTTGGGAAGTTGAAGGTGGCGGGGAAAGTATCTCGAATTCGGACAGAGAATAGAAAGTAGCATTATCGTTTTCGTGGACTACTTTAAGAACGTAAGGCCCGGAGGGTGCGGATAAAGGTACGGTAAACTCGGTGTCGAAAGAATCGCCGCCATTCTCAACTTCCATATTGCCAAGCTCAAATGAACTTACCGTGCCTTCTATCGATATAAAATATTTCCCTGATTCCTGGAGCCCGTCGGCATTTACGGTAAATTTGTCCCCAGCCAAAATTTTATCCGGCTTGACCGTTATGGCCGGTATCATATGAGCGTATGCGTTCTGAACTAAAAAAGAATTATCTTTTATTGGCCAGAATAACCCTTCCTTCATAGTTTCTGTTTTATGCAAATATGCTTCGGCTCCAAAAAGCAATAATGTTGCCAGTATCAGTCCGCCAAGTACCATTATTGGTTTTCTTTTGGCAGGATGAAGATACGGATTTGTATCGATAAAAGGTATCAGCGCCAAGAGCATAAAAAGTATAGCCGGGCCGAAAATAACCGCCTTAAACCCGAAAAAATCTTCCATTCCGTAAAAAGGCAGAAATGGCCAGGGTGGTTTGGTAAGTTCGGCGCCGACTACGCCCGGAGTTCCAAGGGGGTCAGGAAAGACGAGGGCCATCAACCCGAGAACAGAGAACAGAATGAGATTGCATCCTAAAAGTTTTTTAAGATGTCCTGCAAAATTTGACTCTCCTTCACCGGCCGTTGAACGGCTGATCGCTTCAGGCGTCGGAGCCGGTGAGATCCCGTGAAGCTTTATTAAATAAAGATGAATGAACAGAAAGGATAAGAACAAAAAAACAAGAAAAGTTATATGAGCGAAGAAGACCCGGGCTAAGATAGGGATACTGATCGCAAAACCGGAAGTGAACCATAGGCCCATGCCGCCTAAAAGTTCGCCGACCCCGATATTATGAGTCAGCGCTTCAATCGCTTCCTGGTCCTGTTTAAGAACCGTCCCGGTGAAATAAAACGCCAGGGCCAGTACTAAAAGCATCAGGCCGGTCAGCCAGATGAATTCCCGCGGTTTTTTATAACTTCCGGAAATAAAAACACGGACCAGGTGAAGCAGAATTATCACTATAAAAAAATTCGCGGCCCAGTAATGCAAGCTTCTTAAAAATCCTCCGAAAGGAATCATTGTCGCCAGATAAATTATGCTTTTGTAGGCGTTATCGGGGGACGGGTTATAAAATTGGGCCAAAATAATACCGGTTAAGACAAGGATTACAAAACATCCCAGAGCCACACCCCCCAACATATAAGGCGGGGTATTGGCGTGACGAGGCACACCATAATAAAGCCGCGAGATACCAAGCCGTTCATCAAGAGCGGACCACAGGCGGCTTGAACGGAATCCATCTTTTTTCATGAGTTAATTATACTACCAACTTCTGACAAACACGAACGGCTGATAGCCGGTTGATCCCATAATTGCGGCTCGGACATCGTTCATCGCTCGCAACAGCAATGTGTCACCATTGGCACCAAAACAGTCAGAAATGGCTGTTTTTGGTTTATTTTACAAATAAAGTAATTTTTGTTATTTTTCATCAGCTAATAAGAGGGGTCTTTAACAATGGCGAAATCGAAAATGATAAGAATCACCTTTGAGGAGCAACTGGGCAGATTGAGATTTAATTATTGCGGTCCGGAGGGCACAGTGTCGGATTGGGTTCCGACCAAGCTGGCAGAAGAAGGCTCGAATAACGAAATTCGGAAATATGTTATCAATAAAGCACGAAAAATTATCAGGGAACAAGAACAGAAAGGGCAGCAACTAATCCGTACCCAAGAAATTATCAAGAAAACTAACATCTCGATTTCAGTAACATATAACGGTATGAAGCTAAAAGGTAGGATTACTCACAATGACGGTGGACGAGGCGGTATAGTCGTTACCCTAGAAAAGCCAAAAGCTCTTTCAGCCCAGGATACATTACAAATGTGTTTCGCTCTTGCTATGGGTGGAAAGCAGATTTTTTTACCGAATGGGAAAGTAGCTCCTTGGGCAGTAGAACGGGCAAAAGAATTGCTTGCCCAGATATATCACAAACAAATAGTTCAAAACCGAGCAAAGATATTGAATACTAATACAGATATCGCCGACTAATCATCGGCTTTTTAATTTACAGAGGCATAAATCTCCCCGATATTTTGAATCAATTGTTGCCAATGACGACATACTTCTGCAACAAACAGGAAACAATCCAGCAACTTCCACAAACTCCTAGATAAAGCCGCATATTCGCCTATTAGAATACCCCCGTATCATCTCCTTTATTACTATTGACAAAACAAAAAATTAGTTATATTGTTTTCTTGCTCATTAAAAGAAGTAGGTAGATGATGCTCTTCAAGTTGATACGAGAATTTCTGGATAGAATAGCTGATAATCATTTAAAAGCCGAAAATCGCGAGAGAAAGTTTGTCGTAAAGTTTATTGGAACGAGGGTTGTTGAAGTAGCTTTGCGGATGTACGAAGACGACGGACATAATGAATATCTTTTTTGGTATCAGCCCGATTCTGTTTGCAATGAGTTTTTTAGAAAAGCGCAGAACCAGTTAGCAGCCGACCTAAAGTGTTGGAGCAAATTCTATAAGTGGACCAGACGGCTTCAAAAATCTCTCTACCCGATCGCTTGGTTGCTTAATTATCTGAACAACAATCTCAAGCTCCCATTTATTTGCCACCACTATTTATATTTTTGGTCCCAGAATTTGGACTATAATACTGGCAACTGGAATATAATCTCGGAACTCTAAAGCGGCGATGGCCTCTTTTTGATTTTATCTACCCACTTCATTTTACAACCCTAACCTTAAATGCTATTTTCTCCTCAGTTCCTTATCCGGAGACCAAGATGCTTCAACGCTTAGCATTTTCCGTGATTATGAGTATTCTCGTCTCTTTTCTCCTGTATTCTCTGATGACCACAAAACCGTCGAAATGCTTCAGCTGGCCTGATACTACCGGACCTGATTCAATGGCAATGAAATGGATTTGCCGCTGAACGGATTTATTCCTTGATCAATACACCTATTAGGTGTATTTTGTTTATTAGTTCTTGGTTTAATACGGGGAACCGCATGATCGAGAATATGAAGTTTTGGGAAAAATTAGATAAAATGCTGGGTGGGGATAAAGACCCTTTTGACGTGCCTGTTGGACCGACCAAAATGTGTATAACTGCCAGACAGTTGGTTGCTTTTGTAGATGATGGAGAAAAAGACGAAGGTGCTCTCAATGAATTTATCCAAAAACACCTGGGTGATTGCAGGGAATGCTTGGACCGACTGAATAGATACAAAGAAGTAAGAAAATAATTTGTGCCGACCAATCGTCGGCTTTTTATTGACAATAAATTACAAGAAACTATCCTGTCAGCAGGACATTAAAAGGATAACTCAATTGCCACAAAGAAATATAGGTATAATCGGAGCTGGCATAATAGGTACGGCTATTGCAAGATATCTAGCCCTTAGTCTTAAAGATGGCTCAAAGATAACAGTCATTGAAAAAGAACCGGGCGTCTGTATGGGGACAAGCCGGTTTAACAGCGGCGTAAATCATTCGGGATTTCACCAAAATCCAGGTTCCTTGAAAGCCGAGCTCGCTTTCCGTGGAAATCGACTGATGCAAGAATACGTTGAACAGAATCTTCCGAAAAAAAGTTATTCAAATTGTGGAATGCTAATTGCCATCTCACGGAGTGAATTGGCCAATAATCTTATTCATGATTTGCCTGATCTTGTTCATATGATAAGAAGAGGTCGGAAGCAGGGGATAAGTTTTAAATTTGTCGGACCTTTGGCAATTAAGAAAATTGAACCGAATATAAGTGCTTTGGGCGGGATATTTATACCTCAGGTATCTGTCATCGATTCTGTTGCGGTGTGTAGGTCGTTTTACCGGGACGCCATTTCACATGGAGTTAAGTTTTACTTCAATCACTCCGTCAGCGATATTCGGCTAACCAAAAATGCCTATATCGTCAGAGCCGGGGAGGATGAATTCAGTTTTGACTGCCTGATAAATTCAGCCGGTCTTTATGCCGATGAGATATCTTCAATGGCCGGAGTCGCCGGTTACAAGATATATCCCTGGAGAGGTGAGTATTTTCAGATAGTCGGTCTTCCGGATGATTATATCCGGACTCTCGTTTATCCGGCCGTTTCTAAGAATTCTCCTGGAAAAGGAATTCATTTAAGACCACTGATGGACGGTAAAGTTTTGGCCGGGCCGAGCGCGTTGTTAGCCAGTTCAAAAAAAGATTACAACAACCGTCTGCCAAAGGAAGTTTTTCTAAAGGCAGTGAACAAATTTTTCCCGGATATACAGGAGGATAATTTGATACAGTCCTACGCCGGTATTAGGCCTAAGCTCCGGGTGGGAGGAGAGGAAGACGATTTCGTGATAAATGTCGACAGAGAAGAACCTCTTCTAATAAACCTTATAGGAATAGAATCGCCAGGTTTGAGTGCATCAATGGCCATTGCCGAATATGTGTTTGGTCTTATGGAAAAAGTGTGGTAACTCTTGCCCGATATTACCCATTGATCCACACCCTTTACTAAAGGCAAAATTAGTGTTATTATCTTGCCAAGTTTACTAAAAATCGGAGAAGATTCGTGAGCTGTACAGCTAAGAAAAGATCTGTTAAGTTCTGTCCATTTTGCGGTTCTGACCTGATCTCTCACGTTAGTAATGGCGTTTTTTTCTGCGGTCAGATGAATCCTACCGAAGAAAGCGTTAAGGTCCAATATGCGACCGGAAAGAAATTATGTGGACGTATTTTCAGGGTGGTTTATAGTCGCAGAGTTAATGCGAATGAATTGAGAAGAAGATTTAATGATATTCAGCAGATACTTGTCCGAAAAGGGGAAATTCCTAATCCTCCCAGAAGAGGCACTTTCCTAAATAATACAGCGGTCCGATGATCCGGACCGTTTTTATTTATATATTATCTTGAATAAACTTTGTATTATGATAAAATAATAAGTAATATTTAGTGCTTTTGCATCTCCTTGCCGGTGTAGTTCAATGGTTAGAACGAGGGACTCATAAGCCCTAGATAGTAGTTCGATTCTACTCACCGGCACTATGGATAAAGATTCATTAAAACACCATTTTCACACTTTTGATTCAGGGCTGCGTTTAGTCGTGGTGCCGATGCCGGCAACCAAAACCGCGACGGCTTTTGTCTTGGTCGGAACCGGTTCCAAATATGAGACTAAAGAGATAAACGGCATCTCCCACTTCCTCGAACACATGATGTTCAAGGGTACGGCTAAACGGCCGGACAAGCTTCAAATCGCCAGAGAGCTCGAGGGAATAGGAGCAAATTTCAATGCCTTCACCGGCAAGGAATATACTGGCTACTATGCCAAGGCCAGTGCTTCAAAGCTCGATAAAATAACCGATGTTGTTTTTGATATTTTTTTGAACTCCCGTTTGGCGGCCGAAGATATCGACGTCGAAAGAGGGGTAATAATCGAAGAGATAAATATGTACCGCGACCTGCCGCAACGTTATGTTGGAGAACTTTTTGAAAGACTGTTGTATGGCGACCAGCCGGCTGGCTGGGACATTGCCGGAGAAAAAGAAATTATAACTTCGCTTAAACAGAAGCAGTTCGTTGATTATTTCAATACTCATTATATTTCATCCAATACTATTGTTGCGGTGGCCGGGAATATCGATGCTGAACAGGTCAAAAAAACAACCGAGGAATATTTTAAAAATATCCGCCAAGCGAAGAAAATATCAAAACTTGCGGTAAAAGAAGAACAATCATCACCGCAAGCCCTGATACATTACAAAAAAACCGACCAGACTCATTTTGTTTTGGGTTTCCGGGGTTACGATATGTTTCATAAACAAAAATATGCCGCGAGTGTATTGGCTTTGGTTCTTGGCGGCGGAATGAGTTCGCGTTTGTTCCAGGAGGTCAGGGACAAAAGAGGCCTGGCTTATTACGTCGGTGCCGATTCGGAGAATAATACCGACACTGGTGTTTTTGCCGCTTCGGCCGGGGTTAATAATGACAAAACAATGGAAGCGATCAAAGTAATAATGGAAGAGTTTTATAAAATTAAAGAAAAAGGCATCACTTCGGAGGAGCTTCAGCACGCCAAAGACCAAATCGAAGGCAGTATGGCCATATCTCTTGAGAACTCGATGACCATTGCCCAGTCATATGCCTGGCCGATTTTGTTCGAAAACAAGGTTTTGACCCCGGAGGAAGAACTCGGTAAAATAAAGAGTGTAACCCTCGATGATGTTTCGGCGGTGGCCAAAGACACTTTCGACAATAAAAAGCTCAATCTCAGTCTGATAGGGCCTTTCAAAGAAGACGAACCGTTCAAGCAAATTCTTAAGTTATAAATGGAGTATAAAGAACATGTTCACGTCCAGGTAACCACTTCGACCTTGCTCAAAGGTATTTTGCTCGTGCTCTTTTTCGTATTTCTCTATGTCCTGAAAGACGTCATTATAATCTTTCTTTTTGCGATAATCATCGCTTCGGCCATCAGTCCTTTCGCGGACTGGCTTGAAGGCAAGGGATTCCCGCGCCTCTTAGGTGTTTTAATATTATACTTAACTGTCTTTGGTCTGATAGTTTATGTACTAACCCTCGTCATTCCTTATATCTCAAACGATATCGCCCAGCTGTCGGCCTCGTTGCCTAAAGTTGTCCAACGACTTTCAAATTCACTCGACACGGTCCAGCAGGGTACATCAAAGTATTTTGATTTTGTCAGCGAGATCCAGAATATTCTTGATAGCTTCTCGGTCTATCTTCAACAGTCGTCCCAGTCGGTCTTTGATATTATCGTTAATGTTTTCGGCGGAATCATGTCATTCATCGCGGTCATAATCATATCTTTTTACCTGTCCGTGATGAAAAGAGGAGTTGAAAGTTTTATTGAATCCGTCGTGCCTGAACATTACGAGGCCTATGTGATGGACATCTGGAGACGTTCAGAGTCAAAAGTCGGCCGGTGGCTACAGGGTCAGATGCTGCTTGCGATGATAGTCGGTCTAACTACATATATCGGCTTGTCTCTCATCGGAATAAAGTTTGCCTTGCTTCTCGGTTTACTGGCGATAGCGCTTGAGATTGTGCCGATTGTCGGGCCGGTATTATTTGCTATCCCTGGAGTTATCCTGGCCTTCATTCAGAGTCCGCAGCTTGGTCTTTGGGTCATCCTTTTTTACTTAGCGGTTCAACAGACCGAGAGTCATGTTCTGGTACCGATCGTGCTTGGTAAAACAACTGGCCTCAACCCGGTCGTAGTTATTATGGCTTTACTTATCGGTCAGCAATTATCTGGTATCACCGGCATGCTTTTGTCGGTACCGGTGGCAACGGTGATAGTTGAGATGCTCGAAGATATCGCAAAACATAAAGAAGAAGCTAAGCACGTCTTGGACACGGCGGAGGCCTCTGTAACGTAGAATGTTATATATCGTAGCAACCCCAATCGGAAATTTAGAAGATATTACCTTGCGGGCCATCAGCGTTTTGAGAAGCGCTGATTTTATTTTGGCTGAAGATACCAGAGTGACCAAGATTCTGCTTGATAAATATAACATTGAAGTTAAAACAATAAGTTATCATCAGCACAGCGGTTTCCAAAAAATCGAACAGATAATCGATCTTTTGAAAGGGGGCAAGGTTTTAGCTTTAGTCACTGATGCCGGAACTCCTGGCATTAATGATCCTGGAAATTATCTTGTCGCCAAAGTACTCGAAGCTCTACCGGAGGTTAGAATCGTTCCTATTCCTGGGGCGAACGCAGCAGTTTCGGCTTTAAGTATCAGCGGATTTCCGACGGACAAATTTGTTTACCTCGGTTTTCCACCTCACAAAAAAGGCCGGCAGACATTTTTTCAGAGACTGGGCGCTACCCAGGACACGGTTGTTTTTTATGAGTCTAAGTATAGAATAGCCAAAGCCGTCAAGGAATTAAAAGATATGGCGAAAATAGGGGAACGTCCGGTGATGGTCTCCCGGGAGCTGACCAAACAGTTCGAGACCATCTATCGAGGCACGGCTGACCAAATAATGATAAAATTAAATAGCCACAAGGATGACCTTTTGGGCGAGTTTGTAGTAGTTGTCGGTCCGATAGAAAAAGATAAGAACTCAAATGAAGAATAAATTTTATATCACAACCGCAATTGCTTACACCAATGCTCCGCCACACCTCGGCCATGCTTTAGAGTTCATCCAGGCGGATGTTCTGGCCCGTTACCATCGTTTACGGGAAGATGAAACTTTTTTTCTGACTGGAACGGATGAGCATGGAACCAAGATCGCGCGTTCAGCGGCAAAACATCAAAAAAATGAGAAGGAGTTTGTCGATGAGATATCGGCCAAGTTCGTTGAGCTTGATAAATTACTCAATATTTCAAATGATGATTTTATCCGGACAAGCGACCGGTTACGGCACTGGCCCGCTGCCGAGAAACTATGGCGGAAGCTAGCCGAGAGCGGAGATGTTTATAAAAAAGCTTACGAAGGGCTTTACTGTGTCGGACACGAAGCTTTTATAAAAAAATCCGAACTTATTGGAGGAATGTGCCCGATTCATAAGACGGAGCCCGAAAAAATAAAAGAAGAAAACTGGTTCTTTAAGCTCACTAAATACAAAAAAGATATAAAGGACAAAATAGAATCAGGCCAACTGGCTATTGTGCCCGAAGCGAGGAAGAATGAAATTCTAAATTTGCTTGATGATGCCGAAGATGTCAGTTTTTCAAGACCATCCGCCCAGCTTAAGTGGGGGATACCGGTGCCCGGGGATGATTCGCAGACGATGTATGTCTGGACGGATGCACTGACAAATTATATTTCGGCTCTTGGTTATACTTCAGACGACGAAAAATTTAAAAAATTCTGGCCGGCTGATGTCCACCTGGTCGGTAAAGATATTGTCCGCTTCCATGCAATTTATTGGCCGGCGATGTTGATGTCGGCCGGACTTGAATTGCCAAAAGCAATATATGTCCACGGATTTATAACCGTTGACGGCGAGAAGATGTCGAAATCGATAGGCAATGTTGTTGATCCTGTCGAATTGGTCAAAACATACGGCCCAGAAGTAACCCGCTATTTCCTCCTCCGTGAGATACCTTCCGGTGAAGACGGAGATTTTTCTTATAAAAAACTTGAAGAAAGGTATAACGGCGATCTGGCCAACGGCTTGGGCAATCTGGTTCAAAGAGTCGTGACCTTGGTTGATTCAAAGCTTGCCGGAGAATTAATTTATAAAGACAACAATCTGGACAAAGTTGTTGTAGGTAGAACTGCGGAAATTTTCAAGGAATATATTAAAAATCTTGATAGTTTTGCCCTTCACGAATCCTTGGTTAAGGTCTGGGAACTTATCGGCTACGCGGATAAATATATGGACGAAAAAGCGCCTTGGTCAGTGGTTAAACATAATGCTGTTGTGAGCGAGCCTCGCCAAGGGCGGGAAGCCGAATTCATCAATATTATGACCAATCTCTTCTACACCATATATAATGTAAGCTGGATGCTCGTTCCGTTTATGCCCGAAACAGCTGGTAAGATATTCAATATGATGGGTGCTGACAGAAGGGCAAGCTCTCTTGATAATTATAAATTCAGAGTACAAAAAAGCGGGGGTTTATTCCCGCGTCTGGGTTAGTTTAGGAAGAGATTTTTGGTGGTAATGCTCAAGTAATTTCCAGGTGATAATACCTCCAATAAACCACAACCATGCCTTAGGATAAATACCGGTCATCATCATGGCCATAAGATATCCGAACGGTATCATAATTCTTCCGCATTCAACAACTTCTTCGCGGTAGCTACTGTCTTTGAAAAGGAAAATGGGCCAGCCAAGCGATATTTTCAGGACATTAAGCGTAAAGACATGGATAAGTTTAACAACCCTAATCAGACCAAATTCAGTGAGAGCATAACTCAAGGAATACATAGCTCCACATAAAGTAAACAAGAACCCAAGGCCATAAATACCGAGCAGAATATAAAGATAGAACACTTTTAAGTCATTTTTTAAAATTAACTGTTTTCAAAGATATCACAACTTTTGATAAAATAAAACCGCAGGTTATTCCTGCGGTTCGGACGTATCTTTCTTGCCGGCGATGTATGCCGTTTTGCCGAGTAAGTAGGGCCACTGTAAGGCTCTAAGGGCGCAATGGACCAGGTACGTAAGAAATGTGGCCAGAGAATGAAGTACTACGTACACACAAACTTCAAGGCTGTCTTTAGAACCAAATTCATTTTCAGAATCGTCTACGTGTTTGGGTAGGTATCTTACAAAAAAACCAAGATTAATTAATAGAATAATTACGAATGCTATTCCGGAGATGATAAGATATCCGTAGAGGATATGATACATGTTATACCTCAAAGAACTATTAGAGGATTTATATCACTAAAATATGAAATTATCAATTTTCGATTCTCATTGCCATCCCCAAGCGCACCAATACGAAAAAGACCGCGAAGAGATGCTCAAACGGACAAAAGATGCCGGAGTTTTTATGATTTGCGTCGGGACTGATCTCGAATCCTCAAGGCAGGGGATAGAATTGGCCCAGAAGCACGACAATATGTGGGGGACGGTTGGGCTTCATCCCAACGATATTCCGGATAACTTTGAGATTATGATATATCATAATCTCTTGCGTGATAAAAAAATTGTTGCGGTGGGCGAAGTTGGGTTGGATTATTACCGGACACCTGAACCGGAGAAGCAGAAAAAACAAAAAGAAGTTTTAGAACAATTTGTGCATCTGGCTCTTCACGAAAATAAACCCATGGTTTTGCATTTTCGTGACAGCCCTAAAGGCAGTTCAGGCAGAGTTCATAAAGACGCTTTGGAAATTTTGCCTAAGAATATCAAGGGTGTTTCCCATTCTTTTACCGGTAACCTCGGTGACGCCAGAGAATATCTGAACAAGGGAATATACCTGGGTTTTAATGGTATTATAACTTTTGCCAGACAATACGATGAAGTCGTTAAATATGCGCCGCTTGAACAGATACTTCTCGAAACTGATGCACCATATCTGACACCCGAACCTTATCGTGGCCAGCGAAACGAGCCTACCTATGTTATAGAAGTAGCTAAAAAAATAGCTGAATTAAAAAAGGAATCATTTGAAAAAGTCATTGAAATTACAAAAAAAAACTGTCAAAATCTATTTAATGTCGAAATATAATCCTTCCAAAATAGAAAAAAAGTGGCAGAAATACTGGGAAACCAAGAAATTTTATAATACTAAAGATAAATTTTCCGGCAAGAAAAATTACATGCTCCTGACCGAGTTTTCTTATCCGTCGGGTAATCTTCATATAGGCCATTGGTATGCTTTTGCCTTGCCGGATATCAAAGCCCGCTACCTGAGGATGAACGGCTACAATGTTCTCTATCCGACCGGTTTTGATGCTTTCGGTCTGCCAGCCGAGAACGCCGCTATCAAAAACAACATTCATCCTGAAATTTGGACTCGCAAGAACATTGCTTATATGACCAAGCAGCTCAAGTCTATGGGCGCGACATTTGATTGGTCGCGGGAAGTTAAAACCATCGACCTCGAGTATTATAAATGGACCCAATGGATGTTCCTCGAATTCTATAAAAAAGGCCTTGCTTACCGGGCGTCGACTAAAGTTAACTGGTGTCCGAAAGATAAAACCGTTCTGGCCAACGAGCAAGTTGTGGACGGTAAGTGCGAGAGGGACGGAACAGAAGTTGTTCAAAAAGAACTGACCCAGTGGATGTTCAAGATAACGCATTTTGCCAGTGAGCTTGTCGATGGTTTGAAAGACCTCGACTGGCAGGAAACCGCAAAACTCGGCCAGATAAACTGGATAGGCAGGTCAAAAGGAGCGAGGATAAAATTTAATTTAGAAAATATTCCCGGACAAAAAGACGGTAAACATTCAGTTGAGGTTTTTACTACAAGGCCAGATACGATATTCGGCGCCACTTTCCTTGTTATTTCTCCCGAGCTTGCCCGGAAATGGCTCGATGTAGGATGGCAGGCCGGAGATGAGGTTAAAAAATATATAAAAGCATCCCTGGGCAAAAGAGAACTTGAACGCCAGGAGGAAAAAGTTAAGACAGGAGTTGATTCAGAGATCTTTGCAATCAACCCAGCTACCAACAAGGAAATTCCTGTTTGGATAGCGGATTATGTTCTGGGTGGGTATGGTACAGGAGCAATAATGGGAGTACCGGCACATGATGAAAGAGATGGGGAGTTTGCTAAGAAATTTAATTTACCATTCAGCGATGCTTCGCTTAAAGATGCTAATGAAGTTATAAAAATGCTTGAGGCCAAGAATATGGGCAAGGCCGAAACGACTTATCGTCTACATGACTGGATTTTATCCCGCCAGAGGTATTGGGGTGTGCCGATACCGATGGTTTATTGTAAGGAGTGCGCCCGCCTGCCCGGCGGGCAGGGTTATCAGCCGGTTCCGGAAAAAGAACTGCCTATTAAACTTCCGCCATTAAAAGATTTTAAACCTGCCGACGACGGCCGTTCGCCTTTAGCTAAAGCAACCAAATGGCTCAAGGTAAAATGTCCGAATTGTGGCGGTGATGCTGAACGTGAGACAGATACGATGGATACTTTCGTCGATTCGTCCTGGTATTTCATGCGTTACACCGACCCCAAAAATGAAAAAGAATTTGCTTCAAAAGAAAAAATGGCCAATTGGTTGCCGGTACCGATGTATTTGGGTGGGGCGGAGCATACAACCATGCACCTTCTCTACTCAAGATTTTTTGCCAGAGCCCTTCACTCTCTCGGTTATCTTGATTTTGCCGAGCCGTTCCTTGGCCGGCGCAACAGGGGAATAATTCTCGGACCGGATAATCAAAAAATGTCCAAATCCCGTGGCAATGTGGTAGACCCTGACATCGAAGTAAAAAAATACGGCGCGGATGCAGTCAGGATGTACCTGGCTTTTATGGGGCCATACGAACAGGGTGGACCTTGGAGTCCGGGCGGTATAAGCGGGGTTTATAGATTCTTAAACCGGGTTTGGAATCTATCCGGTAGACTTATTTTCCCGAAACAAAAGAGTAAGTATGAAAATATAAAATTTGCTGCCAAAAACCAAGAACAAGCATTGCATAGAACGATAAAAAAAGTTAATGGAGATATAGATCAATTACACTTTAACACAGGGGTGAGTGAGCTTATGAGTTTACTAAATAGGTTTGAATCTTGGTCAGGCAACTCAGATTTCAAGGGAGAACTTTTACCATCTGAATTTTTTGAAAAATTCTTATTAATGTTAGCCCCATATGCTCCGCATTTAGCCGAGGAGCTTTGGCAGACGGTATTAAAAAATAAAACCTCAATTCATCTTGCGGAGTGGCCTAAATACGATGAAAAATTACTGGCCGAAGAAAAGATAAAATTGGTAATTCAGGTTAACGGCCGGGTCAGAGATACTCTCGAAGTTTCAAAAGGTTTATCAGAGGAAGAAGCCAAGAGGTTGGCTATAGCAAGTGAGAATGTAAAAAAATATCTTGGCGGAGAAATTAAAAAAGTGGTTTATGTCATAGATAGGATAATGAACCTGGTGCTATAAGACAAATTTTAATAATGGACACGATGTTAAGATGACCGATATCTACAATATCATTAATAAACATTATTAATAGTTAATAAGAAATCCTCAAAATATGTCAATATTATCCCATTTTGAGGATTTTTTATTTGCTAAATTGTCCCAGATTTATTAAGTGAATTTATGGATTTTGTTAAATTGAGACAAATATGAGCGATAGGTATTTGTAATTTGTACCAATAAAATTTATACTGTAACAGTCAGGCTTATTCTTAATAAATTATCTATTTAGTCCCTACACTCTCTTAATTAGACCTAAATGTTTTTATTGGAGATGGATTTAAATTGTAATTTTTTTTATGTCACGATCAGAAAAAAAACAAATATTTTACGCCTCAGTAGTATTTTTTGCACTGTTTTTTTGTGCAATTTCAGGTTTTATATTCAATAACACGAACAATTCAAATAATGCTTTAGCTGTTACATCGACAATGATAGTTTCGCAGGTCAATAGTTCAATTGATGATGTCAATGAGGACAGCACTCTTAATTCAACTGATAGCACTGTTTGGTTAGGAACAGGAAAATCTACCACGGCCAGTTATACCGGCTTAAGATTTAATAATTTGACCATCCCTCAAGGGGCAACTATTAATAACTCGCATATTGACGTTTATTCGTCGACTAATCAATGGATTTCAATTTCAATGAGTATGGCTGCTGATCAGTCAGGCAACAGTCCAGCTTTTGGAACTAATTCTCGACCGTCGCAAAGAACTCTTACCGCAAATAAAGTTACACATTCATCAAATGTAAATTGGTCGGCAAATGCATGGTACTCATTGGACGATATTTCTAAAATCATACAAGAAGTTGTAAATAGACCTGATTGGCAGTTCGGTAACAGCATCTCAATAATATTTAAAGGAACCGGGAGTGCTTATAGTAGAAAGTTCGTTAGAAGTTTTAATGGTTCTTCTGCCAATGCTCCTAAACTTATTATTACTTATACCTCAGCTGACTCTAATCCAACTCCAATTCCGACACCGATTTCAACACCAACGCCTACTCCAATACCCACTCCTACGCCAACGCCGACTCCTATCCCGACTCCAACTCAGACACCGATACCGACCTCAACACCCGCTCCAACGCCTACACCCTCTCCTAGTAACCTATCTTTTGCTACTGGTGTTGGAGGTTCAGATGTAATTCCTCATCAAATAGTAAGAACAAACGATGATAGGCTTTATATATTTGGTTATTCAGGTGATTATTCTAATACCCTGAATGGATATTGGATAACAACCCCAGGACTACCCTCATCACCAATTGACTTTTCCGGATCTACGCATGTTACTGATTCGGCGGTAATTATTTCGGTTGAAGTGGCTTATAGTGGCGGTAATTTTATTCACGTCATTACTAATTCTACAGACGGTATTTTAAGAGATAGGCCATTTGATATTACGACCAATCTTTTTCGGTCAGCCAAAACATTAGATACTGGCATACCGACTGCTAATTCAGAAGTAGGTACTTCGGGTGTATCGGCTATGTTCGACAATTCTGGAAAGCTACATGTGGCTTACTGGTCTTCCGGTAACCACATTACTTATCGTTCTTACACTTATGATTCGATAGCCGATACTTTAAATTTGATTGGTGGACCAGTACAACTTGATGGCGCTGAAAGCACTAATAATAACCATCCTTCATTAGCTGTATCACCCCTTGATGGTTCAGTGACTGTGGCTTGGGTTTCTGGTACGAGCGGAAATGGCAATATTTGGACCAGAACCTTGAATGGCGCAACTTGGACCTCGGCAGTCAAGGTCAACGCTTCTCCGGCTTGGACTAGCTCCAGTTTTGGAACTAATATTGACCAAGGTCCCTCGATGTTAATTACCGGTGATGGGGTTAAACACTTAACCTATATTGAAGATTGGAGAACAGTTTCCCCAACTGATTATGGCAGAATCCACTATGTTACAAATAACGGGAGTGGCTGGGCAGATCAGTATATAGGTTCTTATACGCATGATCCGGCTCTGGCCGTTAACTCAAACGGAGAAATGTATATTCTTGGCCACGGCTATCCATTAAATAGCGGCCCATGTACTAATAGTAATGATATGTGTTATAGCAAGAAAAATTTAGATGGAACATGGGCTAGTCCGCAAATTTTCTTAGCTCATAAGGGTACAGATAGTTTTGACTCTAGTCCTTCAGTAAAATGGTCTGTGGTTGGTTGGAATAGACCAAATATTATTGAATTTGTATTTCCTGATGCAATAAATGGATCATATTCAAATACGACTCTTTATTATGGCCAAATAGTGTCATCGTACAATCCCACTCCCACTCCAACACCTACATCGACTCCTACGCCTACTCCCACCCCCACCCCAACCCCAACCCCAACCCCAACCCCAACCCCAACACCTACACCTACGCCGACTTCTACGCCAATCTCAACTCCAACTCCAATACCAGGCCCTAAATCACTTAGCAGCTTGTTATTTAATGGTTCGAATTCTAGAGCTAGATTTACAACCTTGCCATATATAACTGTCTTTACTGCCGAGGGCTGGATTAAAAGAACTTCTGATACCGGCAGATACGAAACATTTTTGAGTAATGCGTCCAATGGATATGGACAGGAAAATTTCGGGCTATATGTTGACGGAGGCAATACGGATTGTGGTAGTGCACCTAGCGACCAATTCGCCTTTGCCTATACTAAGGTTGGAGGAGGTTGGTTTTTCCAGTGTAGCGGTATAGCGGCTAATTTAAATGTCTGGCACCATATGGCTGTTACCAGAGATAGCTCTAATACGACAAGAATATTCATTGACGGTATTTTAGTTTCAACATCAACCAATACCACGGCTCCAACGAGCAGTACAGGCGCTTTAGGGCTTGGGAATGCGGGTGATGCTGTAACAGAATTCTTCCCCGGTTATGTAGATGAAGTTAGAATCAGCAGCAATGCTCGTTACGTAAGTAATTTTTCTCCTCAATCGGGAAATTTTTCAACTGACGCAAATACAATTGCCCTCTATCATTTAGATGAAGGCAGTGGTCAAACCTTAACCGATTCTTCTGGTAATGGTTACAATGGGTTTTTGGGAACAACTTCATCGGTAGAGGCCGCTGATCCCACTTGGTCAGCCAGTGGAGCATACTAGCCCATTCTCTAGGAGATTTTAACTAGCTCAAGCTATATGTTCACAAACTCAGGTCTTTTGATTGATTGGTTGACATTTAATCATTTTTTTGATAATATATTAACCATAAACCCTTGCTGAAAAGACGGCGGGGCTGGTCGAATTGTAGTGTACAAATAGCGTGAGCAAAGCTCTATGCGAATGCGCAGGCGATTCCCGCGAAGTTCCTGATGTGAATCTTCGCCTCGTCATATGCGAATAGCTAAGCCCGCCACGCGTATTCAGTATTAATGACAAAGTCACAAGACAGAGATCGAGATTTTGTAGAGATGATAATCAAAGAGATCGTCAATAATCCTAACGCCGTTAAGGTTACCAGGACGGTTGATGAGCTCGGTGTCCTGTTGTTGGTCAAAGTAGACCCGGCAGATATGGGTCTACTGATCGGCCGATCAGGCTCGACAGCTAAGGCAATCAGGACTTTGGCTCGTATCGTAGGAATGCGAAACAATGCCAGAGTCAACCTCAAGATCGAGGAGCCGGAAGGCGGACGTGGTCCAGCCAAAGGCGCCACCCGAAACGTCGAAGACGTTATGGGTGATCTGGATATGTAAATAAAACTCTAAAATCCGACCGAAAGGTCGGATTTTAGTTTTCCTTGCAATGTCTTGATTTTTGGGATATTATAATCTGGCTGGTCAGTTCTCCAGCAGCTCTGGTGAGTCAGGCCAATTGCCTGAACCGCCGCAACCATACCAAAGACCGGAACGGGAGAATTACCGGTCGCCCTTAGTTTTATGAGGGTTTGCTCTCCTGACCTCGATTCCCTTGTAATGCAACGCCTGGGAATTCGGGGTTTTTAAATTGATAAATATGTTTTTTATGTTAGAGTATGGATAGTTTTTTTGAACAAAACATAAGTATGGATGAGGATTGCCTGGCCGAACTTTTGAAAAAAGCCAGAGAACAGAAGAATTCTAAATTGGCATGGCGACCGTTCAGGATTTCGGTGGATGAATTACTTTTTTTGGTCAATGAAGGCGGAGAACTAACGGGTTATTTTAATTTAAGCGGCAAACAATCCATACTTGTACGCTATGATGATTTGGATTTTTTGGCCGAGTCTCCTCAGTTATTGATTTTTAATGACCCGGATAACGCTCTGATTTCAAGCAGATTTATCAATTAAAATTTTAGCCCCGCATATGCGGGGTTCTATGTTTCAATTTTCTTGCGCCATTTGTGCTTTGTGCTATAGTTTTTAATAGAACTTTGTAAAGGAGACTTTCGTGTATCCTCCCAGAGTCAAATGTGGTTGCGGTAGATTCACCCCGATTAATAAGTATTGTGGATATTGTGGTAAAGATATTGAAATCTTGGGCATAGATCTTAATAAAGCCCTCCGTGAACGAAAAAGATTAGGTAGAATATATTTCTGGGTTGGCCTCGTAATACTATTGGCTATAATGTTTAGCGGAACGTTTCTAATTTCTCTTGCCTCAATCTGTGGCGTTATAATCAAAGACCCTGGATATGCGATGGATTTTCTAATGTTTTTAGCGACATTGTTTTTACTGACAATGATGTTCGTATTTTCCTGGCACTGTAGGAAAAAGTTTCCATTTTTTGAAAATCCCTACTGACCGCGCCGCGGTCTTTTTTATAAATTATGAAAATCAATGTTACCGCTTCGAACTTCAAAACCCTTGCGCCGCTTTTATTTTTGTGGTATGGTTGTTATTTGATAAGTTAGGATGTCTAATGAGAATTATTAAAAAGGGTAAAAGGTATCCTTGGATAGGCAAGACAATAAGCTGTAGTAAATGTAATTTTACTGCTAAGCTTGAGCTGAAAGATTGTGATAGTGTAAAATTTTATTATAAATCAGCTTTTGGTCCTAATGTGTTTACATTAACATGTCCGAATTGTTCAGTGTCTATTGAGTTCTAACCTCATATCCCGCTACGCGGGATTTTTTATGAAAATCGACACCATAACCATTTTTCCAAATATTTTTTCCGGATTCTTAAATGAGTCTCTTTTGGCACGGGCGCAGAAGAAAAAAATTATAACGATTAAAACTCATAATTTAAGAAAATGGACGAATGATAAGCATAGAACCGTAGATGATAGGCCTTATGGCGGGGGAGTGGGCATGGTTCTTAAACCAGATCCAATTTTTAAAGCGGTTAAAACTTTGAAAAAGAATAAATCAAGAGTTATTCTTCTTTCTGCCAAAGGCAAAACATTTACTCAAAAAGACGCCCGAAGATTGGCAAAATACGAACAGCTGATTTTTATATGCGGAAGATATGAAGGCGTAGATGAAAGAGTTGCGGAATATGTTGCTGATGAAGAAATATCTATCGGCAATTATGTTTTGTTCGGTGGAGAAGTTGCCTCGATGGTTATAGTTGAAGCAGTATCACGCTTAATCCCAGGCGTAGTTCAAAAAGAGGAATCAATAAGAAATGAAAGTTTTTCGGATAAAAATGCTACTGAAAAAGAGTACCCTCAATACACCCGTCCGGAAATTTTTATAATGGGCAAAAAGAAACTTAAAGTTCCTGATGTACTTCTCTCCGGCAATCATAAAAAGATTGCCGCCTGGCGTAAGCGCCAGAGCGAGCCTCGCTTGCCCCGCTGAGGTTATGGCGAGGCGGGCTTTTAGGCGGGATAAGTGGCGGAAGAATAAATAGACCTTATGGGTCTATTTTGTTGAGAATAAGGAATTGTTATTTTATTAGAGTGTGAGACAATTTATTACATGTTAAATAATCCTTTTGAAACGGCTAAGTATCAATTATTGGAAGCCGCCAAGATCTCCGGCATTGACCCTGATTTTATAGATAGGTTATTGCATATAGACAGATATGTTGAGGTCAGTATTCCGGTTTTAATGGATAACGGTAAACAGAGGATTTTCACCGGCTTCAGAAGCCAGCACAATAAGGTTCGCGGTCCTTATAAAGGCGGGATACGATACCACCAGCAGGTTAGTTTGGATGAAGTTAGGGCTCTTAGTTTTTGGATGAGTATAAAAAACGCGGTGGTTAATGTCCCTTTCGGAGGCGGCAAGGGGGGCGTAGTCTTAAATCCTAAAAATCTTTCAGAAAAAGAACTCGAAAAACTCTCCCGCGGATTTGTTCAAAAAATATATAGCATCATTGGTCCTGAAATGGATGTCCCTGCGCCGGACGTAAATACCAACGGCAAGATAATGACCTGGATGTTAGATGAATATCAAAAAATTACCAGCTCAAAATCAAAAGCTACATTTACCGGAAAACCTTTGGATAAAGGTGGTTCTGAAGGCAGGGAAGAAGCTACTGGTTTTGGCGGAGGTGTTGTTCTCCGAGAAATTTTTAAAAACAATATCGCAAACATAAATAAAGACTCAACTGTTGCGATACAGGGTTTTGGAAATGTTGCGATCCATATGGCCGAAGCTGTTAAAAACCTTGGATTTAAAATTATTGCTCTGTCCGATAGCAGGGGAGGCATCTACAATCCTAGCGGTTTTAATGTTTATGAAGTAGAAAAGTTTAAAAAATCTAAGGGAGCTTTGAATGGATTCAAAGGAAGCTCAAATATTACTAACGCAGAACTTTTAACCACCAAAGTAGATATTTTGGTTCCGGCAGCTCTTGAGAATGTGCTGACTAAAGACAATGCTTCAAAGGTTCGAGCTAAACTTATTGTCGAACTCGCTAATGGACCGACAACTCCTGAGGCTGATAAAATATTCAAGAAAAAAAATATCATTGTTGTTCCAGATATTTTGGCCAACAGCGGCGGAGTGGCAACGAGTTATTATGAATGGTATCAGAACATGCATAGCCAGAAATGGAGCAAGAAAAAGGTTTTGGATAATCTTGATAAGCAAATGGTCAGCGCTTTTAACGATGTGATTAAGGTTAAAAATAAATTCAAGACAGACCTAAGAAATGCCGCCTATATTCTGGCCGCCCAAAGGATTTATGAGGCAGAAAAAGAGTTCTAATTAAGTCTTTATATAGATATTGACTTTAAAACCTGCCCAGCATATAATAGATACAACATGCAGGGAATTTGGGACTAATTTATTAGTCAAATACAATTAGACACGCCTGTCTCGTCTTAGGCGAAGCCGAAACGATATAGTATAACCACGATTGCTTCTATAGGGAGGTAATCGTGGTTGTGTTATTGCCAAATTCATTTTTGGAGGGTAATATAACCGGACATGAACTTTCCCAATTTTATATAGCTAACCAGTATTCCTGTTCCAGGTTACTTAAATGTAACTCGGAATTTATTAGGAGAGTTTGATCCTGGCTCAGGATGAACGCTGGCGGCGTGGATAAGGCATGCAAGTCGAGCGGGTATTTATTGGTAGCAATACCGATGAGTATCAGCGGCGAACGAGTTAGTAATACCTTGGAACGTACCCGGAAGTCGGGCATAACTTGCCGAAAGGCAGGCTAATTCCCGATGGTCTTGTAAAAGTAAAGATGCAAATCGCTTCCGGAGCGGCCTAGGTCCTATCAGCTTGTTGGCGGGGTAACGGCCCACCAAGGCTATGACGGGTAGGGGGTGTGAGAGCACGGCCCCCAACGAGGGAACTGAGATTAACAAGTAGTCTCCTCCGACGGTAACGTCGGAGTAAAATCTAGCTTATAACGGCGAAACCTTTATGTGGATAAATATTCATACCATTAATAATGGGGTGTAGTATAATACCACCTATGAAGACAACGCCGTGGGAAGTTAATAGTAAGAATGTGTCTGACCAATACTTAGCCGGATTCTTAGATGGAGATGGATCTATTGTGGCTGTTATTGAAAAACGGCCGGATAGGCGAAGATTTCCATATCGGGTAAGATTAAGAATTAATTTTACTCAACACATAAGACACAAAAATTTAATGTTTCTTTTCCAAGAAACATTAGGCAAAGTAGGATCAGTCAGACATGTTCGAACTCATAATCTTGCCGAATTAGTTATTCAAAAGCGTAAAGATTTGAAGAGAATTTTAGAACGTTTATTGCCCCATTTAATAATCAAACAAAAACAGGCGAAATTGATGCTTGCAATGATTGATATATTTGAACAAGGGACAGTGAATGTCAGAAGTTCTCTTTCAGATAAAGATTTTGAAAAACTACTCTCAATGGCTAAAGAATTAAGAAGTATTAATTCTGGTGCCGGAGGCAAGAAAAATTATGAGCTTATTAACCCCGTAACGACTTAATCGAAAGATTAGATAGTGGGCGATGAAGCGAAAGCCGATGGCCCACTATAATATGCTAGCGCCAGCACAAATTTTTGGAAATAAAAAGCATTACTTTTTAAGTAATGCTAAAAAACTTTCTTTAGCAGACAATCCGTATTTTCTGCCAAGAAAAGGTGTCATAATTAAAAGGCCAATAAACAAACCAATCAGTGCGCCAATTATAGGATAAACAAGATTGATCAGCCAGAAATCCATTATCCCCACCCTTTAATTGTATCTATCTGATTATTAAGTTATTGATTTTATTTGTCAATTGAATTGACTCCAAAAATTTGTGCTGGATGAAGACATAGTCTATACCATTAGTGATAATGGACAAATATGACGGTCCTTACACCTACGGGTGGCTGCAGTCGAGAATATTCGACAATGGGCGAAAGCCTGATCGAGCGACGCCGCGTGCAGGAAGAAGTCCTTTGGGATGTAAACTGCTTTTGCGTGGGAAAAACTTTGATTGTACCACGAGAATAAGGGGTTGCTAACTCTGTGCCAGCAGCAGCGGTAATACAGAGACCCCAAGCGTTATCCGGAGTTACTGGGCGTAAAGCGCAAGTAGTCGGTTTTGTTAGTCGAATGTTAAATTTCATGGCCTAACTGTGAAACCGCATTCGAAACGGCAAAACTAGAGTGGGTTAGAGGCAAGCGGAACGTGCGGTGTAGGGGTGAAATCCATTGATATTGCACGGAACACCAAAAGCGAAGGCAGCTTGCTGGAGCTCTACTGACGATCAGTTGCGAAAGTGTGGGCATAAAAAAGGATTAGATACCCTTGTATTCCACACCCTAAACTATGCAGACCAGCTATTGGGAGCATCGACCCTTTCAGTGGCAAAGCTAACGCGTTAAGTCTGCCGCCTGGGAAGTACGATCGCAAGATTAAAACTCAAAGGAATAGGCGGGAGTTCGCACAAGCAGTGGATCATGTGGTTCAATTCGACACAAAGCGAAAAACCTCACCAGGGTTTGTACCCAGCTGCACGCTTCGGGAAACCGAGGAAGCCTTCGAGGGTGCTGGGCAGGTGCTGCACGGCTGTCGTCAGCTCGTCAGGTGAATTAAAGTCGCCTAGTTATGTGGTAACATATAACTGTAATCAGCTCATATCGGGGAAGCCTAAATAAAAGGTAAGCCCGAGGGAAGTCGAAATCATGTGCTATCTCTTTACCGCGAGAAAAACTCAATGCCTGGTTGTAACCGATAGGCAGATGGAGATTCTTGCCGGAACGTTACTCGGTGACGGGTATATTTCCGAAAGGGGAGCTATCCAGATCGAACAATCTTCAAAACAAAAAGATTACTTCGATTGGAAGTATCAAGAACTGCAATCGCTGGTATCTGTACAGCCTCGGATAGTGGTCCGTAAAACAAACACATCATACAGGTTCGTTTTGCGACAATATTTTAGGAGACTTCG